>CADEDV010000018.1 GCA_902826165.1 uncultured Bacteroidota bacterium
GTTTTTGTTTTTCCCGGCCCAGCCGGCTGATCTCTTCCACCCATTTGGTCTGGGCCACCGGGCCGGTTCGTAAGATAGCATTCAGCCAGTCTTTCAACAGGCTTTGCCAGTCTTCATCAGCATGCTGCACTAATTGTAAAGCTTCCCGGTAATTGCCCTCACTTACACCGGCTACCTGGCGGGCGGTGGGCGGTTCAGTTTTATTCCGGCTGACCAGTGCGGTTTCGATATCCGAAATTTCCAGGGCTGGTATTTTCACCAACTGGCAACGGCTGAGGATGGTTGGTAATATCAACGATTCATTTTCCGCTACCAGGATAAAAAGTGTATTGACAGGTGGCTCTTCAATCAGCTTGAGTAATTTATTGCCTTCATTACCCAAATATTCCGGCAGCCACATGATGAGGATCTTGTATTCACTTTCAAAACTCTTCAGGTTCAGCTTGCGGATGATATCATTACACTCATGGGCGGTGATATTACCCTGTTTGTTTTCAGCACCGATAAACTGTAACCAGTCATACGCATTTCCATACGGGTAACTTTTAATGAACTCTCTCCATTCAGTGATATAATCAGTGCTGATAGGAGGAGTGCCTGCTTTCTTCGTCACCACCGGGTAGGAAAAATGTATATCCGGGTGGATCAGTTGCTGCGCTTTCTGGCAGGAAGGGCAGGTGCCGCAGGGCTCGTTGCAGGTTACTGGTTGCGGGATATTGGTAGCTGGTTCGTCTCCGAAAAGAGATGGTCCGATAGCATGCTGTGATTTACCATTCACTTTATCACAAACCAGGAACTGTGCAAAGGCCAGTGCCAGCGGTAAAGCACCGTTTCCTTCTTTTCCCAAAAACAGCAGCGCATGGCTCAGCCGGTTATGCTGCACCATTTCAGCTAATTGCTGTTTGATGGGTTGTTGTCCTATGATCTGGGAGAATTGCATTGGAAAGCGAAAGTAAACTTTCTGGTCATAAAAAAAGCGACCCTTGAAAGAGGGTCGCTGTAGGAAATTTATTTGACCAATTAATTCAACCACTTCAAAATATCTTCACTCATCGGTGTTGTTCTCGGGCTGAACGTAGCGATCAGCTCACCTTTTTCATTGATAAGAAATTTTCCAAAGTTCCAGGTTACCGGGTCGGCAAAACCTTTGGCTGCTGCCTGCTCTTTTAAGTATTTGTATAATGGATGTGTATCATCTCCTTTCACCGAAATTTTTTCTGCCATCGGGAAGCTGACGCCATAATTCTTGGTACAGAATTCTTTGATGCCCTTATTATCGAGGGGCTCCTGTCCGTTAAAGTTGTTGGCTGGGAAACCGATGATCACCAACTTGTCTTTGTATTGCTTATAGAGTGTTTCTAATCCTTCGTACTGCGGTGTGAGGCCACATTTGGAGGCCGTGTTCACCACCATGATCTTCTTACCCTTGTATTGGGAAAGATCGATATCGGTACCATCAAGTCCACCTACTTTAAAATCATAGATAGAGCCACCGGTTAGCGTTACAGCTATGATCAGTGACAGGAATAATGTTTTCATTGTATATGAGTTTACGTTTATAAAGAAGAATAACAAAGTTAAGCTTGCCTGGTTGGCGAATCGGTTAAATTTTATCGCTGGTTGCCCTATTGTTTTTCAAAACAACCCAGGTCAGGTAGGCCGACAGGCCTTGTTTTCCCATCCAGGTCAATAACTATACCCGCATTAACGCCTTTATTGATGGCGGGAGAGCCGGTTTTCAGCCTGAAATCATAATAATTCCGGGAGCTGTTCACACTGTCAAAATCGGGAGGAATATTATTGACGATCTGTGTACTGGTCACATTGGCAGGAGCGGCTTGGACCTTCCATAAATTATGGTCAAAATTAACATTGAAAGGAGTACTGCCGTTTTTCAAAACCACCACTTCATCCTCCACGGTTCCGTTTTCGCCCCAGAAAATACAATTACGGAATACAGCATCCAGGTTAGAGTTGCCATTGTTTGAAAAATTCGTTACCGTCAGCACGGGATCTTTATGCTGTATGAAATTATTGGAATAAGTGACAACGGTGCAATGGGTGAACTGGTAATTACCACCACCCACGAGATAAACATTTTTGCCACAATTACTGACCAGGCAATTGGTTGCCCTGATACTAGAGTTGACAGCAATGATACCGGCGTCAAAAGCATTATCAACGATACATTCATTCATCGTCAGCTTGGGATTGGCATTGGTGGAAGGATTTTCAACACCGATGGATTGATAACCATTTTTGATGATAGCATAGTTCATCACATTATTGATACTGCTGCCGAGAAAATAAATGCCGGGCCAGCTGGCCGGGTAGTCTTTATAAGGCTCATCCATCCTGTCACCCTGGAAAATGACACGGTCTGCTGTATCTTTTAAACCATTTACCTGTAACGTACCTTCTACGATGATTGGCGCATCTGCATGTACATATATGCGGCAGCCCTTGTTGATAGTAAGTGTCTGGTTGGTATCTACATACAAATAGCCGAGTATTACATAGGGCAGGTCATTATTCCATGTTTCATTGGTCAGCACTTGTTTATTGCGGAGGAAATGTGCATTCTGTCCCCAGGCTTCTAATTGCACCAGCCTGTTTGTTCCATTATAACTGATCTGGATACTGTCCCGTACAATGAAAGGAAGGTTAGCAGCATTTGGATTAATGTTCACTTGCGCAAATACATAGAGACTGTCATTAGCTTCAATCTCAAGATTGGTTACCTCAGGTCCGGTAGTTCCGTCCACATTTATTTTATAAGCCGAACTGTTACCACCCATCAGTTTCACGGAACTGATACGCAGCTTCTGGTCATTCTCATTAACGATCTTGAAGGTTTTGGTAACAGAACCTGTTGTTGCAAATACGGTGTCATATTTTAATGTGTCGATGGTAATAGTGACCCTTGCATCCGGAGAAGTAATAAAGGATTCTTTCCGGCAGGACAGAACAAGCAGGCAACAGGATAACAGGAACAGGCTTACAATTCTCATTGGTATCAAAAATAGCCCAACAAATTGAGATTAACGAGCGGAGTAG
The DNA here is from genome assembly GCA_902826165.1 of uncultured Bacteroidota bacterium. Classification (GTDB taxonomy): domain Bacteria; phylum Bacteroidota; class Bacteroidia; order Chitinophagales; family Chitinophagaceae; genus CADEDV01. Next base: position 3,058 of record CADEDV010000018.1, read on the forward strand.
CAAAGACAGGCTACGCTAAGCTTAACATTTTCAGCTCTCAGTAATGTGGAGCCACAGGATTCAAGAGTAGCACCGGTAGTGATGACATCATCTACTAAAAGAATATGTTTACCTGCTATGGCAGCGGGATCTGTAAGCACAAATTTTCCTTCCATATTCTTCCATCTTTCAATACGGCCTTTTTTGGTTTGGGTTTCTGTATGTTCAGGTCTTGTGATCACATCGTTCAGAATTGGCACAGGAAACTGTGACCGGATACCTTCGCATAGTAGCATGGATTGGTTATAACCACGTTTCTTTTCTTTGACCGGGAATAACGGCAGGGGAATCATGGCATCAACAGAAAACCTCCCGGATCTTTTCAGCAGATCGCCCATGAGTTGCCCCAATTGTATGCCCAGTTCTTTATTGCCTTTATATTTTACCTGGTGTACCAGTTTCTGCACTAATGATTCTTTAGTAAAATAATAACTGGCAGTAGCCTGTTCTAAAGGCAGGCGGCCATAGAATCTTTTTTCAATGGGATTCACCGGGTATTTTTCAAAATCGGTTTGGGGAATGGCTTCCAGGCATTGCAGGCAGAGCATGGAATTTTTGCCAAGCAAATCACTGCCGCATCCATCACATACATGCGGAAAAAGCAAATGAAGAAAGGAATCTTTTATTTCACGAAGGCTGACCATAAGACTATTTAATTAATCTCTTCGCTACTTCAAGCCTTAAAACAAATACTGGTAAACTTCTTCCACCCGGCCCATTGTTACTACTTCAATATTGAACTTCTGCTTAGCTAAGCCTTTCTGGTTGTATTTGGAAACAATGATCTTTTCAAACCCCAATTTTTCTGCCTCTGCTATGCGCTGCTCAATACGATTGACTGCTCTTATCTCTCCACTCAATCCCACTTCCCCTGCAAAGCAAATATGTTGTGGCAATGGCACATCCTCGTAGGAAGATAATAAAGAACAAAGAACAGCAAGGTCAATAGAAGGGTCTTCTACTTTGATGCCGCCGGCTATATTTAAGAAAACGTCCTTCATACCAAAATGAAAACCGCCTCTTTTTTCCAGGACTGCCAATAATAATTGTAAGCGACGCAGATCAAAGCCAGAAACCGTTCGCTGTGGTGTTCCGTAAACAGATTGAGTGACCAGTGCCTGCACTTCGATCAGCAATGGTCTTATACCTTCAATAGTAGCAGCGATCGCAATACCACTCAGCTGATCTTCTTTTTGTGTGATGAGAATTTCACTGGGGTTGGTTACTGCTCTCATACCAGTATCCGTCATTTCATAGATGCCCAGTTCAGCGGTGCTGCCAAAACGATTCTTTAGTGTACGCAGGATCCGGTAGGCATAATGACGGTCACCTTCAAACTGTAGTACTGTATCCACCATATGTTCCAGAATCTTTGGCCCGGCGATACTTCCATCCTTGGTAATATGACCGATCAGGAAAACAGGAGTGTCTGTTTCCTTGGCAAAGCGTTGAAATTCGGCCGTGCATTCCCGTATCTGTGATACGCTGCCGGGGGATGAATCAATAAACGGTGTATGTAAAGTTTGAACCGAATCAACGATAACGAGTTGCGGTTTCAGTTTTTTTATTTCCTGGAAAATGATCTGTGTGGATGTTTCAGTCAGCAGGTAAAAATTTTCCCCGTTAGCAGCTGATGGGGTTTGTTTCAAACGATCAGCCCGCATCTTGATCTGTTGTTCGCTTTCTTCACCGCTGATATAAAGAACGGTAATATCTTTTATCCATAATCCATTTTGCAGGAACAAGGTTGATTTACCGATTCCAGGTTCACCTGCTACCAGAACAATACTTCCCGGAACAATCCCACCACCTAATACACGATTCAATTCTGTATCTGCAGTGGCAATTCTTTTTTCTTCACTGCTTTTGATCTCCTGTAATGAAACGGTTCGGTTCGTTCTTTTTTCTTCGTTATAATCTTTCCAGCCATTATTACTCTTGGCTGTTTCTTTTTGCACCAGTTCTTCAACAAATGTATTCCACTGCCCGCAGGATGGACATTGACCTACCCATTTCACACTTTCATAACCACATTGCTGACAAAAAAATGCTGACTTGGTCTTACTCATGCGTTAAAGGTAACTGATCAAAAAAATTTGGATGAAAAAGCTAAAAATTTTGAAAACAAACCCGGGAAAAAAGAAAAACAAACAGCAGAAAAAAATAAATAGCGTGAAGCAGATTTATAAAATGAAAAAGGGTCAATCTTGACGACTGACCCTCTTACTTACTAACCCATTAAATTCTATTGCTAAGTTACAAATATGACCCACATTTCAAAATAAATTTTTGCTGCTGTTGATAACTTTCAGCTTTAAAACCTTTTAAAAATCAAAATTACGCATCTTGAAAAAATTGCTTCTAATGTGCTTATAATCATTAAATTATAGCATTCCCTTTTTGCCATCTGGCCAGTTATTATTTCCTGTTTTAAGAACTGCATTATTTATTTGTGTGACAAAAAGGCCGAAAAAAGAGTAGTCATCCAAATGGCTGAAGATTTGTTATAAAAGCATAGGAAAATTTAAAAATTAATCAAAAAATGACACCCTCAATTATGATCGTTTCGCTGATATTTTTAGGTATCAGCATGTTGGTTTCACTGGCCCTGAAACGGAAGTTTAAGCAATACAGCCAGGTCCCGTTATCAAGTGGCCTGAGTGGCCGTGAAATTGCTGAAAAAATGCTCCGGGAAAGCGGTATTTATGATGTAAAAGTGACCTCCGTGGAAGGTTTTCTCAGCGACCACTATAACCCGGTTAATAAGACTGTAAACCTTAGTCCTGAGGTATATACCGGCACGAGTGTTTCAGCGGTAGCCGTGGCTGCTCACGAATGTGGCCATGCTGTTCAGCATGCAACTGCTTACAGCTGGTTGATGATGCGAAGTAAGCTGGTCCCGGTGGTCCAGGTAAGCTCTTCGCTGGTAAACTGGGTATTATTGATCGGTGTGGTAATGGCCAGCTCCGGGAACAGCACCCTTTTGTTGATTGGCATCATTATTTTCGCCCTGACGGTACTTTTTTCACTGGTCACTTTGCCTGTGGAATTTGATGCCAGTCGTAGAGCATTAGCCTGGTTAAATACAACAAATGTGACCAATTCCCGGGAGTATCCAAAAGCCAAAGATGCCCTGAAATGGGCGGCTACCACCTATGTCGTAGCTGCTTTGGCCGCTGTAGTGACACTAATACAATATGTCATGTTATATCTTGGGGCTAAAGACAGGGAATAGTTAATATGATGATTAATATTTATTTAAAAGTCGTGCAGCACATTGCACGGCTTTTTTTGTCTTAACATTTTATTAATATTTTAGCAACGCACTAAAATTACATGCACATGAGAAAAACAGCAGGCCTGATGCTGACGGTATTCCTATTATCCGTTCAGATGGTATGGGCTCAAAACAAAACAGTAATTGGAAAAGTTACGGATGGCAAAGATGGGTCCCCGATACCTGGTGCTTCAGTAACCGTAAAAGGATCAAGAAGCGGAACCACTTCGGGTTCAGATGGAACCTTCTCTCTTTCAGTTCCTGAAAAAAGTACAGCTCTCATTATTTCTGCTTTGGGTTTTGAATCCCAGGAAATAACTATCACCGGTTCTACAGTGGAAGTTTCACTAAAAGCCGGAGCCACACAAAGCCTTGATGAGGTAGTTGTAGTCGGTTATGGTGGAAAAATCAAAAAAGACTTAACGGGTAACATTGCCAGAATTAAAGGGGCTGAAGTTGCGAATACCCCTGTAACAAATTTTACCCAGGCTATCCAGGGAAGAGCTGCAGGTGTTTTTGTAGAAGCCAACAACGGTAAAGTGGGAGAAGGGGTTAAGGTCAGGATCAGGGGCGGAGGTTCATTAACGGCCGGAAACGATCCTTTATATGTAGTTGATGGAATTCCAATCAATACCGATGGCCTTTCCGGTAATGCTTTGGCAGATCTTAATTTCAATGATATAGAAACATTCGACATTTTGAAAGATGCATCTGCCGCCTCTATTTATGGTTCCCGGGCTGCGGGCGGTGTTGTTATTATTACAACCAAAAAAGGCCGTGCAGGGAAAACTAACCTGGGCGTGAATTTTCAATACGGAACTAATAAGCCGACAGGCTACAGGAAATTTCTGGATGCACGTCAGTACGTAGACCTTTTAAGAGAAGCTGCAATCAACAGTGATATTATTGAAGGTGTTGATCCATTAGATCCGGCGCAATATCCGGGCTCATGGCTTCAGTTTGCTGAGAACAGGCTTACCCGTTATTCCGGCTATTCAGACTGGAGAAACTTAGAAACCAATACAGACTGGCAAAAATTAGCTTTCAATGATAAAGCAACTACCAAAATGGTTGATATTACTGCATCGGGCGGTAATGATAAAACCCGTTTCTATATTAGCGGTGGGTTCAATGATGTGGATGGTATTTTGATCCTGAATAATTTTCAACGGATCTCATCCCGTTTTAATTTAGAACATGATGCAAGTAATAAAGTAAAGATTGGAATCAATCTTGGCGTATCCCGCACCGTTGGTAACAGGAACAACCTGGATAATGCTTTCCAGACTCCTATGCAGTTAGTGGCATTGGCACCCATCACTCCTGTTCGTGATTTGAATGGCGTATTGTATAATACACCTACTACTACCTATTATAATGGTTTGATTGAAACTGAAAATTCAACGTACAAGTCAACAACGTTCAGAAACATAGGTAATGTGTTTCTGGCTTACAAGTTTACCAAAGACCTTGCATTCAGGACGGAGTTCGGTGCTGATATTCAATCTCAGAACGATGTACTTTTCAGGGGATTCAGAACCCTGACCGGTCTTTCAACAAATGGGTATGGTCAATCTGATTGGTTCCGGAATTTTACCTACAATACCAACAACTATTTTACCTATACCAAAACAATTGCGGAGAAACATGATATTGATGCAACACTGGGTATGTCGTATCAAAAATTTGCCCAGGACTTCTCAAGTGTATATGGAGAGGACTTCCCTGTTGAAGATTTGCAAACATTGGCAAGTGCAGGTCGTATAACTGGAGGAACAACAACGAAAACAGAGTCGGCTATCGTATCTTATTTTGGAAGAGCTAACTATAAGTTCAATAATAAATATTTGTTCTCTGCAAGTGTTCGTGCAGACGGGTCTTCAAAATTTGGTAAGAATAACCGATATGGTATATTCCCTGCTGTTTCTGCGGGATGGATATTAAGTGAGGAAAGTTTTCTTTCTTCGTCAAAACTGATCAGCTTCCTGAAGATCAGGGGTAGTTACGGGATAAACGGAAACGACCAGATTGGTAATTTTAGCCAGTTAGGCTTATTTGGTGCAGGTAAGTACAATAATCAATCAGGCCTTGTACCCACTCAATTACCCAATCCTGACCTTGCCTGGGAAAAAAATAAGCAACTTGATATTGGTTTAGATTTCGGTTTATGGGGCAACCGCATCAGTGGTGAAATTGATTATTATGTAAGAAATACCGAGGATCTCCTCTACAGCGTACCTGTACCGGGTACTTCGGGTTTTACCACTCAGTTGGTTAATATCGGTTCAATGCAGAATAAAGGGATTGAATTTGTATTGAATTCAACCAATATTAAAAGCAGGGGCTTTACCTGGACATCAAGTTTTAATTTAGCAAAGAATGCTAATAAGATCACCAAGCTCGATGGTGATCAAACCATAATTCCTGGTAATGATGGCCGGTACCTGAATTCACTTTTAGTTGGAGAAGCAATCGGGGTGTTCTATGGTCCTAAGTTTGCAGGTGCAGATCCCGCTAACGGCGATGCACTGTATTATCTTGCAGATGGAAAAACAACTACCAATGATTATAATGATGCAGCATCGTTTATAGTAGGTAATCCAAACCCCGATTGGATTGGTGGTTTAACTAATACTTTTAACTATAAAGGAATTGAACTGTCAGTACTGTTTCAGGGTGTGTTTGGTAACCAGATACAAAATGGCGGCGGAGGTTTCATGTCAGCCAGTTTTGACTGGTTTGATAACCAGACAGCTGACCAGTTAGACAGGTGGCAAAATCCGGGTGATATTACCCAGGTACCTCAACTCAGGTTAGGCTACGGAAACGGTATCAATGCATCCAGCCGTTATGTTGAAGATGGCGGATACGTTCGTTTGAAAAACGTAACACTTGCATATAATATCCCTTCATCAATTCTTAGTAAATTAAAGATCCGTTCAGCCAGAATTTATGCAACGGGAGTTAACCTGGCAACATTCACTGATTATACCGGGTGGGATCCTGAAGTTAATACGGATTACCGGGCAGGTAACCGTAACCAGGGCAGTGACTTTTATGCTGCTCCTCAAATCAAATCATTGACTTTTGGCATTAACCTCGGGTTTTAATCTTAAAAAATGAATAATATGAAACGTAACATAATTATTTTATCAATACTTTCTCTTTCTGTCGCTTCCTGCGATAAAAAGATAGAGTTATTCCCCTACCAAAGTGTAGCCGAGGAAATCGCCCTTACCTCAGATGCCAACGTCAAAAAAGTACTGAACGGTGCTTATGATGGAATATCTGATGGTGATTTATATGGCGGAAACATACTTCTGTTTTCAGAATTATTAGCTGCTAATGACGAAATAAGGTGGGAAGGAACTTTTAACCAGCCCGACGAGATTTGGCAAAAAGCGATGATCACCACTAACAGTTTTGTAAGAGATACATGGCTTGATGCTTACGATGCTATTAACCGGGCAAACAATGTACTCAGTGCTATTAATATCGTAGCAACTGCTGATCAGAACAGGGTAAAAGGGGAAGCATTGTTTATCAGAGCTTGTATGTATTTTGAATTGGTCAAGCTATATGCAAAACCCTACAGTGCCGGTAGTGTAACCACAAATCTTGGTGTTCCTTTGATATTAACTCCCACAAGGGGAATTGATGAGTCATCAAAAGTCCCAAGAAGTACAGTCGAGCAAACATTCACACAAATATTGGCGGACTTTAATGAAGCTGAGAGCTTATTACCTGCTATAAATCCAGGACCGGTTCCTGCTAATATAGCCACTCAAAGTCGATTTGTTTATGCGACTAAGGCTGCTGCTGCAGCTATGTTGTCAAGGGTTTATTTGCAAATGGAAAACTATCCTGCGGCAAGGGATGCTGCCGACAGGGCAATCTCTAGCGCCACAGCAAATGGAAGATCTCTTGCTTCATCTTATGCAGGGGCTTTTAATACACTAGCACCTGCTTTTCCGGTTCCTACTCCTTCTATCTCTACAGAATATATTTATTCTATGACAGTAAGTTCGCTCGATGGTGCTAACAATATGCATTTATACTGGTCTATACCTGCGTATGGAGGAAGAGATGGCGATGTATCAATACAGCCCAGCCATCTTGCTTTATACGATCCTTCTGATGCAAGATTAGCTATGTTCTATACCGGTGCCGGTGATGTACGTAGTGGCAAATGGCAGCAGCAATACAGGGTTCTGCCAATCATCCGCCTGGCAGAAATGTATCTTACCCGTGCAGAAGCAAACTTCAGAGCCGGTACTGCAATTGGTGCTACACCTTTGGATGATTATAACCGCACCCATCAAAGAGCAGGGCTTACCGCAGCAGTTGCTGTAACGCTGGCCGATATACTTTTAGAAAGAAAGCTGGAATTGGCGCATGAAGGACATGCCATTGCTGATGTAAAAAGGTTGAAACTCAGTGTAGACGGGTTTGCATATAATGCTAACGAATTAGTATTCCCGATTCCTCAGCGTGAGGTTGATGCAGCCGGTCTGATCCAGAACCCTGGTTATTGATCGACACAGAAAAAACTATAACTATAGCAAAAAAATCCCTCGTTTTAAACGAGGGATTTTTTTATAATTTGATCTCTTCACCGTGCTGATCAAAGAATTTATATTCTGTCAGGTGGCAATTGGTATCCTGTACCAGTTTTGTTTTCTGGCCAAATTTTTTGTTCCACTTCGCCATTTTGGTTGACCAGGGCCAGCCTTTGGTGAGGTAGGCATACATAATAGGATGCACCAGCAATGTCAGGCTTGCATTCTTATGAGTAATGAGATAGCTGAGATTTTTTTCAATCTCATCTTCCAGCAATAGTGTTGAAGATATCTTGCCGGTTCCATTACAGCTTGGGCAAAGTTCCTGGGTATTGATATTCATTTCCGGCTTCATCCGCTGCCGGGTGATCTGCATCAACCCGAATTTGGAAATAGGAAGCACCGCATGCTTAGCCCGGTCGGGAGCCATGAACTCTTCCATCTTTTCCATCAGTTTCCTTTTGTTCTCAGGAAACTTCATATCAATAAAATCAATCACAATGATACCACCCAGGTCACGAAGACGTAATTGTCTTGCCACTTCTTCTGCCGCTTCGAGGTTTGTTTCCAGGGCATTTTGTTCCTGGTTATTGCTTACACTTTTGTAGCCGCTGTTGATATCAATTACATGCAGGGCTTCGGTATGCTCAATGATGAGGTAGGCGCCACTATTGAGATTTACAGTTTTGCCAAAAGAAGATTTTACCTGCTTGGTAATGCCAAAAGAATCAAAAATGGGCGACCCATTCTGGTAAAATGACACGATATCTGCCTTCTCCGGGGCAATTCGCTGGATATAATTCTTGGTATCGGTGAAGATATTTTTATCATTCACCACGATCTTGTTGAAATCTTCATTCAGCAAGTCACGCAAAATACTGGTGGCTTTTGTTTGCTCACTCAATATCTTGGCAGGAGCCACAGCACCTTTCAGGTTGGTTTGAATGCTCTTCCACATCTCCACGAGGGCAGAAAGATCTTCATGCAGTTCGGCTGTATTCTTTCCTTCGGCAGCAGTACGGACGATCACTCCAAAATTCTTAGGTTTGATCGCCTCCACTATTTTCTGCAACCGCTTTCTTTCTTCTGAAGAATGAATTTTACGGGATACAGCAACGATATCATTGAAGGGAGTGACCACCACAAATCTTCCGGGTAGCGACAGCTCACAACTAAGCCGGGGTCCTTTAGCGGCGATGGGCTCTTTTAATATCTGCACCAGGATATTTGGCTTACCGCCCAGCACTTCATTGATCTTGCCGGTCTTAATGATCTCAGGTTCAATCGTGAATTTGCCAAAATCCAGGCCGCCTTGTTCACTTTTATCGTTCATACACATGGTAGTGAACTTCAGCAATGATTTGGCATAGGGACTCAGGTCGGTATAATGAAGAAAGGCGTCCTTCTCAAATCCAACATCCACGAATGCGGCATTTAATCCCGGTATCAGTTTTTTTACTTTACCAAGATAAAGGTCGCCTACGGCAAAACGGGCATCGCTTTTTTCGCTATGCAGTTCTACCAGCTTCTTATCTTCCAGCAGGGCAATTTCAACACCCTGGGGAGCGACATTAATAATAAGTTCTTTGTTCATTACAGCTTACATAAATGAAAACACCTTCGATGCTGTAAACACCGGCTTGCCAGGAACCGTACCGAATGCGGAAATAACCTGTAGGAGAATTGTCTGAAGCAGATTGGTGGGGTGCAAACCTGTACGGCAAACAAACCGGTCAAACTGAATATACGCCCCATTTAACCGGGGCGTATATACGTTTCAGAAAAGAATTATTTATTTCTCTTCTTATGACGGTTCTTTCTCAGTCTTTTTTTACGCTTATGCGTCGCAATTTTATGACGCTTCCTTTTTTTACCACAAGGCATACTCAAATAATTTTTAATTCTTGTTTATAATAAGTTTCTCAACTTCTATTTCTTCAGCTCCTGAATTCTTTTCTCGATCTCTTTCCTGGCATCAGCACGGGTGATATATTTTAAACTCTCCCCATACCAGCTGATGGCTTTATCTTTTTTCCCGGTTCGTTCACAAACGTCAGCCAGCATCAAAACGGTCTCTACATTGTCAGGCTGCAGGCGATGCACTGTTTCCAAACGGCTGATAGCTTTGTCATATTGCCCGGAATACAGGGAGCCTTTGGCTAATGTCATCTGGGCATATATATTGGTACTGTCCTTATCTGTTACTTCTTTGATTTTTGCAATACCGACCATTGGGGCGGCAGCTATATTTCCAAAGAGATAACAGGCACCCAGACCAACTTTGGCCGAATCGTTATCAGGATTGATCTTCAAAGACCTTTCAAACAAATCTTTGGCCTGCAATGCTTTCCACTTCACCAATTCGGGATCACGGTCCATTTGCAGGTTATCCAAAAATAAGTGGGCAGCAAAGGTGAGGGTTTTTTCCGAATTTTCCAATCTGGCTGCTTCGGCTTCATACCAGGCATAAGGCTCAAAAATCCGGGCTGAATCACCCCAAAAATGAGATAATTGGTGAAATACCCTTAGTTGCTGGTCTTTTACATCACCCCGTGAGATAGAATTTTCCAATGTATTGAGCCGTACAACCTGCTCGGTATTCAGCTGTTTCTTGGCCATTAAAAGGATGGTATCAATAGTAATGCTGCTTTTGGCAGGACCATGATCATGTCCGTCATCTTCACTATGCGCCTGGTTTTCAATTGCAGCTACCGGCTTTTTGGGAGGTATCGTAGGCCCGAACCTATAAATAGCTGCTACAATTACAACAGCTACGGCAACAGTAATCCATTGAGGTTTTTTCACAATAAAAATTTCAGTGGGCAAAGTTACCTCAAACCCCTGAACAAGCTTCAGTAATTAAGGGAGAATGTTTGAAAGGCGGGTGATATCTTATTCTGCATCATCACCAGGGCCGGGATCTGGTTTAGGTTCTTTTAACTTCTTGACTTCGGCAACAAATTCTTTAGCTGGCTTGAACGCAGGAATATAATGCTCAGGAATATGTACTGCAATATTCTTTTTGATATTACGGCCGATCTTGGCTGCTCTTTTCTTGGTAATAAAGCTGCCAAATCCGCGAATATAGATATTCTCACCCCCGGCCAGGGTGTCTTTTACTTCTTTAAACATGGTTTCAAGGGTTACCAGGACATCAACCTTTGGTATCCCTGTTTTTTCTGAAATCTGATTAACGAGATCGGCTTTTCTCATTGTTGCAGGTTTTTAATGGTTTTCGAATGCCAATTTATGATAAAATAATATGATTGTCAACAGGATAGGCAGTTTTTTTTAAAACAAAAGCCACAGGAATTTGAAAAATGAAGGATATTTAAAGCTTAAATAGCCAGGACTATTGAAAACAACCGATAAAATTGAACTGAAAAAAGGGTTTCCTGCCCTGCTGCTGAAGTGGAATAGGGAGCAAAATGACCGGCAAATGCCCTGGAAAGGCGAAAAAGACCCCTACAAGATATGGTTGAGCGAGATAATACTGCAGCAAACCCGGGTGGAACAGGGGCTAAGCTATTATAATAACTTCATAAAAACCTTCCCGGATATTCAGCAACTGGCAAAGGCAAAGGACGAAAAAATCTTTAAGCTGTGGGAAGGCCTGGGTTATTATACCCGTTGCCGCAACCTGATCGCTTCAGCCCGGTCTATTGCTAAAGAAAAGAAAGGGAAATTTCCGGGTAGCTATGAAGAAATAAAAGCATTAAAAGGTGTGGGACCCTATACGGCTGCTGCTATCAGCTCCTTTGCTTTTAATCTTCCTCATGCTGTTGTTGATGGCAATGTATTCAGGGTGCTTGCCCGTGTATTCGGCATTGATAAACCAACGGATACTACAGAAGGGAAAAAATATTTCACCCAACTGGCAGAAGAGCTGCTTGATAAGAAACGACCCGGTCTCTATAACCAGGCCATTATGGATTTTGGAGCGGTGGTTTGTAAACCCGTTTCTCCTCTTTGTGCAACCTGTTGTTTCAAAAAACACTGTATCGCTTTTCAGCGTGACCGTATTAATGAATTACCTGTTAAAGAGAAAAAAATAAAGATCCGCAAACGCTGGTTCTATTACCTGGTACTGGAACATAAAAATGAGATTACTATCCGGCAACGGACAGAAAGAGATATCTGGCAAGACCTGTATGAATTTCCGCTGATCGAATCTGCTGTTGAACTGGATAAGAAAACCCTGTTGCAGCAAATTGAAAAAAGAAAATTGTTCAATAATAAAGAAGCAGAATTGATTTCGATTTCTACATTGTTTAAACAACAGTTATCTCATCAGCTGATAGCCGGCCAATTCATAAAATTCAAAGTAAAGAGAAAGTTTCCCGGGACCGGGTCCTGGCAATGGATAGCAAAGGATAAGATCGGGAAGTATGCGTTTCCCCGGTTCATTAACCAATACCTTAAAGAAAAGACCGGGCGGCAAAGTTTATTCTGATGTTAAATCAGCAACCTGATACATTTTTTTGTTGGTAGCCCCTGAAAAAGAAATTAACTTTAAAGAGCATTGTTAGCCGCAGACGATTTCTTAACCTAAAGGAATAAATCTATGAGAGGCGTAAACCGAGTAATGCTTATTGGCAACCTGGGAAAAGATCCCGATGTACAGTTCCTGGAAGGGAATATTGCCGTTGCTAAATTTCCACTGGCCACTACCGAAACGTTTAAAGACCGTTCCGGTAAACTGGTCTCCCAAACAGAATGGCACACAGTTGTACTGTGGCGGGGCCTGGCCGAACTGGCACAGAAATACCTTCACAAAAGCAGCCTTGTTTACATTGAAGGCCGGCTGAGAACCCGTAGTTGGGAAGATAAAGATGGTAACCGCAAATTTGCTACGGAAGTAGTAGGAGATAATCTTATTATGCTGGATAAAAGAGCAGATGGAACCGGGGGAACCGGTCATGGAGATTCGGGTATGGAAGGAATGGGCGGGTCTGATATGCCCATGGGAGATCCTTCGGAAAGTCTGCCATTCTGAAATAGAAAACTATAAAAGCATATTTTTGCGCAAGCAATCAGCAGGCAGGCCTTCCGACCTGCCTTTATGATTCATTCTCTAACCAAAATACCTGGCATTGGACAGTCATACAGACATCCATTTATTGAACGACCTGTTTTCTTTTACACTTTTAGCGGCTAACCCGCAGGGTAATATCATTCTTATCATTTTATTGTTGGTGCTGGTCACTCTTGCATTTGTGATCTCGGGCTCAGAAGTAGCTTTATTTTCCCTGGGCAGCAAGGATATCAATATGCTGAAAACAAAACAGCACACTGCTGCCAAAAAAATTACCGAGCTGCTGGAAGAACCTAAAGAAGTATATGCATCATTACTGATAGCCGGCACTTTTATTAATATCTGCATCATTGTTCTTTCTAATTACCTGGCTGACCAGTTTATCAATTTTGATAAAATTCCCCAGTGGCTGGAAATTCTCAGCAAGGCATTAGTGATCGCATTTATACTGGTATTCTTTGGAAGGCTGATGCCCAAAGTAGCTGCTACACAAAATAATCTCCGGTTTGCCTATGGCACTTCGTTTATTATTGAAGCCCTGCACCTGATGCTGCGCCGGATCAGCCGCTGGATCGTTTCATTAGCCGATGGAATTGGCAGAAGACTCGGTGCTAACCGGTCGGAAGCTATCAGTATCCAGGAATTAGATGAGGCCATTGATATTAAGACTGATGAAGAAGCATCGCCAGCCGAAAAAAACATCATGAAAGGGATCGTAAAGTTTGGAAATATCTCGGTGAAACAGATCATGCGAAGCCGGCTGGATGTAAGTGGTATTGATTATAAAAGTTCTTTTAAGGATTTGGTAAAAAAAGCAGAAGAGCTTCATTATTCAAGGTTACCGGTATATAAAGAAAGCCTGGATGAAATAGCTGGTATTATCAATACCAAAGACCTGTTACCATTCTTAAACGAAGCCGAAAACTTCGACTGGCACCCGCTAATGCGCCAGCCCTTCTTTGTTCCGGAAGCAAAACTGATCGAAGACCTGTTGAAGGATTTTCAGCATAAGCATATTCATTTTGCTGTGGTGGTGGATGAGTTTGGCGGTACCAGTGGCATAGTAACCATGGAGGATGTACTGGAGGAAGTGATCGGTGAGATCAAGGATGAATTTGACGAGGAGGAAAGCGGCAACCGGAAACTGGATGATAATAACTATCTGTTTGAAGGAAAGACCATGGTCAATGATATGTGTAAACTGATGAAACTACCTATGGACACGTTTGACCAGGTGAGAGGCGAAAGTGAATCAGTTGGCGGATTGGTATTAGAGTTAACAGGGGAGTTTCCTGCTGCCAATACAGTTGTAAGTGCAGGCGACTTTGATTTTACGGTACTGGAAACGGACAACAACCGTATCCGCCTGGTAAAAGTGACCATTAATCCTAAAGAAAAATGACGGGAATCTTAACAATGAAAAAGAAGTTTTTTATTATAGCTGTATTCACGGCTGCCTGTTCTTTTTTGATAACAGCCTGCAACAGCAATTATACCTATAAGAAGAAAGGTTATTTCAAAATTGATTTCCCGGAAAAAAAATACCAGCTGTTTGACAAACCTGGCTATCCCTATTCGTTTGAATATCCCGTCTATGCTACAGTGATCAAAGACTCCAGTTTCTTTGGGGATGCTACCGAAAACCCCTGGTGGATCAATATTGATGTGCCGCAGTTGGGTGGCAGGATATATATTAGTTACAAGGAAGTGGCAAAAAGTAATTTTGATTCCCTCGTTAATGATGCTTTTAAAATGGCCTACCGGAAGCATACAGATATTTCAACAGGCATTAATGACAGCCTCGTACAAACAGCCAATGGTGTGGAAGGTATTTATTTTTCTTTAGCCGGTAATACAGCTACAGCCAACCAGTTTTTTCTAACCGACTCCATCAATCACTTTCTGAGAGGGGCTTTATATTTTGATGCAGCACCGAATGAGGACTCATTGGGTATTGTGAATGATTTTCTTAAAAAGGACCTTTTGCACCTGGTTAATACATTGAAGTGGAAATAGGAAATATTCTCTTTTATTCAAACAGGATTTCAGGAAAGCAATTTTCTTTGCTAATTTGAGACATAACCTGAACTCAATGAGCCGTAGTACTAAAGCCAGCCTGCTTATCGCTATTTTATTTTTTTCTTCCTGTATATCACTTTACGCACAAGAAGCGGCTGCGGTCGATTCCCTGAAAAAGGCGTATGAAAAAGCAACTGCTCCAGAGGAGAAAGTAACTCTGATGGACGAACTCAGCCGGGTGATGATGAATGTGAATCCAAAAGAAGCCGATGAATTTGGTAATAAGCTCATCGCAATTGCTGAAGAATCCAGGGACAGGAAACTGATGTTCAAAGCCTACCTGTCCAATGGAACCCGCTGTTCTTATTTAGCCAATCAAAAAATTTACTCTCAAAAAGCGATAGAATTTTACAATAAAGCACTTGACCTGGCCCGCCAGAACCGGATGGAAGAAGAAGTGGGTGCAGCACAAATGCATTTGTCGGCCCTTTACCGGTTGATACCGGACAATGAAAAGGCCTTATCCTATGCCACACAGGCCTTTTCCCTGGTAACTACTTTACGAAATGACAGCCTGAAAGCAGAAGCACACAATACATACGGGCAAGCCTACCTGGCTAAAAATGAGAATATACTTGCCCTGCGTAATTTCCTGAGTGCACTGCGGATAGCAGAAGATATAAAGAATGCCCCGCTCATCCGTAACTGCTATCTCTACCTCTCTTCTTTTTATGCTGATATTGAAGATTATGACAAAGCCATTGATTATATGACAATGGCCTATAAGAAACTGGATGAAGTGAAAGAGAAAAACGCCCCATATCAAAAAGTGATATATACAAATAACCTGGGAAATCTCTTTGCATATAAAAAGAATTACGATATAGCCATCAATTATTTTGAAAGATCGATCAGGATGGCCGATTCATTAAAATTCGCTACGTTAAAAATACCCGGGTATGTAAGCCTGTTAAATCAATACCTGCGGATTGATGAGCCGCAAAAGGCGTTTGATTATTTAAATTCTCCTTCGGGAGATAACCTGAAAAAGTACCTGGGCAATTTTGGAATGGCTGCTGTGATCGACCAGGCCTATGGAGTTATTTATACCGAGCTGGGAAATTTTGATTCGGCCCGCACCTACCTGGAGAAAGCGAAGCCCATGTTTGAAAACAGCACTAACGAGAATAATAAAGTGGGATTCTATGGCCAGCTGGCCGGTTTCTACCGTAAATCAGGGGATAAAAAAAATGCAATTATTTATTATCTGAAAGTAAAAGAGATCAGTGAAAAAAACGGGCTATTGGAGAATGTTAAAAAAGCATCACAATACCTGGATACATTATACCGGCAAACCGGTGATATTACAGCAGCGGGTATTTACAATGCCTTTTATTACCAGTACAAGGATAGTATAGAAACACTCAAACGGGAAAAAGAACTGACACAGGTGGAGGCGGCAGATGAACAACAACGGCAGGTCCGTAATGCAGCTGAGCTTGCAGAAAAGAAGCGGCAGCGAAATAATATTCAATACCTGGCCATAACAATTGGTATTGTGGCTTTATTCATAGGGCTGGTGATCCTGGGAATGTTTAAAGTATCAGCCACCAGCATTAAAATGATCGGTTTTTTTGCCTTCCTGATGTTCTTTGAGTTCATTTTCCTGATCTTCAAAAAGAATATTTATTCCATCACCAACGGAGAGCCCTGGAAAGATCTGCTGTTCATGATCGGGCTCGCTGCATTATTACTGCCACTCCATCACTGGCTGGAACATAAAGTGATACACTATCTCACCTCTCATAACAGGCTTACATCGGCTGGTCACCATATAAAAAGAAGACTTTTCAGGCGGACAAAAGAGGGAGAAGAGTAAGCAGGACTTACCTTTGCCGGAAATTAATGTGATTTGATAGTTATTGATAAAATATTGATCAGTGAAGATGTCATAGATAAAAAATTTGTTTGTGACCTGAGCAAATGTAAAGGCGGTTGCTGCGAGGATGGAGCAGCTGGTGCCCCGCTGAGTAAAGAGGAGTTGCAACTGGTAACAGACTTGTATGAAAAAGTGAAACCCTACCTCACCAAAGAGGCGATTGCAGAAATTGAGAAAAAGGGAAAATATGTGTATGATACGGAATTTGAATGGGTAACACCCACGTTAGACAGCGACCATGAGATTTGTGTCTATGGTATCCGGGGGGAGAATGGGATCATCAAATGTGCATTTGAGCAGGCCTATAATGAGGGAGTGATTCCCTGGAAAAAACCGATCAGTTGTCATCTCTATCCAATCATTGCCAAAAAAGGGAAACATGGCGATTATGAAAGGGTGAACTATGAACCAAGGGAAACCATGTGCAGCCCGGCCTGTGCATTGGGTGAAAAGTTGAAAGTACCGGTGTACCAGTTTCTCAAAGAACCGATCATCCGGATGTGGGGAGAAGATTTTTATAATGCCCTCGATACTATTGCTAAAGGAGAGTGGGAGGAAATCGATTTTAAAGAATAAGTCATCATAAATTATTTAACCCAGTTGTTGTGAAAGAAACAGCCGCCGATTTTATTGCAAAGAGCACTATCAAAACTGCCGATAAAGAACACCGGCGCAAGATCAATTTTAATATTGGCAAATACAATGCAGTGGTGCCGCAGGGGAAAGAGCAATTCGCCGATGTGCATTTAGCACGGGAAAGAGCTAAAAATATTAAGTGGCGGGCTATTGAAACATTAGACAAACAGCTCGAGGATTTTGAACTGGCCATCAGCAAACGGGGTGCTAAAGTAATATGGGCGGAAGATACACAACAGGCACTCGATGCTATTCAGAAAATATGCGAGGCAAAGAATTGCAAAACACTTGTGAAGAGCAAGAGCATGGTCACAGAAGAAATTCACCTGAATGATTTTTTGGAAAAGATCGGGGTAGAAAGTGTGGAGACCGATCTTGGCGAATATATTCAACAATTGGATGGTGAGCCGCCTTATCATATTGTTACACCGGCCATGCATAAAAGCAAGGAAGATGTGGCAAAACTCTTTGCAGAAAAATTAGGAACAGATCCCAAAGCAACGCCACAACAATTAACACTGACTGCCAGGAAGATTCTAAGAGATAAATATGTGCAGGCAGAGATCGGTGTAACCGGGGCCAATTTTATCATTTCAGATATCGGTGGTATTGCCGTGACCGAGAATGAAGGAAATGCCAGGTTAAGTTGTGCGTTTCCTAAAACACATATTGTCATTGCTGGCATCGAGAAAGTTATTCCTTCCATGCAAGACCTGGCTTTGTTCTGGCCGTTACTCTCGACATTTGGAACAGGACAAAAAGTAACAGTTTATAATACCATCGTTACCGGCCCGAGGCAAGAAAGCGAAACAGATGGCCCGGAGGAAATGTATGTCATACTGCTTGATAACGGACGTACAAATATTCTTGCCAATGAAAAGCAACGGGAAAGTTTATACTGCATCCGGTGCGGTGCCTGCCTGAATGCCTGCCCGGTGTACAAAAATATTGGTGGTCATGCCTATGGCGCTACATACAGTGGCCCGATCGGCTCGGTGATCACTCCACACCTGAAAGGGATGGAAGAGTGGAAACACCTCAGTCATGCTTCCTCTCTTTGTGGTAATTGTACAGAAGTGTGTGCCGTGAAAATCAATCTCCATGAATTGCTATTAGAAAACCGCCATGAAGCAGCTCAAGAGGGATATGCGCCATTTGCTGAAAAAATGATCTGGAAAGGCTGGAAGATGGCGATGCTGAGAAGAAGCTGGATGAATATGGCCAATGGGAATATGAAAACAAAACTGATCAATAAAGTAGCCAGCTCCTGGACATCCCACCGGGGTAAACTGGATTTCCCGCAAAAATCCTTCAATCAGCAATGGAAAGAAAAATTCGGCAACAAATGATCTAGTTGCAACCGATCATGAATAACCAGGTTAGCTATTATAATCGCTTCGGTAAACAGTTTGAACAAAACATACTGGATTGCCCCGAACCTGCGGTATGGACAACTGATTATGCAGAAAAAGGCCGGGTATACCAGGAAATGAAAACCCGTGTTGCGCAGCAACAAACATTAATTACAGAGAGGTTTATAAAAGAAGAACCTGTTCTGGATATTGGTTGTGGATTTGGCCGCCAGGCTTTTTTGTTAGCACAACAGGGCTTCAGCGTTACAGGAACAGATACCAGTGATGTATTTATTGACATAGCGACGAAATTGTTTGATAAATACGGATATAAGGGAAAGTTTTATTGTATTGATCTGCAGAAAGGGGAAATGCCAGGCGGTTCATTTAAACAAATTTTATTACTGGATGTGCTTGAACATATCAAGCCTTTTCAACGGAGAAAATTCATCAAACAAATTTTCCAACTGGCAGCACCGGGAGCACAACTCATCATCTCTTTACCGCATGTAAAGAAACGACTCAGTTCGCAGGTAAATAACAGGATCAGGAAAGGGATAACGCAACATTTTTCTTATTTTACAAGCAAGGAAGAGCATCCTTACCCAATCCCGGACAAGAGCGATATCCTGAAGTATATACAGGGCTTATTTCGTATTGAAAGTGAATTGGTCTCTCCGGAAACAGATTATTTTGTTTTAAGAAAAGTATAGACTTGCTGGTTTACACCCCCCATATCAACAACAGGATCCGGTACGTCATGGACTTCGCCGGTACCCAAATCAGCGGGCAGCCGTTTGCTGTTACAGATGACATCAATGGCTTTATAAATTTTAGTGGTCCAAAGATCAATTACAGTAATGAACCGGGTGCAACAAGTGAATACTGGATAAAACCACACCCCTTGTTAACTGAGACAGGCACCCATACGCAGTCAATTACTGTTTTTGAAACAAATGGAACAAAAGCTTTTTTTAAAACAGAAGGTAGTTTTCTATTTGATGTATTCGCTGCCACATTTTACCTGTTAAGCCGGTACGAAGAATATTTGCCGCACCGGAAAGATTTATATAGCCGGTATGCTCATGAAAATTCTTTGGCATTCAGGGAAAAATTCCTGGCTGTTCCACTGGTGAACCAATGGCTACTTTTGTTTAGGGATTCGTTGCAAAGTAAGTTTCCTTCTTTACCTATAAGGGAACGAAAATTTTCATTCCTGCCTACGTATGATATTGATGAGGCCTTTTCTTATAAGTATAAAGGATGGTTCAGGACAGCAGGTGCTATAGTAAAAGCGATACTTAATGGAAGTTTGGATAAAGTTACTGAACGAAGAAAGGTATTGAATGGAGGGTTGCAGGATCCTTATGATTCCTACGAATGGATGGACGCTTTGCATGAACAGCATCAATTGCATCCCCGGTATTTTTTCCTGGTGGCTCAGCAAACCGGCAAATATGACAGAAACATTCTACCATGTAAAGCTGCGTTTAAGTCAATTGTAAGGCAGCATGCCGGTAAATATGATATTGGTATTCATCCTTCCTGGCAGAGTGGTGATAAGCCGGAATTGATCAAAGAGGAAATGGGTGTATTGGAAAATTTGACCAGTACGAAGATCATTTCATCCCGGCAACATTTTATAAGGCTGACATTACCCCAAACATTTCGTTACCTGCTTGAAGCAGGTATCAAAGAAGATTTTTCGATGGGCTATGGCAGCATCAATGGATTCAGGGCATCAGTTGCTTCGCCTTTTTACTGGTACGACCTTGAGAGAGAAGAGAAAACGGAGTTGCTGCTCTATCCCTTCTGTTATATGGATGCCAATTCATTTTTTGAACAAAAATATTCTGTACAGCAGGCACTGGATGAAATGCGCCAGTATTATAAAGCTGTGAAAGACGTAGATGGATTACTGATCACTCTCTGGCATAATACTTTTTTAGGGACTGATAGTTTATTCAAAGGCTGGAGAGAAACCTACGAACAATTTATCAGGGAAGCGGCTATTTAAATTTAAATTCCTTCAGCTTCCGGTTGCTCCGGAGCAGGAATCGCTTTGAAAGCTTTGTTCACAAGATAAACTCCCAGTAAGGTTACTAATCCACCGACAACAATAAAGATCGTCAGGTTTTCCCCGAACAATAAGGCGCCTAGCAAAACAGCCACCATTGGGTTGATATACGCATAGACGGATGTTTGTTCAGTGGGCAGATGTTGTAAGGCATACAAATAAGCAATGAAAGCTACTAATGACCCAAAGACCACGAGATAGGCGATAGCTGCCCATGATTGCCATGGGATAGCCGTTAATGTCACTGCCCTGCCTGTTGCCGATGAAAAGGAATACAATACAACCGCACTGATGATCATTTGCAAACCAAGACTGAAATAGGGATTAAAATTCAGGGCTTGTTTTTTTGTATATAAAGTGGCGAATGCCCAGGTCCAGGTGGCGATGACCGATAATATAATTCCCCAACGAAATGCAGGATCTGCAAAATCATTCAGGTGATTACTGAAAATGATACAGACACCACCAAAGCCCAGCAGTAATCCCAGGATTGCTTTAACAGGAATTTTTTCTTTAGAAATAAATAAACCGATGACCACTATCCACAAAGGGAAGATGGCCCCGATGATAGCACCTAACCCGGCAGAGATCTTATATTGTAATGCGAGGGTGCTGAGCCCGTTACTGATCATAAAATTTAAAAAACTTAAAACCAGTATAGGTATCCATTCTTTTCCTTTTGGAAGTGAAGCACCTTTAAAAAGAAAAAACAACACATAACATAAGCCTCCCAGAAACTGGCGAATAGCCGCCATTTGCAAAGCGTCGGGGATATATTTTACCCCTTCTTTGGAAGCGATCCAGGTGGTACCCCAAAAAAAACAAACCAATGCCAGTGCAAAAATGGCTTTACTCCGGGTGCCTTTTTTCCGGATGGTCAAAGGGTTAAAGACCGATAATTTCTTTAAAGAATCAGCAGAGGATTGAACAATGGTTTTATGAAAATCAAATATGTTCATTAATGTTTAAAATGACGCATACCTGTTATGATCATAGCCAGGTTATGATCTTTACAATATTCGATGGAATCATTATCTCTTATAGAACCACCGGGCTGGATAAAACAGGTAATGCCTGCCTCATGTCCCAATTTTACACAATCATCAAAGGGGAAGAAAGCATCACTGGCCATTACAGCCCCATGCAGATCAAATTTGAATTGTTTAGCCTTATCAATGGCCTGGGTAAGTGAATCAATACGGCTTGTTTGTCCGCAACCTTTTCCAACTAATTGTTTATTTTTTACCAGGACAATCGCATTTGACTTTAAATGCTTGCAGACCAGGTTGGCAAAGACCAGGTCTTGTTTCTCGGCTTCTGTGACAGTTCTTTTAACCGTGCCGGTCCATTCGCTGAAATTGCCTTCATCAATGCCTTGTGCTAAAATTCCGTTCAATAAACACTTATACTGGACTTTTCCGGTTGGTTGTGCTTTTAACTGTAACAGTATCCTGTTTTTCTTTGATTTTAATACTACCAGTGCTTCATCATCATAGGCAGGCGCAATCAATACTTCAAAGAATATTTCATTGATCGCATCGGCTGTGGCTTTATCAATGGTGCCATTAGAAATTAATACACCACCAAACGCACTGGTTGGATCACCGGCCAGTGCGGCATCCCAGCTTTCTTTTACAGTAGCTCTTTGTGCTATCCCGCAAACATTGGTGTGCTTGATAATGGCAAAAGTAGTATCGCTGAATTCTTTGATCAGCTGCAGAGCAGCGTCAACATCCACCAGGTTATTATAGGAAAGTTCTTTTCCATTCAGCTGGTTGAACAGTTCATCAAGATTGCCATAGAATACACCTGACTGATGCGGGTTCTCACCATACCGCATTGTTTTTTGTGGTTTATTGAAAGGAGTTTCTATTGTTGTCTGGTGAAAATAGTTAGAGATAGCAGTATCATATGCAGTGCATACATCAAACGCTTTGATAGCAAATGTTCTTCTTTGCTCAAGTGAAGTTTCCCCCTGTTGAGAAGCCAGTAGTTCGGCAAACCCTTCATAATCTGCTTTCCGGGCTATTACAACAACATCTTTAAAATTCTTGGCTGCACCACGGATCATAGAAGGTCCGCCGATATCTATTTTTTCAATGATCGCTTTTTCATCCGTAGTAGAAGCCACTGTTTCTTCAAACGGGTAGAGGTCAACGATTACCAGGTCGATCTCGGGGATATTATACTGTTTCATTTCCTGCACATGTGTCTGGTCATCTCTCTTTCCAAGAATGCCACCAAAAACGGAGGGATGCAATGTTTTTACCCTGCCTCCCAGTATTGAAGGGTAGCTGGTCAGGCTTTCAACCGGTATTACTTTTGTACCAAGATTTTCTATAAAAGTTTGTGTGCCGCCAGTGGAATAGATCGTGACACCGAGTTCAGACAGTTGTTTGATAATGTTTTCCAGTCCGTCTTTGTAAAAAACAGAAATAAGTGCCGATTGAATCTTTTTATTCATAAAAATTTGAGTTGAAAGGCAGGCGTATCGCCAGGGAGCCGCAAAGGTAAGTTAACGGAGGTTCATGACAAAAGCCCCTTCTGTTGCTACGTCATGACAGGGAATACCCAGTGAATCACAATCTTTTTTCCAAAGAGTTGCTTTCCAGGAAGAATTAGAGCCATCAATAACCACCTGCCGGACAACGAAGCTACTGAGCAGCCTGTTTATATAGAGTTTCGGGTTTTTTGAGATAACCAGCAGATCAACTGGTTGCTTTTCTTCAACCGGCTCATAGATAATGCTGTTGTCAAGGAGCAGTATCTTTTTTGATTGGTAGTGAAATAGCTGTTCTTTTTTAATAAATGCAGCGATATTGCCCGCCGGTTTAATCCTGTATAAAATCCGGGATGGCTTGAGGTGAAAATTTCTGGCAAAATCATCAGCCAGTAATGAGCTATCTCCATAAAAAAGATATTTCCGGCCACTGATAAAATCAATGGCTTGTTTTTGGGGCACATTATAAACAATGACCTTTTGCTGCTGCTCAGCTGTAATAAATGACCAGGAACGTAGTACTAAAAAGCAAAACGCTGAAATAAGGCCCCATTTCAATGCCTGGCCCGATTGCTCCATTAACCAGTAACTAATAGCAGCCACTGCTGCAATCAATAAAACGGCCTGGGGGATACTGATCTGTAAACCATCCCAAAGGGAGAAACGGATCGCTTCGACTCTTTCAATATAGGAATTCATTGCCCATATTAACCAGTGAAGGATTTTACCAACGAAAAATGCAACAGCCGGAATAAATGAGATAATGCATAAAACAATTTCCCCGATCAGAATTAAACTGGATAGAGGGACCGCAACAAAATTTGTTAAGAGGAAATAATTCGGGAATTGATGAAAATGATAAATACTGATGGGGGTGGTAAAAATTTGTGCAGCCAGTGTTACTGCATTCAGTTTCCACAGGAAATCAATGGCTTTATTCCGGAAGTAAAACCAGTTATAGATGGGCCGCATAAAAATGATGATGCTCAGTACAGCCGCATAGGATAACTGGAAACCGACATCCCATAGCCAGTAAGGGTTGATGCAAAGTAGGATAAATGCAGAAAGAGAAAGGGTATTGAAAATGGAAGTACGTTTTGTGTAACCCTCGCCTAAAACAATACAAGTAAACATTAGTGCGGATCGGAGTACAGAAGGTTGTGCGCCAGCCAGCAAACTGAACAGCCAGAGACCAGTAATGATCAGCAATGGCCGCAACCAACTGAGTTTTTTTCTTTTCTGAAGTGGTTGTAGCAGTTGAACCAATAACCAATAGATCAAACCCAGGTGAAGTCCGGAAATGGCAATAACATGCACCACACCGGTATTGGTATAGGATTGCACAAGGGATTGATCCAGATCGTCTTTGTAGCCGATCAGTAATGCTTCAGCTAATCCAAGCTCCTTATTTCCTTTAATATTGGTGCGGAGGATATTGATGACCCAATCCCGGGCCTGGAAAATAAACGCAGGTAGCCATTTTTCTTTTTTGGAACCCAGTATTTCAAATTCATCTTCTTGCAGGTAAACCTGGTGTGTAATACCCTGGAAGAGGGAATATCTTTTATAGTCAAAGCCGCCAGGGTTGCCTGAATTTTTAATTTCCTGCAACGGTTTTTTGAAGATGATCTGTGAACCATAGCTTAGTTGCCGGAGTGCACTGTCTTTTTTAAAATAGATAATGATCTTACCGTTTGCCAGCCGGGATGAATCATTATGGAGCAGGTAAGTGACAGATGCAGTTGCTTTTAAGGATTTTGTTTTTTCAACTAATGGCTCATCCAGCCGTACGATGATCGCATCACCTGTCCTATAGTGTTTACCAAGCCATTGATTTTGATGCCGGATGTCCTCATACCAGGCTAGCAAAGCACCCAACGCAAGGAAGCCAGAAAACGCAGCCACACCGTTAAGGGTGCGGAGTTTATAACGCCTGAAAAATGGAAGAAAGAAGAAACTGCTGCTCAAAAGAATGCCCGTAGTAAAGATCATCCACCAGCTGGTGAGGTTAACCTGCCAATGCCATTGCAGTACAATACCTGCTATGAGGGCAATCAGCAGCCTGACGAAAGGAGCCTTTTTCCAAAAATAGACAGTGGCGACTGGCATATCTAAAAGATACGCAGTCATGGGTGTTCAAAAAATACTACTTAGCGGGTATAGCGGCCAGCATCTTGTTCAGGTAAGCGATCTGGCCAAGGTGGTAG
Organism: uncultured Bacteroidota bacterium; assembly: GCA_902826165.1. Taxonomy (GTDB): domain Bacteria; phylum Bacteroidota; class Bacteroidia; order Chitinophagales; family Chitinophagaceae; genus CADEDV01. Next base: position 28,698 of record CADEDV010000018.1, read on the forward strand.
ATATTATGTTGCACAAGGCCGTTCAGCAGGAAGCGGAAGTTATACTTCCTAAAATCCACTTTTTCCTCCAGGAATGCATCTTCTTTTTTCCTGAGTTCTTTAATGATTGAAGCATGCAAAGACTTAAATTCTTTAACCCCTTTTTTCCAGCTATGCAATTTGGGGTCAATTATTCTCCAATCCAGCTCTTCTGCAGCTGTGAGATCGTAACTGGCATTTTTTTGAATCCGTTTCAATGTAAAATCAGCCCAGGTGTTCATATGCCAGAGCAGCTCGGCGATTGAATGTTCTGTGCCATTGGGCTTTTTAAAGACCTTCTTGTTATCGGTTTCATCAATTAGTTCAGATACTGAACGTCCAAACCAGGGCTGGCCATTTAAGATTGTTTCAAAACTGAGAATAACAGCGCTGATTTCTTTGTTCATACTTGTTGCTTGATACTTGCCGCAAAATTAATGAGGCGGTTAATTAACAGCTTCTATGTTTGCTGCAGCTTATCCCGTTATTTAACGGGTTTCAATTATTATTTTTCCCGGTAAAAAATTAATATTCTCACGGTGTTTTTTAATTATTTACACGGTATTTTTATATCATTCTCCCCCTTAAATATCTGTCAATCCATCTCTTATAAATAAGTTTAATTCGTAATTAATTGATAGTGTAGTACTTATACGACAAATCTCCATTTCTCCCTCAATAGCTTTAGCCGGTCATTTTATACTTAAATCAACTAAACAACTAAAGCTATGGTAAAGGCTCAAAAAAAATCTGTAAAAGCCGGTAAATTGGTAAACACAGAACATGTAAACAGGGTGATCAGGAATTACAAACAGGAACGCTGGGTGCATAACTCAAAACGCCTGGGTAAAGAAGATTCACTGAGTGTCTGGTACAGTGTGGAGGAACTGGAAGAATTCCTGGCGAAAGTAAAGGATCATGGCGGAGATGGCATTAAGCTGTATTTCGGTGCTTATGATACAGAACATGCCCCTCAACCTTTGTATGAGGGAAGACAGACGGTGGTGTTTGTTGCTACAAAGGAAAAGCAATCAGGAAAAGGGCTCATTAACAAGGATGTTTATATTAATGAAGGGAAGGGGACTACAATACTTGCATATAATTCAGGTAAATTATGTCCTCCCATGTGTACAAATGACGATGGATTTGGGATTGGTATAACCATTATTGATAAGGGTGAAAGCGGAATAATCGTTGCCTAACCTTTGAATATCACACAATAAAGCCTCCTGAAAAGGAGGTTTTATTTTTTTAAGATTAATTGTTTTCATTATTTAGAGTATGGCTTTTTTACCAATATATGTATATTTCATTGCTCTGAGTTTAGTTGTTAGTATCGTTGTATTTAATTCTTTTCATAGAGGAGATTCATATTTAAAAAACTTTCCTCCCTTTTTAGCTGCAACTTTAATTATAGAAACTTATGGATCTTACTTATCTTATCATAATGAAAACAATGTAGATCTATATAATTTTTTTACTGTTATTGAGTTTTGTTTTTACCAACTTCTTATCAGTATGATGATTAAGAATAAGAGGATGAGGAAAGTAATTTGGTTTTCTTGCATTCTATATGCAGTGATTGCTGCTATAAATATTATTTTTTTTCAGGGGAAGTATAGTTTTCATACTATAACTTATTCACTCGGATGCCTTATTATAGTTTCATACTGTGTTTATTATTTTTTTGAACTTTTCCGATTTCCAAAATCTGTAAAACTAGTCCAGACTCCTGCATTCTGGATATGTTCAAGCTTATTATTTTATTATTGCTGTAGTTTTCCTCTTTTTGCTTTCGTTAATTATTGGGGAACAATAAAATGGGTCGTTGAAAGTTTTGATAGCATAGTTACTATTTTGAACATATTTTTATACTCTTTATTTACTATTGCTTTCTTATGCAGCAGAACCCGGAAATATACATTGTCATCTTCATAGGCATAATACTGGGTTTGCTGCTGGTTGGATTTATTGTTACCATTCTTTTTTTGTACCAGCGCAGGCAGCAACGCCAGGAACAGGAAATGGTTCTGATGAAAGATAAATATGAGAAAGAGGCACTTCGTTCACAGCTGGAAATACAGGAAAATACCTTTAAGACTATCGGGCAGGAATTGCATGATAATATCGGTCAAATGCTGTCTGTTGTTAAACTGTCTCTTTCTGTTGTACCATTAGAAAAGGACCAGAAAGCCTATGAACTGGTAAAAAATTCACAGGAAGTGTTGAATAAAGCGATCATTGACCTTTCTAACCTCACCAAAAGTTTACATACAGAGAGAATTGTTGATATCGGCCTGCCTGAATCCATCCGCTTTGAATTATATGCTATCCGGAAAGCAGGCCTTATTGAAGTGCACTTTAACCAGGAAGGAGAAGAGGAGCCATTCAACGAACAGAAATCAATTTTCCTGTTCCGGATGTTCCAGGAGACGCTGAATAATATCCTGAAACATGCAAAGGCTTCAGCAATAACGGTAATGATTCGGTATCTCCCCGGCTCCTTCGAGCTGGAGATAAATGATAACGGGGTCGGGTTTGATCTTTCAGAAAAACAACAATCTTCCTCTTCCGTCAGCGGCGTAGGTTTACGAAGCCTTTTTAACAGGGCCCGGATCATAGATGCCGATATTTCTATTGACAGCAAGCCCGGAACGGGTACTAATGTGCTGATAAAACTATCTTTGCCGCAAGAATCATGATCTATGGCAAAGAAAAACAAGAAGGTCAGCGTTGCAATTGCGGATGATCACAGCCTGCTGCGAAAAGCATTAGCTAATCTTGTTAATACCTTTGATGTTTATTCAGTGGTTATCGAAGCAGATAACGGTAAACATCTCCGGACAAAGATCCTCACGGAAGGCATTCCGGATATTGTTATGCTGGATGTGAATATGCCGGAGATGGATGGTTTTGAAACGACGCAATGGCTGTACAAAAACTACCCGCAGGTTAAAATACTGGCTTTGTCCATGCTGAGTGATGAGCGGACGATCATTAAAATGTTCCGGTTAGGTGCAAAGGGATACCTGTTGAAAAATACAGACCCGGAGGAGTTAAAACAGGCATTGGATTCACTGATGGATAAGAATGTATATGTTTCAGAATATGTTTCCGGTAAGCTGATAAGTGGTCTCCACCACGATGCTGACCAGCCCCTCAAAGAATTGTTGCTGAACGAAAGGGAAAGAGAATTCCTTCGCTGGGCATGTACGGAGTTATCCTACAGGGAAATAGCAGAAAAAATGTTTATCAGTGCACGAACAGCGGACGATTACAGGCAGGTATTGTTCAATAAATTAAAAGTACATAGCCGGGTGGGATTAGTGATGTATGCCATTAAGAACGGAATTGTTGAGATATAGAATTCACAGTAATATTTAATTGAATAACCCGGCAGCTGCCGGGTTATTTTGCTACATTATTTACTCAGGTACATACTCCTGTCTTTGTATAATTGCCTGAAGTAAGGATCCCGGAGGTCTTTTACAAAACGGATGGCTTCCCCGGTTGATTTCATTTCGGGCCCCAGCTCTTTATTAACGCCGGGGAATTTATTAAAACTGAATACCGGTTCTTTGATGGCGTATCCTTTGAGTTTTTTCTCAAAAGTAAAATCACGGAGCTTATTTACCCCGATCATGACTTTTGTAGCAATATTCAGGTAAGGTATCTGGTAAGCTTTAGCAATAAAAGGAGTCGTCCTTGATGCCCTGGGATTGGCTTCTATCACATGCACCCTGCCGCCTTTAATCGCAAACTGAATATTGATCAGCCCTTTGATATTGAGTTTTCTTGCAATTTTTTCAGCATACTCCTCCATGGTCTGCACCACTAATGGCGTCAGGTTGAAGGCGGGCAATACTGCATTACTGTCACCACTATGGATGCCGGCAGGTTCTATATGCTCCATCACGCCCATCACATGAAAATCTTCACCATCAAATATCCCATCAATTTCTGCTTCCTGGCAACGATCCAGGAAATGATCGATCAGGATCTTATTACCGGGAATATGTTTTAAAAGACTGACAACCGCCTTTTCCACTTCATCATCATTGATCACAATCCGCATACGTTGCCCGCCTAATACATAAGAAGGGCGAACCAGCACCGGATATCCTACTTTATTTGCCACCACAATCGCTTCATCCACATCATAGGCGGTTCCATAATCAGGATAAGGAATGTCCAGTTCTTTCAGCAGGTCACTGAAACGGCCGCGGTCTTCGGCGATATCCATACTGTCGTAGGAGGTACCAATGATCTTTATTCCTTTCTCGTGTAATTTCTCTGCCAGTTTCAGCGCCGTTTGCCCACCCAGCTGAACGATAACACCTTCTGGTTTTTCATGTTCAATGATCTCCCAGAGATGTTCCCAGTAAACGGGTTCAAAATATAATTTATCCGCTACATCAAAATCGGTAGAAACGGTTTCCGGGTTACAGTTCACCATGATAGCTTCATAGCCGGCTTCTTTGATAGCGAGCAGGCCATGTACGCAGCAATAATCAAATTCAATTCCCTGGCCGATACGGTTAGGACCTGAACCGAGTACAACAATCTTCTTTTTATCAGACAGTTTTGACTCATTGTAATTACCTTCTTCAAAGGTGGAATAGAAATAAGGGGTCTTTGCTTCAAATTCTGCGGCACAGGTATCTACCATTTTATACACCCTTGTAATACCGGCTGCTTTTCTTTTATTATAAACATCTTCTTCATTGCCATGTTCTGTGATACGGCTGATCTGTTCATCACTGAAGCCATTTACTTTGGCTTCCCGCAGCAATTCTAATGGCAACGTATCAAGATCGTATTTGGCAATTTCTTTTTCTATTGTACATATTTTCTGGATCTCATGAATGAACCAGCGGTCAATACCGTTAGTGGCTTTTGAAATGGTACTGGCAGAAATACCCGCCATCAGCGCATCTTTGATACGGAAGATCCTGTCCCATTTCGGCGTTTTGATATATTCCAGCAATTCATCTGCATGCATCAGGCTTTTGCCATAATATCCCAGCCCAACAGCATTATTCTCTAAACTCTGACAGGCTTTTTGCACGGCTTCTGTAAAGCTTCTGCCGATGGCCATTACTTCGCCCACACTTTTCATCTGTAAGCCTAAAGTATCATTAGCCCCTTTGAATTTATCAAAATTCCACCTCGGTATCTTCACGATCACATAATCCAGCGCCGGTTCAAAATATGCAGAAGTGTTTTTAGTGATCTGGTTTTCCAGTTCATCCAATGTATAACCGATGGCTAATTTAGCAGCGATCTTTGCAATGGGATAACCAGTGGCTTTACTGGCTAATGCCGATGAACGGCTCACCCTGGGGTTGATCTCGATGGCAATGATCTCTTCTGTATCCGGGCTCATGGCAAATTGTACGTTACAACCGCCGGCAAAATTGCCAAGGTCACGCATCATCATGATAGCTGTATTACGCATCAGTTGCATACCGGTATCACTCAGGGTCATTGCAGGAGCCACGGTAATGGAATCACCGGTGTGAACTCCCATGGGGTCAAAATTTTCTACTGTACAGATGATACAAACATTATCAGCGGAGTCTCTCAATAATTCTAATTCAAATTCTTTCCAGCCGAGTACGGCTTTTTCGACCAACACTTCGTGAATGGGGGATGCCTGCAATCCGCGGTTCAATGCTTCGTCCAGCTCGGATTTATCATGCACAAAGCCACCACCTGTTCCACCAAGAGTAAAGGAAGGGCGGATCACCAGCGGGAAACCTATTTCCTGGGCAAATTCCTTTCCTTCCAGGAAGGAGTTGGCTGTTTTGGCCGTTGCTACCGGCACACCCAACTGGATCATCCACTGGCGGAATTTTTCCCTGTCTTCTGCTTTATCAATTGCTTTGATATCCACACCGATCAACCGCACCCCATATTTTTCCCAGATACCAAGGTCTTCTGCTTCTTTGGCCAGGTTAAGGGCTGTTTGCCCTCCCATGGTAGGCAGTACAGCATCGATCTGGTTTTCTTCTAGTATTTCTTCAATACTCTCCACCGTCAGTGGCAACAGGTAAACCCTGTCAGCCATCATCGGGTCAGTCATGATGGTAGCCGGGTTGCTGTTAATAAGATATACTTTGATACCTTCTTCCCGAAGGCTGCGGGCAGCCTGGGTTCCGGAATAGTCAAATTCACAGGCTTGTCCAATAATAATAGGTCCTGAACCGATGATCAGGACCGACTTAATAGAATTGTCTTTGGGCATTTTTTATGAGGAATTATATAGCGTTCGGGATGGAAAAACAAATTGCGCAAAAGTAAGGGAATGGAAGGGATTGACAGGGCAATTGAATATTTTTTTTCCAGCCACTTACTCAGAATGGCTTTAGGGGCTTTGGCCTCGGGATTTTGCGGTAGGATAATGCATAGAGATCATCATAAATATTCTTTCCCTGCCCGGTGAGGCTTATGACTGTTTGTTTCAGTTCTTCAGGAGTGGCAAAGCCTCTTCTGCTGGGTGAAAAGTTCTCGGTAATAGTTTTCATCGTCAATGTATCCCTTTGCAGGGAAAAATTAGCGAGGTAAAACACTTTTTGAGTTTTGATCTCTGGCGGCTTTTTGCCACGGGTGGTAACGAGAACAATGGATCCTTCCACGTTCATGAACCGTTGCCCGTTCACATAAGAAATATAGCCGGTGAAATAAGAAGTGTCGGGTAATATAATATCGCCTTTGGCAGCTTTACCGTAGCGTATAATAGCGTAGGTAGAATCGGAGTTTTGAGTAATATCGAGGGCCTCGATACCAAAATAATCGCTGCCATCTTTTACAATGCCATACCAATAGCCCAGCAACGTACTATCAACAGGCTCTACAGGTCTTGCTTCCAGCGGTACTGCCGACTCATGAGGGCAGGCATACAGTAAAATGCTGATGGGTATCAGCCAAAGCAATTTTTTCAAAGCAGTTGTTGGTTAAGAGGAAAAGATACGAAGATCAGCGCCAACTCGGGTAAACCGGGTTGAGGGAATTGTAAAATATGGGAACAATAAGAGCTTAATCGTTGATCCTGATATTAATAATATATGTTCCTGCTTCCCTGAATTCTATTTCCACATCCTCAGTTCCCATTTTGACTCTCATGCGGATGGGGAAACGAACATCTTCAATAATCGATTCGGTTTTTTTGGCGTGGTTATCATTAACATATAACCGGCCATAAGCGCCTGTCACTGCCTCTATCTCATCCACTTTTATTTTAGGTAATTCATCGCTGCTGACAGAACTGGCACCACCGGATGTATTGGTGATGAAAAAAGTGATCTTATTGTAGGGATCGGTTTTGTATTCCACTTCCACATCGGTTACCATCTTGCTTTTATTGATGATTCGGTAAGGATGTTCGTATTTACCTATGTAAACATCTTTTTTCCAATAACCCTGTACAATGCTATCGCCGGCATTAGCCCTTTTATAAAGCAATGTTCCCTTCCCGTCTTTCAGCCCTTTTGAAAAACTGCCCCTGAATTCATTGCCATTCTTCCATATATAAGTGCCATTACCATCGGGCAGGCCCGATTTAAAATCTCCTTCGTAGCTGTCTGTTCCGGTTGCCTTGCCTTTACCGCTGGCTTTTCCTTTTTTACATTCACCGGTATATGTTCCTTTGAGTTCTGCTTTTTCAACAGCGCAATCCTGGGCTGATATAGTTGCTGATAGCAACAGGGCAACAATAGCAGGGAGGATGGTTTTTAATATTTTCATTAAACAAGGATTAAAATATTTTCAAAATTACCTGTTATAGGAATAAAATAAGGAGCTATGTTGTTAATTTGTAAAACATGATGAAAGATAGCCGACACTGGTTCAAAAAAATATGGTTCTTGTTGATTATGCTGGTACCTGGTATCCTTCAATCACAGTCCGTTACAAATACAGTTCAAAAAGGATATTTCAGGAACCCACTCGGTATCCCGATGGAGATCGTTGCTAATATGGGAGAACTCAGGGCCAATCACTGGCATATGGGTTTGGATATCCGCACTAATCAAAAAGAGAATCAGCCGGTCTATGCAGCTGCGGAAGGATATGTTACGCATATAGGCATCAGGCCACAAAGCTTCGGACGATATATAATTGTGAATCACCCAAACGGCCTTTCCACTTTATATGCTCACCTTAATGATTTTTTTCCAGCACTCGAACAATACGTAACAGCCAAACAGTATGAACAGGAGACATGGGCTATTGAATTGGATTTTGGTTCGCAACAATTCCCGGTTGCAAAAGGACAGTTCATTGCCTACAGTGGTAATACGGGAGGATCGCAGGGACCGCATTTACATTTCGAAATTTTTGATACCAAAACAACCAGGCGTCTCAATCCTTTACTTTTTGGTTTTCCACTACAGGATAATGTGCCACCTGACCTGGTGAAACTGGCTTTGTATGATCGCAGTATCAGCCTATATGAACAAACGCCTAAGTTTTTTACAGTAAAAAGAACAGGCAGTGGTTATATTATTCCCAAAATGCCAGTCTTGAAAACCGGGTTACAAAAACTCAGTTTTGGAATACAGGCCTATGATCGTATCAGTGGCTCTCCCAATGCCGACGGTATTTATTCGGCAGAACTGTTTGTTGATGAAAACGCTCAGGTGCGATTTATAATTGACAGCATTGATTATGCAGCCACTGCTTATATGAATGCACAGATCGATTATAAGTATCGTTCAAATGGGGGAGCTTTCCTCCAGCATTTATCAAGATTGCCGGGTGATCGTGGTGGTATATATCAGCCCGTGGCCGGAGACGGGGTGATCGAATTAAAAGATACATTTCAGCATACAATCCGTGTTGAAATAAAGGATGCTTATAAAAATGTTTCCCAGCTTTCTTTCCAGTTGCAATATGATAGCAGTCAGGCAAAAAAGAGTTTCCAGGAGATACTTCATCAACATTATGCTCCCAACCAGGTGAATGTATTGGAGAAACCAGACTTTGAAGTGTATTTGCCCGAAGGATGTTTATATGATAGCATACAACCCCTTTATTACAGGAGTAATACAAATTCCTTCTATGCAGTATCAGGACTGCACCAGTTAAACGATGCTTCCATACCCTTGCACGATAACATTAAGGTCCGTATCAAACCGGATAAGATAATCCCTGCTGAACGAAGGGATAAAATAATCATACAACGAAATGGCCGTGGTGTGTCAAACAGGAATGCCGAATGGCAGGGGGAATGGCTGGCCGCTTCATTTGGTGATCTCGGAACCTTCCAGGCTTTTGCAGATGTGCTGCCGCCAACCATCAATGAATTAGGAAAAGGGGATACTATTAACCTGAGTCCGGCAACAAGAATAGTATTTACCCCGGCGGATAATTTTGGGATAAAAAGTTTCCGGGCCGAACTCGACAGCCAGTGGATTCGTTTTACCAACGATAAAAGCCGCAACTGGATCTATGTATTTGATGAACGCTGCCCATATGGAATACATCATTTAAAGGTAACAGTAGAGGATATGGTGGGTAATACAACAATTAAGAGCTGGTGGTTTAAAAAATATCCCTACACGCCGCCAAAGAAAAAGATACCAGCTAAAAAGAAGAATAGCAGTAAAAGGAAAGTAACTACCTCAAAGAAAAAAGCCGCAGTAAAGAAAAAATAACAAGCAGTAATACTATCATTTTATGGTAACATTAAAAGAAGGTGATAAAGCCCCGGCTTTCTCTGGCATGGATCAGAATGGGAACAAGATTTCTTTGTCTGCTTACAAGGGAAAGAAAGTGGTACTCTATTTTTACCCGGAAGATGATACTCCCACCTGTACGATACAAGCCTGTAACCTGCGGGATAATTATGGGTTACTCAGGAAAAATGGTTTTGAAGTAATTGGTGTAAGCCCGGATGATTCCCAAAAGCATAAAAAATTTGAAGCCAAATTTGATCTTCCCTTTACTTTAATAGCAGATACAAACCATGCCATTTTAGAAAAGTATGGTGTATGGGACCAGAAGCAGATGTTCGGTCACAAATATATGGGTGTACTGCGAACCACTTTTGTAATTGCTGAAAAAGGAATTATCCGCAAAATATTCCTGAGACCCAAAAACAAAGCCCACGCAGAAGAGATTATAGCGGCGTACAAATAATTTTGCTATCCCCACTTTCAGGGAGTAATCTCCCTATTCCGGCGATTGTTCAGGCGATACTCCAGGCCCATCTTTGTCCTGTCATTACAACAAACAAGTTCAATCAACAACCTTAACCTTTAAACTTATCCAGGATGAAAAAAATTAAACAATTAACAGCTATGCTGGCTTTATCGTCAGTGATCATCATTGGCTGTGATAAAGACGAAGATGATGATTATAACAACCAGCCTGCTGTTCAGTCAACAATTGTAGCAGGTGCCGGCGACAGCACAACAGTAGCCGGGAAAATGGCTGAGTTCCGGTTGGTACTCGGAGATCCGCTCAATACAACTCCCAATCAAACGGCAGGACGCCGCGAGGTGAACTGGGATGGCGTACCGGCCAATTTTACCAACAATACTGCTTTCCCGCTTGATTTTTTTGGTAAATCAGATGCTGCGGAACCCAATGGAAGAAAAAGGGGATTGTTATATGCCAATAACGGTACACTCATCAGGATTGACAGTTCTGATTTTGCAGAGATCGATCCTTCTTATGCCGGGCAGTTTGAACCCTTCAGCCGCAAACGATTAGTGATTGCAGCCGGAACAACTGTTTCTGAGATATTATTTAAAGTTCCGGGTACTACCACCGATGCTTCGGTGAAAGGATTTGGTATTGTCTTCGTGGATGTGGATGATGCTAATTCAACCTTCATTGAATTCTTTAATGGTACAAAAAGCCTTGGAAAATTCAAAGCTCCCGCTGCGGCCGGTTCAGGTAAATTCTCTTTCCTTGGTGTTCATTTTGTGACAGAAAAGATCACAAAGCTGAAGATCACCAGTGGTAATGCGGCATTGGCGGCAGGTGTAAAAGATATAACGGACGGAGGAACAAAAGACCTGGTGGTATACGACGATTTTCTCTACAGCGAACCAGTAGCTGTACAATAATTATGTCATAACAGTGGACGGTTTATATACCAAAAGCCCCGTGGTACTCTTACCCGGGGCTTTTCTTATCCCCGTATTCGGTGATAGAAAAAACAAGTAACAGGAAGGAAATTTGCAGGTATCAATTAAACTTTATAACCATGAAAAAAATATTCCTTCTTTTAATGGCTGTGTCTGTTATGGCAGGTTGTGAGAAAAAAAATGAGCAGGATACTCCCAGGGCAATCATAATTACTGGTTCAGGTGATATTACGGCAAAGCTAAATGAGTTCAGAAGTCTTTTAGGGGATGTGCTGAATACAACACCGGGCCAGGTCTCAGGCCGCAGGGAGATCAACTGGGATGGCGTGCCCGACCAATATATTACTGAAAGAATCCCATCTGATTTTTTTAATCCAACTGCAGCCGGCTCACCGGCCTCATTGCAAAGAGGGTTTCAATATTCAGGAGATGTGGATGCCCGGATCAGTAACAACCTGTTTGCTGACCAGGAAGCCAGTAATGCGACCGAATTTTCATCATTTAGTGGTGGTAAAACGTTTTCTGCAATTAGCACTAATTTATGGAATGTTGATTTTGAAGTACCCGGCCAGGCCGTAGCAGCCAGCGTAAATGGATTTGGTGCCGTGTTTTCCGATGTGGATGACGCAAGCTCCACAACCATCGAATATTTTTCCGGTAACCGCAGCCTGGGTCTGTTTAAAGTGCCGGTAAGGTCTGCGGGCAGTAGCCATTCTTTCCTGGGAGTTTATTTTCCTGATGAAAAAATTACGAAGGTTACGATCCGGCAGGGGAATGCTGTAGTAGCCAATGGGGTGAAAGATATTTCTGCCGGTGGGAGCAAGGACCTGGTGATTATGGATGATTTTTTATATAATGAACCCAAGGCAATTCAATAGTATTTACGGCGATTTACAGTTTGGTTTAAGTAGCCGTCCCGTCCTGTTGGCGGGGCGGTTTTGTTTGCCTGTAACTAATCCGCCGGGTCTTTCGTATTTTTTCAGTATGAACACCGGGCTAAAACGGATTGGGTTTACAGGAGCATTGTTGTTGCTGTTGTTGTTGGGGACGGCACAACAACCGGTTTTATATTTTAAGCAATTGAGCAGGGCCAACGGGCTGTCTAATAATAAAGTCAATTGCATCTTACAGGACAAAAAAGGATTTATATGGATCGGAACAGATGATGGCCTTAATCGCTACGATGGCAATAATTTTATTGTATTTAAAAATAGCCCCGGCCAGCTATCTTCAGTATCGGGCAATACTATCACAGACCTGCATGAAGACAAAGAAGGGCTGATCTGGATAGCTACAGCAGATGGGGGTATTACCCGTTATGATCATCGGCTACCACCCGATCAGCAATTCCGCCAGTATAAACACCAGCCCGGTGATAAAAATAGTATCCCGGTAAATATTGTCAATGCACTGCAGGAAGACAGCAGAGGTGATCTCTGGCTGGCTACCAGTGGCAAAGGAGTACTCCGGTTCAATAAACAGCAGGAAGAATTTGTTCAGCCCAAGGGCATTGGGGTGTGGACGATCTATGATATGTGTTTCGACCGGCAGGGGATGATATGGGCGGGCCGTGAAGGGGGAAGTATTTTAAAAGTTAACCCGGTCAATTTACGGGTGCAAACGGATGAACGATATGCTAATTTATATGTCTCGCTCCCGCATGTGGTGGTAACAAAATTATTCAGGGACAGCAAACAACATATCTGGTTTGGTTCCTGGGATAAAGCTGTTTACCGGCAGAACTCCGTTACCGGGGTGGAGCAAAGTTTCAGCAATAATAATGATGATCCTTTTTCATTCGGAAAAGATGAAGCCATTGCCTTTAATGAAGATAAACAGGGCCGTATCTGGATTGGCGGTAAATATTCAGGACTCTACATATACGATCCGGTAGCAGGCAAGTTTTATAATTACAGGCACGATCCTGCAAGGGAAGGGACCCTTGGTGATAATAAAGTCAACTGTATTTTTATCGATCGCTCAGGAATTGTTTGGGTGGGAACTAATAATGGTATTAGTATTTATCATGCAGCGCAACAACAGTTTGAACAGGAATTTTTACCCCGGAAGAATGACAGGGGAGATAAGCCGCTTGTTATTTATGATTTTTGTAAAGAAGAAAATGGTGATCTCTGGATTGGCACAAATAAAGGCCTTTATATCCGGCAACCAGGTGGTAATTACCTGCACCGGAAGATAACATTCAAAGGAACGGAAATCAGTATTACCAAGTTTTATAAAGAACCTGGTGGCACTGTTTATATCGGTACGGATTATTCCTTGTTCCGGTATGATATATCCACTGGCAGCATCAGTATGCTTCCGAATACAGAGAAAGACCAGGTGATGGCAAAGATCATTGAGTCGAGAGTTGTTTCAGTTGTAAAAGACACAATAGATGGGCACCCGGTATTGCTTACGGTCCCTTATGGTCATTTTTTTGCTTATTATGATTTTACTGAACAACGCTGGATATCCCGGAAGGATAGCACAAAGAAAATATTAAGCAGGTATAATATTACTGATAACCTCATCAGGAGAATCGTAAAAACAAAAGACGGGAACCTATGGTTGGCGAATGCAAAAAATGGCCTTGTATTATTAGATGAGCAGACAAGTGGAAGTGTCACTTACCGGAATAATCCTGCTGTGGCCGGGAGTATCAGTAATAATAATGTATACGATATCAAAGAAGACAAGGTTGGGAACCTCTGGATCAGCACCTATGGTGGTGGATTGAATTATTTTGATACACAGAAAAAAGAGTTTCAGCATTTTGGTTCCGTTAATAACCTGCTGGAGGGACTCGAACTGGATAAATATGGAAACGCCTGGAGTATCAGTAACGGCGGCTTGCAAAAATTTGACCCCCGTACCAAAACGTTTTCTTCTGTTGAATTGCCGGATGTAGAAAAAACAGGCGGGGTCAGGGGATACATTTATAAAGATGATGAAGGGAAAATGTATGTGGCCGGGGATGGTTATTTTATTGCATTTAACCCGGAACGGATCGTGATTGAGAAAAAGCAACCGGAAGTTTTTTTAACAGATTTCGGCATTTTCAATAATTCTTATTCGCACTTGCTGATGCAAAATGAGATCGCACTGGGTTATACACAAAACTTTTTCACTATTCATTTTGCAGCTCCTTTTTATGCAGCATCGGCACCCGTGCAGTATTCCTATATGCTGGAAGGAGTGGATAAGGACTGGGTCAATGCCGGTTCTTCCACCCAGGCGCCATATACCAACCTGGGTGGAGGCGAATACACATTTAAGGTAAGAGCCACCACCTCACCCGGTAGCTGGAGTGATAAAATAACGACTATTAAAATCCGGATTATTCCTCCTTTCTGGAAGCAATGGTGGTTTTTTTTGCTGACAGCTGTATTGATAGCAGGGATGATCTATGCAGTATATCGTTACCGAATCAATGAATTATTGAAACGGCAGGCGATTCGTAATAAAATAGCACAGGACCTGCACGATAATGTGGGTTCAACGCTCAGCAGCATTTCAGTCTATAGCCAGGTGGCTAAAATCTATAAAGAAAAGAACCGCCAGGAAGACCTGCAGAGTACCCTGGAAAAAATCAGCAGCACTTCGGGTGAAATGATCTCAGAAATGAATGATATCGTCTGGGCCATCAACCCGAGAAACGATAATATGGATACCATACTGCAGCGAATGGAATCCTATGCCAAGCCCTTGCTCAATGCACAGGGGATACAGTATAAATTTGAATACGATGCGAACCTGGTGTGGCAAAATCTGCAGATGGAAAGCCGGAAAAATTTTTACCTCATATTCAAAGAAGCGGTTAACAATGCGGTGAAATATTCTGCTTGTAAACATTTGTTCGTGAGAGTGGAAAAAAGACAGCATCACATTACGTTGACAGTAAAAGATGATGGAAAAGGATTTGATCTGGCAGAAGCTGCTGTTAAGGCAAACAGCTCTATGTCCGGGAATGGACTTCGCAATATGCAAATGAGGGCTAAGGAGATGAAAGGCAACCTTCTGATCAACAGCAAACCCGGCGAAGGAACAACCATAGAGCTTAAATTCCCTGCTGCATAGCAGGCGTCACCGCTTTCGGGGATTGTGACTGCGAAAAATTAGCAGAACTTTACAGAAATACACAACATGGGCTTACGCATCGCCATATTTGATGACAATAAAAACATCAGGGAAAGTATCAGTATGTTATTAAATACTGAACCTGATTTTACATTAGTGGGATCATTCGGGCATGTGCTGGATTGTGTCAGCGACGTAAGAGAATCAAAACCAGATGTGGTGCTTATGGATATTGAAATGCCTGGTATGACCGGTATTGAGGCAGTGAAGGCGATAAAAAAAGAATTTCCGCAGGTGCAGATCCTGATGCAAACAGTGTTTGAAGATGATGACCGTGTGTTTGATTCGATCTGTGCGGGGGCATCAGGCTACATCCTGAAAAATTTCCTGAATACAAAGCTGGTGGATGCGATCCGTGAGTTGCAATATGGCGGTTCGCCCATGAGCCCATCCGTGGCGAGGAAAGTCCTCAATAAAATGCAGTCTGTTTCTTCCGTGATTATGCCGGAGGAAGCACCGGATTATCACCTTACTCCCCGGGAAAAAGAAGTACTGGGCTGCCTGGTGAATGGACAGAGCTATAAGATGATCGCTGCAGAATTGTTTATCAGCTATGAGACCGTTCGCAGCCATGTAAAAAAAATATATGAGAAACTGCATGTTGCTTCTCTTACTGAAGTAGTGGCAAAAGCCATTAATCAGAGGATTGTCTGATAACGGCTTTTTGATCGGGGTTCTTCAATCAACACTATTTAAAGGGTAAATAATTTTAGACCCCATGTAAGTATTTTAATCTCCAATAATTATCAAATAATACACATAGCTCAGCGCTGTCAAATTGAAACATGTCTAACAAAATATAAGTTCTTAACAACTTAGAAAATCATAATAGTTAATAACTGAAATACTATAGGTCAAAATATTTTTTTCTGCAGTTCTCTTTCTCACCTTCTTCGGGTATGTGATTTAACAAATCCGGCGATTGTCCCGCGGATTCCTGGAGATGATATTTGTAACTCAAAAATCAATGTGTATGAAAAGGATATTGAGTTATGCGATGGTGTATTTAACTGCAGTTATTAACCAGGCCTCAGCGCAAAGACCGGAAGGAGTCAACCCGGATCATTTATCTGTGCTTTCCATTCGTTTTTCTCCACCACCTATTAAAAAAATAGAGTTACCCGGTGGTATGCAACTGGAGTATGCTGAACAAGGTAATGCAGCCGGGACTCCCGTGATCTTTTTGCATGGGTATACCGATTCCTGGCATTCATTTGAAACAGTACTTTCTTACCTGCCGGATAATATTCATGCTTTTGTTCCTTCACAAAGGGGGCATGGTAATTCTTTGAAACTTGGAATCAATTATCACCCGAAAGATTTTGCTGCAGATGTCGCTGCGTTTATGAAAGTGAAAGGTTTGGCTAAAGCTATTATTGTTGGTCACTCTATGGGCGGTATTATAGCCCAGCAATTTGCATTGGATTACCCGGAACTTGCAAAGGGTATTGTATTAATAAGCACGGATGCCTCATTTAAAGATAACCCGGGTTTGCCGGAGTTTACTCAGGAAATATTAAAACTTTCAGATCCTGTTCCGCATGAGTTTGCAAATGAATTTCAGAAGGGAACCTGTGCTAAGCCTATTGATGCAGGCTATTTTAAAGTACTGGTTAATGAAAGCCTGAAAGTTCCTGCACATATATGGAAAGATGTTATGACTGGGATTATGAATGTTGATTACAGTCGCCAATTGTACAGGATCAATCAACCAGCATTGATCGTTTGGGGTGATAAGGATTGGGTTTGTTCAAAAAAAGACCAGGATATATTGATAAAAGGAATCAGCAACGGGAGATTATTGATTTACCAGGAAACAGGTCATGCCCTGCATTGGGAAGAACCGGAAAGATTTGCCACAGACCTGGTGGATTTTATAGAAGAAATAAGTACCCACAAAAAAGAAGAAAATAAATAATGCCTGCAATCTCAAAACATAGAATGCGAGATAACAGATAAAGCTTGTCGAATAAATGAGCAGGAAATAGTACAGGATGGTTTTAAGCTGGTACAATTTTTTTTAAAGCTAACAACGGTTTTCCCCATTTATTGAAAGATATGCCAGCCCCTGACTTTAATGATGAATACGATTCAACTATGTAATAATTTTTAAACTTTATTTTATGCCTGATCCTTTAGAAATTTTATCAGACCCGGTTTCACTTTACATTTTGGGAATGTACCTATTGCTGATCCTCTGGGAAGCTTTTTTGCCAGCCCGGAAACTGCCGCATATCCCTTACTGGCAGATCAAAGGCATTTTATCTTTCTTTTTCTTTTTTTACCTGTCAACCTATTTGCCGTTATTATATGCCACATGGTTGCCTTCATCGCAACTACTGAATTTTGCTGAGGTCAATGTAATGGTGGGTGGTATCATAGGCATACTTGTTTATGAATTTGGTATGTATGCCTGGCACAGGTTCATGCACAGTAGTAATGTATTATGGAGAGTATTTCACCAGATGCATCATAGTGCTGAACGATTAGATACCTATGGTGCATTTTATTTCAGCCCCTTTGACATGGTTGGCTGGACGGTACTGGGTACTGTTTGCTTTTCTTTTATTACCGGTCTGCAAGCACAATCCATTACGATCGTATTGCTGGTAACCAATTTCTTCAGCATTTTTCAGCATGCAAATATTAAAACACCCGCCTGGCTGGGTTATATTATTCAGCGGCCGGAAAGCCATGCAATCCATCATGCCAAAGGTGTACATGCTTATAACTACTCAGACCTGCCATTATTTGATATCCTTTTCGGTACATTCAGAAACCCCGCAAAGTATGTGGAAGAAACAGGTTTTTATAACGGGGCTTCTTCCAGGGTAAAAGATATGCTGCTCTTCCGGGAGGTTGACAAACCCTGACCAAGTTTAAACGGCTTTTTCGTTGCCTGCTTTATAACAAAGCAGGCAACTTTTTTTACTGCTTTACCGATTACTACAACATCTTAAACTGATTGTATGAAGAAAATAGTAGTAGTATACCTGTTGATGCTTATATCAACTGTGCTGGTTGCCCAGGATTCATTACTGAATATCGGGGATAATGCAGCTGCCGCAAAAACACCGGTGAAAATTTTTAATTCACAAAAAGCTATCAATGCCAATACCACCGAAGTGGTGGGTAAAGGCAAGATGGAATTTAAGGTGATGCATAATTTTGGTGATATTGGCGGCGATTTTGGCGGGTTGAAGAATTTCTTTGGCCTGGATAATGCATCTGATATCAAGATCGCTTTTGAAATTGGGTTGGGCAAACGATTCGATATCCTTTTTGCAAGGGCAAAAGGAGCCGGTCAGCAGCAAAAACTATGGGAGATGGGTATCAAGTACCAGTTACTGCAACAACTGGAGAATGACCCCACACATCCTTTATCCGTTGCTTTTTTTGCCAATGCGGTGATCGCTGCTAATAAAGCTTCTGCATTAGATAATCTTGATCATAGTTTCAGGGATATTTCAGACCGCACCAGTAATACGTTTCAACTGATCATCGCTAAAAAAATGGGGAAAGTGAGTTTACAATTGAATCCCACATTAGTTACAAGAGGATATGCGATCTCTTATGACCAAAAATCCATTTTTGCGTTAGGCGGTGCATTGAAAGTACCTGTAATGCGTAACCTGAACCTGGTGGTGGACTATTTTCATCCTTTCCGTTCACAGAGCAGCAAAGATTCATTCGCCGTACAGGCCACGCCGTTGAAATTTTTTGATCCGCTGGGTATCGGGTTTGAGATCGTTACACCCGGCCACGTATTCCATCTCAACTTTACCAATGCCACTGAAACATTGGAGAACCGGTATATACCAAGAACAGTGACCAGTTGGGGAAAAGGACAGTTTCGCTGGGGCTTTACCATTGCAAGACAGTTTTCCCTGTGGCGCCCGAAAGAAAAATAGTTGTAACAAAAGCAAAACCTTTAAAGAGATTTCAATACTGAAAGCTCTTTTAGTTGATGATCCATTCAATGTCTCCAAAACTGAATACTTCTTCAATACTATGCTGAACGACCAACTGTCCAGTGGGAGATACATTTTTAATAATGGCTTCAAAGACACGGCTATCTTTCTTTAGTCTAACAGGCTGCCCTTTTTTATAAAGCTGTGAATTGTAGTTGCGGTAAATGCTGTCAAATCCCCTTTGGGTTAATTCATTAAAACGGCTGTACAGGCGTTCACATAATTCTTTCGCCAGCGCCACCACATCGTAATTTTTCCCGGTGATCTGTTTCAGGGAAACCGGGTTTTTCAGCTCGTCGGGAAAGGAGGTCTGGTTTATATTAATACCAATTCCAACAACCGCCCATTGCCACTGACCTGCTGCGGTTTTTTGCATTTCATTTTCTGACAGCCCGCCCTTTTTCACCGATGCCAAACTGCTGATCACCGATTCGATCAAAATACCCCCTGCCTTTCTGTCCTGCCAGTAAAGATCGTTAGGCCATTTAATTTTTGTATCCTCTCCGGCATAAGTGTTGAAGAAATCATGAACAGCCATTGCCACCGCAGCACTGAACTGAAATTGTTGCGACAGCTGTAACGGGTAAGGATTCAGTACCACACTCAGGATGATATTGGCATCTTTTTCAGCTGCCCAAACACGACCCCGCTGACCTTTTCCGGCCACCTGTTCATGGGCAAAATAAGCCTGCCCGTGCTGTACCTGGCCCTGCCTGTCCGGCAGTCGGGCTTCATGCAACCGGGCAAGGGCATAGTTATTGGTACTATCAACCGATTGGAGTTCAATAAATGGCATTCCGGAAGGCATAGATACAGGCTGTTCTGGCAATTAATTGCTATTTTTGACAAAGTAAAATGCTTTCTTGTTGCCGGTTGCTATTTTTTAATAATAACAGCCTGTTGACGACAGCAAGTTGGCCAAAAACAGATATTAAATTTAAACACCTTCATTATTTGGAACAATTGGCATCACTGACCAACCGCAAGAAGAAAAGTGCAACCCGGTTAACGAAGAATTCGAAAATCATCAAAACCATTATTGCCGCTATACAGGAGAAGAAAGGGGAGAATATCATCTCGCTGGACCTCCGGAAGATCAATGAAGCGGTGGCAGATTTCTTTATTATCTGTGAGGCGGGCAACCAGCCGCAGGTAAGGGCTATTGCAGAGAATGTAGAGGCACGGGTAAATATGGCCTGCGAGGAGAATCCCTATCATCATGAAGGGTATCATAACCTGCACTGGGTGTTGATCGATTATGTAAATGTGGTGGTGCATGTAATGTTATCAGAAGACCGGAAATTTTACAAACTGGAAGAAATGTGGAGTGATGCAGCCGCCGAGGAGCATGACGAATAATGTTAAATATTATACAAGCCGAACTTTTTCTATCAATAATTATTAATTAGCAGGGAGCCCCCGGAAAATAAATATATGTCACAAGAACAACCGAACAGAAATCCAAGACCAGGTAACCGTCCGCCAAGCGACGACCCGAACCAACCTAAGAAAGGCCCGAAATTCAGTATTTACTGGGTGTATGCAATCATCATTGCGATGCTGATCGGTATGCAGGTTTTCAGCCCTTTTTCTTCGAGCATGAAAGAGATCTCACAGGATCAATTTGGTGATATGATGAAGCAGGGGGATGTTGAAAAATACCTCGTTGTCAGTAATAAGAATAAGGTACGGGTAACACTCAAACAATCCAGTCTTCCCAGATACGAAAAGGAACTGAAAGAAAACGGCGGTTATAGTAAAGAAGGCCCGCATATGGTCTTTAGTATTGTATCAGGTGATTCTTTCCAGGATGATATGCGGAAGTTTTACACGGATAACCCAACGGTAAAGAACGTAGGAAAGGCCGGGTCGGAGAGAGATATCTTTGGTGGTATTCTTCAATTCTTATTGCCCGTACTTCTTTTTGTAGGGCTCTGGATATTACTGATGCGAAAAATGGGTGGTGGAGCCGGGGGCTCTGGTGGTCCGGGCGGTATTTTCAATATCGGTAAATCAAAAGCTACCTTATTTGATAAAGGAACAAGAGTAAATATCACGTTTGCTGATGTGGCTGGCCTGGATGAAGCCAAAGTAGAAGTGATGGAGATCGTTGAATTTTTAAAGAACCCTAAAAAATATACAGCCCTTGGTGGTAAAATACCAAAAGGTGCATTGCTGGTCGGTCCTCCCGGAACCGGTAAAACATTACTGGCAAAAGCTATGGCCGGAGAAGCACAGGTTCCTTTCTTTAGCCTGAGCGGATCTGATTTCGTGGAAATGTTTGTGGGTGTGGGCGCCAGCCGGGTAAGAGATCTATTTAAGCAAGCCAGGGAAAAAGCACCTTGTATCATCTTTATTGATGAGATTGATGCCATCGGCCGTGCCAGGGGTAAGAATGCGATGATGAGCAATGATGAAAGAGAAAGCACACTGAACCAGATGCTGGTGGAAATGGATGGTTTCGGAACTGATACCGGTATTATTGTATTAGCCGCTACCAACCGTCCTGATGTACTGGACTCAGCGTTGTTGCGTCCGGGTCGTTTCGACAGGCAGATATCCATTGACAAACCTGACTTGAAAGGAAGAGAAGATATTTTCAAAGTTCATCTGAAACCGATCAAAATTTCAACGAAGCTGGATATTCATAAGCTGGCTGAACAAACACCTGGTTTTGCAGGTGCAGATATCGCCAACGTATGTAACGAAGCAGCACTGATCGCTGCCAGGAAAGGAAAAGATGCGGTGGAGATGGAAGATTTCCAGGATGCCGTGGACAGGGTGATCGGTGGATTGGAAAAGAAGAACAAGATCATAGCACCGGCAGAAAAAAGGATCATTGCTTATCATGAAGCAGGTCATGCTATCTGCGGCTGGTACCTGGAACATGCGTATCCTTTGCTGAAAGTAACCATCGTCCCCAGAGGTACTGCTGCATTGGGGTATGCGCAATACACGCCGAAAGAACAGTATTTATATAATACCGATCAGCTCAGCGACCAGATCTGTATGACATTGGGGGGAAGAGCCAGTGAAGATATTTTCTTTGGCAAAATTTCAACCGGTGCACAAAATGACCTGCAACAAATTACCCGGATCGCTTATGCGATGGTGACAGTGTATGGTATGAATGATAAAGTGGGGAATGTGAGTTTCTACGACCCGCAACAGGAAACCACCTTTACTAAGCCTTATTCAGAAGAAACCTCCAAGATCATTGACCAGGAAGTAAGAAAACTGATCGATGATGCCTACATCCGTACCAAGCAGTTGCTGACGGATAAAAAGGCAGAAGTGGAAAAACTGGCTGAGGCCTTACTGGAAAGAGAGGTATTGTTCCAGAGTGATGTGGAAGCCCTGATCGGTAAAAGACCGTATGAAGAAAAAAAATCACTGGCTGAAGACAAAAAAGATGACCTGGATACGACTGATAACAGCGAAATATCCGCTGGTGTTCCGCCGTATGACAGTGATATAACGAATAAATCGTTGCCATCATAAAAGGCATATGAGTATATCCACCTCCAAAGAGAATATTTTAAAGAAAATAAGAAAGGCGTTGAGTCATCCAACGCCTCTTCCTTTTCCCGGCAGTGAGGGAAACACTTCCGTGTTTCATCCTTCACAGCAAGAACTGGAAATTGAATTCGCTGAACAGTTTTCCAAACTACAGGGACGTTTTGTTTTTTGTATCAACCAGCAGGAGCTGGCTTTTCAATTGAGCAGCCTGGTGAAGAAGCAGGACTGGAACAAGGTGTTTTGCCTGGAAGATAAACTCATCGAACCGGTTGCCGGTTCTATCAGCGACAGGATCGTAAAGACCGGTCTTGCTGCTTGTGATGTTTCCATCACCGGTTGTGAATGTTTGATCGCAAGAACAGGTTCCATTGTATTAAGTGCTGCACAACCCGGTGGAAGAACCACCAGTGTGTATGCTCCGGTTCATATTTGCATTGCTTTTACCAATCAACTGGTTTATGACCTGAAGGATGGCTTGCAGCTGGTAAAAGATAAATATGGTAATAACCTCCCTTCGCTGATCAGTTTTGCCACCGGACCCAGCCGCACAGCCGATATTGAAAAAACATTGGTAGTGGGTGTGCACGGTCCCAAAGAAGTTTATTTATTCCTAGTTGAGTCCTGAAATTCCACTCTCCTTTAGTAATTTTAAGGTATGACAAATGCCAGGGTTTACCAGTTATTCGTGTATGGTTCATTGCGCAGTGGTTTTCGCAGCCCGGCCTATGAATACATCAGCCGCTTCTTTACATTCATTGCTGAAGCAAAAGTAAGAGGCATTTTATATGACCTGGGCGAATACCCTGCTGCAGTTCCTTCAACAGAAGATAAATTCATCATTGGTGAACTGTATTCTATTACTAATGAATCAGAATTTTCCTGGGCTATTGGCCAGCTGGATGATTATGAAGGCGTGACAGTAGAAGATGATGAAGAGAAACTTTACTACCGAGACCTTGCCGAAGTTTTAATAAATGATTCCGCTACCAGCGCCTGGATGTATTGGTACAATGGCGATGTGAGTGGCAGACCACAAATTGAATCAGGGGATGTATTACAATATATCCGGGATAAGAAATAAGCTACTGCGTGCAACAACCTGCTCAAAAAAAGATTTACTTCCTTTCCGACTTCCATCTCGGTGCTCCCGACCATTCTAAAAGCCTGGAACGGGAAAAAAGGCTGGTACAATTCCTTGATGACATTAAAAATGATGCCGGAGAGATCTTTTTAGTGGGTGATATGTTCGATTTCTGGTATGAGTACAAAAAAGTAGTGCCCAAAGGATATGTTCGTCTGTTAGGCAAGCTGGCTGAATTATCAGATGCAGGCGTTCAACTGCATTTCTTTGTGGGTAATCATGATATGTGGATGAAGGAGTATTTCCAGCAGGAACTGAATATGCCGGTTTATTATGAACCCAAAGAATTTGTACGGAGCGGCAAGAAATTTTTAATTGGCCATGGAGATGGATTAGGTCCCGGTGATCATGGCTATAAAAGGTTGAAGAAAATATTTCGAAATCCTGCCTGCCAGTGGTTATTCGGCGTTTTACCACCTGTGATTGGTGTTGGCCTGGCGAATTATCTTAGCCGCCGCAGCCGTGCCCAGACGGGAAGTTCTGAAGAGGTTTTTCTGGGAGAAGAAAAGGAGTGGCTCATTATTTATTGCAAAGAAGTACTTCAAAAAGAAAATTTCGATTTTTTTGTCTTTGGGCATAGACATTTAGCGATTGATTATCGTCTCTCCAAAGACAGCCGGTATATTAACCTCGGCGACTGGATCCGGTATTTTACCTATGCCGTCTTCGATGGAGAAAGAATGGAGTTGAAATCGTATACCGGGCAGGAAAACAAGATCATCCGTAATTGATGAAAAGAGTATTGAATATATTGTTACTGGTTTTTATTACTTCTGTTGTTCAGGGGCAGACCGATACCTCATTCAAATTGGTAAGAACGATCACGGGTGATATTGTCAGCTTTACCGTAGATAACCTGGATAATATTTATATACTCAACAGCCGCAACCAGGTCAAGAAACTGAATGCGAATGGAGATTCAGTTGCTATTTTTAACGATGTAAAAAGATTCGGGCAGGCCACCCTGATCGATGTATCGAATCCGTTAAAAGTATTATTGTTTTATAAAGACTTTGCCACCGTAGTGGTACTGGATCGTTTTTTAAACGTGGTCAATAGCATTGATCTCCGGAAACAAAATATCCTGCAGGCCAAAGCAGTTGCACAGTCCTACGATAATAAAATATGGGTATTTGACGAGTTGGAGAGTAAATTGAAAAAAGTGGATGAGGACGGAAAAATATTATTGGAAACACCTGATTTCAGGCAGCTGTTTGGCCAGGCACCCACTCCCCAGAAAATATTTGACCAGGACCAGTATGTGTACCTGTATGATTCCACGCAACCCGTTTTTGTATTTGATTATTACGGGGCTTTAAAAAATAAGATTCTCATCAGCGGCTGGCAAAATTTTAAAGTAGCCGGCAAATATATCTTTGGCTCCAACGGGGATATATTGCACCGCTACGAGATCAGCAGTTTCCGGCTGGATGAATGGAAGATGCCGGAAGAGATCTATAAAAGCCGCTCCTTCAATTTTACATCGGCCCGTTTATATGCCCTTAAAAAGGACCGTATTGAAGTGTACTCTTTCCGCTGATTAAAACCCTGGTATAATATAAGGTTCATCATTACTCAGTAATAATTAACTACCATATTATTCAATAATTTTGCGGCATGAATGATTTTTTTGAAAAAATATGGTTGGATAACCCTGTAAAGAATTACTTCATCGTAGCCGGGGTCATCCTTTTTGTACTGATCCTGAAAAAATTCATCTCCCGCTATTTTGCCGGTCTGCTGTTCAGCGTGGTACACAGTATCTGGAAAGATGTTGACAAGAAATCATTCATCAACCTGGTGGTGAAGCCGCTTGGTTTTTTCCTGCTGATACTGGTGTCCATTATTTCCTTGCATAAACTCAGGTTCCCGCAGGACTTCAATATCGAAGTGTATAAATACACAATAAAAGATATCATCCATTGCCTGGGTACTATTATCCTGATCGTTTCTTTTATCAGGTTGCTGTTACGGATGATCGATTTTATTGCGATGATACTCGAGAAAAGAGCTAACCTGACACCCGACCTCTCTGATAACCAGCTGATCGTTTTCTTCAAGGATTTTTTTAAAGTCATCCTTGTCATCATTGGTATCATGATGGTGCTGAACTATGCATTCAGTATGAATATCGGCAGCCTGCTTACCGGTTTGAGTATTGTGGGTGCTGCCATCGCATTAGCCTTGCGGGAAAGTATTGAAAACCTGATCGCCTCTTTTATTATTTTCTTTGACAAACCATTTACTACCGGTGACCTGGTGAAAGTGCAGACCGTGACAGGTGTGGTGGAGAAAATAGGTTTGCGCAGTACAAGAATAAGAACAGAGCAGAAAACATTTGTGACGGTGCCTAACAAACAAATGGTGGATACCATTTTGGATAATCTTTCCCTGCGTACACAACGGCGTGGTGACCTGAAACTGGAAGTGGGTTTAGAAACCTCTTCCCATAAACTGGAATTACTAATAGCCGGAATAAAAAGAATAACAGATCGCAGAGAGATTGAAGAAGCGAATGTATTACTGTCCGAGATCACTGCAACAGCTGTAGTGATAACAGCTGATTATTACACGGCACCTATTACCATCCGGGATTTTAATACAGTGAAACAGGAGGTGAACCTGCAATCGATTAAACTGCTGGAAGAATTGAAAATTGAAATTGCAGGTACCAGCACTGATATTAAGATCGTATCACAGCCGAAAGCATAATTGTTTATTGAGTAAAGCCGGAGTTGATCACTTGCCCGAGTTCTTTATCCCATAAACCGGTTTTGCCATATTCGATAACCCTTCCCAGTTCTTTTCCCTCTTTCAGCACGATCAGGGTTGGTACATTTTTTACATTCAGGCTTTCACAAAGATTGCCGAGTGTTTTTTTATCCCGGTCTGTACCAACAAGGGTGATGTGTTTGTCCGAAAACCCGGCGGCATCCGCCAGTGCAAAAAATTTAGGAATGATAAAATGAGAATCCTCGCACCAGGTACCCATGACCACAATGACCTGGATGGAATCGCCATGCTGCTTTAACGCTGCGAGTGCAAGGCTGTGCGGCGTATATGCTTTTTGATTAGCAACATACCAACTGGTAAAAGAGCTATCCGCTTCCAGTATTTCCCGGGAGATTATGCCTTTCAATGATTTTTCGCCGGGCCGTTCTACCAGTACCTGGAACTGGTTCTGGGCAGATAAAACTGAACTGAATAACAAAGCCAGCAGGAATACAGGAATGATTTTCTTCATGGTTTCAGATAAATGTAGTGGCAAAAGTAAAAGGCTGTGGTCAAATGATGAAAGGCGAAGCGTTAAAGTTGCAAAGGGACGACAGACTATGGACAATAGTCAACATCCGGTCACTTAATACAGGCAAGATAATACGTTAGGGAAATTCCGTGGTCCGTTGTTGGTGGACCATCGTCTGTCACAAATTCGCTTTCAGCTCCAGCAGAAAATCTTTGATCTTTCGCAAAGATTGTATCATGGCAAATTTTTCTTCTGCTTTTTTATTTTTCTTCAGGTAATCCTTGGCCCCTTCAATGGTGAATTTGCGGCGGCGCAGCAGGTCATAGATCATCACCAGGTTCTTGATATCCACCGGGCGGAAAAAACGGTCACCTTTTCGGTTCTTGCGGGGTTGTAAAATATCAAACTCGGTTTCCCAGTACCGGATCAGGGATTGATTTTCCCGGAACATCCTGGCCACATCACCGATAGAGTAATATTGTTTCTGGAAAAGTATATCATCCGGTGGGATCTGGATCAGGTCGGCCCCGATCTCAATATCTTTTAATGATTTCCGGCCCCGGGTCGATTTCTTCTTTTCTTTTAATTTGACGATCACTTTCACACCTGCCTTTTCTTCTTCCGGTATTTCAATGGGCAAGGGCTCTTCTTCCGCAACTGTGATAATGGGTTCTTCCACCACAGGCGTCACTTCTTTCACCGGTTCTTCCGGAGCAGAAAAATCAAAGGTTATTTGTGTCAGCTGTTTCGCCATAATGGACGGGTAAAGATACGAAGCTCACCGGCGTTGGTAACATTCCGGTAACAGTGTGGAAAAATAGACATGCAATGAACTGCCTTTAATCAAAGCTCTGGTTAGAAGCTGCAGCTTTCTTCAACAGCAGGTCAAATTGTTCAGGTGTCAGGTCATTATAGAAGAAATAGATCGGGTCGATCTTGTTGCCGTATTTGTGCACTTCATAATGGCAGTGCGGCCCGGTTGATTTCCCGGTACTACCCACCCAGCCAATCACTTCACCCCGCTTCACTACCTGCCCATTCCTGGCTTTTACCCGCACCATATGGCCATATAATGTTTCATAGCCATAGCCATGGTTGATGATCACATGGTTGCCATAACCATTGCCGGTGTTACCCGAAGTAGAAACAGTTCCATCTGCAGTAGCATAAATAGGAGTTCCCTGTGGTGCAGCAAAGTCGAGCCCGGCATGCATCTTCATGGTTTTATACACCGGGTCAATGCGGTAACCGAAACCGGAAGCCACCCGGTTCAGGTCTTTATTACTGACCGGCTGAATGGCGGGAGTATGCGAGAGTAACTGCTCTTTATTCGCCACCAGTTTATCAATTTCGGTATAAGATTTTTGTTGTGTATTGATCCGGTTCACCAGGTTATCCAATGTGGTTTGTATGGAAGCCACCAGTTCATTATCCTTCATCCGCTCCACAGTGGCAATCTCTTTCTGGATGGCCTGCTCTTTAGCCCTGGCACTGTCTGGAATCGGGTTGGCTTCGAAAATGGCCCGGTACACATTATTGTCCCTTTTCTCCAGTTCCTGCATCTGCTGCTGGATAGATTTCAGATCCCGTTTCATATCATCATACCGGTCCTTCAGGTTCTCGTTCTGCCGCTGTAATATTTTTTCTTTGGGGGAGCCTACAAACTGGAAAGCCACATAGGAGATCAGGGCGGCGGTAACAAAAGCAGCTGCCACAAACCCAAATACACGCAACAGCTTGACCCGTAAAGGAGTTTCCAGTTTTTCATACCGGAGTGTGTTGGTGTTATAGTAGTACTTGATCTTTTTCATAGCCTGCCGGCCAGCTAAGTTGGAATATTGAAATTGTGGCACCTTGCAAGGGATGGAACCGGCCTTCTCATTGGGCTGACTACGTTTGAATCCGTACTTTTGCCAACCTTTACAAGGGAAACAAATATAGGCTCTTAATAAGCAAAAATCAACCCAACCCGGGCAACATTTATGATGACCAGCGCAGATATACGTAAGGCTTTCCTGGATTTTTTCCACTCCAAAGGGCACACGATTGTCCCTTCGGCCCCCATCGTGGTCAAAAACGACCCGACCCTCATGTTTACCAATGCCGGGATGAACCAGTTCAAGGATTATTTCCTGGGTAATAAAGTTCCGCCATATGGCCGGGTGGCTGATACCCAAAAATGCCTGCGGGTAAGTGGTAAGCACAACGACCTGGAAGAAGTAGGCGTGGATACCTACCATCATACCATGTTTGAAATGCTGGGCAACTGGAGTTTTGGTGATTATTTTAAGAATGAAGCCATCAGCTGGAGCTGGGAATTGCTGACCGGTGTTTATAAAATACCGGCTGACCGTCTATATGCCACAGTCTTTGAAGGCGATAGCAAAGAAGGCCTCCCGGCATCAACTGTAGCATTAGCAAAATGGAAAGAATATTTGCCGGATGATCATATTGTCTATGGCAATAAGAAAGATAATTTCTGGGAAATGGGAGATACAGGTCCCTGTGGTCCCTGCAGCGAGATACATGTGGACTGCCGACCTGACGAAGAAAGAAAACAAACACCGGGGCATTTACTGGTGAACAAAGATCATCCGCAGGTAATAGAGATCTGGAATAATGTATTCATTCAATACAACCGGAAAAAAGACGGCAGCCTGGAACCATTGCCCGCCACCCATGTGGATACGGGTATGGGATTAGAACGATTAGTGAGAGTGTTGCAGGGTAAAACATCCAACTATGATACGGATATTTTCAGTGGCACCATCGCAGTAACAGAAAAGATCACCGGCAAGAAATATGATTACAGTGATACCAAAGAAGCGGTGGCTTTCCGGGTATTAGCTGATCATATCAGGGCCATCAGTTTTACAATAGCGGATGGGCAATTACCCTCCAATACGGGAGCAGGGTATGTGATCCGCCGTATATTAAGAAGGGCAGTACGGTATTATTATTCTTACCTCGACTATAAACTACCGTTGCTCACTCAGTTGGTGCCGGTATTAGCCAAACAATTTGAAACGGTATTCCCGGAATTGCAACAGCAGGTAGATTTTGTGAGTAAAGTGGTGAAGGAAGAGGAAGATGCATTTTTGAGAACACTTGATAAAGGATTGAGAGTATTTTATAACATAACAAGAGACCCGGTTAATAGAATAGTAACTACAGCTGAAAATCTGGATGAAAGAAAGCAAGAGTTTTTAGATCAAATGATTGCAAAAGATGCGTATAGCCACGTATTAGAAAAAAAAATTCTTCCAGGATTTTTCGCTTTCCAATTACATGATACTTACGGTTTTCCAATAGATCTTACGAATCTATTAGCTCAAGAAGAAGGATGGACAGTAGATATGCAAGGATTTCAAGAAGAACTTGGAAAGCAAAAAGATCGAAGCCGTGCTGCGGGAGCGATTGATGCCGGGGACTGGATGGTTCTCAAAGAAGGCTCTAATAAATTCGTCGGTTACGATTCATTAGAAGCCAAAGCATCCGTTTTAAAATACAGGAAAGTAAAAGCCAAGGGTAAAGAATTATACCAGCTTGTACTGGATACAACTCCTTTTTATGCTGAAAGTGGTGGGCAGGTAGGCGACAGGGGCCAATTGACAATTGGTAATAAGCAGGTGTCCATTAGTGATACCAAAAAAGATAATGACCTCATCATTCATTTTGCAGAAACCATTCCTGCTGATCTTTCTGGGGAAGTGATTGCCAAAGTGGACGCAACAAAAAGAAAAAAGACCGAACTGCATCACTCTGCCACGCACTTGTTACATGCTGCCTTACGAAAAGTGTTAGGTAATCATGTGGCACAAAAAGGTTCTTTGGTCAACGAAGAACACCTGCGTTTCGACTTTTCTCATTTTGCCAAAGTCGTGGAGGAAGAAATGGCCAACGTGGAAGAGCTGGTGAATGAAAAGATCAGGGCCAATATACCAGTAGTGATCAAGTCGATGCCAAAGGATGAAGCGATGAAGCTGGGTGCCATGGCATTGTTTGGCGAAAAATATGGTGATGTGGTAAGAGTGGTGATCATGGATCCCAATTATTCCGTGGAGTTATGCGGCGGTACGCATGTGGGTGCCACCGGCGAACTCGGCCTGTTCAAACTCACCAGTGAATCAGCTGTAGCGGCTGGTGTCCGCCGGGTGGAAGCCGTTTGTGGTGCAGAAGCTATGCAGTATATCAACGAACAGGCTGCATTAATTACTTCCGTAAAAGAAACGTTGAAAAACCCGAAAGACCTGCTGAAAGCCGTGGAGAACCTGCAGACAGAAAATGCAGAACTGAAGAAACATGTGGAATCCATGGAAGCCCGGCAGCTAGTGATCATCCGGAACGAGTTGTTGCAGAAAGATGAGATCATCAACAGTATCAATTTTATCGGCGATATCGTGGAAGTCGGCAATGCAGATGCACTCAAGAAATTATGTTTCGACCTGAAGAATCATCTTCGTGATCATGTGGCTGTTCTTTGCGCCAATATCGGCGGCAAACCATTTGTGGCAGTTGGGATGTCAGAAACAGTCGCAGCCGCTAAAAACTTAGATGCAGGTAAGATCATCAAAGAACATATTGCCCCGCTGATCAAAGGCGGTGGCGGCGGACAGAAAACATTGGCGACTGCCGGCGGCCAGGATATCAGCAACCTGCAACAGGTAATTGAAAAAGTAAAATCGTTGCTGTAATGCTCAGAAACGGGGATGGATTTCATCGTCATCTTCCAGTTGCTTCTTTTTGATCTTCCGGGTGTCTTTATAGATCTTAAAAGCAAAATAGAGAGCAGCGATGCAGATCAATATACAAATGATAGCAAATATTTCAGGGCCCATTGAGGTTAGTTAGTGGTGGATTGGAAACTGGTGTTCTGTTCAAAAATCCGCATTTTAAAATCCTGGCCAATACCACTTATAGGGTAGTGGAAATCACCAACAAATCCACGTAAAAACCACATACTCAATTCATGACACTTGTTTTTGAAACGCAAAGATTGCTGTTCCGTCTTTTCACTAT
The DNA here is from genome assembly GCA_902826165.1 of uncultured Bacteroidota bacterium. GTDB lineage: Bacteria > Bacteroidota > Bacteroidia > Chitinophagales > Chitinophagaceae > CADEDV01. Next base: position 60,846 of record CADEDV010000018.1, read on the forward strand.
GGAAGATGCAGCATTGATCTATACATTGAATCTTGACCCGGAAGTAACAAGGTTTACACATGATCCCATTACGGATATTGAACAAGCCAAAACAGTATTGGAAAAAACCATTTTGCCCCAATATGCGCTGTATAACCATGGCCGCTGGGCGGTGCATATCAAAGAAACCGGCGAATTCATGGGCTGGTGTGGGTTGAAGTACAGGGCCGAACTCAATGAAATTGACCTGGGATACCGGTTCATGAAGCAATATTGGGGAAAGGGATACGCCACCGAAGCAGCTGATGCCAGTATCCGTTATGGGTTTGAAAAGCTGAACCTTCGCCGTATCGTGGGTAGGGCAGAGTTGGGCAATACTGGCTCCATCCGGGTTTTGGAGAAATGTGGAATGACTTATATTGGTAATGAAGAAGTGGACGGGTACCGGGTCCGCACCTATGAAGCTATCAACCCGTTCGTCCGCTGATCCGGCCTTTTAAAAACTGCCGGGTATTTAACATTTCCGAAACATTTCGTAATACAGAAAATCTCATTATATTTGATCTACGAAATTTGACGTAGATAATTTATTAAAACAAAAATTATGATACAGGTTAGTAGAAAATTTTCTGTGCTTGCCCTGGCCGCAGCCATGATCCTTCCTGCTTCACTGCTGGCACAGCCGGAAGAGAAAGCGAAGGATAAAAAAGATGCCGAGCAGATCATCATTACCCGCAAAGGTGACAAAGATGAAAAAGTGGTGGTGGAGATCAATGGTGACAAGATCACGGTGAATGGTAAATCGCTGGATGAATACAAAGACGGAGATGTAACAGTCCGCCGCAACAAGATCAAAGATGTTTGGGCTTTTGCGGATGGTATGAGTGGGTTCAGCACTTTCCCTGCACAAACTGGTCTGAAAAGAAAAGTAAGTGTTGATTCCAACAGGGCGATGTTGGGTGTGACCACTGAAAAAGCGGAGACCGGCGTAAGACTGCAGGCGGTAACCAAAGGAAGTGGTGCTGAAAACGCAGGGCTTAAAGAAGGTGATGTGATCACAAAGATTGGTGACACGAAGATCGAAGACCCGGATGATCTTACGGCAAGTATCAAGAAACACAAGCCAGGTGATAAAGTAACTGTTACTTATCTCCGTGATAAAAAAGAACAAAAAGCCACAGCCGAACTCAGCAAATGGAAAGGTACCACAATGGTATATTCTGGGAATGGTCAAAATTTTAATATAGACCTCGGCGATCTGGATTTTGAACGCATCATGCCGAGAACACCGGTCGTTCCCCGTGTTACACAACCTTTCGGGCAAAACTGGAGCTGGTCTGGCGGCAGCCCTAAGCTTGGGTTATCTGTCCAGGACACAGAAGATGGAAAAGGTGTGAAAGTAATTGAAGTAGATGATGAAAGTAATGCGCAGAAAGCAGGAGTGAAAGAAGATGATGTAATACTGGAAGCAGATGGCAAAGCGGTGAACGGTGCTGATGAAATGGCAAAGGTCATCCGTGAAAGCAAGGAAAAAGGTTCCGTGATGCTGAAACTGCAAAGAGCCGGTAAAACACAGAATATTGAAGTAAAGATTCCCCGCAAGTTGAAAACGGCAGATCTTTAATTACTATATATTGTGCATGTAGTGCCCTTCCGCCCCAGGCGGGAGGGTTTCTTTTTTATAAGAACCCACCCCGCTGAATTGACCTATTTTTGCAGGGTTTAAAAAATGACAGACTACAGTAAATACGAAATAGTGGTGGGCCTGGAAGTGCATGCCCAGTTGCAAACCAATAGTAAACTTTTTTGTGGTGACAGTATTGCTTTTGGAGCAGAGCCGAACACCCATATCAGCCCGATCACATTGGGCCATCCCGGCACTTTACCTAAAATGAACCGGAAGGCCATAGAATATGCGGTCAAAATGGGACTGGCCTGCCATTGCGAGATCGAACGCTACAACTATTTTGCCCGTAAGAATTATTTTTATCCCGACCTGCCCAAAGGTTACCAGGTATCACAACACACCACGCCGGTTTGTAAAGGAGGATATGTAACTATCCGGACAGCAGAGTGGGAAAGAAATATCCGGCTCAACCGCATCCATATGGAAGAAGATGCCGGTAAAAGTATTCATGATGCTGATCCCGAAAATACCTGCGTGGACTATAACCGGGCCGGAACTGCCCTGATCGAGATAGTAACAGAACCGGATATTACTTCAGCGGAAGAAGCGTTTGCTTATGTCAGTGAGATCAGGAAACTGGTCCGCTACCTGGAGATCTGCGATGGGAATATGGAAGAAGGCAGCCTGCGTTGTGATGCAAATATTTCAGTCCGGTTGAAAGGCGAAAGCAAACTGGGAACAAAAGTGGAAGTAAAGAACCTCAACTCGATCCGCAATGTAAAACGAGCTATCGAGTTTGAAGCCAAACGGCTGATGGAGCTTGTTGATAAGGGAGAAACCGTTATACAACAAACCAGGAGCTTTGATGCAAACAACGGCACCACTTTTGCCACCCGGGAAAAAGAGGATGCAGATGATTACCGTTATTTCCCTGAACCCGACCTGGCACCGTTTCATTTGCAGGAAGAATTTATTGAAAGAATGAGACAGCAACTACCGGTGCTGCATACGGAAAGGATCAAAAAATATACTTCAGAATACCAGTTGTCGGATTATGATGCTGCTGTGCTGACAGAAGAAAAAGCCTTTGCTGATTATTTTGAAAAGATCATTGCCTGCACGACGAATTATAAAGGAGCGGCTAACTGGATGCTGGGCCCGGTGAAATCATGGCTGAATGAGAATAACAAGGAGATCAGCGATTTTCCTGTGCAGCCGGAAAAGATGGCTGCTATTATCCAATTAACGGACGAAGGAAAGCTGAGTTTTTCAGTGGCATCCACCAAATTGTTTTCGTCTTTACTGAAGCAGCCGTCAAAAGAACCCCTGCAAATTGCAGAAGAGGAAAATCTTGTACAACAATCGGATATTTCTTCCATTGAACCAATTATTGACGGAGTGCTGGAAAAACTGGCCGATAAAGTGGCGGAATATAAAAAGGGGAAGAAAGGATTGATCTCACTTTTTGTGGGAGAAGTAATGAAGCAATCCAAAGGGAAAGCCGATCCTAAAGTGACCAACGAATTGTTATTAAAAAAATTAAAATCATAATATGCGAATACCAGCGATACCGGTTATCATCGCCTGCTTATCAATTGTACTTATTTCTTCCTGCAAGGATAGCGGGAAAAAGGGCGGGTTTGAGATCAGCGGCACATTGACCAATAACAAAGCAAAGATGATCTACCTGGAAGAAGTGCCGGTGTCCACGATGCAGCGGAATGTGGTGGATTCAATGCTGATCGGTACCGACGGGAAGTATACATTAAAAGGAGATCCTGCCGAAGCAGTGGTATTCAACCTGCGGTTGGACCAGCAAAATTTTCCGATTGCTTCTGTCATCAACGATGCAAAGACGATAAAACTGGATGTGAGCTTCAGCCCGCAGAATAATGAATTTGCAGACAAGTATGAAGTAACGGGCTCAACAGCCAGCCAGCAGCTGAAAGATTTTATGACCGGCTTCAACAAAGAGCTGCAAAAGATCTATGAGCTGAGCCGCAAAGGCGACAGCCTGCAACGGAATAATGCACCGGATAGTATTATGATCCCGCTGGTGAATGAACATCAGCAGATCGCCGACCAGTTAAAATCATTGTTCACGGAGGCTGCTAAAAAATCATCCAACCCGGCACTGACAATGTTTGAACTGGGCTATTACCAGACCACGGCCAACAATCCTTCTTTTGGATTGACCGGAATTGGTAATGATGAACTCGTCAGTATCATCAGTGATGTGGCGGCAAAATATCCTGATCATAAAGGAGTGGCGGAAGTGAAAAGAGGATTGGATATGCAAATGCAAAAAGCACAGGCGGCTGCCTGGGTGGGGAAACCGGCGGTTGATTTTGCATTACCGGATGTGAACGGGAAAGAAGTAAAACTGAGTTCGTATAAAGGGAAATATGTGCTGGTTGATTTTTGGGCCAGCTGGTGCCAGCCCTGCCGCTTTGAAAACCCGAACGTAGTGAATGCGTACAATAAGTTTAAGGATAAAAATTTTACGATCCTGGGTGTTTCTTTAGATGACAAAAAGGAAGCCTGGCTCAAAGCTATCAAAGATGATAAACTGACCTGGACACATATCAGCGACCTGAAAGGTTGGGAAAGCACCGTCGTTCCCATCTATGGTTTTGGTGAAGTAGGTATTCCTTATAATTTCCTGGTTGACCCGGATGGAAAGATTATTGCGGAACGGTTGAGGGGAGAACAACTGGAATTGAAGTTAGCAGAATTGTTGAAGTAAGTAATATAGTTATAAAAGAGGAAGGCTGCCTGATGGCAGCCTTCCTCTTTTTATTTCTGAGAACTCTTATTATTAGTTATCAGTACAGAGCGAATTTAACAAAAGCTCAGTTGATGAAATCGGCCAGATATATTGCTGACCGGTTGGAGCAATTGAGTTAACACCTGGTTTGGCAGGGAGCGGTAAACCAAGACGAGTAAGATCTGCACCAGCAAATCCCTCACCCATTAATTCAATTCTTCTTTCTGTCATTATTGCATCAGCCAGCGCAGCCGCATTGGCGAAACTTCCTACTGTGAAAACGGTAGAAGCATCTGAACGGCCACGGATTGCATTCAATAAGGCTACAGCCTGTGCATCAACTGTATTCGTTGAACGTACTCTTGCTTCTGCCAGGTTTAGCAAAACTTCTGCATACCTGATAACAGGAGCCCAGTCTGTGAAGTTTCCACCAGTAGGGAACTTTGACAGGTAAGTTTTTCCGCCAGAATTTATGATCATTGCTTTTCTTCTGTCAGTAGCGAGCCAACCGGCATTGGAGATAATACCGGTAGAAAGCAAAGAATATTCACCGTTACCACCATTAAATGCAGAAGGGCAGTAATAATAGCCTAACTGGTTTTGCGTACCCGGAGCTTCGTTGGAAGCAAAAGGCATTGACAAAATAGACTCTGTGGTAGTATATGGAGTTTTGAAAACATTGGTAACATCAGCCTGTAATGCATGTGCCACACCAGTAGACGCTGTAAATGGTGCTGTAGCTGAAACGATCTTATTCGCTTCTGTGATCACATTGCCATATTGCTGCATACTCAGGTACACTCTTGTTTTCAGAGCAATCGCTGTATTACGGTGAGCCCTGGTCGTATTCAGTGTCGCATTTGCATTAGTGAGCGGAAGATTCTGTTCAGCAAAAGTCAGATCAGCCAATATCTGGGTATAAACCTCAGCTACGGTTGCCCTTGCCAATGCGTAATCAGCCGAACCTGTATTACCTGTTAAACGAAGAGGAACTCCGGGTTTACTACCATTGCCATCCCAGTAAGGCCTTGCATAAAACTGGAGCAACGAGTAGTAACTTAATGCTCTCAGTAATCTTGCTTCAGCAACGTAACCTTTACCAACAGCGTCACTAACGACACTGGTTCCGCTGATAGCCATACCATCAATAAAAACGTTTGCCAGGTTGATCACATAATAAGCTCTTGACCAATGATTCTGCACACTGTTTGTAGAACTGTTACTGGGAGTATAACTCCAGATATCATAACCGGTAACCACATTGGTACGGTCATTCATAAAATCGCCGCCGCGGATATCATTGAATATCTGGTAACGGCCACCAAACATACCGGCATTTTTAATGGAGGCGTAAACGGCTCTTACCTGTCCTTCGATCCTTGCAGCTGTAGAGAATGCAGAAAGGTCTGAGATCAGTGTAGTGGGCACAGGAGTAAGATTACTCTTGTGACATCCTGTTGCCGAAAAAAGCCCGGCAGCGAGGAAAATATATAGATAATATTTTTTCATTTTCATGATTCAATCTTTTTAAAGTTAGAAACCAATATTTAAACCGACAGTTATGGTTCTTGCATTACCAACCGTGTTTCTGTCAACACCCTGGTTGGTTGTTCCATTACCATTTGAGGAAACCTCAGGATCTGGGCCAGGGTATTTAGTGATAATAGCCAGGTTGTTTCCGCTGATATAAAATCTTGCTGTACTGATCCTTGCTTTCTCAAGGAGATTACGGGGAATATTATAGCCAAGACTTAATGTACGTAATTTGATGAAATCGCCTTTGAATACATTAATATCAAGTGGGAAAGCTGAACCATTGGAGATGTTATCACCAAAAACAGCTTTTGGAATATCAGTAACATCACCCGGCTTTTTCCATTTTCTGAGGATGTCTGTAGAATTATTCCAGAAACGCTGATCTCTTAAACCTGCATTGGTACCAAAATAGATATGGAAGCCTAACTGGTAAGTGAACAATGCATTCAACTCAAAATCTTTGAAACGGATAGTATTATCAAAACCACCTACATATTTAGGATTGGTATTTTTATACACCACAGCATCAGCAGAGCTAACTGTCGGTGCTACGGTTCCGTCAGCATAAGAGAAGCGAAATTGGCCTGAAGGAGCCACATGCTGAAAGAATACTTCCCTGCCATTTTTATCTAAGAAAATTCTTCTTCCGGTAGCCGGGTCAACTCCGTTAGTACGGGTTACGAATAACATACCAATAGGGCTTCCGGGAACAGTGATACTTGGGTTTTCCAAACCACCTGTAGATGATATGATGTTATTGATACCAGGAGCAAGAGAAGTCACTTCATTTTTATTGTAAGTAATGTTGAATGAAGTATTCCAGGTGAAATCTTTTTTCTGAATAGGAGTTGCATTGATCGCAAGTTCCAGACCTTTATTGTACATAGTACCGATATTCTGTGGAATGTTTGATGGCAAACCTGCAGAAGGAGGCTGTGGTACAAACAAGATCATGTCATCGATATCATTCTTGTAGTAAGTGATCTCAGCCGTGATCCTGTCTCTCAGGAAACCAAAGTTCAAACCCAGGTCAAACTTGGTGCTGCTTTCCCAGCCAAGGTTTGAGTTACCAGCTTGTGAGAAGGCAACAGTACCGTTACCTCCATACAAACCAGAACTAAATACAGAAAGTGACTGGAAGTTACCGAGGCCACCGATATTACCTACACGGCCATAGCTGGTCCTGAGTTTGAAGCTGCTGAATATTTTATCCAGGCCGCCAGTCCAGAATTTTTCTTTGGTGATCTCCCAACCGGCAGAAACACCCCAGAAAGTACCATACTTACTATTTAAACCTAATTGTGAAGCTCCATCACGACGCAGATTACCGCTTAAAAAGTATTTACCGGCATAGTTATAATTCAAACGGCCAAACTCAGAATACAGGTAATTTTCTCCAATACCTAAACCTGCTGTATTCGGTGTCTGCCACCCTCCCTGGATATCTGTGAAAGCAGGGTCAGTAACACCAATACGGTTCAGGCCATAACCAACGAAATCTGATTTCTGTTGTTCGATACCACCCAATAAGCTGAAATTATGTTTTTCGGCAAATGTTCTATCAAACTGTACGGTATTGGTCCAAACCCATCTTTTGCTTTTGTTGAACCAACTGGAAGCAGATCCATTACTGGCAAAGCCTTCACCTGAAATTGGATGAAAGAAAACTTGATTATCAATATAAATATAGTCAAGACCAAAGGTGGAACGGAAAGTTGCCCATTTCACCGGCTTAACCTGAACATAGGCATTGGCCAGAATATGGTTGGCTTCACTATTGTTCCTGTTCAGGTCTAACTGAATAGCCGGATTGTTGAAACCAACCTGGCCCTGTTTATTACCCATTACCCCAATCAGGGCACCAGAATAGTTATAGGTGCCGTCATTGTTAAAGGGAGAAATATTGGGAGCAGTAACCAATGGTACACGACCAAGGCCGGCTGTAGCAAAGGCATCCCCAAGTGACCCGGAACTTACAGCGGCGAGGTTTTGTTCATTAGAATACTGAAGCTTACCACCAACAGTGATAGCTTTTCCGGCTTTATGGTCAAGATTCATCAACACAGAAATTCTTTTGAAGTCATTCTTTTTAATGATACCCTGCTGATCTGTGTAACCAGCAGAGAAGTAATAACTGGTAGCTTCATTGGCACCAGAAACACTTACTGTATTACTGTGCTGGATACCTGTACGGTATACATAATCATACCAACGAGTATTGATTGGTTGTCCGTCAGGTCCATTAGTGAGTACAAACGCATTCGTTGTTGCGTTAAAAGTTCCTGCATTGACCAATGCTTCATTTTTGTGGTCAGTATATTGAAAGGCATCCAAAAGATCAGGTAATCCAAATGTTTTGGAAAAACCTACCCAACTGTCGAGAGTTACTTTTGATTTCCCACCTTTACCCTTTTTAGTAGTTACGAATACTACACCGTTTGCCGCACGGCTACCGTAGATTGCTGAAGCAGCTGCATCTTTAGATACATCAATACTCTCAATATCATTTGGATTGATACTGGCAAGTGCATTACCTGCTGCGCTGGTACCACTAAAGTCACCTGTATAAGCAGGTACTCCATCAATAACAATTAATGGATAAGAGCTTAACGAGATTGAGTTCGTACCACGAATTCTAATCACGGGTTGAGCGTTTAATACCCCACTTGGGATTGTTACCTGTACACCGGCAGCACGACCACCTAATGCCTGTTCAAAACTCTGAACGGGTTTGTTAGCAATGGCCGCCCCCTTTATAGAAGCAATGGAACCCGTAACCTCTTTTTTACGCTGCGTTCCATAACCCACCACCACTACTTCAGAAATTGTTTTGTCTTCCTGCGTCAACGAAAAATCAAGGGAAGTTTGTGAGCCAATAGCTCTTTCCTGCGTGGTCATGTCAATCGCTGAAACGATCAACGCTTTGGCATTGGAAGGAACAGTGAGGGAGAAAGTTCCATCAGCTTTGGTGGAGGTACCGGTTGTTGTACCTTTTACAAGGACTGATGCATTGGGAATCGGATTTCCCTTGTCGTCGGTCACCTTACCGGTGACTGTTTTTTGGGCCAACAACGATCCCGCAAATAGCAGGAAGGCTGTTAGTGTCAGTAACAGTTTTCTCATGTGCATGTAGTTTTTAAGTATAGAAAATCAAAGCAATACCCTTGTCAGGGGCAGTGCCTCAAGTGATAAACAAGTCTTTAAAATAATATGAAAACGCCGCCTATAACCTTATATACCCACCCTTCAGCAAAATATGACAAATTGTACAATTCTAATGCTGCTCTAATGTAGAAAAATGGCTATTTTTTATTTTTTTCACCTATACTAATAAGCAGGGCAGGCAGCAGCACAAGATTAGTGATGGTAGCGGTTACCAGGGTCAGGGAGGTGAGCCAACCCAGAGCCTGGGTGCCACCAAAACCACTGAAACAGAAGATAATAAACCCGGCAATAAGCACCAGGGAGGTATAAATGATGCTGATACCGGTACTATGGATAGTCTCGATAACCGTCTTTTTTAAATTATGGCCATGCCGGGGTAATTCTTGTTTGTAATTGACCAGGAAACGAATGGTTACATCAATGGCTATACCGAGTGCCACACTGAACACTAAAACGGTGGATGGCTTGATGGCAATACCGGTCCAGCCCATCACTCCTGCGGTGATGATCAGCGGAATGATATTCGGAATCAGTGAGCAAAACAGGATACGGAAAGATTTGAACAGGTAGAGCATACAAAGGGCGATCAGTAAAAAGGCCCAGGCAATACTTTCCTTCAATCCATTAATAATATAAGTGCTGCCCTCCAGGAAAGTGACACTGGTGCCGGTCAGCTGAACAGTGTATTTGGAGCTGTCAAAAAGTTGGGTGGCCCGCAGTTGGATACTATCCAATATTTCTGGTAAACGAACACTGCCCACATCGGCCATCGACACGCTGATACGAACCTGTTGCTTGGTACTATCCATAAAAGTGGAGACCAGTTTGGTGAAAGAGTTTCCACCCGAACTGTCTTTCTTGAAACTCAGGTAATCATTCAGTGCCGGCATAATGTTCTCATCCGGAACCGTATAACTTAAACTATCCCCTTCAAAAAAAGCCTGCTTGGCAAACTTCATTCCTTCCACAATGGAAAGAGGCCTTGCCATGGTAGGTTGTGCCGTGATATATTGTGATAAGGAATCAATATTTCGGAATGTCTTAATAGCATTGCGGCGCAAGCCATTTTTCTGGCGGGTATCTACAATAATTTCTAATGGCATCACCCCTTTGAAGTTCTTTTCGAAAAATTTCAGGTCGGTGTATATCTTATCTGTTTTTGGAAGGTCATCCACAATGAAGCCGACACTTTTTAACCTGAAAATACCGATCACCGAAAAAGCAACGATAGCAATGGTGATACCATAAATGAGTTTGCGGTGATTGAGCGACCATTTTTCCAGCCTGTCTAACCAGCGGTTCAGCCGTGGGTTGTCCAGGTATTTGGTATGTCTTGATTTGGGAGGAGGCAGGAAGCTGAGCACCGCGGGAATCAATATCAATGAAATAAAGAATAATAGCATGATATTGATACCAGCCACCACGCCAAACTCTTTTAAGATCTGGCTGCGGGTGAGTGCAAATACGGCAAAACCAATGGCCGCCGCCAGGTTACAAAACAGGGTCACGATTCCCATCTTATCAACCATTGCTGTTAGTGCCTTTATCTTATCTCCTTTTTCGTTGTAAGCCGTATGAAATTTATTGAGGAAATAAATACAATTCGGAATACCGATCACTACGATCAATGGCGGAATCAGTGCGGTTAATAGGGTGATCTTGTATCCGAATAGTTGCATGGTACCCACACTCCAAATCACGCCGATCAGTACCACTACCAGTGATATGGTCATAGCACTGACTGAACGGAAGAATAATAAGAGGATCAATGCAGATAATACTAAGGATGCGATCAGGAAAATATTCATTTCTGCTGCAATACGGGTGGCCAGTTCCGTTCTGATCATGGGCAAGCCACTGAGATGAATTTCTAAATTATTGTCAGTTCCAAATTGCAATGCCAGCTTTTTGATTTCATCCACTATGGCCACTCTTTTACTGCTGTTCATAATGTCCTTATTGATACGGACACCCATCAGCCAGGCTTTTGTTTCAGCATTGTACAAAAGCCCCCTGTAAAAAGGAAGATTCAGAAATACAGCTGCGCTGCTGTCAAGCTCAGCCTGTGTTAGTTTTTTATCTCTGAAAATAGTATCAGCTTTCAGCTTTTCGCTGGCAGAATCTTTGACCAGGTTCACAGCAGAGGTAACAGCCAGTACATCTTCCACAGCCTTTACTTTCCGGAGATCTTTTTGCAGGACCGCATAATTGTTAAATATCTTTTCTTCAAATAACTTGTCCGTTTGGATGCCAATCACAAGCAGGTTGCCATCTTCGCCAAATTTTTTCTTGAACTCCTGGTAAGTCTTGTATTTTGGATTATCAGTGGGAATGGCACGGGAAAAATCATAACTCAGCTGCATTTTACAGGCCTGGTAGCCCATAAAACCGGTGAGGGCCAGCAATATGATCAATAATGGAATGCGGTATTTGAGAATGAATTGTCCGAGTCTTAGCCACATAATAAGTACCTTATTAAATAAGTGTAGAAGCCGCAAAGAAACGGAAAAAAGCTTAACAGGCTATTAGCCTGATTTTGATACTTTTGAATAGTGAGATTCTTACTTCTTGTGATATCGCTGGCATCTGTACTGATCACTGACGCACAGTCGCCATTGCCTGCTATTGGTTTGTGGAGAGAGCATCTTCCTTATAACAGTGCCATTGATGTTACGGCATCAGCTGATAGAGTCTATTGCGCCACCCCTTACAGTTTGTTTGTAGTTAACAATACGAGTAATGAAATTGAGCGTCTCAGCAAAGTGACGGGGTTGAATGAGACAGGTATCAGTACCATCCGGTACGATGCAGCCAATGACAAGCTGTTTATTGCTTATAGTAACAGCAACATTGATATTATTGACCGGAATGATATAAACAACGTTCCCGAAATCAAAAGAGATAATATTATCGGTGATAAAACGATCTATAATATATACCCGCTGGGTACAAATTATTTTCTTTCCACGGGTTTGGGGGTGATCGTTGTTGATGGCGACCGGTATGAAGTAAAAGATTCCTGGTTTATTGGTAATAATGGCAACCAGGTGCGGACCAATGGCTTTACCAGCGACGGCACTTCTTATTATGCGGCCACTGAACAGGGATTAAAGAAAGCAACCATCAGCAATACCAACCATGCGAACTGGGCCAACTGGCAACTGGTCAGCGGAACCAACGGGCTGCCTGCGGGAGAATGCCGTAATGTGTTTATGCTGCAGAATAAGGTCATTGTTCAAAAGGGCGATTCCCTCTATGTGCAAACGGGAACAAACTGGTCTTTGTTCTACGGCGATACATGGCCTGTTGTGAGCAGCAATCTTAGTGCGGATAAAATTTTAGTATGCCAGCGGCAAACAAATGGTGCCAGCCGGGTAACGATATTAAATGCAGATGGATCGGTGACAAGAACACTGGCACAGCCGGGGATTGTTTCTTTTCCGAGAAAAGCCATCATTTATAACAATGAACCCTGGCTGGCTGACCAGTTTGGTGGTTTATCACATTTTACAGCTTCTGCATTCGAAAATTATAAACCCAATTCACCAGAAGCGACTGCCAGCGGGGAGATGGTCGTTTACAATAACCAGTTTTATGCAACAGCTGGTGAAGTGAATGAAGCCTGGAATTACCAGTATAACGGGAATGGGATCTACCAGTTCAAAGAAGGCAGCTGGACGAATATAAACCGCTTTGTGTATCCGGAATTGGATTCCTTATTGGATTTTATAACCATTGCAGCCGATCCCAGTGATGAAACGATCTGGGCTGGTTCTTATGGTGGTGGTTTATTACACCTGAAACAAGGACCAGCTTTTGACATATTCAAGCAGGGTTTTATTGGAGCTGCTGTTGGTGACCCAACCAGTTACCGGGTTGCAGGGTTAGCTTTTGACCGGGAAAATAATTTATGGGTCTCTAATTACGGATCAGTACAACCATTGAAGGTTAGAAAAGCAGATGGCAACTGGCATGCATTTTCAGTTCCTTTTTTCCTGAATGAGAATTCAGCAGCGCAAATAGTGATTGACGATAATAATTATAAATGGATCGTTTCGCCCAAAGGCAATGGCCTGCTATGTTATGACCAGGGTAGTTCATTAGAAAATTCAGGGGATGACAGGTGGAAGATATATCGAGCCGGAGCCGGCAGTGGTAACCTGCCCAGTAATGAAGTATTATGTGCTGCAAAAGATAAAAACGGTTTTATCTGGGTGGGTACGACCGATGGTATCGGGGTGATACAATGTACACAGGACGTTTTCAGTTCCACGGCTTGCGAAGCGGTTTTGCCAATTGTGCAACAGGGAAACTTCGCCAACTTTTTGTTCAAAGGCGAAGAAGTAAGGGATATTGCAGTGGATGGTGCCGACAGGAAATGGGTGGCTACGAAAAATGGCGCCTGGCTGATTGATGCTACCGGTGAAAAAGTTATTTACCAGTTTACGGAAGCAAATAGTGACTTACTGAGCAGTGATGTTAAAAAGATTACGATTGATGGCAAAACGGGTGAAGTATATTTTGCTACTTTAAAAGGCATTTGTTCTTTCCGGAGTACTGCCACTGAAGGAGGTGATGTAAATGCTGATGTATTAGTTTTTCCTAATCCTGTTCCACCGGGCTATACCGGCACCATTGCCATCCGGGGATTGGTGAATAATGCAATTGTAAAGATCACTGAATTGGATGGACGATTAGTGTATCAGGCAAGGGCCCTGGGTGGACAAGCGGTATGGGATGGCAGAAATTATAAAGGACAAAAAATTTCAAGCGGCACCTACCTCGTACTGGTAAATGAAGACCCTAATTCATCTTTTGGAAAAGAAAAAACTGCCGCAAAGATCTTTTTTATTAATAAATAACAGTGCCGGATAAGCTACATAAAACAAGAGGCATCGTATTGCGGACGGTGAAGTATGGAGAGACCAGTGTCATTGTTTCCATCTTTACAGAGTTGTTTGGGTTACAATCATACCTCGTGAATGGAGTGAGGACTTCCACCAAAAAAGGAAGTGGTAAGGCCAATTTATTTCAACCTTCAGCTATTCTTGATCTCGTCGTTTATCATAGTGAATTAAAACAGCTGCAGCGTATCAAAGAATTTAAATGGGGTTATATCTACCAGCATATTCTGTCGGATGTACGGAAAAATGCGGTGGCTTTGTTTATGGTTGAGTTGCTCAGCAAATGCCTGAAACAGCCGGAGAATAATCCTGACCTGTTTCATTTCAGTGAAGATGCGTTCAGACACCTTGATGATGCCAGTGATGCAGAGACCGCCAACTTCCCTTTGTTTGTGGCATTGCATCTCCCGGTTTTCTTTGGTTTCCGGATCGATGATAACTATTCAGAACAAAACCAATACCTCGACCTGCAGGAAGGTAGTTTTACAGCCGTTCAGCCCACGCATCCATATTTCCTGGATGATAAACAGGCTTATATCATTTCTCAACTACTGAAAGTGCAGCAGCCTGTGGAATTGGAAGACATTAAACTGAACCATGAATTCAGGCGCAATTTATTATTTGCCCTGGAACGGTTTTACGCATTGCATATTGCAGAATTTGGAACGATGCGGACATTGCCGGTATTGAGGGAGATACTGGGTTAAATATCAAAAGTAACAATCAGTGGAGTGTGATCACTTAAGTGGCTCCACTTTCTATGAGTCCCGATTTTTACATCAACCATTTTCTCTAATAAACTGCCTGAGACAAAGCAATAATCAATATGATAAGATTTATCGGGGTGTCGGTACATGAACAAGGTGTTCTTCTTCTCCTTTCCCTGTTGTTGTTTAAAAAAATGATGATAGCTGCTGTGAATATTTTTCTTTTCTAATGAGGATACAACAGTGGAGTGGTTACCCTCACGTCTTGGTTTATCCCAGATCGTATTGCTGTTAAAATCGCCGGCCAATACCGAGGGTGGTTGATTTAATAATTCATCATAATACCTGAGTGCTTTCCATACCTGGCCTATGTACTCAAAACCTTTGTCCTGCGTGTTGTTGGCCCAGATGGCAAAAAGAATAAAATCTGTTTCTCCCCCGGTTACAGCAATCGGGACGATGTGTTTGAAACCGGGCTCATGGCTGGGATGGATCTTTAATTTATAATTAGTATAGGAAAAAACAGCAATGCCCTTGTTCAAATTATCTCCTGACCAGATAATGTCAGTGGGTAAACAACTTCCTTCGGGAAATTTTAATTTATCAGGATGTTCGCATTCAGGAACAATAAGTATATCTGGTTTGTATTTTAAGATATGTTCCGCCTTTTTTCTGAAGGCCATATTACAATTCCAGGTAATGATTTTCAAAAT
>CADEDV010000019.1:0-11533 GCA_902826165.1 uncultured Bacteroidota bacterium
TGCAACCATTACAAAACACAACCGTTTCATTTCCCCTGTATTTCCTATCTTCCTTGCTTAAACGCTTGCTATGTTTCAATCGAAGATCGCCGGGATCGGTAAATACCTGCCGGCCAACGTGGTTACCAATAACGACCTCCTGCAATATATGGATACCAGTGACGAATGGATACAGGAACGAACCGGTATCAAAGAACGCCGCTATGCCCACCGCACCGAAGAAACCACCACCACGATGGGAGTGGAAGCAGCCAAAATTGCGATTGAAAGAGCCGGTCTCACCCCGCAGGATATTGACTTTATCGTCTTCGCCACGTTGTCACCCGATTATTATTTTCCCGGTTGCGGTGTGCTGCTGCAACGGGCCCTGCACATGAAAGAGATCGGTGCCCTGGATGTACGCAATCAATGCAGTGGTTTTGTGTATGCCCTCAGCGTGGCCGACCAGTTCATCAAAACGGGGATGTATAAAAATATTTTAGTGGTGGGGGCCGAGAAACATTCTTTCGGTCTCGACTTCAGCACCCGTGGCCGGAATGTGTCGGTGATCTTTGGCGATGGTGCCGGTGCCGTGGTATTGCAACCCAGCACCAATGATCAACAAGGTATCCTCTCAACGCATTTACACAGTGACGGAGAAAGTGCGGAGATACTCGCTATGTATAATCCCGGCACTCATGCCAACCACTGGAAGGCGGAACAATATGCCGACTTTGATGAAGCGGTGATCGGGCAAATGTTCTTCAGTCATACAATGCTGGATAAAGCACAGGTATTTCCGAATATGGATGGTCCGGCTGTATTTAAAAAAGCCATTGTGAAATTCCCGGAAGTAATTATAGAATCACTAACCGCCAATGGTCTCCAGGCATCAGATCTCAACTTATTGATCCCGCACCAGGCCAACCTGCGCATCGCCCAGTTTGTGCAGCAAAAACTGCAACTGAAAGATGACCAGGTATATAATAATATCCAGCAGTACGGTAACACCACCGCCGCTTCTGTTCCCATTGCTTTATGCGAAGCCTGGGAAAAAGGAAAGATCAAAGACGGTGATCTCGTCTGCCTGGCCGCCTTCGGCAGCGGATTTACCTGGGCCAGTGCTTTATTAAGATGGTAACTTGTGTAATCAGCGGGCAACCTTCATCCTGTAGCTGACATCATAACAAGGAATATGAAAAAGATCATCTCCATAATTGTATTACTCATGGCTGCTATCAGTATGCAGGCACAAACAGGCAGCTGGAAAATAAAGCTGAATAATAAACTGGTATTAGCGACTGCCAACGAAGATGAAGTAAAGAATGTTAAAAAAATTACAGCCGCTGAATGGAAAAAGAACGGCAAGCTGGAGATCAGTTTTACAGAAACCGATCCTGATACCTGGTACCGTGCCTTCCGTTTCAATGATGAAGATGATAATGAGCTGCTGGTAACCGACAGCAGCAGTATAGTCAAGATACCCATCAGCAAACTCCGTGCATTGTTCAAAGGCAAAAAGAAGATCGTTATCTATACCACGATCAGTCCCCGTGACCCCAACCTGGCGGTGCGTATCCGACGAGTACATTTATGTACCTTGCGGCTTCAGTAACCCATGCGGAAAATCATTTACATCATCAATCCTATTTCAGGCACAAGGGCCAAAAAGGATCTGCAGGCTTTTGTGGAGCAGCAAACCAAAGCGAAGGGTATCCCTTTCCAGGTCTTTCCTTCAGTGGCAAGTGGTGATTATTCTTTTCTCTTACCCATTATTGAAGAAGAAAAGATAACCGATGTGGTGATTGCCGGTGGTGATGGCACGGTGAGCCAGGTGGTGAACAGTTTGATGAAAACGAATGTCAACTTTGGTATCATTCCCTGCGGCTCCGGGAATGGATTAGCTTTCGCTGCTAAGATCCCCAAACAACCGGAGAAAGCTTTAGCTGTAATTTTCAATGGCACTGCTTCTGCGATTGACGGGTTTATGATCAATGACCAGTTTGCCTGTATGCTCAGCGGCATTGGCTTTGATGCCAAAGTGGCCCATGAATTTGCAGAGCAACCGAAACGGGGTTTAAAGACTTATGCTTCCTTAGTAAGTAAGAATTTCTTCAGTGCCGATCCTTATCATTTCAGTATTGACAGCAACGGGATGCAATTTTCCAGCGAAGCTTATTTTATCAGCATCGCCAACAGCAACCAGTTTGGTAATAATTTCACCATTGCACCCAAGGCTTTGTTAGCAGACGGGCTGCTGGATATTGTGATCGCTAAAAAAACAGCCAAGCCTTTGCTGTTATTTAATTTGCTGCGGCAGATACTGGCGGGTAAACTGAACCCCGTGGAGAATTCACTCAACCAGCCGGTGATCTATTTTCAAACAGAAAAGATCGTGATTGAAAATACCAATGAAGCACCGCTTCACATTGATGGTGACCCGGCAGAAACACCACTGACCATCACCGCCACCATCCTGAAAAAATGTTTCCGGCTTATTCAACCCTGATGCTGTCAGCCGCCGGTTTCACATTCAGCAACGTTAATAATTTTTGAGAGCTTTCTGTATTATACGGGGAGAACACAGAGGCCATAATATCTTTAGCTTCCCGTTTGGTGAGGTGAAAATTCAAGGCAGCTTTTTTTTCTTCATTTCCCCCGGCATATTGAAAAGTGATCTTGTGTACATTCCTTCCTTCATGATCTGCATAATAACTCAGCATATCATTCTGGAAAAATTCCATCATCTTGAACCAGTTATGCTGCAATAGTAAAAAAGGTTTGGTGGCATGATCACTGATATCGTCCGACAGGTAAGGATATTCCCAGGCACCGGCACCCCGGTCTCTTATCTGTAAGATCAGCACGGCACTGGTATTGGCTTTGATCCACTCATCAAAGGCCTCCATGAAACGGATCGAAGTTTCCTGCCCGTAGTTATCTCTTAATCCTGCATCCATCACATCAATAACCGGATCAGAAGGCAGCCATACATTGGGCAGCACGACCGGGAAAGTGGCGTTCATCCGCAAAGCGGTTAGCATTCTTAATTCATACGGATCTTGCTTTGCAAAAAAGGAAGCAAAGTCAATTGCATCCGGATCCATGCCCGGCATGCGGGTGCTGTCCTGCCAGCCCTGCATCATAAAGCGAACGGGCTGAGTGCTGATGATCATCTTGCGGCTGTCCCTCGTCACCACCGAATTAAAGAACATCAGCGGTATATTCGCTGCCTGCTCATCCGCTGCATACTCTTTCAATTGTTTGTTTAAAAAACCTCTTGTATTCTGGTTCAGCTTTTCTTCAAAGGCATAGCCCCGGTCTTTTACATACTCATGATTACCTGCTTTGAATTTTTGCGCCGGTGCGATCAGGTCTCTTGCCACAAAAGATGAGAACAAAGGATTGAGCAGATCACCGGTGATATCATCCACGTATTTTTTATCCCGCAGTTTTATATTCTTTCCCTGCTGCTGTTGCAGGTATAATTCCCGGAAATAGGTAGCGCCGATCATGCCACCCGATGCACCGGATACCAGAAAGGCTCTTTTCATGATCGTTCCGTTGGTGATGCTGTCAAGATGTTGCAGCACACTCATCGTGAATGTAGCACTGCGGTGACCACCACCGCTGGTATTGATGAGTACCAGTACTGGCTTATCACTGTCCTGTTTTTTCTTCCAGTTCTCCAGGATAGCGATCATATTCTTTTTATCGGCTTCCACGTTGGCCGCCGAACTCATTTCCAGCAAGGTCTCTCTTGTATAAGCCGGTCTTTCTTTTTTATTGGTATAGTTCAATCCATAGGCTTTATTCCTCGGATCGATCCAGTCCAGTTTATAAAAAACATTCAGCAGTAGTATCAGCCCCACGAGGTAAGGAATACTCCAGCTTTGCAGGAAATAAGAAAAAGCACCGGCTACCCCAATTAAAATAGAAAAGAAAATAGTAATGCTGGCCGCTGCGGGTATCTGGAAAAAAGGTTGCTCCAGGAAAAAACCGATACCGATCAAAAACAGGAAGGCAATGAACACGGAAATGATCGCTGCAAAGTGGTGCCGTTTGAAAATAGAATCCACATAGGCTTGCGTATAATGTGATACATCCCTGGTATGCCGCAGCCGGGTGGGTGATTCAAAATACCATTCCACGTTGATCAGCGGCCCGCCATGATGCACTTCTTTGATCGGTGAAAGGTGAGTGATATAAGAACTCGGGTTACTGATCAGCGGCATCATCCTCCGCAGGATAGAACGGTCGGCCCGGAAAAAATAGATAAAAGAGGCGGCCAGTATAAAAATGAGTCCGCTTAGAAAACCACCAACCAGGAAAAATATTTCAGCAGCCGGTATCAGTTCTTTGAAATGATCAAACTCGTAGGCTTTAAAAAAATAAAAGAATAAAAAAAGCAGCGGGATCACTGCATTATTGATACAATACTTTAAAAACGGATTGGTGGTGGCGGCCAGGAACCGGAAATGTTTACTGAACAAAACGAAGGTGGCAATATTCCAGCTCATGATGAACATACCCACTGAAATACCCACAATGGCTGAACTGATCGCATTCACATTTCCCAAATACTCCGGCGCCAGGTATAAAGAATCGGCACCAAAGGTTTTCATGAAGGTGCCGTTGATGGTACTGAAGAGGATGAACCAAAACAATAACAGCACCTGGTATTTCCTGAAATGAAGAAATAACAATTGCACAGGAAAGGAATAATAGAAACCCCGCAGCCAGGTCTTCATGGTTATTTAATGGTTATAACTTAAAAATACAGATTATTAACTGGCCGTTCAAACAGGCGGGACTATAAAATGGCGTTAATAAGAGCTTTTACCACGTACGAGGTAAACAACCCAGCATAAAGAAAGTAAAAGGAACATGGCCACCAGTTGGTGCAGCTGTGCCATCCATTCAAATGCGCCCCATTGATTGGGAACGATCTGCAGGCTCCATAGCACCGATAAAATACCCAGTACTACTTGCACCGTTACAAGGAACGCCGGCAGCCACCCCGTTTTGCGCAGCAGGGAAGAACCTGCTGTCTTGTATAACTTAACTGATAATACAATTACAAGTACCAATAATAAATAAGCCAGGCCCCGGTGGATAAAATGAATGGTGATCTTATTGTCCACGAGATTCAGCAAGCCTTCGTTATGACCCATCATATTTGGAGGGATAATGCTGCCATTGATATCCGGCCAGGTGGGAGCAGCTGTTGCCGCTTTATGCCCGGCCATAAATGCACCATAGATCAATTGCACGCCAAGTATAGCAATGATCCACCAGCTCCATTTGCGAATCGAACTATTGACAATTAATTTTTCTTTCGGCACCAGTAATTCCAGGGCAAACCAAAATGCATAACACAACAATCCCAACGCAAAAATAAAATGCAGGGCCAGTTTGGTGGGCTTCACATAGATGGCATCACCGGTCAGTCCGCTGGCGACCATGATCCAGCCAATGGCTCCCTGCAAAGCACCCAGTAAAAACAGGATCAACATCGGTTTCACCATGGAAGGCTTGAACCGTTTTTGCAGCAAGAAAATAATAAAGGGGACAGCGAATACAACACTTATTAACCGGGCCCAGAAACGATGGAACCACTCCCAGAAGAAAATGAATTTGAAATCCTTTATTGTAAAATCAAAATTGAGCAGGCTGAATTGCGGTGTTTGTTTGTATTTATCAAATTCAACCAGCCATTGCTGTTCATTCATGGGTGGCAGGGTGCCGGTCACCACGTTCCATTCCGTTATGGATAAACCCGAACCGGTCAGCCGGGTAATACCTCCCAGTAAGACCTGGATAATGATCATGCCCACACCCACCAGCAGCCAGGTGGCGATTGGTTTGGAAGAACGCTGTGATAGTTCATTCACCATAGCGGCTGCAAAGTTAGGAGTGGAACAGGGGTCAAAATAATTTTTGTTCCGTATTATTGATGAAATTGCGGTGGATGCTTCAACCCTTTTACCAGGAAGAGTTCATAGAAGCCGGATGTGATGAGGCCGGGCGGGGTTGTTATGCCGGGCCGGTGTATGCAGCAGCGGTTATTTTGCCGGTTGATTTTTTTCACCCGCTGCTGAATGATTCCAAACAGCTTTCCGAAAAACAGCGGGATGAGCTGCGGCCTGTTATTGAAAAAGAAGCCATCGCTTTTGCTGTAGCTGCTGTTGATAATGAAGAGATCGACCAGGTCAATATCCTGAAAGCTTCTTTCAAAGCCATGCACCTTGCCCTTGATCAACTCCATAAAAGACCCGGTTTACTTTTAATTGACGGCAACCGTTTTATCCCGTATCAAAAAATACCGCACCGGTGTTTTGTAAAAGGCGACGGACGTTTCGCTTCCATTGCAGCCGCCAGTATCTTAGCCAAGACCTACCGGGATGAATATATGTATCGTATTCATGAAGAGTTTCCGCAGTATGGCTGGAACAAGAATAAGGGTTATGGCACTGCTGTTCACCGCAAAGCCATTGAAGAACATGGCTTATGCCGTTTTCACCGGAAAAGTTTTCGCCTTCTTCCTGCTCAAAAAGAATTGTTTTAGTTGTTAAAGTTTTCTAAGCCGATTAAACGCTTAATATCCGTCTCCGTCATAGGAGCACAACATTTTTGAATAACAATTAAAACAAGCCCCATGAAAAAGATCTTAGCTTTTGCCGTTATCATGTTATTGATTGGCGCCACCGCCTCTGCACAGGTAGCAGGTAACCGCATCCAGCGTCATCGTATTAACCAGGGAGTCCGCAGTCATGAACTGACAAGACCGGAAGCGTTTGAACTGAGAAAAGACCAGGTGCGTATAAAACATACACAACGGATGGCCCGCCGGGATGGTGTGATCACACCACATGAAAGAAGGAAGATCCATAAAATGAAAGCACATAACCGCAAGCAAACCTTTCGTTATAAACATAACAGGCGTCACCGGGTGATATAATACTACCAGTAATCCATCATATAGCAGGAATTTGTGTTTGAGTTGGGAAAGCATCACTTGAAAAAAGTGGTGCTTTTATTTTTGCCCTTTACTCTTCCCATTTCCCCAACCCTTCTCTTGTAACAACCGGTTCGTCACCGGTGCAGTCAATAATCGTGGAAGGCATGGTTCCGCCAGGGCCTCCGTCAATAACAAAATCAACCAGCTTGTTGAAATTCTCATACATCACTTCGGGATCGGTATAATCTTCCACCATCTCTCCCGGTAAAGAGGCACTCAGGATAGGCCGGCCCAGTTCTTTCACGATCGCCATGGCAATTGCATTATCCGGGATACGTAAACCGATCGTATCTTTTTTGCTCTGCAAAATTTTCGGCACCAGTTTACTGGCCGGGAGAATAAAGGTATAGGGACCCGGCAGGTATTCTTTTAATAAGCGGTACGTGGATGTTTGAATTTGCTTGGCATATTCACTTAGGTGGCTGAGATCCGAACAAACAAATGATAATTGTGCTTTTTGCGGTTCTATTTTTTTGATCCGGGCAATCCGTTCGATGGCTTTGGGTTGAAAGATATCGCAACCTAATCCATAAATGGTATCGGTGGGGTAAATGATGATCCCGCCTTTTTGCAGGCTTTCCACCACCTGTTTGACCAGGCGGGGCTGGGGGTCTTTTGGATGAATATGCAGTAACATAGTGATCAGTCTTTCTAAAAATACAGGCTTTTATCAAAACATGTATTGATTATCGCCATTTGCACGACAATTTGTAATTTGGTCACTTATTAAGTTTGCCCGTATGCAATTAAGACCAGTTGCTAAAGTTGACTCCATCGAACCTGAAATATTCAGGAAGGAGTATTATGAACCTGCCCTACCTGTTATTATCAAAAATCTTGCTAAGGATTGGCCGGCTTATACCAAATGGAACTGGGATTACTTTAAACAATTAGTGGGTGATCAAAAAGTTCCTTTATACAATAATGTAAAAAGCGACGCTTACACACCGATCAATAAGGCCGACGATTACAAGACCTTTGGTGAATATATTGATATGATCAGCAAAGGACCGGCCGGCTGGCGCATTTTCCTGTTCAATATTTTTGATCATGCCCCGGAACTGACCAAAGATTTTACCTGGCCCGAACACCTGATGAAGGGTTTTGTAAAAAAATACCCGATGCTGTTTACCGGTGGTGCCAGCAGTATCACCCATATGCACTTTGATATTGATCTCTCCCATATCTTACATACACAGTTTGGCGGCCGCAAAAGAGTACTCATGTTTCCCTACAAAGAGCAGCGCAAACTCTACCGCAAACCTTTTGAAGTCCTGAGCATGGCTGATTTTTCCAATTATTACCAGGAAGGCAAACTGGATTTTGAAAAGTTCCCGGCCTTGAAACTGGCAGAGGGCTATGACTTTATTTTAGAACCCGGTGATACTTTATTTATGCCCGCCGGATACTGGCATCATATGGAATATTTAGACAGTGGCTTTGCCATGAGCCTACGGGCCCTGCAACCTTCTATCAGTGGCAAACTGAAAGGTGCCTGGAATTTATTCGGTATGCGCAGTATTGACACAATGATGAAGAAGACCATGCCGCAATGGTGGTATGAAAGAAAGAAGAAGAAAGTGTTTGAAAATGCGGAGAGGGAATTAAAGTTTGCAATTAACTAAAAAAGAAAAGCCCCTTAACGGGGCTTTAATAATATTAATATTAGCTCATCTTACTGGATCGTCCACACTTCATTTCCCTTCAGCAGCTTATCCAGGTCAGCCGGTTTTCTCGATGCAGCTTCATCCAATTGTGCCTGCATCACATCTTCATAACAGGGCCGGTTGGATTGGTAGAAGACACCAAATGGTCTTGGTAAATGACCGTCTGATTTAGGATCATCAAAAATGCGGGTCAGTATCTGTGCTTTGTAAATATCATTTTCATCATGTACCCAGCAATCGTCTGCACTGTAGCCATCACTGAAATTAATCACCACGGGGCGGAAGCCATCTAATTTAATTCCTTTATCGGCCGCAGCACCAAATACCAATGGCTTACCCTGCTCCAGGAATAATGTCTCCTGTGCTTTTGTTCCTTTCTCGGTGAATATCTCAAAAGCTCCATCATTAAAGATGTTACAGTTCTGGTAGATCTCCAGGAAAGAAGCGCCTTTGTGCTGTTGAGTTCTTATCAGCATTGCCTGCAAATGCTTCGGATCACGGTCCATGGTTCTGGCTACAAATGTTGCATCAGCACCCAGGGCCAGTGCGGCAGGGTTGAACGGGTGATCAATACTTCCCATCGGCGTTGACTTAGTGATCTTCTTCTCTTCCGAAGTAGGAGAATATTGTCCCTTGGTCAATCCATAGATCTGGTTATTGAACAATAAAATATTAACGTCGAAATTGCGGCGGAGCAAATGGATGGTATGGTTACCACCGATGCTTAAGCTATCCCCATCACCTGTCACGATCCATACACTCAGTTCAGGACGGCTGGCTTTTAAACCGGAAGCGATCGCAGTAGCACGGCCATGGATGGAGTGCATACCATAGGTATTCATATAATACGGGAAACGGCTGCTGCAACCAATGCCCGATACGATCACAATATTCTCTTTGGGAATGCCCAGTGTTGGCATCACTTTCTGCACCTGTGCAAGAATCGAATAGTCGCCACAACCGGGGCACCAGCGTACTTCCTGGTCGGTGGCAAAGTCTTTAGCGGTTAAAACAGGGGCGGTTGTTGTTTCACTCATAATATAATTAGTATAAAATGCTTCCGACAAATTTAAAGAATATGCGACACCGGGCAAGTGATTAAAAACAGCTGTCCCGGGAACCTGCATCAGCTCTTATTTAGTACCCACCAGCTCTTCCCAGTATTCGGCAGCCCGGCGGGTATGCGGGATAACGATCGTGCCGCCCACTATATTGGCCACGGCAAATATTTCATACATCTGTTCGGTGGTCACCCCCAGCTCATGCGACTTACCCAGGTGATACTTGATACAATCATCACAACGCAGCACCATGCTCGCCACGAGGCCCAGCATTTCTTTGGTCTTTGTGTCAAGGGCACCTTCCGCATAGGTATTGGTGTCCAGGTTCCAAAGGCGTTTAATCACCAGGTTGTCTTTACTGAGGATGACCTCGTTCATCCGGGTGCGGTAATCGTTGAATTCGCTGACCAGTGTACTCATATCATCAATTTTAGTTCACAAAAGTAGGAAACCGGCCCTTTCGTCATTTCTTTATACAGGAAAACCTGCCCGCTATTACATTTAGTCTTCCTTGAAATTTTGGGTTTATTTTGCCACGATAATCACTTACATAACGTCATTGTATCATCAAAAGAATCAACTAATGCGATCTATATCAAAACTGCCTGTAATTATTCTTCTCGTGGTATTTGTAGGAACAGCGGCGGCCTTTACCCGCCCTGTTGCCGGTAAATTCAAGAATCTGCAGGTATTGCCCCAGGATATCAGCGAGCAAAAACTAGACAGTATCATGGAGAGCTACAACAAAGCCCTAGGGGTGAATTGTAAGTTCTGCCATGTAACTTCTGTTGTTTTTCCGGGTACAGAAATGGATTATGCATCTGATAAAGAACCGATGAAAGAGAATGCCCGGAAAATGATGCGGATGACGATTGACCTCAATAAGAACCATTTTTATTTTAATAAGGAAGAAAGGCCCGAATATTTAAATGTTGTCACCTGCCGCACCTGTCACCGCGGCGAGCCCTTCCCGGAGCAGTGATAAACGGGATAATCGTAAGTTAACAGCCATAGAGACCAAAAACCCTTTACTGCGGTTTCCGTAGAATTACTGGCAGCTTTCATGGTTTTACTGAATTTTAGCATAAACCCTTACTGGTAAGCACTATAGGCCATTAAATCTCGTTAATATTACAGACGCAAAAAAACGCATTAGCTTTTTTTGCTGAACCTGTCCCTTGAAAAAACCAATATCGTATGAGCTGGAATGACACGATGGGTTTGATGTCAACCGTCGCCCTTTCTTTACCTGTTTTATTCATCATTGCCTTCCGGCTTGCCGGATACAGAACTTTCCCTGCCTTATTAGCTTATTATATTATTGCTGTTGGCTATAATTTTCTGACGGAAGGATATGTTCATGTCAACAAAAATATTGTCTTACATACCGGTCTTATCAATAACCTGCTGGATGCGCCGCTGATGTTGTTATTCCTTACCTATTTCAGCCGGTCAGTTGAAAATACCAAGCGAATGCACTGGCTGATTGGCGGATTAATCGTTTTTGATATCATTCTTGTTTCGGTCTGGGGTCTGAATTTTAATACCGTTACCATTGCTATGGCACCCGGTCTTTTAGCCATTCTTGGTTTTTCAGTTGTTTTCTTTGTACACCAGGTTAAAATAACTGTTACCCAGCAAAAAGCAACCGGCAGGGCCCTGATCAGTGCTTCCTTATTGTTTGTATATGGGTGCTTCAGTATTATTTACCTGATCCACTATGTGCTCAGAAGCCAGGACGTAGAAAATACATTTCTTGTCTATTTTATAGCCACTATCCTTTCTTCCATTTTGATGAGTGTGGG
>CADEDV010000019.1:11633-46511 GCA_902826165.1 uncultured Bacteroidota bacterium
TTTCCTGATTTATTGATCCTGTCTGCAGCATCATACAGGTAAGTCTGCATGATGTCTATATAAAGCTGGCAGGCGGCTTCTCCTTTTTGATCCACCATTTTCATCACTCTTAGTAATACGCTTTCTGCATTATAGGTTTCAATAGCCATATCCGCCAGGTTCATCAATACTTCCTGTTCGTTCTCGATCTTCATCATCAGTTTTTGTACGGCGGCACCGGCTGCCATCAGGATGGCTTTTTTCAGGTTCGCCACCAGCTTTCTTTCTTTAGCAAACGCTGTTTCATCTTCGGCACCAAAATCAGGAATGCTCATCAGTTCTTTCTGAACCGACATAGCAGGGCCCATCAGGTCCAGTCTTCCGCCCATCGCTCTTTTCAAGGTCATATCTAATGTCAGCAGCCGATTGATCTCATTTGTTCCTTCGTAGATCCGGTTGATGCGGCTATCACGGTAAGCTCTTGAAATATTATACTCAGCGCTGAAACCATTTCCTCCATGCACCTGCACGCCTTCATCCACCACATAATCCAGTACCTCACTACCGTACACTTTCAGGATCGCACATTCGATGGCATACTCCTCGGCAGCACCCAGCAACGCTTCATTAAAGGGCTTTCCTGCAGCCAGTAATTCATGTTCTTTATCATCTACCCATTTGGCAGTACGGTATAATGCTGATTCGCCAACAAATACCCTGATCGCCATTTCCGCCAGTTTATGCTTGATCGCACCAAAATTGGAGATGGGCTGTTTGAACTGTTCCCTTGTTTTGGCATATTCAACTGTGCCGCTCAATGAACGCCTGGCACCGCCGATAGCTGCTGCGCATAATTTCAAACGACCTATGTTGAGGATATTGAAAGCGATCTTATGCCCTTTACCTACTTCGCCCAATAAATTTTCTACAGGTACTTTGCAATCCTGGAAATATAACTGCACTGTAGAAGAGCCTTTGATGCCCATCTTATGTTCTTCGGGGCCCTGTGTAAATCCTTCTGTTCCTCTGTCAACAATAAAGCCGGTGAATTTATCTCCGTCTACTTTTGCAAAGACCGTATATACTTGTGCAAAACCGCCATTGGTGATCCAGCATTTCTGTCCGTTCAGTATATAATGTTTGCCATCGTCACTCAGCTTCGCAGTTGTTTTGGCACCCAATGCATCGCTGCCGCTGTTGGGTTCTGTCAATCCGTATGCACCGGCCCATTCGCCGGTGATGAGCTTGGGTATATATTTTTGTTTTTGTTCCGGTGTGCCAAAGTATAAGATGGGTAATGTACCTATCCCAGTGTGTGCAGCAATGGCGACAGAGAAGGAATGACCGGCACCCAGGTATTCATTCACCAGCGTTGCCGTTATAAAATCTTTGCCCAGCCCTCCATACTCCTCGGGAAAGGATACCGATAATAATCCCTGCTCACCGGCTTTAGTCAGCAATGATTTCATTAACCCCGGCTCCAGGTTATCAATCCTGTCAAGAATGGGATAAACTTCTGCATCCAGGAACTGGTCGCACATATCCCGGATCATCAGTTGTTCCTCTACAAAGTTTTCGGGAGTAAAAGTTTCAAACGGCGATGATTCCTTCACCAGCCATTCCCCGCCTTTTAAAACGGTTTTTGTTTCTGCGGCAGCACTCATGGTATAAAAGTTTTAAAGGTTTTTATTTCAGGTTATCATACACGATCTGCAATACTTCTTTACACACATCAATTTTATCAGCCGGCACGGTTTCCAACGCTTCATTCAATGTTTCTTCGGCCAGGGCCATGGATTCTTCCTGCAGTTTCTGTGATTGTTTGGTGAGGTAGATCAGGTTGATCCGCCTGTCTGTTTCTGAGGGGACTCTTTTCACCAGGTTTTGTTTTTCCAAATTATCTACCAGGCGTGTAATGCTGGGTTTATCCCGAAACGTGGCATTGCATAATTCCTGCTGGCTGATCCCTTCCTGTTTCCATAAATGGTACAACACACTCCATTGTTCAATGGTCAGATTCAGGCTGGCCGAATTAAATTTCTTTTGCAAGCGGCGGGCAATAGCAGTGGAGGCTTTACCGGTGATAAAGCTGTAGAGCTCTCCTTTCTTAAATTGGTTGTTTGGCATATAGTTGTTTGTGCAACTATTCAAATATAGGGAAATTTCCCTGATCCCGAAATTCCATTACCAAATTTATTTGCCTTGTTTTCCTGTTTTAGATCATTGAGATGAAGAGCATATTATCCTATCTTCAGCTTCCACTCCTATTTAATCCCTGCCAGTCCTCATGGCGTCTGCCCACCCCTTGAAGCTGCTAAAAAACACCACGACATGAAAAAAAATTTGTTATCCCTGCTTATGCTGGTAAATAGCCTGTGGCTTTTACAACCTTTGTTAGCTCAAAAGAAAGTAGTGGTAATGGGCTCATCTACGGCTGCCGGCCAGGGCGCCAGCTCTCCCGCCACCTCCTGGGTGGGTCGCCTGCAAACCCATTTCCGGCAAAATAGTGGTGATGGTCTTGATACAACCGTAACCAGTATAGCCTTTAGCGGGCAAACCACCTATCACCAGATGCCTACCGGCTTCGTCAGTCCCATTCCAGGAAGGCCTGCGCCGGATCCCAATTCTAATGTGACCAGGGCATTGAGCTTTTCACCCGATGTTATCATCATCAACCTTCCCACCAATGATATTGCCAATGGCTATACCAAAAAAGAGTGCATGGATAATTTCCGGTTGCTGTACCAGGCTATCACTGCAGCGAATGTTCGCTGTTATATCACCACCAGCCAGCCGAGAAGCCTTTCCACAGCTTTGAAAGACTCATTGAAAACATTAGCAGATTCAGTAAAAAATAATTTTGCCCTTCACTCCATTGATTTCTGGACAGACTTAGTTACGACTGATGGACTCAACAATATCAAACCAGAAGTTAGTGTTGGAGACGGTATTCATATTAATGACCTGGGACATAATTTTGTTTTCATCCGGACAAGAGACAGGAATATTTTTGCCAGCAATATTCCTCTTCCACTAAGACTCTTAGATTTCAAAGCGCAGCTAAGTACTGATAAAGTGGTTTTGACATGGCTTTCCGAACTGGAAGAACCCGGAACCACGTATGAATTACAGAGAAAAACAGGAAAGGGTATCGGCTTTCAACCTATTTATACAAGGGATGCTATCGGAACCGGCCAGGCAACGAATTATAACTGGACAGATCAAAATCCCCAGCCAGGTCAAAACCAGTACCGGTTGAAAATCATTGAGCCGAATAAGGAATCTTATTCTTCCATAGTAAGTGTTTTGTATAAACCGAAGCGTTTTGATATCCACAAACTTTATATTGATAACTCGTTATTGAACCTGGTGGTGCAGATCAACAGCCAAAAAGAACAGCAGGTACTGGTAGAAGTGATCAACACTGCCGGAGTTGTACTGTTGCAACGGAAACAGGTGCTAAATAATTCCTTTAACCAGTTTAGTTTACCAGTATCCCACCTTACTGCCGGGCACTATTTCTTCCGGGTAAGAGATGCTGAAAACAACTATTCTGTGCAGGCCTTCTTTAAGTAAGATTTCCCGCATACCAACTAACTGCCGGTATGATTGGTTTCATACCGGCTTTTTTATCTATTTTCCAGCAGTGCAATCATTTTATTTACCATACAAATCTTCGCAGTTTCATTTTTTAACGGCCGGCACGGGTAATACAGTCATTCTTTGTTTTCATGGTTATGGTGAAACGGCGGATTACTTTGCATTTCTTGCTAAACTCCTCCCACCGGAGCAATACAGCCTGATCGCTGTTGATCTGCCTTTTCATGGAAAAACAGTATGGAAAGAAGGTTTTACATTTTCACCTTCCGATCTGCAAATAATCACCCAATTAATACTGGAACAATCTGCCGTCACCCCGGGTCAGAAAATAATAGTAACAGGCTTTAGTCTCGGTGGCCGGATGGCTTTGCAGTTGTATCAAACCATGCCCGCCAGTATACACAAATTAGTATTAATGGCGCCGGATGGGTTAAAAGTGAATTCCTGGTACTGGCTGGCCACGCAAACCAAAGTCGGTAATAAATTCTTTGCTTTCACCATGAAGAAACCGGGCTGGTTCTTTGGCCTGCTCAGGCTGATGAATAAACTGAAATTAGTGAACAGCAGTATTTTCAAATTTGTGAATTTCTATATCGGTGATCCTGAAGTGAGGCGTTTATTGTACAGCCGCTGGACCACATTACGAAAAATAAAACCTTCTCTTCCGGTGATCAAACATTACATCAGGGAGTACAAAACGTCCGTACGCCTTGTTTATGGCAAACATGACCGGATCATTTTATCGTCTGTGGGTGAAAAATTCAAGGCGGGTATTGAAGAGCAGTGCACCCTTACTGTGATCAACTCGGGCCACCAGGTACTGCATGAAAAACACAGCGAAGAGATCATACAAGCTTTGCTGTACTAAGCAGCAATGATTAGTTTTGCCGGGCTGCATGATTTTTACTTATATCATCATAGGAATCGCTTTGTGTTATGGCCTTCTTGTCATTTACTACTGGCATAGCTGGCGTTCTGTTCCTTATTATACTCCTGCAGCCGTACAACCACAAACAACAATATCCGTTATCATCCCAGCCAGGGACGAAGAAGAAAATATAGCAGCATTACTACAGGCTTTGGAAAAACAAAGCTATCCCTCCTCACAGTTCGAAGTGATCGTTATAGATGATCATTCCACCGATAACACGGTGGCCATAGTAAAACAATACCCGGCCGTAAAGCTGCTGCAACTTACCGCCGACAATATCAATTCCTATAAAAAGAAAGCCATTGAAACCGGGATTGCTGCTGCCAGTGGTGAGTTCATCGTTACCACCGATGCAGATTGCATACCCCCCAAAAAATGGCTGGAGACCATTGCTGCATTTAAAGAAGAAACTAATGCAGTCTTTATTGCCGCACCGGTAGCGATCAATTGTAATTCGTCAGTACTACAGGTTTTCCAGGCCATGGATTTTATGGTGCTGCAGGGAATAACAGGTGCTGTGGTTCATAACAACCAGCTTTCGATGTGTAATGGTGCCAACCTGGCTTACGGGAAAAAAGCCTTTGAAGCAGTAAATGGATTTGCAGGTATTGATACTATTGCCTCGGGGGATGATATGCTGCTGATGCATAAAATCACGACACAATTTCCCGGTCGTGTGCATTACCTGAAATCAAAAGAAGTGATTGTATCCACTGCTCCCATGAAAACATGGCCGGCTTTTTTTAACCAGCGTATCCGTTGGGCCAGCAAAGCTGCTAAGTATAATGATAAACGGATCTTTCCTGTGTTACTGCTGGTCTATCTTTTCAACCTCTCCTTCCTTGTTTTAGCAATCGCCGGTTTCTGGAACAGCTACTACTGGCTATGGCTGCTTATCTTATGGGTTTATAAAACTGTCGCTGAACTCCCCTTGTTCGGTTCCGTTGCCGGTTTCTTTGAGAAACGATGGACCCTGCAATTCTTTTTCTTCTTTCAGCCACTTCATATTCTTTATACTGTTATTTCCGGGTTTTTCGGGCAAATGGGCAGCTACGAATGGAAGGGCAGGAAAGTCAGCTAAGGACCAGAAGAAGTTTACCGTTTTAATTTATCTTCAATTTTAATGAGCACAGGATCACTATCCTTTCAACAGGCTGCCTGGAAGCGGTTAAAGAAAAACAGAGGCGCTGTCTTTGGGCTGATTGTGATCATTATGGCCGTATTCATCGCCTTATTTGCTTACTTCATTTCTCCTGACCCATCTCCCAATGCTAACCGTATTATCGTGGAAATTGATGGCGAGAAGCCCGGCTTTACCCAAGATTTTCTCAAGATCAGGAAAGAGAAAGATGTTACAACTCCTTCCTTTTTTAAACAGCTGCTGAACGGTAAAGAAGATGTGTATTATTATGCCCCGATAACAGCACACGAACAAAAAGGCGACAGCATTATCGTTCAGAAATTTATTGATGAAGGAGTGAGTGAAAGACAATCTTTTCATCTTTCGGAATTAGATAAAGACCCGGTAGCCACCAAAA
The DNA here is from genome assembly GCA_902826165.1 of uncultured Bacteroidota bacterium. Classification (GTDB taxonomy): domain Bacteria; phylum Bacteroidota; class Bacteroidia; order Chitinophagales; family Chitinophagaceae; genus CADEDV01. The sequence goes on from CADEDV010000019.1 coordinate 17,682, forward strand.
AATTCCTGCTGGGTACGGATAATTTTGGCAGGGATATTTTAAGCCGCCTCGTAGTTGGTACCCGGGTAAGTCTCAGTGTTGGGTTGATCACTGTTATCATCTCATTGAGTATTGGTTTGCTGCTTGGTTCATTGGCTGGTTATTTCCGTGGCAGAACAGACGATATCATTATGTGGTTCATCAATGTGATCTGGAGTATCCCCACACTACTCCTGGTGTTTGCGATCACACTGGCATTGGGCAAAGGCTTTTGGCAGGTTTTTATTGCGGTTGGGTTAACGATGTGGGTGAGTGTGGCAAGATTGGTAAGAGGGCAGGTATTAGCTGTTCGTGAATTAGAATACGTGGAAGCCACCAGGGCATTGGGGTTTTCGAATGCCCGGACCATCGTTCGTCATATCTGGCCCAATATCATGGGGCCGGTAATGGTGATCGCTGCTTCCAATTTTGCATCTGCCATTGTAATTGAAGCCGGTTTAAGTTTCCTCGGCGTGGGTGTGCAACCTCCGCAACCCAGCTGGGGGCTAATGATCAAAGAGAATTATAATTTTATCATTACGCAAAATCCCATGCTGGCTTTAGCACCTGGCTTTGCGATCATGCTATTAGTACTCGCCTTCAATTTACTCGGGAATGGTTTAAGAGATGCGCTGAACGTCCGGGGGCGCCTGTGATGATCTTCTTGTATTGATATCTGTCATCACCAATATTGATAAGCAAAGGAAAAACAAGCTACCGATCTTATCTGTTTCTATCAGGTCACTCAGCATATTCACAGTCACGATCATAATGATGATGACACCGGTCATCATAGCAACTGTTTTATAAAAAATATCTTCCACCCGGTGATACAGGTGCTGTGCATAATACAACATCGCTCCCAATAACAACAGGAACAAAACAAGCCCCGGAATACCCTGTTCCACTGCCAGCAATAAAAAATAATTGTGTACGGTAGAGTGCTCTTTATTATTACTCACCCATGTTTTATAGGCCGGTATGGTGAACGGCCGGTAATTATCATAAAATGTATTCGGCCCGTAACCGGTCAACCATTCGTATTTTATCATTCGTATCGCCGCCACCCAGCGATAAAATCGTTCCGCAGAAGAAACATCCTTCAGCTTATAAGTTGCAACAAGGTGTTCCCTGAAATCTTCATGAAAGACAGTGGTGTCATGGTCATGTGCAAATTCAAGATACCGGTCACTGCTCTTGATCCAGAATATAGCAAACACAATAATCATGATGCCTGCAATATAGAGTGTCAGCAATGAACGTTTTTTGATCAGCCAATAGGCAAAGCCTCCCATCAGCAGTGCCAGCCAGGCACCCCTTGCGTAAGATAAAAAAAGTGCGACGAGTAATAGAATGATCGATGTCTTTGTAATGGCTTTTATACTCTTGCCGGTACTCAATTGATGAATGGCCACAAAGACAGGCAATGCACAAACCAGCATGGCCGAAAAATTCACATGATTGCGAAAGAAAGGCGCCACCGCATCACTGACTGCAGCAAAACTAAAATCATATTCCAGGTGGTTGACCATGGCTATGACTGCCACGGCCAGCATGGAAGCAGCAAAAATGACAGCAGCAGTTTTGATAAATTTTTTCTCCCTGAATACAATTAACGGGGCTAGTACAAATGCCCCCATATACCAGCCTTTTGCCAGGAAAAATTTTACAGACAACGTGAGATCAGATGAAAAAAAAGTAGCGATGAGTATCCACCAGAGATGGACAACGAGTAAAATCAGCAGCGGGTGTTGAATCGTTTTTAATTTCAGGGAAGACGGATCATATGCCCAATACCCGGCAAACAATAAAGAAACAAAGAGCATTAACCCTTCATCAGGAATATCGGAGCCAAAGGATGGGGTAAAATTATATTCAAACGAAAAAGGAACGGAAAGCAGGAGAAGGAAGAAAACAAGATGACTATTCGTCCAGCCATTATATAATAACACAGCAACAAAAGGTAGTACTGCCAGGAAATACCATTCCGTCAACACCGCCGCAACAAGAAAAGCGATGAATAGTCCTCCCAGCAGGGCAAAATTGATAGTCGTATTATTGATGCGGCCGTTCACTTTTTTTGTGCTTGCCTTCTTTCCAGTACTAATGCAGTAAATAAACCAAATAATACCGATAAGAAAGCCGTAACCGCCATGATCTCCAGCCTTCTTGGTTTATCAGCTTTAATAGCCGGTCTTGCTCTTTCAACAATCAATAAAGCCGGTGGTTTGGAATCAACCATCAACTGGTATTCCCCGATCAGTTTTTCATATTGTGTCAGCTGACCTGTTAGTGCAGTTTGTCTTGCTACCAGTATTTCACGACCGGGGGCATCCGCAGGTCTGTTGCGTAACAGGCTACCAATACTATCCAGTACAGCCTGTATCTTATATTGTCCTTTTTCAAGACCAGACAAGGTTGCCATATTACTTTCGCTTTTCAACCGCTGGTGCAGGGTTTGTAACCTGTCCAGCAATGTATTCGCCATTACGGCAGCCAGTTGCTTATCTGTATCCCATACTTTGATCTTTAATTCTCCATACTCACTTTTTATAACCTGTGATCTTTTTCTTAACAGGATCGCCGTTCTCGATCTTCTCGTTGAGTCAATTCCCTTTACCTTATAATGTTTGATAAGATTAAACTGGTCTGTCATAGCCAGGTATACTGTATCCAGTTGTGCAGTACCGATGATCATATCGAGGTCATCCGAATTTCCCAAAGCAGAATAAAGACCTTCAATATTCTCATTAAATATCCTGGCCTTATCAGTAGAAACAGTGCTTACCGGCAAAGCGGTGGCCGTTGCTAAATATTTCCGGGGTTGCAGGAAAACGATCAGGCCAACGGTCAGCAAGGCAAAAAAAACCACGAGACATATCTGTTTCCACCATTTAGTAATGAGATATAATAAATCTGGCATGTACTTCTGTTTATTTGTCAAAGATTGGATTTATTCAGGAAACTCAGCCATTCTGCCGGCTTTAATAATTTAGTAAACAATAGGGATAAAAAAGTAATGATCACGGCTGCTGAAATAAGTAGTACAACATTGAAACCCGCCTGGTTGCCATAGTAAAACAGCCCGGACAATAATGATGCAATCATAGTATAGATCAGCAAGGACCGGTATTGAATGGCGATATCCAGTTTTTTCTTTACCAGCACCAGCGTGGCCACGCCACAAAAGCCCTGGCTCACCAATGCAGCGATACAGCAACCTTTAGCCCCCCACGAAGGAATCAGCAGCAGGTTGAGTACTATATTGATCAGTACGGCAATAAAAGTGATGATACAAAAATACCGGATATGACCGGTTGCAGTCAGCACTGTTCCATAAATGGCAACCAGCGAATAACCAATCAATGCCGGGATACAATACTGAATAACTGTAGTCGCATTACTGTTCCCGGAATATAAAAGGGATTGCATCCAAGGTGCCATAAAAATCGCCAGCACCGATACCCCTAAAGAAAAAGCAATTAATACATGGCGGGTAGTAAGAATTACATAGGTAATATCTTTCTTCTCACTCCATTGCTTTGCAATAAAGGGCAAGAGAAAAGAGGCAAACAAATAACCGATCATATTGGCTGCATCCAGCAACCGGTAAGCCGCTGCATAGTTACCCGCCTGCTCAGCTCCGGCTGAATGTATTCGTTCTAATAAAAAACCATCCAGCCGAAAATGAATACCCATTAACAAAACGATAAGTGCATAAGGAAATGCTGAACGAAATATTTTGGGGAACGAGAATGATACTCCGAAGGAAAATTTTATTTCTTGCTGAACCAGTATTAAAACAGTCACCAGCACGGAGAAAGCCAGGCAACCGGTCTGTGTCCACAGAAATTTATTGATGTTCATTCCGCCTGCCACTGTTGGGAAAAAAAGAAAGATCCCACAGATAAAGATCATTAAGGATTTATCCAAAACCGACAGCACAGCATCCGTTTTAAACCACTGCCCGGCGGTAATGATGGCACGAAAAAAAAGAAAGAAGGAAGTAAATACCTGTATCCCTATCACCGGGATCAAGACATCCCACCTGTCAATACCACTGCTAAAGGATACCAGCAAAACAATCAGCACATAGAAAAGAGAAAACAGGAATTTTACCAGCAGGAAATACCCGGCGGAATTCTTCATGCTTTCTTCCTTAGCTGCCAGCTGGCGGTTATAAAAACTGGTAAAGCCCCAGTCCAATAAGAAACTAAAAACAATAGAAAGATTGACCAGGGAAAAATAGTTTCCATATTCAACCGTGCCCACCACATTTTGTACCTGCCGGTCAATGGCAAATATCCAGATCGGTTTAATGACCAGGTTCAGGATGATCAGCAAACCAAGCGAAGCGTAAAACTGTCGGGGCGTTTTTTGCATCTGTTACTGGCAGGTTACATCACTTTTACGTTTCTGCTGAAGCTCTCTTCCAAGGAGATGAATGTCTCTGTCCGTTCAATTCCTTTTATTTTTTGCAACTGGTCATGCAGCACTGAACGAAGCTGGTTGATATCCTTGCAGACAATTTCAGCAAACATGCTGTAATTCCCGGTGGTATAATTCAACCGGACGATCTCCGGCATTTTTTGGAGCTCTTTCGCTACTGAATCATACAGTGAACTTTCTTTCAGGTAGATACCAATGAAAGCGATCACATCATAGCCCAGTTTCCGGATATCTGCATTCAATCTTGTACCTTTGACCACGCCGGCCTCCTGTAGTTTTTTAATACGTACGTGGATGGTGCCGCCGGATACAAAGAGTTTCTTGCCAAGATCAGCATACGAGATCTCAGCGTTCTCCATCATGTGGTGAATGATCTCCAGGTCCAGTTTATCAAGATTTAATTTGCCTGCCATTTTTAGTACTGATTTTTGATTTTATCCATAATATTACGCATTTAATTGAATATTTTCTATAGTTTTAAAATAATTATTAGAAAATTTGGAATCAAATGGGTTGTTTCTTTATTTTTGATCTATCAAGCTCTTCGAAAAGCAAACATACTGTGGGGTGATGAAATTTTTGGCAGACATGCCCTCTTGTCTCGGGGGTGAGGATAACAGGATAAATATAGCATAGAGCCGCTTTTGCAGCAATGCAGGAGCGACCAGGGTCGACCACTGAACTTTGTGCTACAACTAACTGCCTCGTGGAGGTTCGATCCCTCCCCCTACAGCTCATTTTTCTCATGTGATTTTAGCCTTTCCACGAACGTGGAGAGGCTTTTTTGTTTTAATATCTTTGCAGGGTGTTCAACCAAACCTTGTTTATGAAGCACCTTTTACAATTCCTGCTCTTCAGCCTTATACTAACGGCCTGTTCACCCACCAAACAAATTGAGAAACGCTATACACCCGATGATAAACTGGTCTTTGATCTTATAGAACGGTTAAAGAAAAACCCGAATGATGCGGAAGCGGCCAAACAATTACCGGAAGCGTATGAACAGGCGGCAGAGGTCCGTAAAAATATTAATAGCAACACCTTCAATAACATGAATGAAGGGGATCGCTGGATCGAGATATCCAGGCAATTACTGGTGGCACAGCAATTATACAGCGAGATCAAAGGAAGCCCGGTGATCAGCAAGATCATTCCCAATCCCTGGGACCCTACTGTAAAGATCCAGGAAGCCAAACAAAAAGCAGCAGAAGAATATTATAACCAGGGACAGCAATATCTTACTTACAACAACCGGCCTTATGCCCGCAAGGCTTATGATATGTTTGTAAAAGCCAACAATGCCTATCCCAATTATAAAGATGTACGGGAAATGATACAGCAATCACAATTGCTGGCTACGATCAAAGTAGTGGTGAACCAGGTAAACTATGATAACTATGGCTGGAACTACTGGGGCTTCAATAACGATTATCTCCAATACAAGATCATCAGGGACCTCAACAATTCTTCGTACCGGGATGTAAAGTTTTATTCCGAAGACGAAGCGAGGAGAGCCAATATCCGTCCCGACCGGATCGTGAACCTGACCTTTACTGATCTTTATATCGGGCAGTTATTCAATGACCGGTATTCTATTGACCGCAGCAAACAAATAGAAGTAGGGCAAACCAAAACCAATCCACCACAACCTATTTATGAAACGGTAAAAGCCACGGTGTATGTCACCCGCCGGGTATTACAAAGCCGGGCTTCCCTGGAATGCAGGATATATGACTGGGCTTCCAACCGCAATATCTTATTTGACCGCTTCCCTGATAACAACACCTGGAAAGATGAATCGGCCCGCTATACCGGCGATAAAAGGGCCCTGGAGCAATCGGACTGGAACCTGATCAATAACAGCAGTAATATCAACCCGCCTTCCCGTAATGAATTGGCGCAACGGTTAGTTGATAATTGTTATAACCAACTGCTCTCCCGGATCAAGAACGGCGTAAGTTTTGATTATTAATTACACAGTACTTATCATTAACACCAAAATAAATTCGTATGAGGAAAAAGATGATGCTGATAGCAGGATTGAGTTTATGCCTGCTATCCATGGCCCAGGATGAAACCGTGAAAAGTTTGAAAACCGAATCGGCTAAATCAGTAAAGAAGGACCTGGCTGATACCAGTAACAAAAGATGGAAGAAAGGAGGATTGTACAGCCTCAACGTATCACAGGGCTCACTGAGTAACTGGGCTGCAGGGGGTGATAATTTTTCTTTATCTGTTAATTCACTGCTTAGCTTGTTTGCTTTTTATAAGAACGATAAACACAGCTGGGATAATACCTTTGATTTCAACCTGGGTTATGTGAACACCACCAGTCTCGGCAGCCGTAAGAATGATGACCGTTTTGATTTCTTATCCAAATATGGCTACGCATTAAATCCCAAGCTCAATGTATCCGGTCTCTTTAACCTGCGGTCCCAATTCTTTAAGGGCTATACTTTTCCAAATAACGTAAAGACATTTGCGTCCACCTTTATGGCGCCTGGTTATATCCTGCTGAGTCCCGGTCTTGATTATAAACCTGTAAAAGATCTTTCCATCTTTGTATCTCCTGCTACGGCCCGTTGGGTGATCGTAAGAGATACGGCTCTTGCTAACAAAGGGCTCTATGGTGTTGATCCGGGAGAAAAAAGTAAACTTGAACTCGGTGCTTTTGCCACCATCAGTTATATGAAAGAGATCAGCAAGAACATTACTTATAAAGGAAGACTTGATCTTTTTTCCAATTACAGGAACAAACCGCAAAACGTTGACCTGTTTATGTCCAATGTGCTGAATGTAAAACTGTCCAAAGCATTATCCGCCACCTGGGGTGTTGACCTGATCTATGATGATGATGTACGGTTATTCGGACCCAACCAGCGGTCTGCCGCCCTGCAGGTAAAATCATTAGTGGGATTAGGAATATTGGTTAAGTTCTGATAACCTGTTGCAACATTATAAAATGCCCTGTTGATCCAAACAGGGCATTTTTCATTCTACGCCTATCTTTGCAGGCGCATGGGACAAAAAAAATTAGTACGATTTGCAGAACTGACCAGCTTTCCGAATGTGTTGCAGTTTCCACAGGATATGGCTGGTAAATGGAAGGCGTTTTTTAAGAATGAGCATTCACTGACCCTGGAACTGGCCTGTGGCAAAGGAGAGTATGCAGTAGGGCTTGGCCGGATGTACCCTTCCCGCAATTTCATCGGTATTGACCTGAAAGGAAACCGCATCTGGGTGGGTGCTAAAAAGGCACTCAAAGAAAATTTAAACAATATCGCCTTTGTCCGTACCCAGATCGACCTGGTAGCCACTTATTTTGCCAAAGACGAGGTGGAAGAGATCTGGATCACCTTTCCGGATCCCCAGCTACGTTTATCAAAAGCCAAAAAAAGACTTACTCATCCTAAATTCCTTCGTTTGTATCAACAATTCCTTGTTCCCGGTGGTTTAGTACATTTGAAGACGGATAGCCCGGACCTGTACCGGTTTACCAAAACAGTGATCGGATTATATGGATGTACATTGCACCAGGATCTTGATCATGTGTACCAGCAGGAGAACGTATCGGAGGAACTGAGTATCAAAACACATTACGAGTCCCTGGATATTGCCGGTAGTAACCGTATTCATTACCTGTGCTTTTCCTTGCCCGGAATTTTACCCGGGATCGAAAAAGACGGGGAATTAAAAAAAATTATTGAACAACATGGAGTCACTGATTGAAGGCGTACATTACTACATCAATGAAGATGGATACGTGGTACTCACAGAAAAGTATCACCTGGAAAGAGGTTATTGCTGCGGCAATGCCTGCAAACACTGCCCGTTTGATCATATCAGCGTTCCGGAATCTGACAATAGCGAAGAGCAAAGCCCGGTAAAGAAAGATTCCTGATTTTTTTCATTTTACCTGCGGCAGGTTGAAGGAGCAGCAACATAATTTCAGTTAATTTTATCGCATGCCTGCTAAGAAAAAATCATCTGCAAAACTGAAGTCAGTAAAACCTTCCGGTAAAAGAGAGGAAAGTTTTTTTGAACTGGTCTATGAAGTGGCCCGGCAAATTCCAAAGGGAAGGGTGACTTCCTATGGAGCGATTGCAGCTTGCTTGGGTACCAAACTTTCTGCAAGGATGGTAGGCTGGGCCATGAACGGGGCCGGCAAGGTGAAACCAAAAGTGCCGGCGCACCGGGTGGTGAACAGGAATGGTTTGCTCAGCGGAAAATATCATTTCAAAACACCGGATGCCATGGAAAATCTCTTGAAAAAAGAAGGCGTCAAAGTAAAAAATGATACCGTAGTTGATTTTGATAAAAAATTCTGGAACCCTGCTGAAGAACTGGGCTTCTGATTATGACAAGCAGGTGAGGCTTATTATTTTCGTACCACAATGGCAACAGCAACCCCCTTTGACACACTCACCAACCGGCAAAAAGATATTTGCAGTTATGCCGGGGCTTTCGGCATACTTCTGTCTGTGACCTGTCTTATCCAGCATATCCTGATCACCCGTACCCACTGGCTTACTTTTGTAATGCTGAGCTTTTATTTTTTTGCCGCCATGGCTTTCTTCCTGCTGGCTCTTCAAAAACATATCGCCCCGTTATTGCTCATCATCAGTACGGTATTTGCCTTTATTGCACAAGTGATCCTGATGAGACATGCCTTATTCTCTTTAGTGGTGGTATTACTGCTGCTATACCATGTAGAAGTGGTTGTTATACTATATGTGGAGCAGATACCAAAGCGGCTTAAGCTGAAGGCGCAATTACTGAGAGAAGAAAAAAGAGTCTGGGATGCAATATTATAAGTAATTTAAGCATTAACCTATATTACTATGATTTGTATTTACTGCAGAAAAGAGCTGCCTGAAGATATTTTTTCAAAAGAACATATATTCCCGGAATCCATTGGAGGAAACCTAATTATAAAAAACGTATGTAGTGCATGTAATAGTTACCTTGGGAGTAATATAGATAAACATCTAGTAGATAATTTCATAATAAAAATGATTCGTGCTGGCCTAGAAATAAAAAATAAATCAAATAATCTTACTACTCCACTTAATGGCGGGTACATAGTATCAAATCCCAAAGCTTTAATTACCCAGTATTACGATAAAAAGTCGAACTCTCTGAAATTTAAAGCCGCTCAAACTGTTGTAGAGGAGAAATCTGAAGATGGCCTTAAAACACTTTTCATATCCGGTGACATCTCTGATGATTTAAACAAAAAAATAAATGAGATAGTTCGGAAAAAAGGTTTACTAGAACCCTTTGATGAAAAAATAACAACTTATAAAAAACCAAAAATTAGAAAAGAAGAAGAAATCAATCGTTTACTAATAATTCCCCCGCTTTTAAAAATTGCATACTCACTCGGCAATTATTGGCTAGGAGAAAAATATCTAAATGATAGAACTGGTCTCTTATTATCAAAAAAATTACTCAATCCCATTGATTTAAGTAATCATAATAATGCGAGAGAAAGTCTAATTGGAATTGGTATTACATTTTCCTTTTTCACCGAATCGAACTTTAATAATTGGCGTCAACACTCATGTTGTCATATTGCTCTTTTAAAGAAAGTAGGTAAAGATATAGTTTGCTATCTTAGGATTTTTAACATTATTGAGGCCCAAATTACAATATCAATCGACTCAAAAACGTATCTTGATTTTCAAGATCAATTCCTACTTATCGACCCTACTAATAATGTAAAAATCGAAAAATCACTAACTGAGGAGTTAAAAAATCCTTTGAAAATGGACTCAGCTTCAGTCTTTGGTTTAAATTGGGAACAAATTAAAGAGAGTACTTGGCTTTTGAGTATCAAAAAAAATGATACTGAAGTCTTTAATGTTACCGCAGAATTCTAACCCTTACTAAGCTCACTAAATAGTTTTTTTCCACTTATAAAATATTTCATTCTCACATCTCCGCCTCAAATACAATCCTCACTTCATCCGGCAAAAAGATCTCCATCGTCGGTCCTTTTTTGATGGTAAGAAATGTCCATTGAGGAGAATCGCTGTCTTCAATAGCTACCATGCTGTTCTTTACATGAAAGCAATAGCTCCGGGTGGTTTCTTCAAACCAGCTATTCTTTGTTCCATATTGTGCTTCAAACAAGCCCAGCAGGAATTCCTTTTTCTTCTTTGGCCTTTTCTTTTTCAGGTTTTCGGTAAGGTCTGCCTTGAAACGCACCGCCATTAATAAAGTATAGTCCAGCTTCACGAACCTGCCTTCCTCGTGGTCAACGATCTTCCCTACTTTATCAATCGTCACGAGGTCCGTGACAACATCGGCATCCTCGTTATGTAAGGTCTCCAGTAATTTTTTCCGCATGGCCTCTTTGGGCATAATATTAAAAAGCCGGGGATAGGTCAGTAATAAAACACCATCATAATCTTCACTAAAAAAACTTTCATAGAACTGACCCAGCCGTTTGGCTAAACCCGGCACATGGGCACAAAGTTTTTCCAGTGCTTGCAACTCCATAAATGAAGATTAACGATAGTAGGGGCTGATCATCAGGTAAACAACCACCCCTGTTACCGCTACATAAAACCAGATCGGCCAGGTGATCTTTGCCAGTCGTTTATGCTCCGGCCATTCACCGACCATAGCCCTGTAAGCAGTAAACAATATAAAAGGAAGTATCAATCCGGCCAGCGGAATATGGGTAAAGAGAATAATGTAGTAGATCGTCTTCATGGTTCCTTCTTCACCAAATTTGGTTTCCCCGGCAAAAAGGTGGTGACAGATATAGCTTACCAGGAAGAGGATAGAAAGTATCATCGCCGACAGCATCATCTTCTTATGCAGTTCATACTTCTTACGCTTAACGGCAACCAGTGCGGCTACTAATAAAACAGCCACACAAGAATTGATAACTGCATTGATCGTGGCAAACAGGTGCACATCAAAGCCAAGATCTGCTTTCACAGTAATTCGTCCCAAGGCCACGACCGCCATAAAAACGATTGCTGAAAAGGTGAAGATGAGTACTCTTGCTTTACGATCATTTTTTATCCAGGCTGCTTGTAACATCTGTGTTCTTTTTTCTCAGTAAATAAAATAAAAATCCAACTAAGGCAATGGCTATCAGGAAAACAACTGCCATCAGCTGAAGTTTACCTGCAAAGAAACTTTTTCTCCCGGGATTTTTCTCCATCGTCAGCATGACCAAATTGCGGGAAAGATCGGACAGGGAAGCAGAGTCAAGTCCGTCATAATACCCTCTTACATGCCGCATGCTGTCAATCAGTATAAATTTATCGCTGTGCACAAAGTTAGTATCAATAATGCCCCCGTCTTCCACACCGATCTTTATTTCATTCAATGCCAGGTCATAGATCTTTTTTTTATCTCCCGTCAGCAACCACCATTTTTCCGGGTCTATCTGAAAACGGTCAGCCCAGTATTTTAACCGCTCCACCGAATCCCGTTCCGGGTCAATACTGAAAGAAATAAAATGTACCAGGTCATTTGTTTTATCACCCACCCTTTTGCCATTATGAATAGATTGTTGCAGTCTGCGCATATTACGGGTCATGGGCGGACAGATAGTGGGGCAATGTGTAAAGAAGAAATCAGCTACTACTATTTTCCCTTTCAGGCTGTCCCAGGTGATCGTTTGACCCAATTGGTTGGTCAGCTTAAAATCAGCTATTGTATGCCACAGGGTATCGTTGTAAATTTTCCCCTTCTCCGTCCTGCTGATGGTAGAATCCGGCAGGTAATGCCGGGGCATCAATACATTAGATTCGCTGTAATTTTTTACAATAAAATAGCCCAACAAAGGAAGCAGCAGGGCAATCAGTATAGCATATAACGCATTCTTGTTCACGGGTTCATTTTTCTGATGAAAGATCAATTCTTGCTGTTGTCAGCAAAGTATAAAATCAAAAACCATTGTCCTGCTAATAACGGTTCAGCTAAGACAATGGTTTTGGTAAAAATTTCTATTCTTATCTTCTATTGCTTGCCCCCGGCATCGGCAGGTTTTGGCTCCTCTGCTTTTTTATGATGGTCAGCCGGCATGGTTGACTCCTGGAAATGCTTGTCATATTTATTCCGCAGGTTCTTATAGGAATTACCATCTGCAATAAAAGCGATGATAAACCAGATAAACAACATCAGCGGCACCACGATGGTCATGATCATGTTCCGGATCTCATCACCCAGGTGCATGAAAACAGATACGATATAATATGCTTTCGCTAAGGTGAGGATACAAACAGCCCCTTTGAACATCAGCACCAGCAATGCACTCGGGTTCTCTCCTTTGTGAATAGTATATATCGCCAGGCCGATAGCCAGCTCAATGATGGTGATCACTGATAACAGGATCGTTGTCTTGCGCACCTTCTTTTTAAAGGCAGCATCATCGATATCATGATGATGAAAACTTACTTCAGGATAGGCAGCTGAAGAAGAAATATGTTTTGTTGGATCAAAATGAGTACTCATAATCTAAATAGCTTCAAAAATTAATTAAATAAGATAAAAACAAAGGAATACGAATACCCAAACCAGGTCTACAAAGTGCCAGTACAACCCGGCCTTTTCGATCATCAGGTAATGCCCTCTTTTCTGGAACACATCTTTCTGTGTCATCAGTAACATTACAATATTGATCACCACACCGGAGAATACATGGAAACCGTGGAAACCGGTGATACCATAGAAATAACCACCAAAAGCTACAGGCCCGTTTTCACGGATATGCAGGTCAGCCGCATTAACCATACTCATCAGTTTCTCCTGCGACATGCCTGCCAGTTGCTCGTGGGATACAGAATGATCATGGGAACTTACTATCTGCACCAGCGTTTCGTGTGATGTATTCTTCAGGGCATCGGCTACAGCCGAAGCAGAAGCCAAATCGCCCCAGGGGTTTACGGTTGTTGTTTGTCCCACCATTTTGATCTGTCCGTCAATCAGGGTAGCATGCTCACCAGTGATCAGGTGATGCCATTCCCATGCCTGGCAGCCGAGGAACGCCAAACCACCAACGATGGTCCAGGCCAGCCATTTCACAACAGCTTGTTTGTCTCCTTTATGCCCGGCGTGTACAGCCAGCACCATGGTAACAGAACTGATGATGAGGATAAAGGTCATCACACTCACAAAAGCCAGTGGCAGGTTAGCATGACCAGCTCCGGGGAATGCATTAAAGACCACGTTCGGATCCGGCCAGAAATTCTGGCTGAAACGGATAGAACCATAAGAGATCAGGAATGCACCAAAGGTGAACGCATCACTCATCAAAAAATACCACATCATCAATTTACCATACTCCATGTTGAAGGGGCTTTTACCGCCACTCCACCATTTCGTCTGATGCACATTTGCTGTTGTCGCCATGTTAGTTGTCTTTATTAATTTCTTTATACGCTATAATTAACCGATGACGAGGAAGAATACCAGCAGGTAGATCCATAATCCATCTACAAAATGCCAGTATGTTGCTGCTACCTCCACCGGTACTGAACTATATGTTTTCGTTTTTCCAAAGAATGCTTTAATGAACATCACGATCAAAGCAATGATACCACCCAGCACATGCAACGCATGCAAACCAAAGATCACATAGAGGAATTGCCCGCCTCCTGCTCCCTTAAAGGTGATTTGCTGGTCCCACAACTCTCCAAACCCCAGCCACTGAAACACGATAAAAAGAACTCCCAGTACCAGCGTCGTTGCTATCAGCGACCTGTACTTGCCCATCTCCCGTTGCTGAAAAGCCCTTAATGCCATCTGTATAGCCAGGCTGCTCAGCAGGATCGCCACGGTTGAATACCAAAAGAACTTCGGCATTTCCTCCACCCCCTGCCAGTTGGCCTGGTTGCTTTTTACGATAAAAGCACTGGTCAGGCCGGCAAACATCATCAGGATGCTTGCGATAGCAACCCACAAGGTGAACTTGTGCGGATGAAGTTTTTTTCTTTGTTCAGTCACGATATCCATCTCACTTTTATTGTTATCAAGCTTTACTCATTAATAAGGCCAGCAATACCACCGGCAAATACATATAACTTCCAAACATCACTCTTCTTGCTGAGCTCACATCCATCTTTCTGTATAAACTGATACAACGCCACAACATAAAAAAATTCGCCAGCAGTATCAGTATCAAACTTATTATCCCGGTTATTCCATCATAGGTGCTCATTCCTGTAAAATAAGGTAACACCGTTACCGGGAACAACAACAATGAATACATGATCGTCTGCAGTGCCGTGAACTTTGTCGGGCCTTCATCAGCAGGTAATAATTTAAATCCCACAGATGAATAATCCCGGTGTGCCACCCAGGCAATCGCCCAGAAATGGGGGAATTGCCAAAAGAACTGGAAGGCAAACAAGATCCAGCCACCGGTTGACAACTGGTCATCTCCTGCTGTCCAGCCGATCAAACAAGGCAATGCTCCCGGAACTGCTCCCATCAATACCGCAATTGAATTGACTTTCTTCAATGGGGTATAAATAAAAGCATACAGGAACAAACTAAATGCTGCCAAACCCGCCGACAACCAGTTGAAATAATAACCAAGAATAAAAACACCCAGCGCACCGGTTATGATAGCGAAGACCCAGCCTTCTGTCGCACTCATCCTTCCTGCCGCTACCGGCCTGGTGGAAGTCCGCTTCATTTGTGCATCGGTATCTTTTTCAACTACCTGGTTGATGGCATTGGCACTGCCTGTAACCAGCATCCCACCTGCAAAGAGCAAAACGATCATCACCCAATCATACTCCACCACTTTCGGCGCCAGCAGGTAACTGATCACACTGCTGAACACCACCATTATACTCAGCGAAAGTTTGATTAACTGTAAATAATCTTTAATCTTCCTCATCTCACTTTCGCTTGTTATATAAAGAACATTAAAATTATGTTCCCAACATTTATTCTCCCGTTAGCTTCGTTGCGTCGCACCCTTGTGCTTCCTGTTCGCTACTGAGCTCGACGAAGTACCAGCTTTTACAACGTCTTTCACTTTTTCAAAAACCGGCTCTCATAAGCCCCTCCTGCGGAGGGGTTGGGGAGGCCTAATGCTTACTTTCATTTGCACCAATCGGTTCTGTCTGCGGAATGAAATCTCTTCCGTCTTTACCATAATCATACGGCCACCTGTGTACTTCAGGAATTTCTCCCACCCAGTTACCATGACCCGGACGGATCGGCGTTGTCCATTCCAGTGTATTAGCACCCCATGGATTTTGTGTAGTCACTTTTCTTCCTTTGAAAATAGAATAGAAGAAGTTGAATACAAACATCAGCTGCACTGCAAATACGATGATGGAAACAACGGTGATCATTTTATCGAGGTCGCCAAACTGGTTGAAGGATACCCAGCCACTCTTATCAAGATAACGGCGTGGCATACCCGCCAAACCTTCATAGTGCATGGGCCAGAAGATCAGGTAAGCTCCCACCATGGTTACCCAGAAGTGGATATAGCCTAATGTATTATTCAGGTAGCGGCCAAACATTTTCGGGAACCAGTGATACACACCGGCAAACATGCCGAAGAAGGAGGCTACACCCATTACAATATGGAAGTGAGCTACCACGAACATGGTATCATGCAGGTGAATATCGATCGTTGAGTTACCCAGGAAAATACCTGTTAAACCACCAGAGATAAATAAGCTTACAAAACCGATCGCAAACAACATGGCCGGTGTAAAACGGATATTACCTCTCCATAATGTTGTAAGCCAGTTGAACACTTTGATGGCTGATGGTACAGCGATCAATAGCGTCAGTAACACGAAGATGGAACCAAGGAATGGATTCAACCCGGTTACAAACATATGGTGGGCCCAAACCAGGAAGGCGAGGATAGCGATCGCAAATAAAGAACCGAGCATCGCCATATAACCAAAGATCGGTTTGCGTGAATTAACCGACATGATCTCTGATACCATACCCATGGCAGGTAGCAGGATGATATATACTTCAGGGTGACCCAGGAACCAGAACAAGTGCTGGAACAAGATAGCACTACCGCCTTCGTTAGGTAATACTTCACCATTCACCACGATATCACTCAGGAAGAAACTGGTACCAAGGTTACGGTCAAACAACAATAAGATCGCACCGGATAATAATACAGGGAAAGACAATACGCCTAACACGGCTGTAAAGAACATAGCCCAGATGGTCAGCGGCATTCTTGTCATGCTCATACCTTTGGTACGCATGTTCAGAATGGTAGAGATATAGTTAAGACCTCCGAGTAATGAAGAAACAATGAACATAGCCATACTCACCAGCCACAGGTCCATACCCAGTTTAGAGCCATCAGAAGCCTGGCCTAATGCACTCAATGGCGGGTAAACCGTCCAGCCACCCGAAGCGGGACCTGTTTGAATGAACAAAGAGGATAACATGATCACACTGGCAAGGAAGAAGAACCAGTAAGACAACATATTCAGCATCGGTGATGCCATATCCCTGGCGCCGATCTGTAATGGAATAAGGATGTTAGCGAATGTACCGCTCAGGCCGGCTGTCAATACAAAGAACACCAATACGGTTCCGTGCATGGTTACCAGGGCATAATAAAATTCGGGTTGTATCTGTCCGCCCTTTGCCCAATTACCAAAGAAGGTCTCCAGTATCGGGAAGGACTGGTCAGGATAACCTAACTGCAAACGAAACAACACCGAGAACAAGCCACCAATAATGGCCCAGATGATACCGGTAATCAGGAACTGCTTACCGATGGTCTTATGGTCCATACTAAAGATGTACTTACTGATGAAGGTCTCTTTATGATGACCACCACCGTGTTCATCATGATGGACATCATGTGTTGTTACTACTTCAGGATGTACAGACATTGCTTCGCTCATAATCGTATCGTTTACCGCAGGTTTAAATGCTGCGTTTCTATTAATTATTTTATAACCTGTGCAATTACCGAATCTTTCAGAATAGCCGGGGCTGTTGTTGAATCTTTGGCCGGTTCCATTTTTTTAGCCGGGGCGATCTTTGTGTACAACGGATCTTTCTTCGCCAGCCAGGCATCAAATTCTTCCTGTGTTTCCACGATGATCTCACCTCTCATACTCCAGTGACCTTTACCACACATCTGGTCGCAGGAAATTTCATATACGAAATCAGGGTTCTTCGTTTCTTTCTTCATATCGGCTGTGGTCTTGGTGGGAGTGAACCACATCGTGGTAGGTGTACCCGGAACGGCATCCATTTTCATACGGAAATGCGCCAGGCCCACATCATGAATTACATCTTTAGCACCGATCACCAGCTTTACGGGTTTATTCACCACCAGGTGCATCGGTTCACCACTTACATAAATATCATCATGGTTAGCGGGATCATCCCACAACTGCCCCAATGGATTATTCTTAGCGTCACTGATCTCTTTGAAATATTTTTTACCCAGCACTTTGTCTGCACCCGGGTAGCGGAACTCCCATTTGAACTGGCTGCCCACTACTTCCACCTGCATAGCATCTTTTGGTGCTTCGCCGGTTATTTTGAACCAATAGAAAATACCAAAACCAACCAGCACTGTTAATGTGATAGCCGGGATAACGGTCCAGATCACTTCCAATTTGTTATTATGCGGGTAATAGAACGCTTTCCTGTTATCTGACTCCTGGTATTTATAAGAAAACCAGAACAAGGCTACCTGTGTAATTACAAATACGATAAACGTAAGGGCTAATGTGATATAAAGCATCCTGTCCACCAGCACACCATGGTCAGAAGCCGGTGCACCCAGGATCTTTCCTTTCAATTGTTCATTGCAATAATAAACACCGATCAGTCCTGCAATCAGGAACACCAGCAGCAGGAAGCCGTTGATCTTATTGGTTTGTTTACGGGATCTTTCCTCACCCCTCAGAATGGCTACATATTCGCTGGCCTTGGCGATCTGGAACGTGACCAGAAAACCGAGGATCAGTATCGCTACAATGAAAGTTGTTTGCATAAACTATAATTCAAATTTTTTCTTCCTGGTTAACTATTCAAGCGGTTAAGAATGTTCAGTAATTATGTATGGTGTATCAGACTTTCTTTGATAAAAGGATGATTCTTTGCCAGCAGCGGAGCTTTGGTTAAAGCTCTTCCTACAGAAAACATGATCAGGCCTACAAATCCCAGTGCCACCCCAAAATCATACAGGATCATGGGTACATGTGTAACACCTTTCTCATCTGTCATCGGGCTGGGGAATACCATCTGGTAGAAATCCAGCCAGTGACCAAAAATGATCAGCAATGCCATGAAAGTAATCGTTCCATAGTTCCTTTTTGCACCTCTTGTCATTAGTAATAACAACGGAGCAAGGAAATTGATTAAGAACATGAGCCAGAAAATTCCGCTATAGGCTCCTTCTGCTCTTGGTTTGAAATACACGGTTTCCTCGGGAATGTTCGCATACCAGATCAGCATGAACTGGGAGAACCAGAGATAGGTCCAGAATACAGAGAAAGCGAACATGAATTTACCAATATCATGCAGGTGTTCATTGTTGGTGTACTCGAGGTAACCATTGTTTTTCAGGAATACCACGAACAAAGCGATCAGGGCCACACCCGCAACGAATGTACTGGCGAATGTGTACCAGCTGTACATGGTAGAATACCAGTGTGCATCGATGCTCATCAGCCATAACCACGGCAAAGATGACATCACTGTTAGAGAAAACACGACAATATAAACAGCTGCCCAAACGGTATTTTTCCAGATATATTTCTTTCTTTCTTCTACAGTAGGCAGCGGATTGTTATCCAAACTGCGGGAAAGTTGTCGCATTTTCCAGCCCAATACAGACCATAATAAAATGGTAAGTACGGTTACGACCGAGAAAAAAACTGGGTTCAGGAATCCTTTTTTATGCAGCAATGTTGGATCTCCCTCCACATGATGCGCATCTGACCAATGATAAATAGCATGCTGACCACCAAATACAACTGCAAGTAAAATAGCTCCACAGATAACACCTAATACAGGCACCACGGCGGATATTGCTTCTGTCACCCGGCGAAAAGCCATTTGCCAGCCTCCCCAAGCCAGCGTAGTGGCGCAGATAAAAAACATACTCGCATTTACCACCAGTAAGAAGTAAACGCTGTTTTGCAGCAGCGATGCCCAGAAACGGGCCTGCTCATGTTCACTTTCCTTAGATCCACTGGTTACATACAAACCAACGATGGCAAGAATTCCCACTACCATCAGAGAGATTGCTATCGTATTGTATCGCTTTGGTACTACAAAATTTTCCCGGATAGACATCAGTTTACATTTATAGTTTCGTCAAAAACAGGTTCAGTTATTTTCCAGTCGTTGTTGTTGCTTTCGTACTATCAGCAGCGGCTGGTGTGGCAACAGTTGTTTTTCCCTGTGCTTGTTTCATTTTTACATAAGCTATCACCTCCCAGCGCTGCTTCGTATTCAGTTGTGAAGCATAGCTTCCCATCGTATTCCTGCCATAGGTTAAAGAATGGAACATTGTTCCTTCCGCCATATTCGCCACTACAGGATCGGTCAGCAGGTTCCTCGGTGCGTTAGGAAAAGGTCCATCGCCGCCTTTCCACAAAGGACCATTACCATCCAGTTTGGTGCCGTGGCAAATACCACAATTCACCAGGTATAAACGTTCTGCTTCCTTCATATCCACCGTAGCAGGGTCAAGCGGGCTTTTTACATTCACAGACATCGCATAACCGGCTGAATCATTCTTATATGGGTAACCCGCCATATCGCCTCTTGCCATTGTTCCTTCCACAGGTCTTGCATTGTAAAAAACACCGGCTTTATCCAA
The DNA here is from genome assembly GCA_902826165.1 of uncultured Bacteroidota bacterium. Lineage (GTDB taxonomy): Bacteria > Bacteroidota > Bacteroidia > Chitinophagales > Chitinophagaceae > CADEDV01. The sequence continues at coordinate 37,966 of CADEDV010000019.1, forward strand.
TGCCTCGGTGGAAGCATAGGTTTCGTAAGCACGGCTGTAGGACATATCGGGCATATAGACCCGCCCTTCCTCGCGGCGCACATTGCTGCAACTTACGGCGGCTACCACCATCGCTGCACATCCTGTTATGATCAAAAATTTTTTCATCACTGTTTATTAATAATTAATGAACTGCTTCTGCTTTTTTCTCGAAACGCTTAGTGTCTTTGTCATAGCGACCCAGCCACCAGCCGGTTTCTTTATAATCAACTTTTACATCTTTCGCTCCTAAACTTTGTAAAAAGCTGAGTGCTTCTGCTTCGTTGGTTTTCTCCGTGCATTCCAGTGCCATCACAAACGTATCATCTGTTGAACGGGGGTTGAAGTGGTCTTTCTTTACAAAAGGTGCCAGTTGACAGAGATAGCAAAAAGTAAGCACCATTCCGACGGCAGCAAACAATACTGTCAGCTCAAACGTGATAGGAATCCACGCAGGCAGGGAGAAGAAAGGTTTACCACCAAAGTTCAGCTGCCAGTCAATGGTCAGTGCCCAGGTAATAAAACTTACAGCCGTGGTTGTCCCGGTAATACCATAGATGAAACCGGCCGTATGCAGGCTGGTATCCCGCAAACCCATCGCATGATCTAACCCATGGATCGGGAACGGCGTAAATACATCATGGATCTTATACCCGGCCCGGCGTACTTTTTTCACTGCCGGAAAAAGCACCGCTTCATCATCAAAGTTTCCAACTACAAATTTTTTAACTGCCATTGTATTTCATTTTGAAATTTTGGAATTGGAAAATTTCGAAATCCCCAATCCCACTTTTCACAATTATCATTTACGCTCCGTGGTCGTGTCCGTGTTTATTACCAAACTCATCTGTCGATTCTCCTTCCACTTCATCCATTTTCTCTTTATAGTTCTCCCCGCTTCTTTTCAGGATATGCTTGATCTCTGCCAGTGCAATAACCGGGAAGAATTTAGAGAACAGGAAATAACAGGTAAAGAACAACCCGAATGTTCCCATATAGAAACCAACTTCCCAGATAGTAGGTGTATAATAGGTACTCCATGCTGATGGCAGGTAGTCACGGTAAACAGAAGTAACGATGATCACAAAACGTTCGAACCACATACCGATATTCACCAGGATAGACATGAAGAAAGTAACCAGCAGGTTCCTTCTCATTTTGCGGAACCAGAAGATCTGTGGCGATAATACGTTACATCCCATCATCAGCCAGTAGCTCCAGCCATACGGGCTGCTCAGGCTCAGACGGTTTTCTTTGAACGCAAACCACTCGTAATCCACATGTGAATACCAGGCCATGAACAACTCGGTGAGGTAAGCGATACCCACGATAGAGCCCGTGAGCACAATTACCTTATTCATCACTTCAATATGTTCAATTGTAATATAATCTTCAAGGGCTAATACTTTTCTTGTTACCAGCAACAGGGTTTGCACCATTGCAAAACCGGAGAAGATGGCACCCGCTACGAAGTAAGGCGGGAAGATCGTGGTATGCCAGCCCGGAACAACGGAAGTGGCGAAGTCAAAGGATACGATCGTGTGCACCGACAATACAAGTGGTGTACTTAAACCAGCCAATACCAGCGATAAGGCTTCATGACGTTGCCAGTGCTTGGTGGAACCTGTCCATCCGAAAGCGGCTACACCATAAAAAGCTTTTCTCCATTTTTCTTTTGCCCTGTCACGCAATGTTGCAAGGTCAGGAAGCAAACCAGAATACCAGAATAAAAGAGAAACGGTAAAGTATGTTGAGATCGCAAATACGTCCCAGAGTAATGGTGAGTTAAAGTTCACCCACAAAGGACCTCTTGTATTAGCATAAGGAAGAACAAAGAACGCATTCCACACACGACCCATGTGCCAGATCGGGAACTGGCCCGCACACATTACCGCAAAGATGGTCATCGCTTCTGCTGCACGGTTCACACCCGTTCTCCATCCCTGGCGGAACAATAATAAGATCGCAGAGATCAGGGTTCCGGCGTGACCGATACCCACCCACCATACGAAGTTGGTGATATCCCAACCCCATCCGATCGTTTTATTCAGGTTCCACTGGCCGGTACCATATATAACCTCCATGGTTACGGATACAATACCGAAGATCAGCAGTGCAACAGAGATCAAAAATCCCATCCACCAGAGCCGGGAAGGTTTTGCTTCAACCGGGCGGCAAATATCTTCGGTTACCTGGTGATAATCCTTGTTACCATCTACCAGCGGTGGTCTTACCTGTGATTCGTATCTGAGTAATGCCATATTCTTGAGCTTTGAGCTTTTATCCGCCAGGCGGCGGATTCGGGCTTTTATTGTTTAGTCAACTTTCAGTTCTTTCAAATAATCAATGTGCAGCTTCCTCTTTCTTGCCTTCGCCGGCAGGAATAGCTGCATCATGTGTTGCCGCTGCTGCATGTTCACCATGTCCGCCCCAGTTAGCCGCTTCTTCATCGGTATTTCTAACCTTGGTGAGGTAGCTTACATTCGGCAATACGTGTAACTGCTCCAGTACATAGAAACTGCGCTGTGTATTCTCCGCCCTCACTTTGCTGATCTGGCTTTCTTTATCATGTACGTTACCGAATACGATCGCATCAGCAGAACAAGCCATTTGACAGGCTGTTTTTGCTTCACCATCTTTCAGCGGACGGTTATCTTTTTTCGCATCCAGTTTAGCAGCTTGTAATTTCTGCACGCAGAAAGAACATTTTTCGATCACCCCTCTTGAGCGAACAGTTACATCAGGATTCAGTACCATTCTTGTCAGGTCATCATTCATCTGGAATACAACCGGGTCTAATTTACCCACCAGTTGCTGGTCCTGGTTATCCGTAAAGCTGTCAGCGCCGGTATAATCAGACCAGTTGAAACGACGTACTTTGAAAGGACAGTTATTAGCGCAATACCTTGTACCGATACAACGGTTATAGGTCATCTGGTTCAAACCTTCTGCACTGTGGTTGGTGGCAGCTACCGGGCAAACGTTCTCACAAGGTGCATTATCACAGTGCTGGCACATCATCGGCTGGAACACCACCCCTTTCAGGTCATCCGGATTTTCACCAGATACAAAGTAGCGGTCGATACGCAACCAGTGCATATCATGGTAACGCAGTACTTCACTCTTACCAACAACAGGAACGTTATTCTCTGCATGGCAGGCCACCACGCAGGCTCCGCAACCATAACAGGCGTTCATGTCGATATTCATTCCCCATTTCAGGCCCGGCTGGTCATGCACACCATACAGTGTTGCTTCCTTCCGGTAGTCACCTGAATTCTTTGCATATTTCTCTTTCAGGTCATTGCGGTAATCAGTCACCACATTCGGGTTCTTTTTAAAAGCACCCAGTGTCGTTTCCCGTACCACTTCCACTCGGTCTTCGTAGCTGTTATGGATCTGTGTTTGTGCAATTTTTTGTTTGCGGCCTGCACTGGCAATGGCTACTGCATTGCTGTAGTTAACATTGCTGCCATCAAATGAAGCAAACTGGTACACATTCTGACCAGCACCAAAGGCTGTTTTACCCAACTCTTCATGACGGCCATAACCAACTGCCACAGCAATGGTCTTTGCATTCATACCCGGAATAACCAGGATCGGTAATTCAACTTCACCCTTTCCTGCCACACTGATTTTAATAACCGGTTTTTGCGGGTAATATTCGTAATCCACATCGAGTTTAATACCCAGTTCATTGGCTTTTGCCAGGGAGATCATTGCATAGTTATCCCAGGTAGCTTTTGAAATGGTATCCGGCAATTCCTGTAACCAGGGATTGGTAGCACCGGTTCCTGTACCAATAGAAACTTTCTGGTACAACACGATCTCATCACCACTTATTTTTTTAGCAGCACCTATAGCGGCGCTGGCTGCAGCTACTGCCGCACCACTATAGGAACCTGCAACAGGAGCAGGTGGAACAGCTTCCATCACCCCATCCTGCAAGGCTTTATCAAAAGCATCAAGGCTACCCAATTTAGTGGTCCAGTAATTTTTATAATAAACAGCGTAGTCGGTATTGTTGCCAGCCCATTTCAACAAAGAGGTTTGATAAGGGCGGGTTTTGAATAAAGGATAAATAGTAGGCTGAATGAAACTGGTATAGCCTGTTTTTGCTTCTGCATCACCCCAGCTTTCCAGGTAATGATGAGTAGGGATCACATAACCACAAAGCTTGGTAGTCTCATCCATTCTTTCGCTGAAAGAAATGGAGGTCTTTACTTTTTTCAGTGCAGCAGTGAATTTTGCCGCATCGTGATAGGTATAAGCAGGATTAGCGCCATAGATCATCAGCGTACCCACTTGTCCTGCTTCCATCTGGGCCACCAGGTCAGTAAGATCCTTATCGATACCCTGGCGGTAATTAACCGGGGTACTCCAATCAATCGTTTTACCATAAGCACCGATCGCATTATTGATCGCATTCACGATGATCTGAACATTGGCATCATTGCTGCCCGCCACTACCAATGCTTCACCGGCATGTGCTTTCAGGTCGGCAGCTACTTTAGCAACACCGGCTTTCAGTTTTGCATCTTCAAGAGCAGGAGCTGTAACGGAACCATCCAATGCGGCTAATAAAGCAAGTGCTACGGCACCTGTTTCAGAAGGCCTGTGTGTAAATCGTTCATCAGCATTGGCACCAGTGGTACTTAAGTAACCCTCAAACTGGTAATGTTTGCTCATGGAAGGATTCTTCTCGTTGATCTTGCGGCCTGCGGAATAACCTTTGGCAAACTCAACCGGGCTGAGCCAGGTTCCGAGAAAATCAGCACCTAAACTCACGATCACTTTCGCCGCATCAAAATGATAGGTTGGTATTTTTCTGCCAAATCCACTGGCCTCATTCGCTAACAGCATACCACTGTAAGAAACAGGGTCGGCCTGCACATGTTTGCTGCCGGGATATTTAGCTAAAAATTCAGTAATGATCTGTAAAGTAGAAGGAGAGTTAACGGTGGTGGTCAGCAGCACAATGTTTCCACCGGCAGCAAGTCCTTCACCAATAGTTTTATCAACAAATTCGTACGTAGTTTCTTCAAATTTATCACCCACTTTGCGCTGCGGGAAACGGAGCCGGTGTGTATCATACAGGTCCAGCACAGAAGCTTGTGCACGGGCAGAAGTACCAGCTTTGGTAAACGCCAGTTCGTTCCCTTCTATCTTGATGGGGCGGCCATCTCTTACTTTGGCCACTACCGGGATCACATCACCATCCTGCACATAGGTGGTAGCATAATATTTAGCCACACCCGGAACGATATTCTCCGGCCTGTTGGCAAAAGGAATAGCCTTTTTTACCGGGATCTTACAGCTGGCAGCTAAAGTAGCAGCAGCCGTACTGAATCCGAGGTATTTTAAGAAATCCCTGCGGGGAGCTTTGGCATCAATTAATCCTTTGTCGTCAAAACCTTCAAAAGGAAGTTCTTCTTTGAACTCATCCTGCTGTTGCTTCTGAAAGTTCTCCTGATCATTCACCTCTCCGAAACTCTGCCAGTACTTTTTTTGGCTCATTATAGTCAATTTGAAAATTAATCAATTTGAAAACCGGGTCTGTCCAAGATGGACAAATTTGCTCCTCTTAATAGTGACATTTCTGACATTCCAGTCCGCCGATATCTTTCACGGTCACACTATCCATTTTGCCAGATTTGATATCGTTATGGAATTTCTCGTAAATGCTGTAGAACTGGTTACCGGTGCTGTCGCTGTAATTAAAGTTCACCTTGGTCTGACGGTGACAGTTCACACACCAGCCCATGCTCAGTTCGTTCACCTGTTTCACTTCGTCCATCGCAGTGATCTCACCATGGCAGCTCTGGCATTGTACATTACCGGCTTTTACGTGTTGAGAGTGGTTGAAGTAAACATGATCAGGCAGGTTGTGGATCTTGATCCATTGAATGGGTTTGGCCATGGAAGGATCCCATTTCGCAGCATTAGCAGGATCAAAACCTGCGTAGGTATATAATTTTTGAATCTCAGCAGTACCATCTATTTCCTTACCATCTTCTGTATAGAGTTTCGGTCCTTTCTCGTAAGTATTGATGGCTTTGTGGCAGTTCATACACACATTCACCGAAGGAATAGCGGCATGTTTGCTTTCCATCGCACTGCCGTGGCAGTACAGACAGTTGATCTGGTTGATGCCGGCATGCACTTTATGCGAATAATAAATAGGTTGCTCTGGTTGATAATCCGTCTGGCGTCCGAGACCAATTGCTCCTTTAGTGACAAAGAAACCACCAACGATAAAGAACACGATGGCAGCCATAGCGATATATACTTTATTACGATAGAAAGGAACCGGCTCGGGGCGCAGGATACCTTCCACATCATCCGACATTTTTTTCAGGTTGCTGTTCACCTGCATCAGGATGAGGGCAATGATGGCCAGGATCAGGGAGATAACACCAAAGATGATGGCGTTCTGGTTAGAAGAATCGGGAGTTGGAGCACCGGGAGTGACATCCGGGCCTTTAGCTTTTTTAGCCACTTCATCATTAACATAAGCAACTACATCACTAACATCCTTCAATGTAATATCACCAAAGGCTGTCATCATAGAACCATATTTCGCCTTCAGGCCCTGAGTATAAGCATCTCCCTCCATGTATGCTGCTGGATTATTGATCCATTTCAGCAATTCATTATGGTCAGCCCATTTATGTCTTTCTTCCAGGCCCATCAAAGCCGGACCCGTTCCATCTTTAAAAACGTTGTGGCAGGCGGCACACTTACTCATGAATAAGGTCTTACCTGCTGCTGCGTCCTGGGCCGAAACATTAAGTAGGGAAACAAAAAGGGATAGAAATAGTACAGTCAGTCTCTGGCCGATTGGTTTACAAAGAATCATAGACTCAATTAATCTGAAAAATGTGGATAAAAAGCTCTAACCAGCCGCAAAAATAAGTCAGGAACTTAACAAAACGACAACAGCTGAAAATTTTTTTTAACCCGCTACCAGCCTGCATTTCAGGGGATTTAGAAGTGTTTTCCAGCAGCCGGTAAATTTGTTTGTCATAAATCGGTCAACCTTTCAGGAATGTTCAACAGATGTGAAAATTGAGCTGTTTTATGGAGGTTTTTTCCTGACTTTTGCAGCGCTTAAATAAGCAACCTGTTTTAAAGCCGCCACTTTTATTAATCATGTTTGATCGCTTACAACAAAAATGGAAGGTCAATGGCCTTCAGCTGGCCCTGATCCTTTGCACTTTTGCCATTGGTGGCAGCCTCACCGGGTATGCCGGCCGCCGGCTGATGCCCCTGCTGGGTATTGAACAGGATTGGCTCTGGATCATTGTATATATAATAGTAGTTACCCTGCTCTGGCCCCTGGCTGTTTTATTGGTCAGCATTCCTTTCGGCCAGTTCCGGTTCTTTGTAAAGTATTTAAAGAAGATCGGGAAGCGGATGGGGTTGACTGGAAGAGAGAAGTCGGGAGTCGGAAGTCGGGAGTCGGGAGTAACACCAGCAACCTCAAATCTCAAACCTCAAACTTCAGAACCCTGCCGTATCGCCATCTTCGCTTCCGGTGCAGGTTCCAATGCGCAAAAGATCATTGAGCATTTCCGTTATTCTAAAAAAGCCAGGGTAACGCTGATCGTTTGTAATAAACCAGGGGCTGCTGTGCTCTCCATCGCCGCCGCAGAACATATTTCTGTATTATTAATAGAGAAAGAAAAGTTCAGCAACGGTAACGGGTATGCGGAGGAATTGAAAGAAAATGGAATTGACCTCATTGTCCTCGCCGGTTTTCTTTGGAAGATACCGGCCGCACTGATCAAAGCATTTCCCCACCGCATTATTAATATACACCCTGCTCTCTTACCCGGCTATGGTGGCAAAGGCATGTATGGCCTCCATGTTCACCAGACGGTGATTGATAATAAAGAAAAGGAAAGCGGCATCAGTATTCATTACGTGGATGAGGTCTACGACCATGGCCAGATCATATTCCAGGCCAAATGCCCTTTACTGCAACACGAAACGGCTGAATCACTGGCACAGCGCATCCATAAACTGGAACATGAACACTATCCAAGGATCATTGAACGGTTAATTGAGAGCAATGGCCCATTTTAGATTAGCTTTTGCATTTTCTTTCGTTACTTGCCAATCAATATAAACCTGTTGCACCGCTATCGTATAATTATACCATTCCTGTTTATTGTTTTGCTGGCTTCAAAGTCTGCATCCGCACAATATAAGATCAAAGGAACCGTGTATGACAGCACCCGCAACTATCCCCTTGAGTTAGTATCGGTATTAACCACAGCCGGTAAAGGAACCGTGACCAATGCAGAAGGAGTATATGAAATAGAAGTGGCAGAAAAAGATTCCATCTGGTTCAGTTATCTTGGCAAACCCACTGTTAAGTTTCCCGTGTTGAAGATCGCCAATCCCTTTGGCTTTGATATCTCTCTTAAAGTAAATGTAACGGTCTTAAAAGAAGTGAAGATCAGGCCCCGGAATTATAAACAGGATTCTGCCCAGAACCGGCTTGACTATGCTAAAATTTTCAA
>CADEDV010000019.1:46611-69969 GCA_902826165.1 uncultured Bacteroidota bacterium
ATGCTGGTCTTCCGTCCTTCTTATGAATTCACCATGTCTACCGGTGATTATGATTTTCAGCAATACATTAAAACGGCGCATGCCCGTTTCAAAAGAGGCTTGCCGCCGATGCAGTTCCTGCGGCCGGAAGAAATAGAGGAATAAGTTCCTGCAATTCCGTTCGGCAAACAAAAAAAGAACGGTAATTTTCATTTCAATTTTGTTCACCATTTAATTTTTAGCTATGAAGCGTCTTCTGCTGTTGCTATTACTGTCAGTTATTGTAAAGAATGGCATTGCACAAAAAGAAACAGTACCATCCTTTGTAAAAGACAGTCTTGATAACTACGTGAACACCGCCTTAAAAGAATGGCAGATCCCCGGTGTATCGGTTTGCGTGGTAAAAGATGGCAAAGTCGTATTGATAAAAGGATACGGTGTAAAAGAAACCGGCACTGCTGACAAAGTAGATGAAAATACTTTATTCATGATCGGCAGCAACAGTAAAGCATTTACCGGTACGGCCCTTGCCATACTGGATGCAGAGAAACAAGTATCACTGGATGATAAAGTACAAAAATGGTTACCCGATTTTAAACTCTACGATCCCTGGGTGGCCAAAGAAACGAATATAAGAGACCTGCTTTGTCACCGCCTGGGATTTGAAACCTTCCAGGGTGATTTTATGTATTTCGATTCTGATCTTACCGTAGCAGAAGTAAGAGAGAAGATGGGAAAATTAAAACCACTCTATAGCTTCCGCAGTAAATGGGGTTATACCAATTCTGCTTTTCTTACAGCCGGAGAGATCATTCCCAAAGTGACTGGTAAAACATGGGCTGCCTATGTAACGGAAAAAATATTTCAGCCGCTGGGTATGAACCATACACTGGCTTTGTCCAAAGAAATCACTTCCTCCTCCAACAGGGCTTTGGCACATACCGTTGTGCTGGGCGAACTGAAAAAGATACCCTATGGCAATATCGATAACCTGGCGCCTGCCGGAAGTATTTCCTCTTCTGCAAACGACCTGAGCCATTGGGTGATGGCACAGTTGGATAAAGGAAAGTATGATGGTAAACAAGTGATACCCGCTGCAGCTATTGCGCAAACCTGGTTGCCGCATTCTATACTCGGCAATGGCGGAACCATCTTTAATAAAGGCCATTTCAATTTATATGGGCTGGGTTGGTTCCTTGAAGAATATGCCGGCAGAAAGATCGTATCGCATACCGGTGGTGTGAATGGTTTTGTAACCAGTGTAACATTGATACCCGAAGAAAAATTAGGCATCATCGTGTTAACAAACACCGATGCCAATAATTTTTATGAAGCGTTGAAATGGGAGATCATGGATGCGTATTTTGAACTTCCTTACCGCAACTACAGCCAGGTGTACCTGCAGGGGCACCGGAACAATGAAAAAGAAATGATGAGGCAACTGGCCCTGAAAAAAGATACGATCAGCGGCAACCCCAAAACAGACCTGCCTTTATCCGCTTTTGCAGGAACTTACCTGCATGCTATTTACGGCAAAATGACCATAACACTGGAGAATGGAAAACTGAAAGCCAGTTTTGAACATCATAAAGGACGTTATGCAGACCTGGAAGCCCTGGGTGGCAGTCGTTTCTTAGCAACTTTCAATGATCCATTGTATGGCCGCAAAGTATGGCCTTTTACCATTGAGAATGGAAAAGTGAAATCCGTGACCATGAAAGTGGCAGACTTTGTAGAGTTCACCCCTTATGAATTTATAAAAGTAAAATAGACATGGAACAAACAACTCTTGGCATCGGCACACGTTTGCAACACACTTTATATGGCCCCGGCGTTATTGTAGGTATTAAGTATGCCGCCTATCTAATTTCTTTTATCAACCACGGGATTAAAGAAATTGACAAGACCGATACACAATTAGATGAGATCATCGCCGAGCATGTAACGGCGGAAATAGAAACTCATTCAGAAGTAGAAAGATCATTACTGAAGATACTACGGCTCTGGGGCGGACTTTCTGAAACGGTACCGCTGGGTGAAAAATGGCACAACGGTACTTTATTGATACAACCTGCCGATAAAAGCCTGAAGCCAAAAGAAATTCCAATTGATGATTTCTTTCACAAGATCGTGATGTTGCGGGACCGGCTGCGGGTGCTGGAACAAAATATCAACAGTCATAAAAAACTGAATGATGAAGAAAAAGTGAACCTGCAGCAATATATCACCCGTTGCTATGGCTCCCTCACCACCTTCAATGTATTGTTTAAAAACAAAGAGCATTGGTTTGTGGGAGAGAAGGGTGGGAAGGAAGAGTGAGGAGATTATTCGGAGCGAAGCCATGTGCAAACATTGCTGAGCGTTTACAAACGGGTATTGCTGCAACCCGATTTAACTTCTTAAACTCTTGCATAAACTGGCCTAAGCTACTGACAATCATATCGACAATTTTTTAAGCTTATCAAATAAAACAGTTCGTAGTTTAGCAAATACACACGTTGGCAGCAATTTGAAACACTCCTTCATAATAAAAATTAATGATAACATTAGGTGACCTTTTTGAAAAGCCCAAAGTCGAATTGTTTCTTGATTCACCTGACACCGAATTTTACAATAGTTGCAGAATAAGAGAAAATGAGATTAAGAAAACTTTTGCCCATGCCTTTCGTACTTTTAATATTCATGTTGAGAAAATTGGTATAGATGCAAGCAAATTACCAAAATGGAAAAGGGAGTGGGTTAAGTTATGTATGACAAATTTGGGCGACTACATGGAGGAGCTATTAGGTGAACTAAACAAAGAAAAAATAGAAGATTATTGTAAAAGTGAAGAAAAATTAGGGGACAAGTACCAAATTCCATTTATGCCAGACATAGTCTTATTAATGATTAATTCCTATCATGGTGCAGTTGAAACCGACTTACACTGGGTTACAGATTTGACACTTAGCGACTCAACTGACATTTCCATTGGCGATTTCGATTTTACTAAATTGGAAAAGTATTTGCCCAAAAGAATTTCAGAACTTGAGACACTATTACAAGACCTTAAATCTAATGATTGTGTGTCTCCGCATCTCGATTCCATTCACGAAGCGTTAGCCTGTTTTAGAAGCAAGCATGTAAAAGCAAGTAATTTGTTATTGATTACAACAAACGAAGGCTTAGTTAGGTCTTTAGGAATTTATTTAAAGGAAAAGCAGGGACTTACAGTGAACCCGTTGGACAAGAGAAAGTACGCATCACTAGAAAGTTTTCTTAAAAATATTCCGTGGAAAAAAGATTTAAAAATAACTGGCATTCAATATGGCTTGATTACTGGAAATTATTCCATGAACAAAAGCCAAACTCAAAATTCAATATTTGTTAGTTTAAATGAAAGACTCGGTTTTTTGTGCAGAAGATTTAAAGAAAACAGAAACACAATACTACACGGGGAAGAAACAAACTATGCAAACTCTTTAAACAGCTTTTTAAATTTTTCAGCATTAAAAGAAACCCTTTCGACAATAAAAGATTATGGAAACCTCTATGCAAAATAAACTGCTGCCAATAGTGAGGCTGGAAATTGGAGCAATCAGCAGCGGTAATTCTGCTGTACTATCGTTCGGAGCTCGGCAAATAAAGCCCGGCTTTAGTTCTTAATATTTAATTTTATCAAAAAGCCAGGCAGCAGTTCCGGCGGACGAACATAAAATTCCCCACCATCGACAATATCTGCTCGTTGGTGGCAATAAATCGACAACCCTACATTCGACATGGCAGACGAAAACAAAAGTGACATTCATATTGGTGAGACCGAGCGAATTCATTGGGTTGAGTTTGACACTTCAAGTAATGACTTGTTTGAGATTGATTATATCATTACAAAACATGATGACTTCTGGACTTTTCTTCAAATTTTTTGTGTTCCCGATTGTTGTGGTTTAGACGCTTTCAGATTTTATCCCGATGACATAAAAGGCGCAGCAAGCCATGTTGATAAAGAACTTTTGAAAAATGATTTAGCTAAACTCAAAATTGACCTATTAAGCTCTGATAAGAACATAATTATTTCTTCAAGGCTAAATAACCTCGTTGACAAAACTGTTTTTATACGTTTGATTGACCATATTACCGACAACTTATAGAATGTAAACTAAATGGAGAGCAAAAAAAATAACCGTTTAAAGACAGGTGCTAAAATAGCTTTGACTATTTTGTTACTTAATGTTGTAGGGCAATTAGCAACAGTTTACCAAACTCGTTATCAGCTTATTAGTCCGTTAATACCAGAGAGTACGATTTGGGATATAAATAAACAGTTCATTTTTCATGCTATTGTTTCTGCTATTGCAAGTGTAGCGGGGCTTTTGCTTTATTTTTTTGACAAATACTTATTAGTAATAATATTAGTTGCGTTGGTTCTTATAGCTGACAGATTTATTTATGTATAACAACATGTTGACTTTTACTACCGTCAACAGCAGAATTATCAACCACAAGTGTAAACTTTTTTCAGGACGGGTCATTGCAAGGACAGTCATTGGTCCGGGCTGGACAAACATTATTGAACATTAGTTTTTAACTTCAGAAAAATATTTTCAATCAGCAGCGGCATTTTATGAGACACTCCCTAATTATCATACTGACATTTTGGACTCTTGCTTCTTATTCCCAAGACACCTCAACAATAGAGTTTGCTCAAGTTTATTATAACAAGGCGTGGCGAATCATTGACAGACAGGGGCAATTTATTTTGAACCAAGAATATGGAGTTGGCTCTTACAGGGAGCTTTGTTTTGGCGACAAACTTGCGGTTTCATATAAAAATAAAAAGTTTGGGTTTACCGACTTTTCAAATAAACAAATTATCCCTAACAAGTTTGACGCAGTTCAGTGCTTTGTTTTGGGCTATGCTCCTGTTGCGATAGGCAACAAATGGGGTATTATCAACAAGTCAGGAAAGTTTGTGGTAGAACCTATCTATGACTATGCAGGAGTTTTTGGATTTGAAAGTGCTGCTCCAGTAATAAAGGACAATAAAATCGGTTTGGTTGACACTACAGGTAAATTGATAACACCTTTCAAATACTATTGGACAAGACCATTCTCTACTTACCCTAACTATCCTTTTTTTATTAACAGCTTAATCACTGTTATTGACGCCCAAGACTCAGAAAAGATTTATGAAGGCAAAGCTGGCTGTATAAATTCAAAAGGAGAAATGATTATCCCCGCTGTCTATGATTACATTGCTTATTTTATTGACGGAATTGCAACAGCAAAAAAAGGTGATAAAATTTTTCTTATTGACACTTTAGGAAAAATTGTGCTTGAGCCAAAAGGTGTGGACTATGGAGCACTGTATTTTGAAAATGGGTATTCAGTATTTCACAAACAAGAAGGCGGAACAGGAATGATAAAAAGAAATGGTGATATTATTTTAGAGCCAAAATATAATGGGGTTGAAAGTTTTTCAGAAGGCTATGCAGCCGTTCAAATTAGTAGTGACGAAAAAGGCGTTAAATCTGGATTTATTGACACGACTGGGAAATTCGTTTTTGACAGAACTTTCGGATTTATTAGAAGCTTTAATGAAGGCTATGCAGCCGTTGAAATCAATAATAAGTGGGGATTTATTGACAGGACAGGAAAAACAGTAATTGAAGCAAAATATTTTGACGTGAAAGACTTTCACGAGGGTCTTGCAATAGTTGGCGTAAAAACAGGAAAGGTGACAAAGTATGGCTACATTGATACAACAGGAAAGTTTATATTAAAACCAATCTACAACGAAGCAAATTATTTTGAATATGGATTAGCACCTGTAAAAATTGGAAATAAATTTGGCTTCATTGACAGGACAGGAAAAGTTGTAATTGCACCAAAGTTTGACAATGCATTTGGTTTTCAAAGAGAGACTTTAGGTTGGATACAATAAAAACGACCCCACAACATTCGGTTTGGCAATATGGCGGGGCGACGAATAAATCCTCATCTTAATACCACTATCAGCTACATATCGGACTGACCAAACACAGATGAGCGACAGCATATATTCTCAACTCACGGAAGAATTACAGAAAGAAATGCGATGTTCATCACTATTTGTGAGTTACTTTATATAAGAAGCCCGGCTGTGAACCGGGCTCTCTGCGTTTTGATCTTAGCGTAGTTTTTTCTTTGGATTCGCTTTCTTTTGTGCTGAGCTTTTCTTTTTAGTGGGCTTATTCTTCCTGGGTTCAGCTGTCTTTTTTGCCATACAATTAAATTTAAGGTTAGTGAAATTATTTACTTATGGCTGTAGGGTATTGTCTTCCCGTTTTTCCATGTTGCCCTTTCAGCAGCGGCAACCGGACAACCAAAATATAAGTAAACAAAGATATGCCTATAATGGTAGATATGATATTTTTGATTAAGGTCAGCCGGTCGGGCATATTGTAACACTGATCTAATAATTTCATTTTACACGTTACCGGGTTTTAAACCGGCTGCTGCTCAATAATGAATTTGTAACCCCTGCCGTGTACGTTTATAAATTTACAGGAGTTATCAGCACTTAATTTCTTACGTAATTTGGATACCAGTACATCCACATTCCTGCTGATCACCACGATGCCCTCCTCTTCCCAGATCTCTTTCATCAGTTTTTCCCTTTCCACGACCTGGTTGATGTTTTCAACAAATATTTTCAGTGCTTTTGTTTCCTTTTCCGAAAGGGTAATCATTGTATGCCCGCTTTTAAGCATATTATTCCCTGTATAAAATTGAAAGTTTCCCACTTGTATATACTCAGTCGTATCGGAGATCGATGCTGCCGCTTCTTTTTTCCGAAATTGATCTTTCATATAAAAGCCGGCAAAGCCCAGTGGAATAAGCAACAGCAACAACCAAAGGAAATTAAAGGTAGTTTCCTTCAAAAGATCAAATTCAATAACATAACAACCCAGCTCCAGCTTACGACCCCTGCAGGGTGTTAAATCGCCTGTTTTACCATTTATTTCAAATGCCAGGACGGTTTCTTTTTGTTCACAATTCCTCAAATTCACGATATAATCCTTTGCCAGCACATTTTTTTGAAAGGTTCGCTGCACTATATTGATGAGTGTATCGGAAATAAAACCAACGTTCTTCTGAAAGGAGACCTGGTAGGTAGTTGAATTTAATTTCTTAACCGGCAGCACCCGGGAGGAGGAATCGTTGGCTGAAAGCAACAGCTGGTGCCCTATATCCCTTAGTACAACCTCTACATGCTTCTCCGGGATCTCATTCTTTTTATTGCTAAATGCAACAGCAGCAATCAAAATAACAATTACCAGCATGGAAGATCCGAACAGAATAAATGGCTTCATGGCAGCAAAATTATCCTTTAAACCCAGGTTTTCGGTGGTTTTACAAGCTTTTACGCATCTTTTACAACTCTTTACTGGTAAAAAGCCTGCCGCTAGTTGACGCTGAAATATATTTACTTTATTGTTTCACCCCATCAATCAATGTCATGAAGATCATCTGCAACCTTGCTGTTTTGTTTCTTTTTCAATTCCTTTCCTGTAAACAGGCGCCGGAGTCACCACAGCCATCTCCGCTACCGGGTAGTCAGCAAAAACAAAAAAGAGATAAGGCTGGAACTGCAAACATGGTTTTTAAATCTGCGGATGGCGGACAAACCTGGCAGGACATCAGCGAAGGACTGCCCGGGGATAAGCTGGAGGGTAGTCTCTTTGTAAATGATGGTGGGTTCTATTTACGTAGCGGCAACTATATCTATCACAATAACCCCAACAACAAGGTGCCTTTTTGGGAGAAAGAGATCTTCCCTGACAACCATAGTAACATTGCCCCTGGTAAGTCCGGGATGTTTGCATACGATTACCACCAGGGTCAGTTCAGGCAAAAAATAAACGGATCGGATGAATGGTCGCCTGTTTACGAAAATTTTCAGATGAAAGGGATCATCGACGTTTTTGAAACTGCCGGAGGCACTGTGTTCATCGTTTGCGACCGCGGCCGCGGCCTTTATAGATCCACTGACAAGGGGAAAAACTGGAATGAAGTTACCCGTGGCGTATGGAAACTGGCAGCGTCAAACGGTGTGCTGATGGCGAACAGCATCCATGGGATCATAAGATCGGCCGATGATGGCGAAACCTGGGAGACGGTACTCAGTGAGGGCGGTGTGGGCATCAATATAGCACCTATCAAAGGTGGATTCGCTGCTATTACATTCAATACACAGTCGAATACCAGGAGGATTCGTACTTCATATGACGGTGGTAAAACCTGGCAGCCCATTGATGCCGGTCTTCAGACGCAAGACGTTAAGGACTCAAGAGGGCGGCCCTTTAATGCCAGCTTTTCGGTGCAGGGAAGTTTTGGCTCAGTTCAGTATGCTGTTGGTACCGAGCTTCCGGAGCAAGCCTTTATAACTTCCATTATCCAGGTAGGTGAATACTTCTACTGTGGTCATCCGAAAGGCATTTTCGGATCAGCAGATAAGGGTAAAACATGGAAACTGGTTCTTCCTTCCATTGAAGGAAAGGTCTTCCATTTATATGGGTCAGGTAATGTGATCTATGCCATACCCAGTGCGGGAGGATGCTAAGGCATTGACAAGCAGACCTGGTTCTTCATTAGTAAACAGGCCAGGTAGCAGAAGCAAAATAAAAGTAATACCTTAAACGTACCTTATTCACCAGGAGACAGATCTATGTTAATTAAACCTGCAAAAAATATGAAAAAAGTTATGTATGCGCTGATCTTACTGCTGGTTGTGGTAAGCGGAGTAGTAATTGCTAATCGCGGATATAAAAATGAAACGCCTGAAAAATTAACCCCAAAGCCAATCTCTGCTGCTGAAAGGGAAGCTGCCAGGAAACAATGGGAGGCTACCCCTGATGGTATAAAGTTCAAAGAATGGGAAGCATCTCCCGCAGGTCAAAAAGTGTATGCTGCTGAAGCTAAAATAAGGAAGCACCTTACAGATTCTACCAATATGGAGGCTGTTGTAACCTCTCTTTCTCTTCCGCCGGGATCAAGATTAGGTTTCGGAGTGATGGTCAGGATTAATGCTGACGATTATATTCTCAACTTTGCGCCGGAAAAGTCTCAATTGGAGCAATTGCAGAGCCTGAAAGTCAACGACAAAATAATTATAAGAAGCCGTAACGTATCGCATGCGCCCAAGTATGCCTATCCGATAGTATCGGCCGACTATGTAGAACGGGATAGTAAAATAATTTATAAACGTGTCCCCCGCAAAGGCGGTTGCTGAGTAAATAAATTGTGAAATAAATACACATATATGTTTGTTTTGCTCGCTATCAGCAGCGACCATGCTTGGCTTTTACAATTCAGCTTTTGTAATTATCTTCAGCATTATTAATTCTATCCGGCTTCGGTTCCGGGATTTGCGTTTTTCAAATACTGCCACAAACACAAATACCCGGACGTTACCTGCAATATCAGGCGACAGAGAATTACGAGAATACATTCAATCATAATGACAAACACAGCCAACACAACCTGTTTTGCTCCCGAACTGCATATTCCTAACGGAACATTTGCTATTGATTTTTATATAAACTTCGGGGCTGTTGAACATTTTTGTTTCCGGAACGATGACGGCAGTATTCATGTTGCTGAATTAGCCATCAACGGCGCCATTTTTCATGTACATGAAACCATGCGTGGGGCTCTTGAACCAATCCATGCAAAAGGGGTGACTGCGGTGATCGGCTTGTTTGTTCCGGATGTGGAAGAAGTGATGCAGCAGGCTATCCGGGCAGGTGCAACAGAAATTAATCCCACAACGGATTACGAATATGGTTACCGGCAGGGAATGTTCAAAGATCCTTTTGGGCATTTATGGCAAATACAGAAAAAAATAACACCAGTAAATGATACCGTATCCTGAAATTACCTTACGGAAGACCGTCCTTCCTGATTTGGAATTTTTCTTCCTGTTCCAGCTGGATGAGGAAGCAAACTATTTAGCTGCTTTCACCGCAAAAGACCCCACTGACAAAACAGCCTACCTGCAGAAATACAGCAAACTGGTGAACGATCCGGCTATCAACATGCAGACCATACTGGCAGGTGAGATTATAGCCGGAAGCATTTCTAAATTTGAAATGGAAGGCCGTGCAGAAATTACTTATTGGATCGATAAACAATTTTGGGGCAAAGGCATTGCCACCAAAGCACTAACTGCATTGCTCGAAAATGAAACCACGAGACCCATTTTCGGAAGGGTGGCTTTTGACAATATCGGTTCACAAAAAGTATTAACCAACTGCCATTTTATAAAAATTGGTACGGACAAAGGTTTTGCTAATGCCCGGCAGGCAGAAACTGAAGAATTTATTTACAAACTGGTTTAGCCCTACAAAAGACCGTACCTGATTGTACTATTCAGTTTGCTTCTATATCGGTCGAATCTTATATACTATTTGTTAATACCTTTATCATCGGTTTCTAACCGGCTGTAGTTGTTGATGAGAGGTAAGCTTATTTCTACACTTTAAAACTGTGGCTCAAATGATAAAGATCCTGGCCCAGGGTTTGTTTTTACTAGCCTTTTTTTCTGTTACCCACAATACATATGCACAAAAGCATTTCTCCATTGGAATATTGGGGCAACTTGAGAAATCCAGGAATACAGATATTCGTTTGACCGGAGGTGTTTCATTATCAAAAAAAATCAACAGATATATGGAAGTTGAGACAGAGATTATTTACAGAACCGCCCCCGACAACAGTCTCACTTTTTTTGTACCGCTACCTCCAAATAATGCCGCTATGATCAGGTACAACTTAATGCATAAATTCCTGACAATACCGCTAATGGTTGCCTACAATTCAAAAATTATCAATTTCCATGCAGGCCCAGCAGCAGATGTGTTCTTAGGATGGGACAACCGGGGTTATATGTCAGATCCCCTTACACCGGCAATACCTCTTTCATCAGATTATTTTGATAAGCGCCTGTTGTGGGGAGCTAAATTCAAAATCGGAAAAACAATAAAAATTTCCGGTACTATTTATTTAGAACCTTATCTCTTTTACAATCCTGTTTTTACAAAATATTCATTTGTTTCGGGCTATCATTCCTATTCAAGACAATTTATGGGTTTTACCGTACCTATAAAATTTAAGCTGCTCAAGCAGGCTACACCCGGCTAGTTCAGGCTTAATCCGATAAAACACAAGTTCCGTAGTTTTATGCCCAGCAATTATTTTATTAATACCCCCGATGAGCAATACCCTTCAACCTGCTGACTGGATCGGTCTATATGGTGATTACCTGTATTCCCTGGCCCTGCTGAAAACCGGGAACAAGGAATTAGCGGAAGACCTGGTGCAGGATACTTTTCTTTCTGCTTTTAAAGCCCGGGAAGGTTTTAAAGGGAACAGTTCAGAAAAAACATGGCTGGCCACTATCCTGAAAAATAAGATCGTTGATCATTACCGGAAAAAAGATGTGCTGAAAAACACCGGTGATTACCTGGCAGATACCGAAGAAAGTTTTCATACCTCCTTTTTTACTACCGGCGACCAGGCCGGGCACTGGAGCCCGGCAACAGCACCCAAAGAATGGGATACCGGGAATGCCGACAACCCGGTAAACAAACGTGAATTCTACCAAATCCTCCAGTATTGTATTCAAAAAATGCCTCCCAAACTGGTACCCGTTTTCCTGGCCCGGTTTGTTGACCAGGAAAATGCGGATGAAATCTGTAAGGAATTCAATATTTCTTCGTCCAATTACTGGGTCATCATCCACCGGGCCAAACTGCTGATGCGCAGCTGCCTTGAAAAAAACTGGTTTAGCGCTTAATAACAGAACATATGGCTTTTTCACGGATCAGGAATAGTATATATAACTGTAAGCAGGCAACACTGCTCGTTCTTAAAAAAAAGGAACAGCGGCTATCCATTGCTGAACGGGCCAGTTTATTTATTCACCTGCTTTTTTGTGATCCCTGTAAACGATTCGTCAAACAATCCGATTTTATCGATCACTCCTTGCATCATTGCGATGAGATGCTGCATGACCAGCCTGTTCATTCTTTATCCGAAGAAACCCGGAAAAAAATTCAACAAGAACTGGATTCCGCCAACTGACCGGTTTTCCTTATCATTTTCTTAACATAGCTCCTGTAAGGTTTGCTCAGCCTGCACGACTATATCGTTATCATCAAACCTGCCTGGTATGAGTATAAAGACATTTTCTGCCCTGTATTCCAGGGTGCTTCTTTTTTCCTCCGCCTTGTTTTCCCTGCTGCTTTTATCCTGTACCAAACAAAACACAGCCAGCATTCCGCTGAATGAAACGCCTGACAGTACTGCTGTACTAAAATACAGCGGCACTTTTCAACCCACCGCCGGTATTACGATTGCCGGATCTGCAAAAATTTATCTCACAAATGGCAAGTACCAACTGGCTTTAGACAGTTTTCGTGTCAGCAATGGCCCGGATCTGAAAGTGTACCTGGGCAAGGAATACCCGCCTGCTAACTTCATCAATCTCGGAGCCTTGCAATCCATATCAGGGCAACAATTGTATATAATACCGGGTCAGCCCGATTTTTCTGTTTATAAATATGCATTGATCCACTGTCAGCAATTCAACCATCTTTTTGGTATTGCAGAACTAAAACCATAAATAATGAAACAACTACTCCTGTTAAGCTGCTTTACATTATTACTGATCAGCAAAATCACAGCCCAGGGATGCAGCGATGCCGGGTTTTGCACTCTGCAGTATCACCAGCAACAAACAACAAAAGGTGATCAATCATTGCGCAACACCATTACCGCCGATATTACATTCGGTCTGGGAGATGGAAATACAAAACTGTTGACTCCTTCAATATTATACAGCAGGAAATTCGGCCAACGGTTTTCCTGGGATACGAAAGTGACGGCTTCTTATATCACCGGTTCACTGGGAAATATTTTTAATGCCGGCGACTGGTATTCCACGGTCAATTATGCCCTGCCCCGGCAAAACAAAAAAGAAATAAATCTTTTAGCCGGTATAAAAATTCCTATGACCAGTGCCAATGATAAAATAAAAGGACAACCGCTGCCGATGGCTTATCAAACCAGCCTGGGAACCTATGACCTGTTGCTCGGCACTGCCTGGGTGCTCAATCAGAAAATTGATATCAATGCCGCTTTTCAGGTACCGGTGATCAACAGTAATAAGAATACATTTATCAAAGACTTTGCTACCGATACCCGTTTTGAAACCACGAATAACTTCAAACGAAAACCTGATGCCCTGTTGCGGCTGGGTTATATCCTGAACAGTACGAATAAAAAATGGTTGTTCCGGCCCAATGCACTGGCCATTTATCACCTTGGAGAAGACAGTTATGAAGATATTTTCGGAAAACGGCAGGATCTCAGGGGTTCATCCGGTCTTACACTCAACCTTAACCTGCAGGCCCAATACAAGCTTTCCGCCGCAAGGGCCATTGGTTTCTCTGTAGCCACACCAGTTATTGTAAGGGATATCCGCCCCGACGGTCTCACCCGGTCGCTGACCATCGGGGTCAATTATCTTTTTGGATTTTAAAAACCGTGTAAGGATTTAAACAGGTATACGTCTATAAACTAAAAAACATGATAAAGCTTCTGACAGCCATAATAGTAATGATCACCCTGCAGGCAACTGCATTTTCACAGGCCGCTGCTTTACGCAGTCAACAATTCAATCTGGAGAAAAATAAAGTCGCCATCCAGGGATATGATCCTGTGAGTTATTTTACGCAAGGCAAAGCCGTAAAGGGTAAAAAAGAAATGGCGGTACTGGCCGATGGTATCACCTATTATTTCTCCACAGCAGAAAACAAAGAGCTCTTCAAAAAAAATTATACCGCTTATGAGCCGCAATATGGTGGCTGGTGTGCTTATGCTATGGGAGCCAAGGGTGAAAAAGTAGAGATCGATCCTGAAACTTTTAAGATCATCAACGGAAAGCTCTACCTCTTTTACAATTCATTTTTCAATAATACACTCAAAAGCTGGAACAAGGATGAGAATAACCTGAAAGTAAAAGCGGATAGTAACTGGAAAAATTTATTTCATTAAATAATAAACAGCATAACAAATGCAAAAAATACTACTGGCTGTCTTTACACTTATTACCAGCAGCATGGCTGTATATGGTCAGCAACCGGCCATTTTCCAAACCGAAGGAAAAGCAATACACGGGTATGATGTGGTTGCTTATTACAATGTGGGCCAACCCGTAAAAGGCAATGACAGTTTATCCTTTCATTGGAGCAACAGCAGCTGGTTATTTTCTTCCCCCGCTAACCTGGAACTGTTCCGGCAAAACCCGGAAAAATATGCGCCGCAATATGGCGGCTACTGTGCCTATGGTACTGCCGGCGGCTATAAAGCACCCACACAACCCAATGCCTGGGCTATTGTGAATGGTAAACTCTATTTCAATTACAACCTGAAAGTAAAAGCCGGCTGGGATAAGGACCAGGCTGGTTATATCAGCAAAGCTGATACAAACTGGCCACTCATTAAAGACAAATAATAAATTATTCAACTCCACATCATGAACAAAGTAAATATCATTAGTTGGGTGCTCCGCCTGGTTGCGGCCATCATTATGCTGCAAACACTTTATTTCAAGTTCACAGCACAGGAAGAATCAGTGCAATTATTTACAGCACTGGGGATGGAACCCTGGGGACGCATCGGTACCGGTGTACTGGAACTGGTTGCCAGTATCCTTCTATTGATACCCCGCACCACTTTAGCTGGTGCAGTACTGGGGGCCGGGCTCATGAGCGGTGCTATCTTTTTTCACCTCACCAAACTGGGAATCAATTTTGGCGGTGACGCTCTTTTATTCAGCTATGCAGTGATTGTTTTTATCGCTTGTGCTATACTGGTGCTGCTGCACAGGAAAGATATTCCCCGGTTATTACAATTAAAATTCTGATCGTATGTTCAGTATAGCAAGAAACACCCTCGGTGAATTAATAAATGTGCTGCGAAATCTGCCGGATAATAACGCTTATCTCTTCCCGGTAGAATCACTCAGCGGGGCCAGCATTGGCCAGCATACGAGGCATATCATTGAATTATATCAATGCCTGCTCAGCGGGTATGAGGCAGGAGTAGTCAATTATGATAACCGTAAAAGAGACCAGTTGCTGGAAACTGAATCTGCGGCAGCGATTGATGCACTGCTGCATATCAGTTCAAAGCTGGAACAACCCGATAAGGACATAACCATACAGTATGAACTGAATCAATCACCGCTGTTCATCAGGTCCAATTATTTCCGGGAAGTATATTATAACCTGGAGCATTGTATCCACCACCAGGCATTGATCAAAGTGGGATTGCTGACCCTGCAGATCCATTCCGTTCCCGGTCAATTTGGGGTGGCTCCTTCCACTATTCAATACCGGCAACAATGTGCACAGTAAGTTATATCGTACAGGGAAGGGAGAAATATTTTACATCCAACAGGGATGAAAATAAATTGCGGCCTGCTGCGGCCATGCCCCAAACCATAACCCGGAAAGGAGAGAATATTACCTTTCCCCGGGATCCGCATGCCGGTGGCACCTGGTTTGCCGTTACTCAAACTGGTACAATTGCTATATTACTCAACGGTGCTTTTGAAAAACACATCCCGGTTTATCCGTATCAAAAAAGCCGGGGATTGTTGTTGCTGGAGATGGTAGCTGAAGAGTCCGTGCATGAATTCTTTGAACAATATGATCTTACCCGCATCGAACCTTTTACTATCATTTTGTTCAGCAATGACCGGTTAGTTGAATTTCGCTGGGATGGCCTCCGGAAATACAGCAAGCAGTTGGCAACGGATAAAAATCATATCTGGTCATCTGCCACGTTATATGATGCTGCAGCGATGAACAATAGAGAAAAGCTCTTCCGGGACTTTACAGCCGCACACCCGCAGCTGAATGCGGAACTTATCCGTAATTTTCACACCGATAACCATGGTGATGATCAAAATGGGTTCATCATTAACCGGAGTAACGGCATACAAACCCAAAGTATAACACAGGCTGTTGTGCAGAAAGATCAACTGATTTTTATGTACCATGATCTTACCAGCAGGCAGCAACAGGAGCAATTGATTCAGCTACAAAAAAGAATAACGATCCGTGAGTAAGTTCAACCTGTTTCTGCATAAACTGGCTCATTGGGAATACTGGCCCTTTGGCATCGTGTACTTTCCCATGTATTTTGCCTGGCTCTATTATGCAGCTAAAGCAAGAACCTGGTTCTTCTTTTTACCCGCCAACCCACTTATAAAGAATGCAGGTTTTTTGCTGGAGTCAAAAAAGGAGATCTATGACAGCATCCCCGCCTTTGCTATTCCAAAAACATTATTGTTCCCGCAGCACAGCGATAGCAGTTATATACTGGGAAAAATGAAAGAAACCGGTATCGGTTTCCCCTGCATTGCCAAACCGGATATTGGAATGAAAGGGCTGGCTGTTTCCCGGCTGGACAATGAGCAAGATCTCAGCAGTTATTTAACAAAGATCCAACTCGATTTTTTGATACAGGAGTATATCAGTTTACCTAATGAAATGGGGATTTTTTATTACCGCATGCCTGGTGAAACAACAGGCGGTATCTCCGGTATTGTACACAAAGAATTACTCAGCATCACCGGCGATGGAAGCAGTTCCATTGAAGAATTACTTCATAAAGATCCCCGCTACCAGTTTCAGATTCCGGCACTGCGAAAAATATATGGAAAAGGTCTTGCTGAGATACCCGGCCGTGGAGAGATCAAAGATCTTGTGCCTTACGGCAATCATGCAAGAGGAGCTAAGTTTACCGACAGCTCAGCCTATGCCGATGCGCAGCTCGTAACATTCATTGATCAGTTGTGCCGGCAGGTGCCGGAATTTTATTATGGCCGGCTGGATATAAAATATAATACACTCGAAGAACTGAAACAGGGAAAGAATTTCTGCATCATCGAACTGAATGGTGCGGGCAGTGAGCCCACCCATATTTATGATCCTGCCCATTCCATTTTTTTTGCCTGGAAAGAAATACTCCGTCATTACCGGTTGTTATG
Source organism: uncultured Bacteroidota bacterium (assembly GCA_902826165.1). Classification (GTDB taxonomy): domain Bacteria; phylum Bacteroidota; class Bacteroidia; order Chitinophagales; family Chitinophagaceae; genus CADEDV01. The sequence goes on from CADEDV010000019.1 coordinate 63,674, forward strand.
GGAGATCAGTATAAAAAATCATCAGCGTGGCTTTCCGCATATGGCCTGGCGGGATGGCCTGACAATGCTGCGGCAACATAAAGAGGTGGTAAAAAAGTTACAGGCCTTTTAATTACAGGTTTTGTTAGCCATAGTAACGAACAACAACAAGAAAGCGGGGCTATAACCATAGTCCCGCTTTTGTTTTATCACCAACCAACGACATCTGCCATAGAGATGGCAGAATAAGTTCTTATTTAGGTCCCTCTTTCCGGGGGCAGGTATTTAATCCAACTAAAGTGTACAAAGGGCAGAAACCCACAAAGCTGGTCAGCAGGAAGACCCCGCCCAGTACCACTAATACTAATCCAAGTGTACCGGTTACAGTACCGCTGAAATAGAGATAAGCTAATACAGCTGCCAGTAAGATGCGGATAATGCGGTCCGCTCCGCCCATGTTTTGTTTCATATGTTGGGTTTATCGTTTATCTAACCATTTTACCAGCCACACGATCCCGGCCACCATCGCTATACAGGTCACACAAACCAGGACCATTCTCTTCCACTTGCTCATCATGGTTGTAAAACTAACCGTCAGCATTTCTGCCCACGGTGACTTTACTCACTAATCTTCATGATTTTCTGCCGGGTTTTTTGCTCCGGCGCCTCAGTATCACTATATTTAGAAGCCTTCCGTTCCCGCTCAGACCATCCCTTTACCACCAAAACCAACGACATGCAAGCTTTAGCACCCGTCCAGGTAACTGAACGGATCAACCTGATGGATGCCCTGCGGGGATTCGCTATCCTCGGGATTTTTATCGCCAACCTCGGTGTAGGCTTTGCGTTTTATGAGTATTCTCCCAATAATTCCGGTCCTTATTTTCATCCCTGGGATCATACCTTCCAGTTCTGGGAACATGTGTTTATAGAAGGTAAGTTCTATTCCATCTTCAGCTTATTGTTTGGCTGGGGTATGGCCCTTCAATTAAAAAGAAGTGAATTGAAAGGATTGACCCCGGTGTCTTTTATGCGCCGCCGGCTCAGTTTTATGTTCCTGCTGGGCCTTGCTCATTTATTATTGTTATGGACAGGTGATATTGTGGCGTTCTATGCATTAGTGGGATTTGTTTTCCTGTGGATCAGGAAATGGAGTGATAAAAAATTACTGATCACCGCTATTCTTTTCCTGCTGCTACCCATCCTGCTCTATTACCTGAAAATGAAATTTGAATGGATGATGGCACCTACGGGTCTTTTGTATGAAGCCGGTGGAAAGATCGATGAAACCGTTTCTGGCATCACTTCTTTTGAAAGTTTTTTAGAAAAGCTGAAACATGGTACGTACCTCGACCAGTTAAAAGCTTTGTTATCCGGTGTGTGTTATCGTTTTGCCGACTTGTTTTTCCAAAGCCGCATATTCAAGGTACTTGGTATGTTCATCCTCGGTTATTTACTGGGCAAAGATGAACGTTACAAACAGATCATTGCCAATACTAAACTACTGCTGACCATTGCAGTGATTGGCTTGCTGGCCGGGCTGCCCTGCAACTATATGTTATCCCGCTATATGGAAAGCGGTGGTTATTACGAACTGAAAACAGAAGGCCTGTACAGAACAATAGTATATGCATTGGGTGTGGCACCACTTGCCTTAGCCTACGTATCACTTTTCTTTTTATTGGCTAAGACTGGTATTGGTAAAAAACTAGTGGTCCTGCTGCAGCCGGCCGGCAAAATGGCCTTCAGTAATTATATTCTTCATTCTGTCATCGGCACCGTCGTATTCTTTGGTGCTGGCTTTGGCCTGGTGAAAGAAGTGGGGCCTGTTTATTATACCTGTTTCGGCCTGTTGGTTTTTATTGGCCAGGTCGTCCTGAGTACCCTCTGGCTGCAATATTTTAATTACGGACCAGTGGAATGGCTATGGCGAAGTGCTACCTATAAAAAGTGGCAGCCTATGAAAAAAAGAAAATATGGGGAAGAAGAATAAAAAACAAAAACCAAATAAAGAACAACAGGAAACGACAGCACTGCCTGTATTACCAGTACAGGCGGTTAACCCGGCATACGACCTGGCAACTGCTGGTCATCACAAAGAATCTAATCAAACGGATATGGAAGTACACCACCATGCACACACCGCCCGAAGAAAATGGACCCACTATTTCTGGGAGTTTTTAATGTTGTTCCTCGCTGTTTCATTGGGGTTTTATGCGGAGAACACCAGGGAAACGATTCTTCACAAAAAAGAAGTGAAGACACAGTTGAACTCTATGTTATCCGACCTGCAATCAGATATTATCCTTTTTGATTCAGTAACAGACCGCAACAGTTATGGAGCAAAGATGGCCGACTCACTGGTGGAGTTATTACACTCGGATATTACAAATACCACTGATATTTATTTTGCTGCCAGAATTGTTACTGCCAATCTTGGGTATTACTATACCAACTCAAAGTCTTTTGATCAGCTTAAGACTGCAGGATTGCTTCGTTATATAAAAAACAAAGAATTGCTGGATAGTATCGGTTCTTATTATGCGTCTTTTCAGTGGTTGTCTAATCAAATAGATCTGCTACGCCTGAAGATGGATGAAGTTCACAAAGGAAATACCAGGCTCTTTGACGGTTATGTATTTCAGCAAATGACGATGAGTATAAAGATTATCAGTAATAGTGGGGTGGGTGGACAAAGAACAACTATCAGCAAACCTTTGGTAAAGCCATCACTGCTTTCTATTGATGTAAAGGATATAAATACCGTATCGCTGAACTATCATTATTATTCCACAACCATTAAGTTTTATATCCGTAATGCTATCAGCCTTCAAAACCGGGCAAAGGGGCTTATTGAAATGATTAAAAAAGAATACAAGTTCAAATAAAAAAAATTTATGAAAGTATACCACTACTCACACACTGCCCGAAAAAAATGGGCTCATTATGTATGGATCTTTTTTTGGGTTTGTATTTGTTTAAATACAACAGCACAATCGACCATTGAATATGATATTGTGCTATCCGGCGGCCGTGTTATAGACCCCGAAACAAAATTAGATGCCATACGAAATGTGGGCATTATCAACAACCGAATTGCACAAATTTCAACTGAGCCGTTAAAAGGAAAACAAACTATCAATGTAAGTGGATTGGTGGTAGCCCCCGGCTTTATTGATCTGCATATACATGGCCGCAGCAATGTAGAACAGGAATATCAGTTGCATGATGGTGTAACAACTGCCCTGGAACTGGAATGGGGTGTTGAGCATTTGGGTAACTGGTATGAATCCAGGAAAGGGAAAGCGTTAATAAATTACGGTGCCAGTGTAAACTGGCCTTTTGAACGATTTAAAGCAATAGGCAAATATAAAAGCGGGGTTGATAGTTTACTTCAAATAACACTGAAAGGAGAAGCGACAATTGGAATAATGACCAATACTATTTTACGAGCGGCCAATGAAACTATTTCTCCAGCAGAAATGGATGAAACATTGGCCAATATTAAAATTTCGTTGAGTGAAGGCGGTATTGGCATTGGTGCACCAATCGGCTATTTGCCCAAAACAAATCCCAATGAACTGTACAGGGTTTTTCAATTAGCCGGAGAATTGAATACGCTGATATATACCCATGTAAGAAACCCCGATATTATTTCTATACAGGAAGTAATTGCCGATGCTGTGCTCACCCATGCACCGCTGCACATTCTTCATATTAATAGTATGTCGCTGGGAAATATTCAGCTATCAATAGATATGATAACAGCAGCAAAGAACAAAGGGTTTGATATTACTACCGAACTGTATCCATATACCGCAGCTTCAACAGGGCTACAAAGTGCCATATTTTCTGATGGATGGCAGGAACGGTTAGGCATTAGTTATGGCGACTTACAATGGGTGGCCTCCGGCGAAAGATTAACTAAAGAAACATTTGATGCTTATCGCAAAACAGGAGGATCAGTTATTATACACATGATGAAGCCCGAATGGATTAAAATAGGTATTGCAGCACCGGGTGTAATCATTGCATCAGATGGTTCCTCTTATGCAAAACTTGCCCATCCACGTACTGCCGGAACGTTTTCAAGAGTGCTGGGCAAATATGTACGAGAAGATAAAGTGATTGACTTAATGACTGCTCTTGAAAAAATGACACTGCTTCCTGCAAGGCGTTTGGAAAATATTTCACCAATGATGCGCTTCAAAGGAAGAATACAGGTGGGTGCTGATGCAGACATCACTATTTTCGATCCCAACACAATTATCGATAAAGCAACATTTGAAAAAGGGCTGGAGTTTTCAGCAGGTATTGAATACGTAATGGTGAATGGAACTTTTATTTTAAAGAATGGTAAAACAGTAAGCAGTGTGTTTCCGGGGCAGGCGGTGTATGGAAAGTTTAAAAAATAATTATAAAAACATTTATGAAAAATATAAAATCAATCACTTTATTAGTTTTTATTGCCGCACTATCGTTTTCCTGCAATCAAAACCAGGAAAATAAACAACTTGTAATTAAGCAAAATGATACCGTTTCCAAAGAAACAAATCAAACAACCTTGTTGAAAATAGATGGCCTTACTGCCTCGCCTGAAAATTTCAAACTATTATTTGAAAATGAAAAGGTAAGAGTGCTGGAATATACTCTACAACCAGGACAAAAAGATAGCTGGCATACACATCCGCCCAAAGTATCTTATGTAGTGCAAGGTGGTAAAATAAAAATATATACTGATAAAGGTGAAGAACTGATATTTGATGAAAAAGCTGGCATTGCTGAATGGAGTGATTATGTGGGCAAGCATCAGGTAGAAAATATTGGCAGCACCACGGTAAAAATCGTATTGACGGAAGTGAAGTAATTGAATAAATAGTTTTTTTAAACTAAAATGAATACACTGAAAAAAATACAACTGATACTCTTTGGCATACTGGCAACTCTATCGTTGCAGGCACAGTCACCATGGAGTATAGAACAAAAGGAAGCTCAACAAACGATGGAGCATTTCTTTAATGCATTATCCAACCGGGATTCAATCAGCCTGAAAAATTATAGCATAGCCGATATCAGCTTATACGAATATGGCCAGGTATGGAATATAGATACACTTATACTAAAGGCAATTACACTTAACCAGTCAGCCGATTTTAAACGTACCAATAGTTTTGAATTCCTCCAAACTACAGTAGATAAAACTACGGCATGGGTTACCTATCGGCTACAGTCGGCAATATTTAAAGATGGCAAACAAACAACTTTACAATGGCTGGAAACAGTAGCTTTAGTGAGAGAAAGAAAACAGTGGAAAGTAAAACACCTGCATTCAACACTTATTAAAAGAAGTTAGAAAAAACATTTTAATTGACTGATGAAAAAAATAATAATCCTTTTTTGTTTTGCTGCAAGTGTGCAATCAGTTTTTGCACAAAAAGCAAATGTAGATTCCATATTGCAAAAAGTGGCTGTGGAAAAAGACGAAAACAAAAGATTTGACTTATTCATAAGCATGGTGGGTACAGAAATTAACAATGACCCGAAATGGTGCATTGAGACCGGGTTAAAAATATTAAACCAGGCACAAAGAGAAAATGATAACATTGGGCAGACAATGGCCTATTCATTTTTGGGGCAGGGTTACCGGCTGCTGGGTAACCCTATTAAAGCCCTCGATTATCACCATAAAGCCATTGCTATCGCAGAAAAAACCAATAATCTGTCTTTATTGGCTTCCGCAGAAAATCAAACAGCACATATTTACAGGGACAGGGAGGAATACGATAAGGCTGCCAGCATTTACCTGTCGTCCACCGCACATGCTGATAAAGGACACAATGAAAAAATGAAAGCCTGGGCTCCTTCAAACCTGGGGGCTGTATATCTTGCTACCAACAGCCTGGATTCCTCGTTGATGTATTCACAAAGGGCTTATGAAATTTTTACCCGGCTAAAAATAGTTTCTAATAATCCTTATGTATTTATAAACCTCGGTGGTGTACATAGTAAATTGGGTAATACCCCGCTGGCTATGGGCTATTTTAATATGGCTCTCAACCGAAGTGAAGGTGCCAATAATATAAGGTACCGCAATCTGACATGCACAGCCCTGGCAGAGCATTTTCAACGGATTAATCAAACAGATTCCTGTGCATTTTATGCAAGAAAAGCGATTGAAACGGTAAACAATACACCCTTCTTTTACCTGAGCAGTAAACCAGCAAAACTGCTTTCTGATATGTATGAAAAAACAAACTGCGACAGCACATTAAAATATGCAAAGCTTATAAAAACAGCCAACGATTCGTTAACCAGCA
>CADEDV010000019.1:70069-76115 GCA_902826165.1 uncultured Bacteroidota bacterium
CATCCTTTTTTAGAACGCATTACTCATCATAATCCTATCCTCATGTTGCTGGCATTGGTTTGTATTGCTGCATTACTTGTTCCACTACATCATAAATTAGAAAAATGGGCTACGCATAAATTGGTGGAGAAGAATAAAGCAATACGGCTGGCGGCAGCGAAGAAAACAATTGAAGATCTGGAAAAAACAAATGAATAGCGGTCAACTAAAATTATTGTTCCATGCAACCAACTGTAACACTCACCTCAAAACGAATTGCATCCATCGACCTGCTTCGCGGAGCAGTGATGATCATCATGGCCCTGGATCATACCCGTGATTTTTTTCACCGGGAAGCTTTCACGGGTGATCCGCTCAACCTTACCAGTACCACTCCCTTCTTATATTTTACCCGCTGGATCACCCATTTATGTGCTCCCACATTTGTTTTCCTCTCCGGCGTATCCGCCTGGCTGCAGCATGGCCGTAAAACAACCAGGGAACTCAGTGGCTTTTTAATTACCCGTGGGCTCTGGCTTATTCTCCTGGAAATAACGGTCATCACGTTCGGCATAACAGCGGATATTCATTTTGGATTTTTTGTACTACAAACCATCTGGTCTATCGGTATCAGTATGATCATTCTTGGCCTGGTGATCTGGCTGCCGTTTAAAGTGATACTCAGTATCGGTTTATTGATTGTGCTCGGGCATAACAGTTTGGATTTTGCAGAAGCAGACCGGCAGGGCAATGTATCATTATTCTGGAATTTTTTACACCTGCCAACTGTTGTGCCCCTGGGTGGCAGCCATTTTCTTGGCATTTTCTATCCCTTTCTTCCCTGGGCAGGGTTAATGATGCTGGGTTATTGCTTCGGCAGGGTTTTCACGACTATCGATCCACCCCGCAGAAATAAAATAGTGCTGTGGACAGGTATTGGCCTGCTGGTTTTCTTTATTGCGTTGAGGGTATCGAATATATACGGAGATCCTTCTCCATGGAGCCAGCAGAAGAATAGTCTCTTTACTTTTCTATCATTTATGAATGTGACCAAATACCCGCCCTCTTTATTATTCCTCGCGGTGACTATTGGCGTTGCACTGCTTTTTATGGCATTGGTAAAAAATACAAGTGACAAAGCATCAAAAATCATTTCGGTATATGGCAGGGTCCCCTTCTTTTATTATATCCTGCATTTTTACCTGTTGCATATTATCACCATTGTCTTATACCTGCAGCGGGGCCATACCATCGCAGAAGGGGTAAAAGGCGTACCGGGGCTTCCGTTTAAATTTGCTGTCCCGGGTGAAGGTTATAGCCTGGGTATTGTTTATATAGTTTGGATAGCAGTCGTTATTGCCCTGTATCCGCTATGCAAATGGTATGACCGGTATAAAACCACTCATAAAGAAAAATGGTGGCTGAGTTATTTGTAACGGTACTGGCAGTTAAACTATATTTTTCAGAATACTTATACAACAGTACAGCTCATAATTGCGAATGCAAATCAACTTTGCCTGTTCTTTCTGAAAGTAGCCCGGCATTTCCTATAGTTACCGGGCCAGGGTTTACTCTGTTAATTATAAGGCCGCTGTTTTGTGAATGCAATCGCCTTTAATTATTCTTTTTCGGGCAAGTGTTAATACCCACCAGAGGGTACAACGGGCAGAAACTTATTACACTGGTCAAAACAAATACAGCACCAAGTATCACCAGTACCAAGCCCCATGTTCCGGTTACAGTACCACTAAAATACAAGTAAGCAAATACAGCCGCAAGCAGCACCCGGATAATGCGATCAGCAGTTCCCATGTTTGGTTTCATAAAAAATTATTTTATTGTTTAAAGATGTTTACCAAACCAGCCACAATAGCCAGGTAAAAGATGCAGATAATTATCAACTTTACCTGTTACCGGCTCATTGTACCGGTTTGACAGTGTAAAACTAATTACCTGAACGGCCTGAGCCGGTGACTGGAGTCACCGCCTCAGATAATTTCTATTCCTGTAGCTGTTTGTTTTATTTTCCCTTCCTGTTCCAGTTTCTTGAGCACCCTGGTTATCACTTCACGGGCTGTACCCAGTTCAGCTGCTATCTGCTTGTGGCGCAGATCAAGTACTTTTTCCCCTTTCAACCTGCCTTTCTCCAGCAGGTAGTTATACAGGCGGTAATCCATTTTCCCAAAGAGCAGGGAATTAATGGTATCAAGCATTTCAATATAACGAAGGTTGTATTGCTGATAGAAAAGCTCATTCAGAGCCGTGTATTCTCTAATCCATCCTGTCAGTTTATCTGCTGGTAACAGTAATAGCAGAGATGGTTCCTCTGTAATAGCAAAAACCCGGCTGGGTGATTGGGTGAGCCCTGCAGAGAATGACATAATGCAGCTTTGTGCGGAGTCTATATAGTAAAGCAATAACTCCTTTTCCTCCGTCCTTGTAAACACTTTCACCAATCCTTGCAGCACTATGGGTACCACTTTTACATACTGCCCTTCTCTTAGTATTTCGATGCCCGCCGGCGCATTATGCAAAGACCCGGATGCTGCAATGACCGAAAGCAGTTCCTCATTAAACTGCTTAAAAAAGGGTCTTATTTCTGCTACATCAAGTGACATGCTGAAAATTAAACATAAATAAACGAAATTGCAGTATGCGACTTCTTTTCCTTTTTCTGACCCTCCCGTTATATGCTTTTACACAAACCAGTTACGACATTATCATCCGTAACGGGAAAATTATAGATGGTACCGGAAACAATTGGTACTATAGTGATATTGCCATTAAAGATGGGAAAATAGCCGTCATCCGCAAAAATATTACCACTCCGGCAACTAAAACGATTGATGCGGCAGGCTTAATAGTTGCGCCTGGTTTTATTGATGTACATACCCATCTGGAAGGAGATGAGCTAAGGGAACCGAATGCCACTAATTTTATCCTGGATGGTGTGACAACCTGTATCACCGGCAACTGTGGTTCTTCCAACGTGGATATTGGCAAGTACCTGCGCTGGATTGATTCCTTAAAGTTATCCATCAATGTGGCCACCCTTGTTGGTCATAATGATATCCGCAAATCCGTGATGGGCCGGGCCAACCGGGATGCCAGTGCTGCTGAATTACAACAAATGGAAACACTGGTGGACAAAGCCATGAAAGACGGGGCAGTTGGTTTATCCACCGGGCTGATCTATATACCCGGTACTTATACTAAAACACCCGAGATCGTTACACTCGCTAAAGTGGCTGCTAAATATAACGGTGTATATGCCACGCATATGCGGGATGAAGGTGATAGTGTAACCTATGCCATTGAAGAAGCACTTACTATCGGGAGAGAAGCCAATATACCGGTGGAGATCTCGCATTTCAAATTAAGCGGCCAGCATAACTGGGGCAGAAGTAAAGAAACCGTGGCGATGATCAAAAAAGCAAGAGAAGAAGGACTGGAAGTAACCATTGATCAGTATCCCTATACCGCCAGCAGTACTTCGATCAGTACATTACTGCCGGATGAAGTGCTGGCCGATGGACAGGATTCCATCAAAGCAAGATTACAACGGCCCGAAATAAAGAAGCAGGTCACCAATCACATATTAGCAAGACTAAAGAAAAGAAAACTAAAGCATATCAGTTATGCTGTAGTTGCTTTCTATGGACCCGACACAACGTATAATGGCAAAAGCATTGAACAGATCAACCAGCTGAAAGGAAGAAAACATAAGGCGAAGTTTGAAGCAGAGACTGTGATGGATATCATGATGAATGGCGGCGCCAGTGCTGTTTTTCATGGTATGGGCGAAGATGATGTCAAACGCATCATGCAGTATCCTTTCAATATGTTTGCCAGTGATGCCACCATCAGGGTGTTGAATGCCGGTATGCCGCACCCGAGAGGATATGGGACGAATGCAAGGGTACTGGCAAAATATGTACGGGAAGAAAAAGTGATCTCCTTGGAAGAAGCCATCCGCCGGATGACCTCTTTACCGGCACAAAAATTTCAACTCAAGGACCGTGGCCTGCTGAAAGAAGGTCTGGCGGCAGATATTATCATCTTTAATGAAAAAGAAGTAAAAGATGTTTCCACTTTTGAAAGGCCACATGCTTATTCTACAGGTTTTCATTTCGTCATCGTAAACGGTGTACTTACTGTTGAAAATGAAAAACACCTGGGCATAAGAGCTGGTAAAGCGTTGCTCCACAAAGAGCTGTAAATTAACTGTACCTTTTTCTCTATTACACAAATGTGTAATTGCCGGGGCTTCCCCCAATAGCTACTTTTATGGTTCAAATTAAAAAACTTGTCAGCTATGAAACGAAGCAGTATTTATATCACAACAATTTTATTGTGCCTTTTTTCAATTGTGGCTGTCCATGCCCAGCTGAAAGACGGGGAAGTGGTAAAGATTAAAAATGTAAGCAGCGGTAAATACGCTATTCCGCAGGATGTTAGCACTGCTGCTAATGCCCAAATTGTTATCATGACCGGAAGGAGCGATGCCTGGTTTACCTGGAAAGCCATTGCCGTAACCGGCGGGTATTATAAATTCCAGAACATGCACACCAACCTGTTTCTTGGCATGTTAAACGGATCTAAAGAACAATATGGTTTCATTTGCCAGAAAGCAGGTGGTAACCAGGCAGATCTGCAATGGAAACTGGTAAAAACTTCCACCGGGTTTAAACTGAAAAATAAGAACTCCAACCTGATGGCAGCAATTGAAGGAGGGAGTAAAGCCAATAATGCCAAACTGATTCAATGGTCCGATGCCGGGCAGGCAGATATCACCTGGCAGTTTGAAACCACCGGTGGCGGCGCATCAACAGCAGGTGGTAAGAAAGTTTTATTTGATGTCGTACTTAACTATATCGCTGTGTCCGAAGCTACCCGCAACAGGATTGACAATGGCGATTGTAAAAGGGTCTTTGGCCAGGTAAGTACAGAGCTTTGGGAACTGGATGAAAACAATGAAATGAAAACAAAGCTCAGGTCTTATAATAATATGCCGGAGATGATCTATAACCAGACCAATCATGATGGTCCCCCAACCGCTGCCTTAAGTTATTACCAGGATAATGTCAATGCAGCCGCTAATAACCAGATGGGAAAAGTAACTTATAATATCCCTGAAATTCTGCTGAAAGAAAAGAAACTGATGCTGGTGGTGAAAACTTATGTAGGCACCCGTCATAAGGATAATGATTTTGCCAGCTATGATGCTTTGAGAATGGGTGAAGTGGTTCAGAATACTTACATACTGGATTATCGCAGCACACGGACTGAAACCATTCAAACCATTACCGACCTTGCATCCCGGTCCGCCAGCTCCACCGCTGATATGATCCTGCTGGGACATATCATTCCATCTGCGGTGTTTGCCCGTGCTGATGATACCCACAATATCTGGATCAAATTCACTTGCAAAAAGAACTGATAACTCCCCTGAAAACGATCATTCAAGCAACCTCCGGGTTGCTTTTTTTGTGGGTGTTGGTTACGACCAGTAACTTTAAAGGACTTAAACTTATTGTATGCGTAAATATGCTTTCCTTCTTCTCGTTGTATTCGTTCAATACTCCCTTGCTGTTGCCCAGCAAATTGTGGTTGTTCCCAAACCTGAAGCGGCCGGTTTCTCCTCCGAACGGCTGAAACGACTGGACCGTGAAATGAATGAATGGGTGAACAAGGGCTGGATGAATGGCGGTGCTGCCCTGATCATCCGTAATGGCAAAATCGCTTATTATAAAGCGGTTGGTTATAATGACCTGGATACTAAGTCGCCCATGCAGAAAGAACATATCTTCCGCATTGCTTCGCAAACCAAAGCCATCACCAGTGTGGCCATCATGATCCTGTTTGAAGAAGGGAAGTTATTACTGGATGATCCTGTTTCTAAGTATATCCCTGCTTTCAGGAAACAACAGGTGCTGGATAAATTCAATCCCGCTGATACAACCTATACAACAGTGCCGGCTAAAACTGATATTACCATCCGCCAGTTATTAACGCATACATCCGGTTTAGGCTATGCTCAAATTGGTTCCAAAGAAGCCAATGCCAT
>CADEDV010000020.1:0-45493 GCA_902826165.1 uncultured Bacteroidota bacterium
TAAAAATAACAGGAAAAGAATTAAGAGCTATCGGCTTCCCGGAAGGACCGGTGATCAGCGTAGCCATGAATGTGATGCAAAAAAATTATAAGCATCATGGAAAGGAGGAAGTGATGGAATTATTACAAAAAGTATTGGCCAATCCAATTGAATATAAGAATGATGCCGTGCTGGCACTGATTGCCGAACAATTATTACCAAAACCATCAACAGATGGAGCGGAGGTTTCGTTGAATCAATCAGGAATTCAATTCAATGTTTTCGGGCAAGAGCACATTGAAGAAGGAGCTATGCAGCAGATGTACACGGCCGCTAAATTGCCCATCAGTGTGGCCGGTGCGTTGATGCCGGATGCTCACAGTGGTTATGGGTTACCGATCGGTGGTGTACTGGCAACAGATAATGCTGTTATTCCCTATGGAGTGGGGGTGGATATCGGGTGCAGGATGTGCCTTAGCATTTTTGATATTGATCCCAAAGAGCTGACCCAAAAGGAAAGCTATTTTGCCAGGGAGATCAATGAAGCTACTTTGTTTGGAAGTGGTGGCCAGTTTGACCAGGCAAGCAACCATGAAGTAATGGAGAGTGAATTGTTTCAGCAATTACCATTATTGAAAAACTTACATGGCCGTGCCTGGAAACAATTGGGTTCCTCCGGTTCAGGTAATCACTTTGTGGAATTTGGTGTGGTGGAAATTGCGGAGAAAGATGAAGTGCTGGGTGTTGAAGCAGGTAAGTATGTGGGATTATTGTCGCACTCCGGTTCAAGAGCATTGGGTGCCAATATCGCCAATCACTATACAAAAATTGCGATCAGCAAAAGACGTTTGCCGCATGATGCAAAAAACCTGGCCTGGTTATCACTGGATGAAGAAGAAGGTATGGAATACTGGCTGGCGATGAACCTGGCAGGTGAATATGCCAGTGCCTGTCACCATATCATTCATGCCAAGATTGCAAAGCAATTGGGACGTAAACCAGTAACGATGGTGGAGAACCACCACAACTTTGCCTGGAAAGAAAAATGGGAAGGTAAAGAGGTGATCGTTCATCGTAAAGGAGCAACACCTGCCGGTAAAGATGTGTTAGGAATTATTCCCGGGTCAATGACGGCGGATGGTTTTATTGTAAAAGGTAAAGGAGAAACAGCTGCGGTGAATTCCGCCTCACACGGAGCCGGAAGAAAGATGAGCCGTTCCAGGGCTATTGCTTCGGTAACAGATAAGCAATTCAAGGAAGAACTGAAAAAGTTTGGCGTGAAATTGCTGGGTGGCGGATTGGATGAATCACCATTTGCTTACAAAGACATTGAGCTGGTGATGCAATCTCAAAAAGCACTGGTGGATATTGTAGGAAAGTTTACTCCCAAAATTGTAAAGATGGACGGAGCCAAACACAGAAGTTGGGGAAAGAAGCGGGAAGAAGTAGTGGGTGAATAATCAATGGTCAACAGGAAACGGTGTAAAACCTGTTTAGCCTGTTGACCATTTTAATAAACTATAAGTTGATACCAATTCCTGCATTTACGAAGAGCTGGATATTATCAGGTTCTACTTGTAAGGTTTGATAAGCCGTGTATATATTTTTTCGGTAAGCAGCACCGATATCAAAAGCCAGTCTTGTTCTGTAGCTGATAAAATAATTCAGATTACCGGATAAACTGGCCATTCCATAAAATTCATCCGTATCTCCTGCATCCTGGTAACCGCCTTCAGTTTCAAGGTTCAGGTTAATATTGGTTCTGGTATTGGGATAAAAAGCATGCTGGTAAAAAAGCTTCAGTCCTGCCTGTTTGATGTCCTGGTCAAACTTGTTTTCACTGAATAAAACCCCGGAACTAAAATACCGTTCTGTGGAGTTCCAGGAGATATAATTTAGTTTAACAGCAGCGCCATAATTATCCTGGTGCTTCAGGTTCACCGGTTTGTATTTGTTGAAACCAATGGATACCAGCCCTGATACTATATAAGGATCCATCTCGTATTTATCCACCACGCCACTTTGTGTTCCATTCCTGTTATAACCCGAAAGAGAAGGTGTGAAGCGGATGAATTTTTCAGTACCGGCCAGCCGGTTATTATTAAATGCAAAGAACAGGATATCATTCAGGTTGGAGAAATAGGCAATATCATTTTTACTGATCAATCCTTTTTGTTGCAGGTAGCTGTCAACGGTTTCCAAAATGAACTGGGTTCGTTTCCGGAAATCGAGGATACGGGTATTATTACCTTTGGTGATACTGCGGCCCAACTGGTTTAGCTCTTCTGCGGATAATGTGTTGGATAAACGGCCCGCTTCCTGTAAGGATTGCTGTAACCACAGCCCATTCTGCATATCCGTGATATTTTCCAGCCTTCCCTTTCCAATGCCAACCAGCAGCGCAACCGCATAACTGCTTTGTTTGTTTTTAAGAGCTGGTTGAGGCATGGATGAAGTTTGCCTGTCCGAATTGATACTGCCTGCTGCATCAATACCGTATTCAATAAAACGCTGGCCGGAAAATCGTTTATTCAGCAGGCTGTATTGTGCTGCTGCAAAGTAGCCCTTGTGTTTATTGGTAGTAGTTGTGTTTTCAGACCTGCTGCTGTTAAAGGAGGAGGAGATGTTGCCATATGTTGTTCGCAAAATGTTATCTGTACTCCTTATGGTGTTCATGCCAACAGAGAAACTGCCGGAAGAGGAACTGTTTTTATTATCGCCGGATCCCAGCTCCGATTTATTATAAGAACTGCCCCCGTTTATATTCAGGCTAATGGCCCTGTAGTGGTCAATCCGGTACTTAAAGTTTTTAAGAACGGAATCCTGCTGGCTGTAAAGTGAAACGGAAGAAATGAAAAGGAATACGAAGAGTATAATTTTTCTCATAGCGTTTGGTTTGTTGCCCGAAAGTAAAACCACGGATTAAAAAGGGGTGTTAAATGAAAAGAGATTTGTGTTAATTAAAAACAAATCTCTTTTATCAAATGAAGTAGCAAAAGATCACACTTTCACATAGATCTTTTTCTTATCCATCCAGTAACAGATAGCCCACATAAAAGTGATGACACAAAGTGCATACAGCAGCGACCCGTTTTCAGGAGCACCGGGAGTGTGGATCAATACTTTTTTATACAACCAGTTCCAGGGATTGATATAGGTCATTTCGCCTTTGGCATTCAGGCCATCGGCAATGCGGATCAGGGCCAGCCCTTTGGGTAAAAAAGCACTGAGGGCAAAAACGAACAGGGCATTTTTGCCAAACACATCAAAGAAACGGGCCAGGCCACCTTTTACATTTTTAAACTCGATCAGGTAGATCATGGTGGCGATAGTGATGATCGCAAGACCCGTGGTATATATAGTATAGGAACTGGTCCATATCTTTTTATTGATCGGGAAAACCATGTCCCAGCAAAAACCGGTGATCAGCATGGCCACACCCGCCACAAACAAACCGCTGACCATTTCATGATTCTTGCCCTTTTTCTGGATATAATCACCCACTACATAACCAAAGATCACCTGCACAATGGCGGAGAGAGTACTCATCAATCCTTCCGGGTCAAAAGGCATTCCTTCGCCTTTATACATATGGGCCACACCGAGAATAGCTTTATCAACACCAGTACCAAACCAGTTTTTCAAACTATAAGGATCGGAAGGATTGCCAACATAGCAGAGCAGCCAATATAATAATAAGAGAATAAGACCCACATAAAAAGCCCGTTGTGCTTTGAGGTAATAGGCGATCACAGCGGCAAAGAAGTAACAAACAGCAATACGTTGTAGTACACCAAATATTCGTACTCCGCTGGCTGGATTAGCCGGGTCGGTCCAAGCTCTGAAAACCAAAGACCCTTCCTGCCATCTTACAAACGGCCACCAGTTCAGGAAAAGCCCGATCAAAAAGATCAGGGCGGTTCTTTTAAGCACTTTTCTCCAGAAAACCCCGTCACCGGCGGCTTCCAGCCGGGGCAGGACAAAGGCCATGGCATTTCCCACCGCAAATAAAAAGAAGGGGAAGACCAGGTCGGTGGGTGTCAGCCCATGCCAGGGGGCATGTTCCAGTGGGGCATAAATATGCGACCAGCTGCCCGGGTTGTTCACTAATATCATCAGGCAAACGGTGGCACCGCGGAAGACATCGAGGGAGTAAAAACGTTGATTCAAGCAGTCGTGTTTAAAGACTAAATGTAGCAATTTCAATCCTACAAACATTCGAAATGGAGTAAATGACCCTGCTGTTAAGCCAGTTTAATAAAACAGGCTATTTGTAGCTATAAAAGGCCTTGTTTACAAGTTAGTATATGATCTGCTTCCTGTCGCATAATAGTTATCAACTTATGGGAATAAATCCTTCAATATCTGCGCATTTTATTCTCTTGCCACTCCCATTGTTCACCCTATATTTGCAGGCAAATGCGGGACAGCAGCAGCTTTTCCGTGGGTTCATATTCAATGAAAACCGGTCATATACGAAAATTCAAATGTGACTGAGGTGGCGAAGCCGTCTAAAAAATAAGTTCCTTGTCAAAGAAATGGTTAGCGGTCTACACAAGACCGAGATGGGAAAAAAAAGTCAATCAGCTTTTGCAAGAAAAGGGAACAGAGAGTTATTGCCCCTTAAACAAGATCAAACGTAAATGGAGTGACCGGGTGAAAGTGATTGAAGAACCGTTATTCAAATCCTATGTCTTTGTGAAGATCAGTGATGAAGAAAGAACGCAGGTACGAATGACGACCGGGGTTGTCAATTTTGTATATTGGAATGGCAAACCTGCTGTGATCAAAGAAAAAGAGATCGCCATTATCCGCCGCTTCCTCGACGAATATGAAAATGTGGAAGCCGAACCGATGGATATTAAAATAAATGAACGGGTCAAAATCACTACCGGCCCGTTAATGGACCAGGAAGGAAAGGTATTGTCGGTTCGCCATAAAACAGCCCAGGTAGCTATTGACAGCCTTGGCTATATGCTGGTCGCTTATATTGACAGAAGTAAATTAACTTCGGCCCGTCCCTGAACCAATTAAACCATTTTGCAGTCAGCACTGCAGTTTATTTAAAGAAGCCTTCATGAAAATCTTTCGCCTCCTTTTTCTGATTGCCCTGCCGGTTTATCTTGTCTCTTGCGGGACACAAAAAAAAGCGTCGGCTTACTATCTTGATAAAGTGATCAATGATACTACGATTAATAGTAACTTGAAATTCCCCGAACTGAAGATCCAGAAAAACGACCTGCTTTCAATCAGTGTTTATAGTGCCAGTACCAACTTAACAGCAGATATACCTTACAACCTTCCTGAAGCAGCTGCCAGTACCGGATTTTTGGTGGATGCCAACGGTAATATAGAATATCCGCGGCTGGGAACTATTCATGCCGAGGGGTTAACAAAGCTGCAACTGGCGGAGGAAATAAAAAAGAAACTCACACAACCGGTGGAGCTGCTGAGAAATCCATCTGTTATTATCCGATTTCTCAATTACAAAATAACTGTACTGGGGCAGGTGGGTCGTGAAGGCCTGGTAACATTACCTGGTGAAAGGTTAACGATACTGGAAGCCATTGGCTTGGCCGGGGGTATCACTGATTACGGCAAAAAAGATGATGTAAAGATCAGGAGGGAAAAAGATGGTAAGATCGAGATCGGTACCGTTGATCTTTCGTCGGACAGTTTATTCTATTCTCCTTATTATAACCTGGTGCAGAATGATGTGGTGATCGTGCAGCCAACCAAGCAGAAAGTGAAAATGACCGACCAGGGCCAAACCCAGCAACGGATAAGTATTGCCCTGAGCATTATTACCACAGCGGCTATCATTTATAATATCTTCAAATAAGGGTTTCAATTTTATTTAACAGTAATGCAAGATCCTAATACGAACACGAATGCCAACAGTGAGCTGTGGAACCTGAGCGTAAGAGACCTGTTTTATAAATACGTAAGGTTTCTTCCCTGGGTTATCATTTCAGTTGCACTGGCTTTGTTGGTTGCTTATGTGTACCTGCGTTATGCCACGCCGATCTATAGCGTTGGCGGCACTTTGCTTATAAAAAATGAAGGCCAAAATACGAGGGGCGACAAATTTGAAGACCTGTTCATTAATTCAAAGGCGCAAAATATATCAAGTGAGGTGGAGATACTGAAGTCAAAACCACTCATGTCAAGAGTAGTAAAAAAACTTGGCCTGCAGTACAGTTATTTTGCCAAAGGAAAGATCAAGGATCAGAATATTTATAAATCCAGTCCTTTTATAATTGAAACGGTTCAACTGGCAGACTCGAGCCACTCTTTTACTTTGAAAATCAAATTTGCTGATGGTAATTTCAGGATCAACGAGGATCCCCTGGCTTTAAAACCGGGACAGTATTTCCGAAACCAGTACGGCCTGTTCAGGTTAACGATGAAACCGAATATGCAGTATGGGAAGGAGTATTATGTAACCTATCAGCCGTTGATACCCGCTGCTGCAGGTTTGGCCGGGCCGTTGCAAGTCGTGCCCAAATCACAGGGCTCCGGTATCCTGAACATCAGCCTGCAAACTCCTAATTCCCAAATGGGAGCGGATGTGATTAATACCCTGATGGATGAATACAGTGAGTTTACAAAAGAAAGTAAGAACAAGATATCAGACCAGACCATTGAATTCATTGATGGCCGTATTGCTATTTTATCCGGTCAGCTGGATACGGTGCAGGCGCAACTGCTGAACTATATGGAGAAGAACGATATCGTAGATGTTGAAAGCCAGTCATCAGGCTATTTTGATAAGATCAAAGAGTCCGATAAACTGATCGGTGAGCAGGAACTGCAATTAATGGCAGTGGATGGCATCTCTTCTTATTTAAACCAGAAACAGAATGAGTTTACAAAAGTACCTTCCACGCTAACGTTAACAGATGCCACGCTGGGAGAACTGATCAGCGGGTATAATAAATTACAAATTGACAGGGAGGCCCTGCTTGAAGCACAGGTACCGGCTGCCAACCCTGCTGTTATAGAAATAGAAAGCCAGATAAAACTGTTGCGTGAAAAACTGACCGAAAACCTGGGCAACATCCGGAATTCTTACAGGAATACGATCAACGAAATAAAAAGAGGCAGCATACTGGCCGAAAACCAGTTGAAGATGCTGCCGGTCAAGTCAAGGGGCTTTTATGAAATAAAACGGCAAGTGGATGGTAAGCAGGGGTTATATAATATATTATTAGAAAAAAGAGAACAAACAGCGATCTCAAGAGCTTCAACCATCTCAAATTCACAGGTAGTTGAAATGGCCATGCCTACCTCTAATCCTGTTAAGCCAAGTAAGAGGGCCGTACAGATGCTGGCTATCCTTATCGGCCTGGCCATTCCTTCTCTTTTCATCTTCATGAAGGAGGTGCTGAACGACAAAGTAACAACAAGGTTCGATATTGAGAAGATCACAGCAGCACCCATACTGGGGGAACTGGGACATTCGTATTCGGACAAAACACTGATCGTAAATAAGACCACCCGTAGTATGGTGGCCGAGCAGTTCAGGATCATTCGCTCCAACCTGCAGTATATACTCAGTAAAAATGAGAAACCGGTTATCCTGGTTACTTCTTCTTTCAGCGGTGAGGGTAAATCATTTGCCAGTACGAATATGGGAGCGGTGATGGCATTAACAGGTAAGAAGACAATAATACTAGAGTTTGATATCCGTAAGCCTAAAGTTTTATCAGGACTTGGAATGCCCAAACGGTCTGGTATTACTAACTACCTCGTTGGCAAAACGGATGACCTGGACGAATTGATCGTACCGGTTCCGGAACATGATCATCTTTTTGTGCTGGCCTGCGGACCTATTCCTCCCAACCCTTCAGAGTTATTGCTTGGGGAAAGACTGAAGCAGATGTTCGATCTGCTGAAAGAAAAATTTGATGTTGTGATTGTCGATACTGCACCTGTCGGTATGGTAAGTGATGCGATGACGCTGGGCAAGCAGGCAGATTGTACCTTATATATTGTAAGGCAGGGGCACACCTTCAAGAAGCAGGTAACCATGATTGACGAATTCTACCGGGAAAATAAATTGCCGAAAGTATCTATCATTATTAACGATATTAAGATAAAACCGGGGTATGGCTATTATGGATATGGCCGTTATGGCTATGGATATGGTTATGGCTACGGTGGTTATTACGAAGAAGAACATCCGCCTCAAACTTTCTTTGAACGCTTTTTAGAAAAGCTGGATGTCAGGAAGTGGTTTAAAAAGAAAAGGAAGAAATAATTATGCGTATTCTGGTTACCGGAGGAGCAGGATTCATCGGATCTAACCTGGTGGAAGCCCTGTTGAAGGATAAGAGAGTAAGTTTAGTTCGTGTATTGGATAACCTGGCCACAGGTTCTTTGCAGAATGTTGAAGAATTTGCCGGCAATCCACGGTTTCATTTAGTGGAGGGTGATATCAGAGATTACCAAACCTGCCTGGATGCTAGTGAGGGGATTGATCGTATCTCTCACCAGGCAGCTTTAGGTTCGGTGCCCCGTTCTATCAATGATCCGCTGACAACGAACAATGTTAATATTACCGGTACGCTGAATATTTTCACCGCTGCGAAAGAGAAAGGAATTAAGCGGGTAGTGTATGCAGCCAGTTCATCTACATATGGTGATCATCCCGGTTTGCCCAAGGTGGAAGATATTATTGGCAAGCCCTTATCTCCTTATGCTGTTACCAAGTATGTAAATGAACTCTACGCACAGGTATATGCTGATTTATATGGCGTTGAATTTATCGGGTTACGCTATTTCAATATTTTCGGGCCTAAACAAAATCCCAACGGACCTTATGCTGCGGTGATACCCTTGTTTGCAGAGGCACTATTAAATAATATAGCTCCTGTAATTAATGGTGATGGCAGTCATAGCCGTGATTTTACCTATGTTGATAATGCGGTGCAGGCAAATATGCTCTCTTTATTTACTGACAGCACAGAAGCCGTTAACCAGGTGTATAATATTGCCTGTGGCCGGCAAACATCCCTGCTTCAGCTTTTTAACAGCCTGAAAGAAAGTGCAGGCAGTAATTTGATGCCGGTTCATGGCCCGGACAGGAAAGGGGATGTGAAACACAGCCTCGCTGATATTTCAAAGGCTCAAAAATTATTAAGTTACGACCCGGTTGTGTCTGTGGAAGAAGGATTAGCCATAGCATTCAACTGGTATAAAAACGTCAAAAAATAAATCATGTCCAGAACAATTGTTATAACGGGTGGAGCCGGGTTTATAGGTTCGCATGTGGTACGATTATTCGTGAATAACTACCCGGCGTATAAGATCATCAACCTCGATGCATTGACCTATGCAGGTAACCTGGAGAATCTGCGGGATATTGAAAATGCACCCAATTATTATTTTGAAAAAGCGAATATCCTGGACGCAGACCAACTGGAAAGGGTTTTTGTACTGCATAACCCCGATGGCGTTATTCACCTGGCAGCTGAAAGCCATGTGGACAGGTCCATTCACTCCCCGCTGGATTTTGTGTACACCAATGTTATTGGCACCGTGAACCTGCTGAATACAGCTAAACATTTCTGGAAAGACAAGATGGAGGGAAAACGCTTCTATCATGTATCCACAGATGAAGTATACGGAGCACTTGGTGATACAGGCTTCTTTACAGAAGAAACAAAGTATGATCCGCATTCACCGTATAGTGCTTCCAAAGCATCCAGTGATCATTTTGTGAGAGCTTATCATGATACCTACGGGCTTCCGGTAGTTGTTTCCAATTGCTCCAATAACTACGGACCTAATCATTTCCCGGAAAAACTAATTCCATTATTTATCAATAATGTGATCAATAAAAAACCATTGCCGGTGTATGGTGATGGTTTATACACCCGCGACTGGTTATATGTAAAAGACCATGCCAGGGCTATTGATCTTATTTTTCACCAGGGAAAAACAGGAGATACTTATAATATCGGTGGCTTTAACGAATGGAAGAATATTGACCTTGTTAAGCTGCTGTGCAAACTAATGGATGATCGGCTGGGTAACCCGGCCGGTACCAGCGAACAACTTATTACCTATATTAAAGACAGGCCCGGACATGACCGCAGGTATGCGATTGATGCCGGAAAGATCAATAAAGAACTGGGCTGGAAGCCATCTGTTACTTTTGAAGAGGGATTAGCCCAGACCATTGACTGGTATTTTGAAAATACAGAATGGCTGCGCCATGTAACCAGCGGTGAATACCAGCAGTATTATCAAAAACAGTACGATAAATCCAGCTGAAAAAGCACTAACTGTTTTTGATGAGCCAATCACCACCCACTGTTCCCGCCGAAAAAGAAAAACTTTTTTTTCCGAACCTCGACGGGTTACGTTTTTTCTCATTCCTGGCGGTATTCTTTTCACATATTTTCTCATCAGGAAATGATTCGATAAAGAATGAAAGCTGGTACCAGTTGTTTAAAGGCAGGCTTTTTAGTGACGGGGACATGGGCGTTAGTTTTTTCTTTGTGTTAAGTGGTTTCCTGATCACTTATTTACTCATCAGGGAGAAGCAGCTGACCGGGACAGTACATATATCAGCCTTTTACGTCCGGAGAACTTTACGAATATGGCCGCTTTATTATTTCTGTGTGTTATTTGGATTTTTGGCCTTCCCGGCGATTAAAGCTGCCCTGGGACAAACACCGGAAGAAACGGCTGATCCGTTGTTGTGTTCATTATTTCTGAATAATTTCAATACTGTTTTTAACGGCCCACCCGACTCCTCAATCTTATCCGTGTTGTGGAGTGTGGCCATTGAAGAACAGTTTTATTTACTCTGGCCCATTCTTTTTTTCCTTGTACCTGCCAGGAGGTACCAATATTTATTCGCAGCTGTTGTTGCAGTGTCATTGCTCTACCGGTTTGTGTACAGGGACCGGCAAATTGAATTGCTTACCCTTGGGGTGATATCAGATATGGCTATCGGGGGATTAGGTGCCTATCTCTGTATTGCGAATAAGAAGTTTTTGAAAAGGATCGAAAGCATGAGCGGCTGGCTGCATCTTATCCCGTATGCTGTTGTTGTTGTGTTGCTTTTCTTCAGGCAGGATATCTTTAGTACGCAGGGTATGATTATTTTCAAAAGGCTGATCGTATCTTTTTTCTTTTGCTGGATCATACTGGAGCAAAATTTTGCTAAGCATTCTTTTTTCAAAATATCAAACCTGAAAAAGATCAGTACGCTTGGGAAATACACTTACGGGCTATATTGTTTACACACCATTGCCGTGCTTATCGTGGCAGTGGGGCTAGATAAGATGGGACTTAACAGGCATTCCTGGCAGTTGTGGTTGTTTGAACTTCCGCTGGCGATGGGGCTGAGTATTTTGTTCAGCTACTTTAGTTACCATTACTTTGAAAAAAGGTTTTTAAAATTAAAAGACCAGTTTGCTTTTATTGTAAAAGGATAAAGCGGACCTCTTTTACCGGTATAAATTTTTATTTATGAAAGGGATCATTCTTGCTGGCGGCAGTGGTACAAGGTTGTACCCCATCACCAAAGCAATTTCCAAACAGTTAATGCCGATCTATGATAAGCCCATGATCTATTACCCCTTGTCCATCCTGATGATGGCGGGTATCAAAGAAGTGCTGATCATCACCACGCCGGAAGACAACCCGCAATTCAAAAGATTATTGGGTGATGGGAGCCAGGTGGGTTGTCGTTTTGAGTATGCCATCCAGGAAATACCCAACGGGCTGGCCCAGGCATTTGTTATTGGAGAACAGTTTATCGGGGCCGACAAAGTAGCGTTGATACTGGGCGATAATATATTTTACGGCACAGGGCTGGAACAACAGTTAACAACACTTACGGATGTGGAAGGCGGCTATGTATTTGCCTACCAGGTTAGTGACCCCGAACGCTATGGAGTGGTGGAATTTGACAAGAACAGCAAAGCAATTTCTATTGAAGAGAAGCCTGCCGCACCTAAATCCAATTATGCGGTGCCGGGTTTATATTTTTATGATAATGAAGTGGTGTCCATCGCCAAAAACCTGCAACCTTCGCCAAGAGGTGAATACGAGATCACCGATGTGAACAAAGAATACCTGAAGCGGGCAACATTGAAAGTAGCCATTCTTGACCAGGGAACCGCCTGGTTAGATACCGGTACATTTGACTCACTCGGGGATGCCAGTGAATTTGTGAGAGTGATCGAGAAAAGGCAGGGCACTAATATTGGTTGTATTGAAGAGATAGCTTTCCGAAAAAAATTTATTTCCAAAGAACAATTGCTGGTATTGGCAGAAGCCCTTGCGAAAAGCGGCTATGGCAGTTATCTTAAAAAAGTAGCAAATCGCTGATATGAGCTGGTTAGCACATCCTACTGCCATAATAGATGAAGGTTGCCGGATCGGTGAAAAGACCCGTATCTGGCATTTCAGTCATATCATGCCGGGTAGCGAGATCGGCAGCAACTGTAATATCGGGCAAAATGTATTTATAGCAGCAGGGGTGAAGATTGGCAGCAACGTGAAAGTGCAGAACAATGTGTCGCTCTATGAAGGAGTAATTTGCGAGAACGACGTGTTTATCGGGCCATCTGTAGTATTTACCAATGTATTGAATCCGAGAAGTGCCATCAGCCGCAAACATGAGTATAAGGAAACGGTTATCCGGAAAGGGGCATCCATTGGTGCCAATGCAACAATCGTATGCGGAGTGGAGATAGGAGCTTATGCATTTATTGGCGCTGGTGCTGTAGTTATAAAAAGTATTCCGGCCTATGCCTTAGTGGTGGGCACACCGGCTATACAAAAAGGATGGATGAGTGAATATGGGCAGCGGTTGATCTTTGATGCAGCAGGCAAAGCCACTTGCACAGAAAGCGGACAGCAATACCAGTTAAGCGGTGAAACGGTTACCAAAATCAGCGAGTGAAAAATTTTGCAATAACAGGTGTGGGTGGGTATATAGCTCCCCGCCATCTCAAAGCCATTAAGGAAACCGGGAACAGGTTGGTTGCCGCTTTAGATATAAATGATTCGGTTGGTGTTTTAGATAGCTATTTCCCGGACGCTGCTTTTTTCACCTCAGCAGAAAAATTTGAACAATATTTACAGCAATTAAAAATTTCTGAAACTCCTGTTGATTACCTGGCAGTTTGTTCTCCTAATCATGTACATGAAGAACATGTGCTGATGGGTTTCCGGGCCGGGGCTGATGTGATCTGTGAAAAACCGGTGGTACTTACCCCGGGCAGTTTAGATAGATTATCAAAGGCTGAAAAAGAAACAGGAAAAAAGGTTTCAACGATCATGCAGCTTCGGCTGCATCCTGCTGTTAAAGCATTGAAGGAACAGATCAGCCAATCATACTCAGTGCAACGATATGCTGTTGAAGTGAAATATATAACGGCAAGAGGGCAATGGTATCACAACAGCTGGAAAGGAGATATAGCAAAAAGCGGGGGCATTGCCACCAATATAGGAATCCATTTGTTCGATATGCTGCTCTGGATATTTGGTACAGTAAAAGAAAATAAAATAACGCTTCATACTTCTGAAAGAGCTGCGGGTCATTTGGTGCTGGAAAAAGCAGATGTGAGCTGGGAGTTAAGTATTGATAAAAATGACCTTCCTGAATCGGTACAACTGGAGCAGAAAAGGATTTTCCGTTCTTTACAGATCAATGGGGAAGAGATCGATTTTTCAGAAGGGTTGATGACATTGCATACGGCCAGCTATGAGGCTGTACTTTCGGGCAAAGGGTTTTGCCTGGAAACGACCGGCCCCTCCGTACAACTGGTTACGGATATTCGAAATACGTTTATTCAATAATTGAACAGTGATCAAAAAAAACGGGCAAACCATATTAGTCTTGTCTCCGCATACAGATGATGCAGAGTTGGGTTGTGGAGCCAGTATAGCAAAGTTCATCAGCGAAGGATACTGTGTTGTTTATGCTTCGTTTTCTTTGTGCAAAGATTCTTTACCTGCAGGGTATGCCGCTGATACCCTGGAAAAAGAAGTAAAAAAGGCAACTGCAAAGCTGGGCATTGATAAAGCTAACCTGATCTTGTTTGATTACCCGGTACGCCGTTTTGGTGAATACCGGCAGGCTATATTAGATGACCTGCTGCAACTGAATAAAAAATTTAAACCTGCACTGGTCTTTATCCCTTCATCAACAGATATACACCAGGACCATGGGGTTATACATACGGAGGCTTTACGGGCATTTAAGTACTGCACTATTTATGGATATGAAATGCCCTGGAATAATTTCTCTTTTTCCGGTAGCAGTTTTATAAAAATTAACCGTAGGCAGTTGGGAAAAAAGATCAATGCATTGGCGCAATACCAATCACAGCAGCATCGCCCCTATATGAAGGAGCCATTTATTGAATCGTTGGCAACAGTCCGGGGAGTGCAATCAGGAGCACCATATGCGGAGTGTTTTGAAACCATAAGATGCATTTTGTAGGGTTCATCCGGAAACAAGATTATTGATCTGTATATTTTAATATTATTTCAATGGGATTAGAGCAGGTAAAAATCATCGCATTGCCCAAAATACTGGATGAAAGAGGTAATCTCTCTTTCTTTGAGAACCAGAAACAGGTGCCTTTTTCTATTGCCCGGGTGTACTGGATCTATGATGTGCCGGGTGGTGAAGTAAGAGGGGGTCATGCCTACAAAACATTACAGGAAGTTATCATCGCCTTATCCGGGAGTTTTGATGTGGTGCTGAACGACGGGAAAGAAGAAAAGACATTCAGCCTCAACCGTTCTTATACCGGCCTGTATATACCCAGTATGGTATGGCGCAGATTGGAAAATTTTTCAACCAACTCGCTGGCACTGATCGCTGCCGATCAGCCGTATAATGAAAAGGATTATATCCGTAACTATGAAGAGTTTTCAGCATTAAAAAGATGAGCATGAAACGACCCACCGTTTTTGACTGCAGTTTGATCACCCTGCCTGTTATTAAGAACAGGGCCGGGAATATCACACCGGTTCATAATTCACTGGAATTACCATTCGCTATCAAACGCATCTTCTATCTCTATGATGTGCCGGGGGGCGAATCAAGGGGAGCACATTCACATAAAAAATGTCACCAGTTTTTGGTTGCAGCCAGCGGAAGTTTTGAAGTGCTCCTGAATGATGGTAATACACAACGCCTTGTACAATTGAACCGGCCCTATGTCGGGCTGCATATCCCTCCTATGATCTGGGCATCGGAGATTAACTTTTCATCTGGTTCGATTTGCCTGGTTCTGGCCTCTGAATTCTATGAGGCAGAAGATTACATAAGAGATTATTCTGAGTTTCTTACTTTAAGTGAACATCAATGAATATTGAACAATATAAGAAAGCTAAACTGATAAGAGAATTCGAGCAACTTTTGTTGAGGTTATTTGGTGAAGGAAAGCTAAATGGCACTGTGCATACTTGTGTGGGACAGGAGTTAATCCCTGTTGCGTTATCAGCACATACAACGGATGATGATACTTTCTTCTCTAATCACAGGGGACATGGACATTATATTACCCGGACCGGTGATGTAAAAGGACTGCTGGCAGAGATCATGGGTAAGACAACAGGTTGTGCCGGCGGATACGGAGGCAGTCAGCATTTATATAAAGAAAAGATATTTTACTCCAATGGCATACAGGGAGGGATGGCGCCGGTTGCTGCTGGCCATGCTTTTTCTAAAAAGCTATCCGGTAAACCCGGCATCTCTGTTTTGTTTATGGGTGATGGAACATTGGGAGAAGGTACTCTGTATGAAGCCATGAACTGTGCTGCAGTGTACAAACTCCCTGTCCTTTTTGTACTGGAACATAATGGCTATGCTCAATCCACCAGTTCTAAACAAACTTTTGCCGGGAATTCGCAAAAAAGATTTGAAGGATTTGGGTTGCAGTACTTCAAAGGGGATATCTGGAATACTGAGACACTGGATACTGAATTTCAAAAAGCAGTAAGTGCTGCCAGGAATTTTGAACCGGCTGTTATAGAAGTTAGCTGCTACCGGTTAAACTCTCACTCAAAGGGAGATGATAACCGCTCTGAAGAGGAAGTGGCTGCTTACAGGGAAAAAGATCCGCTACATATTTTTGAGAAGCAAAACGTTGCTGAAGCGGTCCTTGTTAAGCAAGAGATAGAAGAGTTACTGACAGGATGCTTAAACGAAGCGGAGAAGGATGCTGTACTTGAAAATGCAGTCCAGCTGAATAAATTGCAAAGTACAGTAACAGCATTTAAGCCCCTGGAAGCATCCGTACGGGCTTCCAGGATCAATGAACTGATATACCAGGCTTTCAGGGAGGAGATCGGCGGCAATACTAATATTGTATTTATTGGGGAAGATATTCAGAATGATAATTATTATAACCCCAAACCCTACGGCGGTGCGTTCAAAGTAACAAGGGATATCAGCAATCATTCGCAGCAGGTATTCAATGCACCTATTAGTGAAGCGGCTATTGCAGGCATTGGTATCGGCCTGGCTATTGACCAGAAATTAGCGGTTGCTGAAATAATGTTTGGAGATTTTACAACCCTGACATTGGATCAATTGCTGCAGCATGCTTCCAAGTTCCAGGGTATGTATGGCAAAAAACTTCCATTGCCCTTTATTCTCCGTACACCCATGGGTGGCAAACGTGGCTATGGACCTACCCACTCGCAAAGCCTGGAGAAACATTTTCTCGGCATCTATGGTGTTGATGTGATTGCACTGAACTACAGGATCGATCCCTGTTCTGTATATAAACAACTCTTTGCCAATGTTGATTCACCCACTGTTGTTGTTGAGAACAAGATCGATTATACACGTTACTTTAATGCTCCGTTCATCCGGACACATGAATATTCAGTTTCTGCCGATCGTTTTCCTGTGTTAAAGATCAGTCCTAAAGGAATGAAACCGCAGTTTACTGTATTTTGTTATGGGGGAACGCTTGCAGATACAGAAAGTGCTGTACAGGAATTATTCATTGAGCATGAGACAGCTGTTGAAGTGATCTGCCCGATGTCCTTATTCCCGATAAATATTTTCCCGCTACAGCAATCGGTAGCTATAACTGGGAAACTGCTCACCGTGGAAGAAGGCGGTTCCTTTGCCGCATTGGGTTCGGAAGTGATTGCCCAACTGGTTGGTTCAGGGGCAATCATAAAAAAAGCAGCACAGATCGGGAATAATGCCATTATCCCCAGCTCCTATAAAGCTGAACTGGCCTTGTTACCGGGGAAAGAACAAATTATTAATGCAATACTTAAAATGTAAACATATATGGATGTAGTATCTGTAAGTTGTCAGCAGTTTAATGTGAATGACTCCACTTATGCGGTGCTGGAAAAATTTTATAAGAATGGCGATAAGGTAAAGCGGAATGATATTGTGCTGATGCTGGATTCAAGCAAAGCAGCTTTAGATATAGAAAGTGAGGGAGAAGGTTTTTTTTATACGAATGTAAATGTGGGAGAGCATGTGAAGGTTGGACAGGTCTTGTATATTGTCACTAAAGAAGAACTTACTGGCCAGGCCACAATCGATTCTTATTTTGCAGCTAAGCAAGAAACCGGGACAAGTGGAGAAGGCGATTCTGCAAAAATTATTACTAAAAGTGCCAAAAAGCTGATGGCGCTGCACCAGTTGAAGGAAAGTAATTTTTCTGAAGATGTGATTACGGAGGAAGTTATCAATAAATACCTGGATACGGAGAAACGATCTGCTTCGCTGATACTCGAGCCAGCTAATGTGAAAGGAATTAAAAGAATAGCATTGATCGGTGCTGGCAAAGGATTAGTACAGGTGCTGGATATTATTTTTAACCTGCCTGATTATATTCCCGTTCATGTTTATGATGATACTCCTGAAAAACAGGGCATATCCGTTTTTAATATTCCTGTAAAAGGGAAGGTAGACCTGGATGCTATTGCAGATGATTACAGGAACGGTCAATTCGACCTGGTTGTAAACACCGTATCAGTATCCATTGAGTTCAGGAAGAAAGTCTTTTCAACATTGAGTGCTGCCGGTGTTCCTTTTGCCAACCTGGTCCACCCGGCTGCATACGTGGGATTCAACAACAGCATGGGGCAGGGCAATGTTATTTTTGCCCATGTCAGCATAGGCCCCTGCACGCAAATAGGGAATGATAATTTTATTTCTGCCCGTTGTAATATAGAACACCATAATATACTGGGTAATCATTGCACATTTGGTCCGGGAGTGATGACCTCCGGGAGTGTTACTATTGGCGATGAAGTAAAGTTTGGGACAGGCGTTTTTATTGAACCCAAACTTATTATCGGCAGTAAAAGTATTATAGCATCAGGAAGTATTGTAACAAGAAATATAGATGCTGCTGTTTTAGCTTACCCGCATGGGTCTAAGCTGGCTTTTAAAAACCTGACAAATTGATCTGAGTATATGAGCAAACTGGAAGAACTAAGTAAGTGGTATGTCGATTCTGAACTTGATTTCGACAGGATCCTTCAACGTCTTCGCTACAGGACCATCCGGCAATATTTTGCCGGGAAGACATGCCTGGAAATAGCACCTGCGCAGGGGATTACAACCGCTTCTTTAAAAGATGATTTTGAGACCCTTCATGTTGTGGATGGAAGCAAGAACCTGCTGGATCTTATTCCTGATTACCCGAATGTAACAAAGTATCATTCCATGATCGAGGATTTTGAAGCCCCTATGCAGTATGATTTCATCCTGATGGACCATATCCTCGAACATGTGGAGCATCCTGTTCCTGCGTTGCAGAAAGTGAGGACCTTCCTGAAAGATGACGGGCTTTTTGCAGTAGGTGTTCCTAATGCAAAATCCATACACCGGCTTGCTGCGGTTAAAATGGGCTACCTGCAAAGTATTTACGAATTGAACCAGCGGGATCATGAGCTGGGACACTACCGGGTATATGATTTTGATACACTGGCAAAGGATGTTACCGAAGCTGGCTTTACCATTAAAGATAAAGTGGGTGTTTTCTTCAAGCCGCTTTCCAATAAACAGATCCAGGACAACTGGAATAATGATATGATTGAAGGGTTTTACCAGTTAGGCGTTGATTTCCCGGAGAATACTGCGGAGATCTATATTATCGCAGGTAAATAATTGAATAAATTTTTTTCAGCAAAATGAATATACCATTTCTTTCTTTCCAGGGGATGCATCCCGGCATCAAAGCAGAAATGATGCAGGCCTTTAGCGAATTTTATGACGGTAATTGGTTTGTATTAGGTGAGAGGGTTAAAAAATTCGAGAAAGAGTATGCTGCTTATAATAAAGTGGAGCATTGCGTGGGTTTGAGTAATGGGCTGGATGCCCTGCATATCGCTTTGCGGACATTGGGTATTCAACAAGGGGACGAAGTGATCATACCTTCTAATACCTATATCGCAACCGCACTGGCTATTTCTTATGTTGGTGCAACCCCGGTCTTTGTTGAACCGGATCTGCAAACCTATAATATTGATCCTGCAAAAATAGAAACGGCTATTACTGCAAAGACAAAGGCCATCATGCCGGTGCATTTATATGGACAGGCCTGCGATATGCAATCAATAATGAATGTCGCTGCCAAGCATAACCTGTTTGTGATAGAAGATAATGCCCAGGCGCATGGGGCTACTTCACAGGGAAAATTAACAGGAGCCTGGGGACATATGAACGGAACCAGTTTTTACCCCGGAAAAAATCTTGGTGCCCTGGGTGACGCAGGTGCGGTAACAACCAACGATGCGGTCCTGGCAAAGAAAGCTTATACGCTCCGTAACTATGGATCAGAGCGAAAATATTATAATGAAGTGATTGGGTATAACATGCGGCTGGATGAATGCCAGGCGGGGTTGCTGTCGGTAAAATTAAAATACCTGGATCAGTGGACGGCCCAAAGGAAACAAATTGCTGCGTGGTATGACGAAATGCTGAAAGGCACAGGAGATATTATTTTACCAGCTATTCACCAGGAAGCTACGCATGTCTATCACCTGTATGTGATACGAACAAAACACCGGGATGAATTACAAAATCATTTAGCGGCTGTAGGTATTGGAACGCTGATACACTACCCGGTCCCGCCCCATCTGCAGCAGGCATATGCACACCTCGGTTTTAAAAAAGGACAGTTTCCCTTAGCTGAAGAAATTGCAGCCACCTGTCTCAGCATACCCTTGTGGCCGGGGATGACACAATCACAAACGGCACAGGTGGTCGAAAACATAGCAGGCTTTTATAAAAAATAATTGGTTGAAAAAAATTCTCAGCAAAGCCCGGAATGTTTTCCGTACTGATTTCGTCATAGTTTCAAGTTGGTCAGCTGTTTCCACGCTGATCAAAATGATCACTTCTTTTGTATCGATTAAAGTAGTATCAGCCCTTATCGGGCCTTCCGGGATTGCGATGGTGGGCCAGTTCATGAATACCATTACAATTGTAAATGGATTTGCCACCGGCAGTATCAGCCAGGGAGTAACCAAGTATATCGCCGAACATTACGATGATCCGGCGTTGCAAAAAAGAGTAATAAGTAGTGCATCTTTTATTACACTTTTTTGCACAGCAGTCACCAGCCTGGTGGTTATACTTTTTTCTTCTTTTATTGGGGAGAAAGTTTTTAAAAGCTCGGCCTACAACGAACTGGTATTGCTCTTTGGCATCACTCTTTTTCTTTATACTTTAAATACGCTGATCGTCAGCATCCTGAACGGGTTCAAGTCATTCAGGAAATTCATACTGGTTAATATCATCACCAGTATTGCCGCCCTTGCAGTATCTGTATTGCTGGTGGTGGGTTGGGGTGTTTACGGGGCTTTGCTCAATTGTGTTATTTCGCAGTCGGTTATTATTTTCATTACGGTGTTCTTTATTTTTAAGGAACCCTGGTTCAGGACTATTTTTTCGAAGCTATCTTTTGATAAAGCCATTGCGGTCAAGCTTCTGAAGTTCTCGCTGATGTTGCTGACAACATCTGTACTAACGCCTTACAGCCAGATACTGGTCAGGGATTATATTTCGACGAACATATCTATAGATACAGCAGGGTTATGGGAGGGAATGAACCGTTTGTCGGCTATGTATTTGATGTTCATCACCACCAGCATCAGTATTTATTATTTGCCAAGGCTTTCCGAGATCCGGGAGCCGGGGTTATTACAACAGGAAATAATCAAGACGGGGAAGATCGTATTGCCTTTCCTGGCAGCTGCCTGTATTGCTATCTACCTGCTCCGGTACCTGGTGATCAGGATCGTGTTTTCAGCCGAATTCCTCCCGATGCAGGAATTGTTTGCAGCGCAAATGGTGGGAGATTTTTTTAAGATCGCCAGCTGGATGATCGCTTACCTGTTCTGGGCAAAAGCTATGACAAGGCTCTATATAATGACAGAAGTGGTTTTTTCCACCAGCTTTGTGCTCTTGTCAATTTATGGCATAAAGAATTACGGGTTAATGGGTAGTTCTATGGGATATGCTGCCAATTACATTTTATACTTCCTGGTGATGCTGCTTTTATTCCGTAACATAATCAGGAAGAAATAAGGCATGTTTATTTTTTATCACGAATTTGATTCCACTTCTTCCGGGGCAGCCGTTGTGATACTTAATTTAATTCGGGGAGTCCTTTCCCGGGATAAGAAAGTATTGCTTATCGCCAAAGTGAACGGAGCCCTGCACAACGATCTGAAGGATATTGATACCAGCAACCTTACGGTGATTGATAATGATAAAGCCTCCATCCTTGCTAACCGATCAGCAGTTTCTAAAGACGACATAATTGTTACGACACATTATTATTCTGTTTACCGGTTGTTTAAGCAGCAAAATCCGGTGATATTGTTCTATTCAGTGAATATTACATCGTTGCCGGTTGCTAACCTGTACTTTAATAAGATCCATTTTAAAAGCCTGACGAGGAAACTCGTTAAGAAAATTGCTGATAAAGGCGGACTTGTATTTGTTGATGAATTTGCCAAAGAAGAAAACGAAAAGGCACTTGGGGTAACTATAAAAAACCCTGTGTATCTCCCGATTCCTGTTGAAGTGCCCGCAGAAAACGAATGGAAAAAGCAAGATAAAGAATGTAGCGATTTGGTTTTGACTTATGTTGGCAGGGCGGCCGACTGGAAGATATTCCCGGTAAGGAAAGTGCTGAAAGATATCAATAACGCAGATTTGGGAAACCGAAAATTCATTTTTCACATCATCACGGACAGTGCAACGGAATTTGAGAAAGGACTAGCAGGAATAGATAATAAGACGGTTGCGATCAGGTATCATGAAAACCTGCCGCCGAAGCAATTGAACGATTTCCTGGTTAAGAATTCCTGCCTTCATTTTGCAATGGGTACTTCAGCACTGGACGGCGCCAAGCTTGGAATACCCACCGTATTGCTTGATTTCTCATTTGAAGAATTCCCGGATGATTATCGTTATAGTTTCCTGTTCTCCACCCGGAAGTATTCAGTTGGCGGCAGGGCAGAGAATGCTGTATTAAAGGGATATACCATGGCTGATCTTATCAGCTTGTTCGATAAGAAAGGAAACATCGAAGATTTTTCTAACCGCAGCTATGCACATGTGAAAGCTTACCATGATCTTCCTGCTGTACGGGATATGTTACTGGATTGTGCTACTGATTGCAGGGTGCATATTAGTGATGTTTCAAAATACCTGGTGCGTTACTGGTAATAAGGACATATAATGGAAAAAAAGATCACTATACTTCATGTTATTGAATCGCTGGGTGTGGGTGGTGCCGAGAAGTCACTGGTCCAGGCTGTAAACGGAATGCCCGGTTACAGGCATATTGTAGCTATCCTGCACGAACCGGACACGTTAAAAGATAAACTTATTGATGCGAGAGTAATAAATCTTAGAGCTGATTCCGTTTGGCAAAGATGGAAAGCTGTAAAACAACTAAAGCGGGTAATAGAAGCAGAACAAGTTGACATGGTGCATGCACAACTCTTTAACAGCACCCTGGTTGGAAGAGTAGCCAGCCGGGGGATGGTGCCGTTTGTTTTTACGCTGCAAAGTATGCTCGGCGAGGATTTGTTTAAAAAAGATATCTTGTCAAGATTCCTTGAAAAAGTATCGTACTCAAAGAAAAATTACCTGATCGCTGTTTCCAACGAAGCATTGAATGATTATAAAAAACATATACAACCTAACCAAGAAAGATCTACAGTAATTTATAATTCCATTGAGGAAAAATTCTTTGCAGCAGCGTATAAAAAATTTACGCCGGGCAGGAAAATAAGATTGATAGCCGTGGGTAACCTGAAGCCCCTGAAAAATTATGACTATATCCTGGATGCTCTGAAAATGCTTCCGGAAGGATTGTTTGAATTAGATATCTATGGTGCCGGGCCACATAAAGAATTTTTGCAAAAGAGAATCGAAACGGAGCAATTACCTGCGGTGTTAAAGGGTAATGTGTCAGACCTTCAGCAGCGGATAGGGGAGTATGACATTTATCTTCATTGTTCTAAATACGAGGGGTCAAGCCTGGCCATATTTGAGGCCATGGCCTGCGGCTTACCGGTAATTGTATCTGATATTCCTGTTTTACGGGAAAATACAGGAGGATTTTCTTCGTATGTGGATTTGCAGCAACCGGGGGACCTTGCAAGAAAATTACTGGCTGTACAAAAAGGTGAGTTTGATATAAATGAGAGA
This sequence comes from uncultured Bacteroidota bacterium, assembly GCA_902826165.1. Classification (GTDB taxonomy): domain Bacteria; phylum Bacteroidota; class Bacteroidia; order Chitinophagales; family Chitinophagaceae; genus CADEDV01. The sequence goes on from CADEDV010000020.1 coordinate 23,675, forward strand.
GGAAGTAAAGGTTTTGAGTGGGTTAAAACAGTCGCACATCCAACTATCGTACTGGAGCACACCGTAAATTTTTATACAAAAGTTTTAAGCGAAAATTCAAAATAGTTAATCAATGAAAGTTTTAATTACCGGCGGTGCCGGCTTTGTTCCTTCTTCTCTTGCAGACAGATTATTGGAATCTGGTAAGTATGAGATCGTCCTGGTGGATAATATGCTTACAGGGAGGGCTTCCAATATACCTAAACACCCCGGATGCAGGTTCATTAAGTGTGATGTAAATAATTATAATGATATAGCGCCGGTATTCCTTGCTTTCCGGTTTGATTATGTTTTTCATTATGCTGCAGTAGTAGGTGTTAAGAGGACACTAGATAACCCGGTGATGGTACTGAATGATCTGCAGGGGATGAAAAATGTGCTGGATCTTTGTAAGAATACAGGGGTGAAAAGAGTGTTCTTCTCCTCTTCTTCCGAAGTATATGGCGAGCCGGTACACCTGCCACAGCATGAACACACCACTCCGTTGAATTCGAGATTGCCTTATGCGGTAGTTAAAAATGCAGGTGAATCATTTTGCCGTTCCTATCAACAGGAATTCGGTCTTGACTTTACTATTTTTCGTTTTTTTAATACCTACGGACCTAAGCAAAGCCCTGATTTTGTGGTATCGAAATTCATTGATGCTGCTTTGGCAAATAAGGATATTACGGTGTATGGTGATGGTTCACAAACAAGGACCTTTTGTTATATCAACGACAATGTTGATGCATGTATTAATGCTATGGAAAATGATTTATTCGTAAATGACGTGGTAAATATCGGAAACGATAAAGCCATTACAGTGCTGGAGTTAGCAAAGACGATCATTAAGGTAACTGGATCAGCTTCTAAAATAGTTCACCTCCCTCCGTTACCGGATGGGGATATGACACGACGTCAACCAGATATTGCTAATATGATGTCTTTATTGAAAAGAGAACTAACCCCGTTAGAAGAGGGGTTATCCAGGATTCTAAAAGAGCGAAAAAATAAGTAATACAATGAAAACAATTTTAGTGACAGGAGGATGCGGGTATATTGGTTCCCATACCCTGGTAGACCTGATTCAAAATGGGTTTGAGGTGATATCGGTGGATAATCATTCCAGGTCTACAGGGGAATTACTGGACGGGGTGGAGGCAATCACCGGCGTAAGGGTTAAGAATTATAAAGCTGATCTGTGTAATATGGAGGCAGTAAAAGCTATTTTCAGCGAAAATAAAATTGATGGGATCATACACTTTGCAGCGTATAAATCTGTTGATGAGTCAGTGAAAGAGCCTTTGATTTATTTTCAAAATAATCTTACATCACTTGTTAACCTGCTTGAGTGTACGAAACTGTTTGATGTGCCTTATTTTGTTTTTTCATCTTCCTGCAGTGTCTATGGTGATGTGGAAAAAATGCCTGTTACTGAAGATACAGTACTTACAGAGCCAAAATCTCCTTATGGAAGGACCAAGAAAATCGGGGAGGAAATCATCAGTGATTTTGCAAAAACAAGTGCCACGAAGTTTATTTTATTGCGGTATTTTAACCCGGTAGGGGCACATCCTTCAGGTGTAATTGGCGAGATCCCTTATGGGGCACCTTCCAACCTGGTTCCGGTTATCATGCAATGCGCTATTGGTGCAATACCGGTTTTGAATGTTTATGGGCATGAATATAATACCAGAGACGGCTCATGTATTCGTGATTTTATCCATGTGTGTGATATTGCCACGGCACATACGCTGGCGCTAAAAAAAATGTTTGATTCTTCTGTTACTGATAATTATACAATATATAACTTAGGAACCGGCAACGGGGTCACGGTGCTGGAAGCTATTAGTGCATTTGAAAAAGTAACAGGCGTGAAGGTTAATTATCAGCTTACTGCTCCCAGGGAAGGAGATGTAGTGGCTATATATGCTAATAATGATAAGGCCAAAAAAGATCTTGCCTGGGAACCTGTTTATAACATTAATGATATGATGCGTACTGCATGGAAATGGCAGGGTGTGCTAAAAGGGTTGGTCAAATGATTGGAGTGTGATTTTTATAGGTGTTTATACCTACTCATTTTAACGACGAAAACGAATAATTTGCGACCGAATAAACGATAAGTAAAATTATAAGTCTTTCCATTAACCTATCTGAAGAACAGAGGCTACTTATTCCAATATGAAAATTCTGACATATTTAAAATCTAAAAGGAGAATTTTATTTAAACTTTCCTTTATACTGCTTATTTCTTTCTTCTTCCAGGTTTTTATTCTCGAACTGGTTAATTTATTTTACCCCAATTTCAGTAAAACCCCGGATGTTTATGTAGGCTACGAAAAGTATGATCCATCACTTGGCCGCCTTGCTTCTATTGAAGATGTTACAGAATTTTGTGATTCATTGTATGGCTCAGCTAAAATTGCTCCCGGAGATTCGGGCACTTACGCTAATATTGTATCACGGGTAATGCGGTATCGTTTTGTTCATGGCTATTCCTGGTATCATTTAGGGCATAATTATGTAGCCACGTTGCTGGCTCCGGTGGTACACCGGGATCTTTCTGCTATCGTAGTACCTGATGATATTTTGAAATACCCTAATGCGGCCTGCAGCCAGCAGTCAATAGTGGCCATGAACCTGCTGATGGAAAAAGGTTTTATGGTGAGAAAGGTTGGGTTTTATGATAAAAAATATGGCGGTCATTTTTGCTATGAAGTACGGTATGATAACAGCTGGCATTTTTACGACCCCAACAGGGAGCCCGATGAAAAGGTACTGGCGGATAACGGAAGGCCCAGTATAGAAGAACTGAACAAGAATAAAGAATTGCTGATAAAGGCTTTTCCAAGGGATAGCGCAGAATTTGTTACCTCACTATACAGCACCTACAGTTATGGCAAAGAAGGTAAGTTGCCGGGTAAAAATGCCATCATGTTTCAGACTTTCACTAAATTTTTGTCTTACTTCCTGTGGCTGATACTTGTTATTGTTTACATTTTGCTTAACCGGCGCTTTTTCGGAGGAAAAAATAAAGCCTGACTTTTATTTCTGCTCTTCTTCCAATTTTAAACAGGTCTGTAAATCCTCACTGATTTTATATTATGACCATCCAATTCCGTCTTTCTTTTACTTTAATCTTCCTTCTCCTGCAACTGGTTTCATCTGGACACCAGGGTACACAGGTTTCTTCTTTATATGCCGGCAGCATATTCAAGACCGATCTGCAAAATGAATTGTACAATAAATCAATAGATGATCTCCAGGAATATTTACAACAATCAACCAGGTCTGTTTTCACAGTCAGCAATTTTTCAGGAAGCACAAAGCAGGAAGGAATTTATCTTGTATTGAACAGCTCTTCTGTTCCATTATCTGCAACCGATGCAACGAAATTAAAAAAAGGGGGAATTGAGGATTTTATCATCATTGGTACGGTAGAAAAACTTTTAATTGTTGCAAGTCATCCGACCGGTTTGTCAAGAGGTATTTATTCTTACCTTGACCAGTTGGGGTGCAAATGGTATTTCCCTGGCGATACATGGACGCATATTCCTGTTTTGACGAATATTGAGATCAGGCAAAAAAAATATGTAACACCCTCTTTTGCATTGAGAGATTTCTTTGGTACAGGCGGGTTGTTTCCTGTTCCTTCTATTACGGAAGACGATACTGTGAAGAAGAACTGGGAAGACTGGAAGCGGAGAAACAGGATGGGGGGATCTGTTCGCCTGGGAGGGCATTACTGGGAAACCTTCAACCTTCGCTATAAAAAAGAATTACTGGATCATCCTGAATACCTGGCAGAAATCAAAGGGAAAAGAGTGGAGTGGCATGTTTCATCAAAATTCTGTATCAGCAATAAAGCGTTACAGGAATTATTTATCGAAGACAGGGTGAGGGCTATGCGGGAAGAGCTTAAAAAATCTGTATATAGCGCTGAGAAAATAATTATCGGGGTTGACCCTTCGGATGGGGGGGGACATTGTGAATGCGGGAATTGTAAAAAAATGGGATCTGTAAGTGACCGGGTTTTCTTTTTAGCTAACCGGGTAGCCAAAAAATTTTCGGCTGAATCCTCCAGGGCTTTTGTTAACCTCTATGCTTATAATGAACATGCAGCGCCTCCTGCGAACAGTCTTGAGCCCAATGTTATAGTCCAGATAATTCCTTATGCCTTCCAGAATATTGGTACCCCACAACAAATGATTGCTCTCTGGAAAAAGAAAAGCAAGAATCTTTATCTATATGATTATTACGGTATACCCGATTGGCACTATGAAGTCCCATTAACAGGAAGATGGTCTGTTTATGAACTGGCGAAGAAGCTAAAGTACTGGAAGCAGAATGATGTAAAGGGTGTTTTATTCGAGTCGTCAAATGGAATTGGAACAACTGGTTTAGGCCTTTACCTTGTGAGCCGGCTTGGCTGGAACAGTAATGAGGATATCGGGAAAACGATCGTAGCTTTCTACAAGAATATGTTTGGGAAAGGAGATGGCTGGGTTAAGCAATATTATGATAAGATCAGTTTTGATTTTAAGGAAATAGCAGATATCCCTTATCTGTATAATGCACTCGACCAGGTTGTAAACAGTACTAAAGGAGATCAGCAAGTGACAGCAAGAGTTAACCTTCTGAGGGCTTATATACATTATGCTGCTTTGTACTATCAGTACAAAAGCTCAAAGAATAAAATAAATGACGGTTCCTGGGAACGATTGATCCAGTATGCCTGGGAGATTTACCCCTCTATGATGGTCCATACTACCAGGATAGCAGAATTGTTAAGGCTGGAAGTATTAAGTAATCAGCTCCTTACTGATAAATGGGGTATCTACAATGCCACCGCGGCTGGTATCAAGAATACCAAATGGATCAGTGATAATAAGATTAACGAGTATGTCAGTGCTGATAAACGAAGATTCCCCCTGCTGGAGGATTTTGATTATGTTCGACCCGGAGTTAGCTATGAGTTTAGTCCAAAGAAAAATATCCCGCTAAAGGATAGTGTTAAAGAGTTACTGGTAATGGATTTCCCGGACCTTTTTGTCAAAATGTCTGCAAGTGGATTCTTTAAGTTTTCTATGAAAACTAATGAAGGGTCCACTGTACCAGTGCAAAATGTAACCATCAGCATTATTGATACTGCAAAAGGAGATGTGATTTGGGAGCATACCAGGAAAATGACCCCGCAATGGAGTGAAGTGATAATAAAACAAAAGCCGGGCAAAACCTACCAATTGTATATCAAGAAGGAAGGGTGGATGAAATTATCCATTAGAAAAACAGAATATTTTTTTATACGAAAAGTACCGATCTACTCCTACCTGGGGAAATTATGGTTCTATATACCAGATAATAAGTCTTATTTCTACTTTAAGAATACCGGTGATGTTCAACCGGATTTCTATAATCCATCGGGAGGTAAAATACAACCAGTTAAAGTAAATGAGGCAGGGGTATATAAATTAACTTCATCCAAAGCAGGTGGATGGTGGAGTGTGGAGAAAACAGAATTGAAGTCCCTGGAGTTCTATAATTACCCGCTTGTTTTTCTTCCGCATTCTAATTATACTGTAAAACAGGGTAAGCATTAATATTTACTTTACAAAAGAATTAATACTATGTGTGGTATTGCAGGATTTGCAGATTTTAGTAACAGGAGTTCACCAGAACTGGTGAAACAAATGGCAGCGGCATTACCTCACCGTGGCCCGGATGGCCAGGGTGAATATTTCCATGCTGGAGCTGTATGCCAGGTTGGATTGGGACATCGCCGTCTCTCTATTATTGACCTGAGCACTTCTGCCAACCAGCCAATGCATTACGATGATCTTCATCTCATTTTTAATGGGGAGATATATAATTACAACGAGATAAGAGATGAGCTGATCAGGCTGGGACATACTTTTCAAACACATTCAGATACCGAAGTGATACTGCATAGCTGGCGGCAATGGGGCGAAAAAGCGATTGATCAGTGGCGGGGTATGTTTGCTATTGTACTGTTTGATGAAAAAAATAATAAGTTGATCGCTATCAGGGACAGGGCCGGGGTGAAACCGTTCAACTATTTTTTCAAAAAAGGCATTTTTTTATTTGGCTCAGAGTTCAAAGCCCTGATGGCACACCCTGCTTTCGAAAAAACAATTAACCATGATGCCGTAGCTTCTTTTCTGCAGTATGGTTATGTGTCTTCACCGCATTGCATCTTTAATGATACATTCAAGTTACCCGCTGGTCACCTGTTGCAACTTGATCTTTCCACGCAGGCTCTTGCGATCAAGCAATACTGGAATGTATATGATTATTACAATAAACCCAAGATTTCTATCAGCCTGCCGGATGCTATCAATGAAACAGAGAAAATACTGACAGAATCGTTTCAATACAGGATGGTGGCTGATGTACCGGTTGGTGTTTTCCTGAGCGGTGGGTACGATAGTACTTGTGTCACTTCGTTGTTACAAAGGAATAGTACGGAGAAAATTAAAACATTTACCATCGGTACAACCGATAATAAATTAGACGAAGCACCTTTTGCCAGGCAGATTGCAGTCCATCTTGGCACCGACCATACAGAATATTATTGTACAGCTAAAGAGGCGTTAGATATTATTCCGGATCTGCCTTATTATTATGATGAACCTTTCGCAGATAGTAGTGCTATACCCACTATTTTAGTAAGCCGGTTAGCAAGGAAACAAGTGACGGTTGCACTTTCTGCTGATGCAGGTGATGAAGTGTTTGCGGGATATAACCGGTATGATTATATCAGCCGTTATGGAGATAAACTGCGGTCTATCCCAAAGCCTTTCCGAAAAATAGCGGCTGCCACGATGGAAAGGGTTTCGTCTGAAAGTATTCCCTGGCTTCGTAATAAAAGTAATTTTCACAGCCGGTATGATAAGCTGAAGAACTTACTGAATGATCCTTCTCCTTCAGAATTGCTGAAAAACCTCAGCCAGGTTTTTACCGCAAAAGAAATTGACAGTTTGTTACAAAAGCAAATAGTGCCGCTTTCAACACTTCATACAAGTACTGAATTAAAACAGGAGTACTACGATGCTTTGTCGTTTATGATGGCTGTGGATTACCAAACCTATATGGTGGATGATATTTTACAGAAGGTTGACAGGGCTACGATGAGTTGCAGTCTTGAAGGAAGAGAACCCTTTCTGGACCAGAAAATTATCGAGTGGACTGCTCAGCTGCCTTCGGATTATAAATACCATGAGGGGCAAAAAAAGTATATCCTTAAGCAGATCGTTCATAAACATATCCCCAAGGAAATGATGGAGCGGCCCAAAATGGGATTTGGAATACCGGTGGAGACCTGGCTAAATCATGAGTTGAAAGAACTGGTGCTGGAAAATCTTGGAACTGCAACACTGAAAGAGCATGGATTATTTAATGAAGAAGTGGTGAATAAGCTTTGTCTTGATTTTTTTGCAGGCAGAAAGGAAAAATATTTGAAGATTTGGTACCTGCTGATGTTCCAGCTCTGGTATAAAAGATGGATGAATTGATATTTTGAAAAAAGTTCTTTATTTATCATACGATGGTATGACAGATCCTTTAGGGCAGTCACAGGTGATGCCTTACCTGGTTGGGTTGAGTAAGCAAGGATACCAATTCACCCTTATCAGTTTTGAAAAAGAGGAAAGAATTGAAAAGGGTAAGGCTGGCATTGAAAAGATTTGCCGGGAAAGTAATATCGAATGGTGTCCGCTTTTATATACCAAGACACCTCCCGTTCTTTCTACACTGAAGGATTTAAGAACATTGAAGAGAAAGATAGCAGCACTTCAATCCGTGGCCCGGTTTGATCTTGTTCATTGCCGTAGTTATATAACTGCCCTGGCCGGTGAATGGATGACAAAAAAATGGGGAACAAAGTTTGTCTTTGATATGCGGGGTTTCTGGGCGGATGAACGGGTAGATGGCAAGATTTGGAACCTGAGCAATCCTCTTTTTAAAATGGTGTACAATTATTTTAAAAGGAAGGAAAAAGATTTTCTCTCTCATGCGGATTATATCATATCCCTTACACATAATGCCAAACAGGTCATTCATTCCTGGAAAGAAGTTAGTAACCAGCCTGTTCCCATACAGGTTATTCCCTGCTGTGTGGACCTTACTCTTTTTGACCCGGCTACTATTCAACAGTCTTCTATTGATCGGCTGAAAAAAGAACTTGGTATTCCCGCCGGGGCTGAAGTTATCTCTTATATCGGTTCTATTGGTACCTGGTATATGTTGCCAGAGATGCTGGATTTTTTTAGGCAGTGGCTTTCCAAGAAGCCGGAAAGTATTTTATTATTTGTTACCAATGATAACCCGGAGCATATTTTATCTGCAGCTGAGAAAGCAGGGATAGTTGCTGCATCTATACGAATAAAGCCCGCCGCAAGAAATGAAGTGCCTGTGTTTATTGCAGCTTGTGATTATTCTCTTTTCTTCATTAAACCGGTTTTTTCCAAAAGAGCTTCTTCTCCTACCAAGCAAGGCGAGATCATGGCGATGGGAAAACCCGTGATCTGCAACAGTAATGTTGGTGATACTGATTTTGTAGTAAAAGAATATAATTCCGGTGTACTCGTGAATGATTTCGCTATAGCTGACTATGATAACGGTATTAAAGAAGTCACGACTTCGGGTTATTTCAATGCGCAAACGATAAGGCAAGGTGCCCGGAAATTCTTTTCGCTGGAAGAAGGCGTGAGACGTTATGCAGAAGTTTACCGTACTGTTTTGAATGAAGGATAAATCCGCTCATATCTTATTCCTGGTGCCTTACCCGATGAAACATGCTCCCTCACAGCGGTTTCGGGTGGAATTATTTTTGCCTGAGCTGGATAAAGCCCGGATTACTTATAAGGTGCAATCGTTTCTTGATGAACATACCTGGAATGTTTTATATAAAGGAGGCGGGCTTATATCCAAAGCATGGGGAGTAACAAAAGGCTTTGCCAGGAGATGGAAAATAATTTTATCAGGACTTTTCGGGTATGATTTTGTTTTTATTCACCGGGAAGCAGCCCCGATCGGTCCACCTGTATTTGAATGGATAATCAGCAAGGTTCTCCGGAAAAAAATCATTTACGATTTTGATGATGCCATCTGGATACCGAATACCAGTAAGGAGAATAAATTGGTATCCTGGGTGAAAGCATTCTGGAAAATTAAATATATCTGTAAGTGGTCACACAAAGTAGTGGGAGGTAATAATTACCTGTGTGAATATGCGGGTTCTTTCAATAAACAAGTTGTCAAAATTCCGACTTGTGTAGATACTGTTAACAGGCATAATCGTTTAAAAAATCAGCAGGCTGATAGAGTTATAGTAGGATGGACGGGAAGCCACTCGACAATGAAGTTTTTAGATGAAATTGTTCCGATAGTGGGAGAACTACAAACAAAGTATGATTTTGAGTTTGTCGTTATTTCTAACAAACCACCAATTTTTGAATTGCCGTCACTCCGGTTTATTCCCTGGAATGAACAAACAGAAGTAGAAGACCTGTTGCAATTGAATATCGGTGTTATGCCATTAGAGAAAGATCCCTGGTGCGAAGGGAAATGCGGATTTAAGCTGATTCAGTACCTCTCATTGGGAATACCGGCAGTTGCTTCACCTGTTGGTGTAAATACATTGATTATTGAAGAAGGGGAAAATGGTTTCCTGTGCAACACAAGTGAAGAATGGAATACTGCATTATCTTTTTTAATTGAACAGGAAGATAAACGGTTACAGATGGGCAAAGCTGGACGAAGTAAAATTGAAAAAGAGTACAGTATTTCGTCGCAGTCTGTGAAATTCGCAGCTCTGTTTAATTTAGATTCCCAACGGACGCAGTAGCATTTTTTTCAGCGGCTTATTCTTATAGTAAATAAGGATCAATGCCATGGCGTAAAAAGGTAAACAGGGGATTTTATACCGGGACAGGGCGCCAAAATTGTAGGACGATATGCCAACAGCGAAAGCAAAAATGACCGAAAAAATCAGGCAAAACTGTATGGTGGGATCACTATTGATTGTGGACCATATATCTTTGATGCCGACAACAAAAATGATCTTCAGGGTAAGAAATAAGAACAGAAAGGCCTCAATAGCCGATAAGAACACAATTATCTTATTAGCTTCCCATGGATAAGGCCTGAATAAGGTTACGTTAATAGCCGCAGGAAGCTTTGTAAGCATACCTCCGATCGTAGGTTCAAATTCTCCCAGGTCATAGCTGGATCCTTTATCCAGTTCAGACATATACCCGATCCATCCCCTCGTAGTGGCAGACGTTTCTGCAATCTTTTCCAATGAATACCTGCCCAACTGGGCACTGAATTGCTGCAGAAAAAAAAGGAAACTTCCAACAGAGATAGCCAGGAAAAATAACTTGATCAGCCATCGGAGAGCCCAGCTTTTGATATTATGCGAATAAGAGAATAATATCCACATAAACAGGGCCGGGACAAATCCAACAAGGATATATATTTTTACAATTGCGATCAATATAAAACTCAGCACAGCAAGTGTAATATTTTTAAAAGAGAAGTCCCGTTGCACCAGGATTCGAAAAGTTCCATACGTTAGCCAACCGAGCCCGAAAATACAGATGGTGTCTTTAAAGATTCCCGAACCCCATACATAAGTACTCGGAATATAGAGAATGGCGATAGCCATGGGTCGGATCAGTTTGGGGTAAGTACTGGCAAAAGTTCTGAATAGTGCCCATACCCCTGAAAAAGATATATAGGCCAATACTACCGAGGTGGGCAGGTAAGTACTGAAGGTAAAAATATTAATGATGGCCGTGATCACAGCTACCAGGTACGATGCCGGATCTTCGTACCACTGCATTTGAGAGGTGTAAACGAAATATTCGGGGTCATCCCATTTAGCGGTTCGGGTAATCAACCCAAACCATTTCCCGATAGATTCGTCGGCACTGCTGTTAATAACATTGGCATGCCGGAAATACTCAGATGTATCACCTCCTCCATAGTAATACTGGTATACCAATGCAACGAAAATAGCTCCAAAAACCTTTAAGCTGAGTGCAGGAATATAATACTTTCTCCAGGGATGGTTCTTATTGTAAGCGGCGTTTCTGTTCCGGAAGGCCAAAAAATAAATGATAGCCAGGTAAAAGGGAAGTAATACATAATCAAGAATGTCGATGTAGTAATTCATGAAACTGCCTGGTCTGTTTTTTCTGAATCAGGGAATACATAGCTATTTTTGCCCGCATCCTGTTCTGACAAAAATAGAAGAAAGCGATGGAACGAACTAAAACAATAACCACTATCAAATGCCCCGAATTCTCCGTATCCTGAACAGGCTTGCTGTTGGTGGTCCACTGCTCAATGCAAGCTATCTTACCAAATATATGGCCCCGGAATTTGAGACCATGCTGGTGGTGGGAGAACGGGAAGAGCATGAAAAAGATGCCAGTTTTGTAACAGGGGCATTAGGTATTACTCCTGTTCATATCCCGCAAATGGGAAGATCAGTGAATCCCTGGAAAGATTACCAGTCGTATAAACAGATGCAAAAGCTGATCAGGGAGTTTAAGCCGGACATAGTTCATACTCATGCCGCTAAACCCGGTGCTATTGGAAGACTGGCAGCCAAGTCGCTGAATGTACCAGTTATTGTACATACCTATCATGGACATGTGTTCCATTCTTACTTTAGCCCGGTAAAGACCAGGGTATTCATCGGTGTTGAAAGATGGCTGGCAAAAAAATCGGATGCTATTATAGCGATCAGTGAGCAACAAAAAAAGGAACTGGTTACAGATTTCAGGATAGCACCCGAAAGTAAATTCAGACTGATCCCCCTCGGCCTAGATCTGGATAAGTTCCAGTCCAACAAGGATGAAAAGCGAAAATCATTCAGGTCCTCTTTTTCTATCAGTGATGATGAAATTGTAATCACCATAACAGGAAGACTTGTTCCAATCAAGAACCATTTTCTTTTTTTGGAAGGGGTAAGTTATGTTTTAAAGAATTCGGGCAAAAAGGTTAAAGCTTTTATTGTGGGTGATGGTGAAACAAGGCATATGCTGGAGCAAAAAGCAAGAGAATTAGCTATTCAATTCACCACCGAAAAAGATACAGCCCACCCGCATCCCCTTGTATTTACTTCCTGGCGGAGTGATATTGATGTTATCAATGCAGGCTCGGATATTATTGCGCTAACATCTTTGAATGAAGGAACACCTGTCAGTCTCATAGAAGCACAAGCATCAGGAAAAGCCGTGGTGTCTACAAGAGTCGGAGGCATAGAAGCGGTTGTGCAGGAAAATATTACCGGGTTACTTTCCGATATTACGGATGAAGAAAGCTTCTGTAAAAACCTGTTGCGTGTTACGGAAGATGACCAATTAAGAAATGAATTATCAAGGGCAGGAACTTCCCATGTTGTACAGCATTACAGTTACCAGCGTCTTGTCAGGGATATGTCGGAACTTTACCATGAACTATTAAGCAATAAAAGCCATGTTTAAGTTTCTTTTTAAATCAAAGCAGGAACCCGGGCACTTCAACTTTGGAGAGTTGGGTACTGATATGCACTCTCACCTGCTGCCTGGTATTGATGATGGTGCACCCGATCTTGAAACTTCGCTGGAACTCATAAGAGGAATGGTGGCTTTGGGGTATAAAAAACTCATTACCACACCACATATCATGTGGGACATGTACCAGAATACCAGGGAAGGCATACTTGAAAAACTTGAACTTCTCAAAAGGGCAGTAAAGGAGAATAATATCAATGTAGAGGTACATGCTGCTGCTGAATATTTCCTGGATGACCATGTGGAGCAGTTAGTGAAAAAGAATGAGTCACTGCTGACCATCAGTGGTAATATGGTGCTGGTGGAATTTTCAATGGCTTATCCTTCTCATGGGCTGAAAGATATTCTGTTTGAAATGCAGATGCAGGGCTACCAGCCAGTGATTGCACACCCGGAAAGATATATTTACCTGGAGAATAACCGTTCATTTTATGATGAACTGAAAGATATTGGCTGTTTATTCCAGCTAAACGTTTTATCCCTGGGCATGACATATGGAAAATCTGTCCAGGAACTTTCTCATTATCTTATCAAAAAACAGTACTACGACCTGGTTGGTACTGATCTTCACCATTTCCGCCACCTGGACGGTCTGCATAATGCTGCACTGACTACTCCGGTTAAAAAGCTGCTTGACTCCGGCAGGATCAGGAACCTGGAACTTTAAATGTGACCGGCGGATTTCCCTTTTGTTTTTAAAAAATTTCTTCTTTAGTAAACTGTTTTCATTCCGGATTGTAACTATACTGTTATGAACGCATTTACTATTAAGGACCTGGAGAATTTATCGGGTATCAAAGCCCACACGATCCGTATCTGGGAGCAGCGGTATGGTTTTTTGCGTCCGCAGCGGACCACAACTAATATCCGTTATTACACTGGTGAAGAATTGAAAACGGTGCTGAATATTGCGTTGCTGAATAAGTACGGGTTTAAAATTTCACATATCGACCGGATGCAACCCGGTGAGATCAGGGAACGAATATTATCTCTGGGAGATGCAAAAGCAATACAGGAAAGGATCGTGAATGATATGGTGCAGGAGATGATCGACCTGGATATGGAGAAATTTGAAAAGACGCTGGGAGGGTATATCGCATCGAAAGGAATTGAAAGAACTGTAACCAAGATCATTTTCCCCTTCCTGGAAAAAATAGGCATACTCTGGCAGACAGGTCATATTAATCCTGCACAGGAGCATTTGGTAACGAATGTGATAAGGCAGAAATTAATGGTGGCTATTGAGCATTGTATCTCCCCGATGAAGATGGATAAAACGGTAGTTTTATTTCTCCCGGAAGGAGAGCATCATGAACTTGGCCTTTTATTCATGTATTATTTATTAAAAAGCAGGGGGGCTAAAACAGTTTACCTCGGTGCCAATGTTCCGGTTAAGGATGTTGAGTATGTTATTAAATTAAAAAAACCAGACCTGGTTTTTGTACATATGACCGCTACAGCTTCCACGTTCAATTTTGAAAAATTCCTCGCTAATATTGAACAGCGGTTCAACGGAATTTCCACCATTATCTCCGGTCAGTTGACCCAGCACTACAAAAAAAGAGTGCCTTCCAACATTCATTTCAAACGGTCCTTGGGCGAAGTGATGGATTACCTTGGGTCTTTATAAGGACATATCTGTCCAATTTAGCTATGTAAGTTGTTGAAATTGTTTTGTTTAATTTTTTAACAAAAAAATTAAACAAAATACCCATGTTCGAACATTATTTGTGTTTAACTTCGACTTGTTAATTATTAAACACAATTATATGTCAACGCAAGAATTCAATTCCCTCCTGCTGAACAATGCTGAGTTTCTAAAGCCTTTCGCTATCAACCTGACGAGGGATAATGAAGCAGCAAATGACCTGTACCAGGAAACGCTCTACAAGGCTTTGGCCAACCAGGAGAAGTACAATGTTGGCACCAATATAAAAGCATGGCTCTTCACTATCATGCGGAATATCTTTATCAATAATTACCGCAGGAAGGCTAAACAAAAAACCATATTTGACAGTACGCCGAACGATTATCTTATTAACCAAACATCAGTCACGGTCAGTAATTCGGCTGAAACCAATATGCGGATGAAAGAGATCCAGGCTGCTATTAAAGAATTGCCTGAGATCTTCAGAACGCCTTTTTTATTGTACTTTGATGGGTACAAGTACAACGAAATTGCAGAAGTACTTCATGAACCATTAGGTACTATCAAAAGCAGGATACACTTTGCCAGGAAATTATTAAAAGAGCAGATCAGCCGCTATTAAAATTCACATGGATTCAAAAAGATCAGTTGTTATCATAGGCAGTGGCTTTGCAGGACTGTCAGCCGCTTCCTTTATGGCAAAAGAAGGCTGGGATGTTACAGTTATAGAAAAAAATGAAACTCCTGGTGGTCGTGCAAGACAATTAAAAGAGAACGGTTTTACTTTCGATATGGGCCCCAGTTTTTACTGGATGCCTGATGTATTTGAAAGATATTTTGCCCAGTTCGGAAAAATGGTTTCCGATTATTATTCACTTCACCGGCTCGATCCTTCTTACAGGATATACTGGAATGATGGGTATACAGATATGCATGCTGACCTGGAGAAATTAAAAAAAACATTTGAAGAACTTGAGCCGGGCAGTGCGGCCAAACTGGAGAAATATTTAGCAGGCGCTGCCTATAAATATGAAGTGGGGGTTAATAAGCTGGTATATAAACCCAGCCGCTCATTGACTGAGTTTATGGATTGGCAAACTATCAGGGGTGTTTTTAAACTGGAAGTGTTTACTTCTATTAAAAAACATATTTATAAATACTTCAAACATTCCAAACTTCGCCAGGTAATGGAGTTCCCGGTTTTGTTTTTGGGAGCATTGCCTGAAGATACCCCTGCATTGTATAGCCTGATGAATTATGCCGATATCAAAGGGGGCACCTGGTACCCGGAAAGAGGGATGTATTCGATTGTTGAAGGTATGTATACATTAGCCAAAGAATTAGGAGTAAAATTTCAATTTGGAGAGGATGCAAAAGAGATTGTGATTGAGAAAGGGGTGGCAAAAAGAGTTGTAACGGATAAGGGAGTATACGAGTCCGATGCTGTTATCAGCGGAGCTGATTACCAGTTTACAGAAATGAAGCTGCTACCGGAAGCATACCGGAATTATAATGAAGCCTACTGGGATAAAAAAGTGATGGCTCCCTCCTGTTTACTTTATTATATAGGGTTAAATAAAAAACTAAAACAGCCGGTGCATCATTCTTTGTTCTTTGATGTGTCGTTTGATCAGCATGGGAAAGAAATTTACAAAGACCCTAAATGGCCGGCTGAACCTTTGTTTTATGTGAGTGTTTCTTCAGTTACAGATGATTCTGTTGCCCCGGCCGGGCATGAGAATATTGTTTTCCTGATCCCTGTGGCTTCCGGCCTTGAAGGTGATTCAGAAGAATTAAGGGAACAGTATTTTCAAAAAATTGTACGCCGGATGGAAAATCATCTAGGGGAATCAATTTTAGAGGCTGTGGTTTATAAGAAAACTTATTCAGTGAGTGATTTCGTACATGATTATAATTCGTACCGGGGGAATGCATACGGATTGGCGAATACACTGATGCAGACGGCCATATTCAGACCCTCCTGCCAGAACAAGAAAGTGAAAAACCTTTTTTATACAGGTCAGCTGACGGTCCCGGGTCCAGGTGTTCCACCTTCGTTGATAAGTGGGGAGGTTGTCGCTAAACAAGTTATAAGATCATTTAAATAAATACTTATTTTCCGATATGCTTCATTTATTTCATACAGCCTGTGAAGAGTGCAGCCGTTTGGTGACGGAAAGGTATAGTACTTCTTTTTCTTCGGCCATTCGCCTCCTGCATAAAGAGCTGCGCCAGCCGGTATTTAATATCTATGGCTTTGTCAGGTTTACTGATGAGATAGTGGATACTTTTCATGATTATGATAAAGCCACATTATTGGCCCAATTCAAAAAAGAAACCTATGAGGCCATCGAAAGGGGTATCAGCCTGAACCCAATTTTACACAGCTTTCAGCAAACTGTTAATACCTATAATATCGATCATTCACTGATCGATGCCTTCTTTCACAGCATGGAAATGGACCTTACGAACAAGGCCTATGATTGTGAAGGATACAAGGAATATATTTATGGTTCTGCAGAAGTAGTGGGCCTCATGTGCCTTTATGTTTTTTGTGAAGGGAAGCAAGAATTATACGACAAATTGAAAGATTCAGCCCGTTCCTTAGGAGCGGCTTTTCAAAAGGTTAACTTCCTGCGGGATATCAAAGCTGATTTCAATGGACTCTCAAGAGTCTATTTCCCCGGCTGTGATTTTAATAACTTTACTCCACGGGATAAGCAACAGATAGAAGAAGATATTCACCAGGATTTTAATGAGGCTTACAAAGGGATTCTTCAGCTACCTTTAAAAGCAAGATTTGGTGTGTATGTGGCTTATAAATATTATTTATCCCTATTCAGAAAAATTAAAAAGGTACATCCGGAATCGGTACTTGAACAACGGATCAGGATACCGAATTACTATAAAGCGATGATCATCCTCAGGGCAGGAGTAAAAAATCAACTCAGACTTATTTAATGTTATGGAATTGCAGCAAGTGGTTTTGGTGAATGAAAATGATGAAGCGGTGGGAGCAATGGAGAAAATGGAAGCTCATCGAAAGGCCCTTTTGCACAGGGCTTTCAGTGTTTTTATTTTTAATAGTAAGGGAGAGATGTTATTACAACAAAGAGCAGTACATAAGTACCATAGCCCGGGATTATGGACCAATGCCTGTTGCAGCCATCCGCAACCCGGCGAAGAAACTGCTGTTGCTGCAGCAAGAAGATTACAGGAGGAAATGGGCTTTGTTATACCCGTGCAAAAAGTGTTTGATTTTGTGTACAAAGCTGTTTTCGATAACGGGCTTACGGAGTATGAGTTTGATCATGTTTTTGCCGGTGAGTATGAAGGCCCGGTTTTGTTTAATACCGATGAAGTACAGGATATCTGCTATAAGGCTATGCCGGAGATAAGCAACTCTTTAAAAACGCATCCTCAAAAATATACAGCCTGGTTTCACCTCGCTTTTCCCCGGATCGAAAAATGGTGGAGTGATCGGTATAATAAGCATGTTGCTTAATGTCCTAATTTTGTAACTCATGAATGTGATCTTATATATACTTGTTTTGCTGGGAACTTTTCTCATCATGGAAGGAGTTACCTGGCTCACCCATAAATATGTAATGCATGGTTTTCTTTGGTACCTCCATAAAGATCATCACCAGGTGGAACCCGGGTTTTTTGAAAAGAACGATGCATTTTTTATCATCTTTGCCATACCCAGCATGTTACTGATCTATTTTGGTACTTTCAATCATGTATGGTGGCAGCAGGCCATTGGCTTGGGTATCATGGCTTACGGTTTTGCCTATTTCGTGGTGCATGATGTGATCATTCATCAGCGCTTCAAATGGTTTACCCGGAGTAATAACACTTATGTAAGGGCTATCCGCTGGGCGCACAAGATGCACCATAAACACCTTGACAAGTATGAAGGGGAGAGTTTTGGTATGTTGTATGCCGCCAAAAAATACTGGGATAAAATCAGGCGTGACCAGCAATTGATGGCAGGAAACAGGAAAGTGGAATATGCGCCGGAAGCAGAGTAAGATTGTTTTGCACTCCTTATCTTTATTTCAACTAGTTATTGAAAAGCTCAAAACAATATGATTATATCATTGCAGGAGCAGGCTGTGCCGGCTTAAGCCTCCTTGTACAGATGATATATTCAGGGCAGTTCAGCGATAAGAGAATATTACTGGTCGATAAAATAGAAAAGAAAAGTAATGACCGGACCTGGTGCTTTTGGGAAACTGATCCCGGGCCTTTTGAATCCATTGTTCATCACCGTTGGGAGAAAACCTGGTTTCATGGTGAGAGTTTTTCAAAGCTGCTTTCGCTATCACCCTATCAATATAAATTAATCCGGGGAATAGATTTTTACGAGTATTGCTTTTCGTTGATCCGCCAGCAAGCAAATGTGGATACCCGGTTTGGCAATGTAGAACAGCTGGAAAATTATAATGATGGGGCATTCATAGTACTCAACGGAGAAAAGCTGTATGCTAAATATATATTCAATAGTATTCTTTTTGAAAAACCTGCTTTAAAAAGAGGCCAGTATTGGTTATTACAGCATTTCAAAGGCTGGACCATTGAAACGGAGCAGCCGGTATTCAATCCTGAGGAAGCAACATTAATGGACTTTAGGACGGATCAACGTCATGGAACCACATTTGTGTATGTAATGCCTTTTTCTAGAACCCGGGCATTGGTGGAGTACACTTTATTTACCAACGACCTGCTGGTTTCATCTGATTATGATGAAGGGCTAAAAGAGTATATAAGGGAACACCTGAAAGGCTGTTCATATAAAGTTGAAGAGGAGGAATCTGGCATCATTCCGATGACCAATTATAAGTTCCCGGCCAGCAATGGTAATATAATTAATATAGGAACAGCCGGCGGGCAAACAAAAGCGTCCAGCGGTTATACTTTCCGTTTTATCCAAAAGCACTCGGCTGCAATTGTTGGGCAGCTACTAAAAACTAATCACCCTTCTGCTACAACCGGGGCGGGAAGATTTCAATTTTACGATAGCACCCTACTTCATATTCTTCATCATAATAAGTTGGCTGGCCATTCAATCTTCACTCAGTTTTTCCAAAAAAACAAACCTCAGCAGGTGCTGAGGTTCTTGGACAACGAAAGTTCGTTAAAAGACGAACTGAAAATTATTTCTTCACTGCCAACACTTCCTTTTTTAAAGGCTGCATTGAAACAGCTTTAGACTTTACTGGTCCGGATCCAGTTGCATGAACTCTCTTTTTACGGCTTTCAGCATACTGAATAATTGGGCTACCTGGATCAGTAGCAAAACTGCCAATGCCAGCATAACATACCAGGGAAGCGTAATTGTTTTTACCCCGGCAATCTTCTGAAATGTTTCAATGTGCCAGCCGGTAAGTGCAGAGCCGAAGGCCATTCCCACCAGCAGGAATGATATTAAAGAATACACTACTTTCATGAACATGATCCGCATCGTGGAATAGCCCACTTTAAAATTTTCCAGGATGGCGGCCGGAATGATCAGCACTAAGGCGATCCAACTCCAGTTTTTGCTAAACCATTCGTTGTTCAGGGTGAGGTTAAGTCCTAATACTAATACGATGGAAAGCAATCCCCAGGGAAAAAGAAGGAAAGTGGAGGGTTTGCCGGAATTGGTAGTTGCCATGCCTGTATATTTAGGTACCTAAAATACTTTTTTTTAGTAAAAAGTCAGGAAATATCTCCGTTTAATCAATACAGTACCTTCCAGGCAGAAGCAGTTACCATATTTTCCCTTCTTTCAGGTATTCTTTCCGGATGCCTGCTATCAATAAGTCATTTGTCAGTTCTTCTGACTGTTGTGCAAGTGCCTGGAGACAGGAATAGTGAATTACATTCATGATCCCTGAACCGGTGAGCTCATACTTTTTGGCAATCGAAGCAAGGTCAGTACCTGCAGCTAATTTAATATTCGGAGGTAACCCCTTGCTCCAAATCTGTAATCGTTCAGCGGCATTGGGTGGAGGGAATTGTATGATGGAATGAAACCTCCGGGTGAAGGCCTCGTCAATATTATTTTTAAAATTGGTAGCAAGGATGACCAATCCATTAAAGTTTTCGATACGCTGCAGCAGGTAGGCGGCTTCCTGGTTGGCATATTTATCATGCGCATCTTTCACATTGGTCCGCTTGCTGAATAAGGCATCGGCTTCATCAAAGAAAAGTATCCAGTCTTTGTTTTCGGCTTTGGCAAATAGTTGAGAAAGGTTCTTTTCGGTTTCACCAATGTATTTTGAAATCACCATCGAGAGATCGATCTTGAAAACATCCTTACCGGTATATTTTCCAAGCAGGCTGGCGGTTAAGGTCTTCCCTGTTCCGGGGGGACCGTAAAATAAAACCCGGTATCCCGGCTTGAATTTTTTATGCATGCCCCACTGTTTCATCAGTGTGGGGTGATAATTGATCCAATTCTCGAGTTCTGTGATATGCTGAATCGTTGTTTCATTCAATACAATATCACCCCAATCCATCGGGGTGGTAATGCGTTGTGCGGGAAACTCCATACTCAACGCAGGATAGGAGAGACGACCGGTGGTGAACCATTCAATATACTCTTCGGAGAGAATTATCTTGCCGCTTAGTCTGGGCTCACCTGCCGGTACATGTTCAAGCCATAAAACATTCAGCCGTGCAAATAAATGGTCATTGCTGAACACCTGCTGATAAAATAACCGGGCTTCCCGGTCATTACCTGCCAGCAGGAAGAGAGCAGTTTCTCCTGTGGGCAAAAAGCCACGAAAATTTCTGCCTCTTGATCCCCCAATCACAGGGAAATCACCATCGCCCGGAATATGTGCTTTAATATATGTATCAAGAAAGGAGGGATCAATATGCGGCACCAGGGCCAGCAACAACACCAGTATTTGTTCTTGTGAAAGTTTATGTTGCCGGATAAATTGTTCAAGGGGTTGGTTATCGCCCGGTAAATGCAGGCTGCCGTTTGGTATCGTGAATACAGCCGGATCTTTTGCAAAGGTGGCCTGGAGGCGGGAGGCAATAATTCTTTTTAAAAAGGAAAGATATTCTTCTGCGATTACCCCGGTAGTTGCACCGGCTGTATCCTGAACTTTAGCAATCATAGCTTTACTTTTTGGGTGACGAAGGTTTTTGACTGATACCGGTTTGCTGTATCACATGAGTGAGTTCATGTGCTATCAAACCCTGGCCGGCTGTGCTGTAAGGAATGTATTGGCCTTCATTAAAATAAATATCAAATCCGTTGGTAAATGCAAGGGAATGAAGTTCCCGGTTCATACTGATTGCTTCTGCATCTGTATGAATGCGGACAAGGCTCAGGTCAACTTTTAATTCGGCTTCCATTTTCTTCCGGATATCATCCGGTAAAGCATACCCCTTTCCTTTTGATTCCCGGATGCGTTCTTCCACGGAGGCTTTATGAGCCGTATGGGCCGGCCCGCCTGTTTTAGCTGCTGTCATTACCTGTTCATCTTTTTTATCTTTGCCGGCTTCTTTTTTCTGCACTGCCTTTTCTTCTTTCTTATCACCTTCACTCATTTTCTGTACCGGCTT
>CADEDV010000020.1:45593-72120 GCA_902826165.1 uncultured Bacteroidota bacterium
CATTTTCTGTACCGGCTTCTCCTCGTCTTTTTTATCCATCTTTTGGATGCCCGGCTCTTTCTTTTCTTCTTCTTTTTTTTGCACTGCCGGCTTTTCTTTTTCTTCCTCTGCTTTTTTCTGCACTTTATCACCTACGGCATTGGCTTCCTTTTCCTGTTTGTCATTCTTATCACCTACGGCCAGCTTGGTCTGGAAGAATACATCGTCTTTCTTTTTCACATTCTCCTGTTTTTTACTGAAGAACGGCTGTTCACTTTGTTCGGTACCCTGCTGGTGCAATGGTTTACGGGTATGAGATGATTGCATGGTATTTAGGTTTAATGCTATTATTTTAATTCGGACAGCATAGCTAGGTATTCTGTGAGTTTTCCTATTTGAAGATTCGTTGCTGATTCTTTACCGCCTAATGGTAAAGCAGGAACAAAAATGTAGCATTCATCTGACTTTAACTCACCAAGATTCTCTTTAGCTTTTTTAAGGAATCTTCCGTAAAGAGTCTTTGAATTGTATTTGTCGTCAGGCAGTCCAAAATTCAAAAAATCTTTTATATCAGAGCTTACCTCATTTTGAACCGCAGAATTAATATGTACTACTTTTACACCAATCCCATCCCAGTAAAAAAAATCTCCAAAAGCTGTCCTTAGAAATATGTAATCATTATCAGGATTTAGACCCCAGTCTGTTGCAGTTGTTTTCATCGGCAGCGGGTCAATAAAAAAGAACAAAGTTTCACCAAAAGTGAATTGACCCTCTTCTGTTAAAAGTTGAAGTAACTCATCAGGTATTTTATTCTTTAGTTTTTTTGCTGATATGGCTGAGAAGTCAGCTATTTTTTTTCGATCAGGGAAGCTGATATTAAAAACTTTAAATGAGGAATTAATTATTGACATATTATTTATCTTTTCGGGGTGTTTTGTTCAGATTTAATTTGATATTCATTTTAATCTTACTGGTATCTTTATGCTCTTTCTGAATTTTTGTTTTGAACTTTTTCACTTCACTTTCCATACCTGAATATCTGTCTTTCCACTGACTTCCTATCGATGAATTAATACTTAGTGAACCAAGACCATGTAACCCTGCAAAATGCCCACCAGCTACCTGGTCGGGGCCGTGAAGTGCTGCAGTACCCTTCATATAATTATCGGCATCTTTCTCAGCTTGTTTTTTTGCTTCTTTTACGGCTTTTATTTCCGCATCAGACTCTTTCATTTTCTTTTTGTAGTCCTGCAAATATTTTTCATAAAGTTCCTTAAATTTTTTCTCGTAGTATAATTTTCGCATATCTGCCCTATGATCTTCCTGGGCTTTACCTGATTTTTCATGTCTTCCACTTCCTTTGGCATCATTACGAGTGTCAAAATCTTTTCGGTGTTTTAGCCATGCGTTCATTGCCATGGCATTAATGCCTCGTTCCTGCATTTCCAGCTGCCGGGCATATTCATCGGCATCATGATGTTCAGATCGCTGGAAAGTCACTGGAGATATGCCTTCCATCTTGGGCACACTCTCATCTTTAGCAACTTTAATGAATGTTTTATTAAAGGCTTTATTAAATGTTTCTAATGGGATTGGCTTTTTTGAACTACCATCAGGGGCTACAAGAAACACGGAATGAGTAGAGATATTAACTGAGTGTATTGTATATATAAGATCATCTCCATCGTCATCTTTTTCGCCTTTATAATGGATAGTGTTACCAATACTTAGCCCATCTGCCAGCATATCACTTTCTATATCAGAGCCGTAAATTGTTTTTTCCCATTTCTGGATAACATGGTATCCCATTTTTTTATCTTTTGGAATAACTGTAATCCCTTTTATTACATCATTATTTTTATTTTTTACTGATGCGGCAACTTTTTCTGCTTCTTCTTTATTGATTTTACCATCTTTTGCTATTTTCTTATCCTCTGCTTTTAATGATTCAACGGCTGCATCAGTTTTTTTCTGTTTTTCCTTACTGTCTTTTCCTTTCTCATCTTTTTCGTCTCCAGGCTGCCTGTTTGCTTTCACCCTTGCCGGTTTCTTACTGCCTTTTCCTTTGGCGGCTACAGAGATTTCCCAGGCATCACCTTTTGGCGTTACCGTTATAGCTACTTTATGCTGGGCTTTGATCTTTTCTACAGCAGCTGTGATCTCTGCCTTGGTCATTGCTTTACCTTTTGCGAGTGCATCCACTTTCTTCATGGCGGCATCCATGTTCTTCAGTTCATCATTCTTATCAGCATCTTTTCCTTTTTTATCTTTTCCTCCGCCACCCTTCGCAGGCGGAGCTTTTTTATCAGCACCTTTGTCACCACCTTTTGTATCAGCGGGTTTGGCTGAAGCACCACCAGCACCGCCATCTACAAACTTGCCGGGCTTTTCCTGTTTGCCTTTGCCGCCACCGGAAGGCACTTTTTCATCCACGAGATCAGTCATGAACTTACCGCCATCAAAATCTGCTTTACCAAAACTGATCTCCGGCGTTTTACCGGAGCCCAGCACATATTCCATATCTGCACCAATACCAAATTCGCCTGGTAATGGGTATTCCAATGAACCAATCGGCCAGGTCCATTTTTTATCAGGTGCAGGTGACCACCAGGGGCTGTCAAGCTCTGCAAAAAGATCACCGCTTAATCCCAGGAAGGGTTGCGCTGCAATTTCCATATGGCCCTTAAAGAAAAATTCGCCGGGATCACGGTACCCGATCACCGGTCTTGCATCCACATAGCCTTTCACACCTGCATCCGCATTGACACCTACGCCCAGTTTAATATCATGCCCTAAGATGGTTAAGCCCACGCCGCCTTCTGCTCTTAACCGTAATCCGGCATAGGCAGATATATTTAATGAACCGGCAATAGTTATACTTTTTGCAATGGCAGGATCGGTGGAATAGGTGCCTTCAATCTCTATATTGTAGATCTTGGCGGGTCCCACTCTTGCCATTGCGATGAGGGCAACATTGGCAAAGACAAATACATTTCCAACGACCGGTATACCATATGCAGCCCTCGCTTCGAGTTTGAAAAGTTCTTTATCAAAATTCTTTTGCGGGAAGAGTTCAATTTCCTTCGGCGGGGCGATCTTACCTACCACTGTTACATCTCCTTTGCCATCAACGATCACACTTACAGTTCCGGCGAACCATTCGGTAAGGTTAAATGTAAGGCTTCCCATACCTGCCAATGCTCTTTCTCCTTTTCCTGCCGGAGCAGGTACTTCCGCAGGTAATGAAGCTTCGGCTGCATTGCCACCGGCTCCGACTTGCTCCCTGGCAAAATTGTCCGCAGTGGCTTTGTCTGTTGCGATCAGAGTTAAGGATCCACTCAGTTTGTTGGCACTGTAACTGACAGTACCTTTTATATCAATACTGCCATCATCTTTATACACAACACTGACAGTGCCGGAGAAGGAAGCAAAATTTACTCCTACATCAACTCCCCCTGTCAATGGGCCTTTTTCATTGGTGATATTTAAAGTAGCGTCTGCGATACCTTTTGCTTTGACGGTGGCACTTACTTTTACAACGGGGTTTTGTAAATTCTCAAAGCCAGCGGTTAATGTTGCGGTCGCAAACTCAGCAACTTTCACACTCACGTCATTGATGCTGAGTTTTAAAGTGCCATCCGTAAAATCATTCGTGAATTTTCCCTGTAGTGATTTTATATCAATACCGGTCCAGCCCAGGCTGGCTGCATTTTTTTGTATCCAGTTATCAAGGTCACCGGAACTTTTCGGGGTACCTACTTTTCCTTTTACCACACTATCAGTGATGCCTGTATGCAAAGTTGGAGAGGCGGCGGATAAGTAAGGAACATTTAAAGGTATTTTAGCCTTTGCACCACCCTTAATATCGTATTTATCATTTTTCCCGGTGATCTTCACCGTAGCAGTACCTCCCATTTCCCCCATGGAAAGAATGACATCTACTCCCTTATACTTTGATTCTTCAATTTCTGTTTTCAGTTTTTCGGAGGGGGTAAATGTACCTTTTGAAATATCCACTGTTTCTGTGCTGCCCGCAGCGGGTGCAGCCGCAGGAGCATCTGCTTTCTGGATCAGTTTTGTTTGTATAGCAGGTGTTGCATCCTGTTTATCTTTTTTCTGAACGCTGGCTCCCTGCTGAACAGTATGTGTCAGTTCATGCGCCAGCAAATGCGAACCTTCAGATGAATTAGGATTGTATTTTCCTTCATTAAAATAAATATCATTGCCATGGGTAAATGCCTGGGCACCGATCTGGCTATTCATTTTAGCGGCATTGCTGTCATTATGAATACGGACGCCGCTGAAATCAGCACCAAAACCTGATTCCATCGATTGTTTTGCCTGGTCAGGTAGTGGTTGCCCGCCACCCTTGGTTGAATTAAGTTGTGATTGCAAGACGGAAGAAGCTGGCTGGCCGGAACTATTCTCTGATTTTGTCTGGATCTTCTGTTTCTCGGCAGGGTCTTCATTACTTTCAAAAGCGGTTTTCTTTTGAAGCTTATTCCCTGTTTTGTCTATCTCTTCCTCTTTCTTCTGTAGTTGTTCTTCTTCTTTAACAGCCTTGGTTTGAATGGCAGGTGCGGGGCTGTTGAGCTTGCTGACAACTTTATCAGCAGTAGTATCTGCCTGCTTTTCAAAACTATCATTACTGGGACCGATCATCAATTTAGCCTGGACACCGGTATTCTTAAAGAAGTTATCTTCTTTATCGGCGGATTCACTGCCACCAAAAAAGTTTTCTTTTCCAGGAGCCGAGAAAAAGTTCTTTACTGGTTGTTTGGCAACAGGGGCGGTATGTGCTGCTCCGTCTTTCACTTTAATTAGTTGGCCATTCGGTATACAATACTTTTTTTAACCAGGGTAAAGTGATAATAGAATGGCTCCAGGGCAACTGGTCAAGCAAAATATCAATACTGTTTTTTTCGATTATCAGCTTGTGCTGTTGTTCTCCCAGAACTAACTTGCCATTTCGTTGCAGGAAACCTTCGCGGAGACCAGCAGGTAAACTATTCTTTAATACTTTCCAGTGATGAATAACAGCTTTCAGCAGTTGTTCAGCTTCCTGTTTCATATTGTTAGTTAGTGTAACGAAACGATTAACAGGAACACCATGAGGCCAGGCACAGAGATATTTTTCAAAGATCAGCTCATACTCATAAGGCTGTTCAAGGCCGGTGGCTAAGAAATGAGCGAGGTGTACGGCTGTTTCTTTTGATTCATTTCCTGCGAATTCTTCCCCACGGAGCAGCCCGAGATTTTTAAAAAAATACTGTAAAAAGGGATGTAATAAAATAAGGCCGGCATGCCGGACATAAATTCCGTCGGTTTCTTCCCCAACTTCATCCGTTTGATCTGTATTAGCTTTCCCGGACGAAGCTTGACCAGGGGTAGGATATTCGTGGCCTTTTATTCCTGGTGGTATAATGTTCCCGATTCGGGGTTTATGCAGTAATTCATTTACTTTGGTAATGACAGGGGAAGAAAAATCTCCTGCCCTTGTTATTTCAATAGCAAGAATTTTTAATAATGATTTCAAATTTGCTTTAGCTTGTTCGCTACTTCTTTCTTCTTCTGCTATAAGAAAACCAGTCTTCTTTGTTGCTGTAATGCTGGTAACTGTGCTGAAATGGGTAATAATAAAAAAACAAAAGCTGCTTGTAAACTGGCTGAAAAGCCTCTCAGGGGCTACAGGTGATTCAGCTAATATCATGAATAAGGGTAGCCATATTCTTCTTTCTGAACTCCGGATGGTTTCTGTCAGCAGTATTTCGTCAAGCCAGTTTTGTTCTTGCGATACATACCATTCCTGCTTACCATGCCGGAGAAAAAAAATAAAGTTGTTTAGAATCTTTTCGGTAGAAGAAATTGAAGTGGTATCATCAGTTGTCACTAATTCATAGCCAGGTTTAGCCAAATCCGCTTTTTCTGAACCCTTTACTGTTTGCTGGCTTTTTTTGTATGATACAGCACTAATAAGTTCAGCAGGCAGTTGTTCAATCAGTAAACCTTCTATTTCTTCAATCGATCGGGCTGTGAATTCAAGGGAAAGCTTTTCGTATCGTGCAGACTGGCTACCCTGGAAACTATTTTTCAATGCCTGCTCCAATTTCGGGAGCAATTTTGTATTCCAGAACTCAGAAAAATTTCCATAGATGTGCCGTGCTGTTTTAATATCCGGCACATCTATATCGATGTTTACTTTTTGAATGATATGATCCTGCTCTGTTATCAAGGCTGGAAGTTTTGACTGATGATGGTTCCAAAATCTTTGATCAATGACCTGATATCTGCCTCGTTAGTCACGATTGGCGAACGCTGGAAGACCTTAATAAATGCGATCAGGTTATCTCCCTGGTTGAGTTCCGGCATTCTTCCTTTCAGGACAGCTGCTTCCCGGGCAGATACGCGGATCAGGCTGCCAATAAGCTCTTTGCTTCTTCCATCTATATCCGGCTGGCAACGGATCACATTCAGGCCGAGTTTCCAGGCTGAACGCACCAGCAACATGATGACCTCTTTATTGACCTCTGCACTGAAATTATTAGTTATTAACTCCTGCTGGTACAGGCTTAATAAAGTCTGAAGGGCAGTAAACCGGACCGCCTCATTGGTAAATTTGTCGGCTTTAGCTTCTGCATCTTTCAGTAGTTCAACATATTTTGATACGAGGTTATTGAGAGGAATATTTCTTAGCGCAGGCACCAATATGCCAGGTCGTGTTCCACCGGCACGGATGCCACCAAGCCTGTTCAACAAATCAAGGAATTTACTTCCGCCAAAGAAATTGATTTCTTCTCTTATCATTTCTTTTACTGTGTCGGAGCAGGTTGTTTGCGGAACTGCAGGTAACTGGATCACTTTTTTATCGCTTACGGCTTCACAGGCGGGGTTTTTCACCCGCAATACAGCACTTAGCTCATTACCAGTATTGCGGATGACAGTGATATCAAATTTGTGCGTGAACGGAGCTTTATCCTGCCTGACGACCCTTTCACCAGTACTGAATTCCCAGATAAAATTATCTCCTGAATTTGCCGGCACTTCTGTTTCGTTGATAAAAGTGACATTGATAATAGTAGCAGCTGCGGGCAAAATGCTTGTCTCTGTCCTGAATTTCGGAACAGGGTGTTTGAATACCGTAATAGCACAATTGGATGGTTTATTATTTACGGTAAAAGTAATTGCTGTGGCAAATACGGTTGCTTGTTTAGGATCAAAGAAGAACTGGTTCCCATCTTTTACAACACCCGGCACATTATTAACACTGGCGACCACTCCATTTACAGGCTGCAATTCAAATAACAAACGGTCAGCGTCATTGCAGATCATTGAAACCGGAAGTTTCAATGATACCCTTTCTTCTCTTGTATAGGGCACTGAGAGCTCGAACTTATCGGAGCAAGGGCCATTAATAGCCAGCAGTTTTACCGGCAGGTTCCCGATGAGGCCAATACTTTCAAGAAAGGCTTTTTTATACGTTTTGGGAATAATATCTTTATTAGTAACTCTTACGGCAGGACTATTGTCTCCAAAATTCCATTCATAGGTATAGAGTTTTCCTGTATTATCATCTGAAAGGTTAACGAACTCTACAGAAAGGATCTCGGCATCGTCTTTTATAACCCTGGCTTCAAACTTGGCGACAGGGTGTTTGAATACAGTTACCCTGCAATCCGTCACCTGGCCTTCAATTTTGAATTCAATGGTTTTGCCCATATCAGCAGCTTTCACTTTTGATGGGTCAAAGAAAACCCTGCTGCCGTTTACAATGATAGCATCATCAAATCCATCAGCAGTAATCTTTCCGTCAAATGGTTCCCTCCGAAACTCCAGCACTTCATCATCGCTGCAGGCAGTGGCTTTTGGCAGGCTGAGGTTATATTCCTGTTTGGGTACAATAAAAGCGATCGGGGGACATTCACTACAACACAAGTATGGCAGGCAGAAATCAGCAATAACCATATTATTCGATAACTGGGTGCTCTCTTCTTCCTTAAAGTCCACGGATAGCTTTTGCAGGTATTTTCGTAAAGAGTTAAGATCTTTTATTTCTCTCGGGCTTCCGTCTTTAATCCCATTCGCATCTTTATATTTTTCAAACTCTTCATTGATGTCTACTTCACCCTGGTGTTTAAATATATACAAGGCCAGGCTTTCTATATCATCGTAAGCGGCTTCTGTTCTTCTGCTTTCATCCTTACCTAATACTTTTGCCAGTACTGCTCTTTCATTCTCATCAATGAATTCCATTTTTTTGAGAACTTTTGTACCTTTTGATTCCTGCACGTAAAGCAAAATAAAAGTGCCACCCCGGGCCACCCCGGCTTTATGTTCCATTCCGGGATGTTGTATGGAGTAGTTGGCAAATGAAAGGCTCTCCAATATTTTTTGTTTTCTTTTTTCAATCTCTTTAAGAATTACTTCTAATTGTTTCCCGGCACAACAACCAGCAATGATCTCCTGCAGGATGAATAAATAATAGCTCTCAAACCCGTTGGCTTTATAAGTGTTGCTTTTGAAGACCTGGCCCATCCGGTCGTGCAGCAGTTTTACATATTTGCAAAACAGTTCGCTTCTTTTGCTGAATGCATCAACAGATGCAGCGGAAAGATCAGCCAGTCTTGTTGGGTTAAATTTCGCCAGCTCATTTACTTCTGCCACCATACGGATAGGCGTGCTGAGCACAACTTCTCTTTCCTGTTCTGTCAGGTCAGCTAAAGCAGGGTCTGCCCCACGAACTCTTTCTACTTCCACTGCGAGATCGTTTTTAGTCAGCCCGGGTCGCTTTACTAGTTTTTCAAATTCATTACCTATTGCATCTTTTGATACTTCCAGGTTTTTACTTACCGTTTTATCCTGGGTATATAATCCTTTTATGAAGGAAACAGTTCCACCTTTCGCAGTTGTTTTTTCAGTCGCTGCTGTGTTTCCCATGAACATAGCAGCACTGGCATATTTGCGGCTTGTAAATAAAGGAACATCTGTTTCTGTAGCTGCAACCGGTTTTTCTGTGGCTTTGTATTTTGTAATGTTTGCATGAAAGCCAAGATCACGGCGGTTGTTAAAGCCACTGAAAAAACTGGTTACACTGGCATATATACATTGCTGTTCTATCAGCCAGGCTTGTAACATGGTATTGAGATCATCAAACTGGCAATCAAAATCATCGGGATCAATATCTGCAATATTCCCATTTTTATCCATGCGCAGGGCCAGCAGATCAAAGGGAAGGCTTTTAGAATTTTTTACTTTGTCTATATCTGTCAGCGCCTGGTTGAGTGATTTGCCCAGGTGCCCTTCGATGCGGAAAAAGTTATTGGCATCAATGGTGTAATCAAGCGGGTTAATGGTACTATCAATGCCACTGGCATATTCGCCGGCATGATAGGATAGAATATTCTTCTCGGCATTCTGGCGGGTAGCTGTATAGTTCCAGTTTTTGGCCAGGGAAGCCATATTCTTATAATAAAAAGGAATAGCTCTTTTTTCTAATAACTGATCATAATCTGAGGAAGGGGTGATCTTGATAGTACCCGTTGCATCAGGTATATTTATACTATCAATTAATTTCAGGAGTCGCTGCCATAAACTCCTGCATCTTGCGACGGTGTCTTTATGACTGCTGACTGCAGGGGAAGGGTAGAAATCATGACGATAAAGAGGGGATTCTGTAGTTATCGGTTTTACTTCTCCCAGCATGATATGCTTAGGGAAAGCATATTTATCGGGGCAACATTCATACATAGCCCGGAACAACGTTTCTCTCAGTTCATTGTAAGCAGTAATTATATCTTTGTAAAAATCATAGAGATATTGAACCTGGGGATTTTTTACATTCTTGAGTAAAACAGCCTGTAATTGCTGTTTCAGGGCTACGATATTGGTGGCAGCCGTTTCATCTACCAGGAAACTATAGGCTACATATAGTTTTTCAATGGCCGTGAGCAACTTTCCCGACTCACTATTTAACACACCGGTATAAGAATTTTTAAGTGATGAGGGGTTGGTAGTATTGAAATTATTCAGGATTACTCTCTTTGCTTTAAGAACAGGCAGGTCATTATATTGAGTGGCGGCTGCATTCCATTTTTTGTAAATGGAATCATAGACGACTTCGCTGACAGGGTCGCGGTTGATGATCTTGTCAAGGTCTGTTTTGGCCAGTACTAACAAGCGGATGGCTGCAATATGATGCGGCCCCTGGTTATCACAATCAATCGCCGTGCATTTATCGGGCTCCTGCTGGTAATTTTCTAGGTAAAGAATGGCAGCAAGATCATCTATTATTTTTCCCGTTTCAGCAGTAAAAACCTTTAGCTCTTTTGAATTTTCGGGAAGTATACCTTCTTTGTTGGGGAGAGTGAGTTCCCACAGGTCCATTTGGTTGCCGTTGTTATTTGGCGGATAAAAAGGATCATAGATCGGGTCGTCAGTACCTTTCTTTTTATTAATATATCTCCGGAAATGCCGGAAAGTTGTTGCATCAACCCTCAGCAGGTCACCATCGGTGGTAACGCCGCAACCACGACTGAGTTCGATCGCAGGATCAGCACCTGCGATGAGTTTTATTTTCAACCCGCACACTAAGCCAACACCCACAAGACAGGTTCTTGTCAGGCGGTCCTGGTCTTCAAAATAGTCGATCAGGTCATTCAGTTGTTTATCCGTCAGCACCTGGTCTTTACGGAAAGAATGGTATTCCATCCTGATGTTTTCCAGCATAAGGGTTTGCGTGGTTGCCATAGCTTAATATTTACGCTTGAGTAATGATCATATTTCTTATTATAGTGTTCCAAGGTTGGTCTGTCCAAGGATAACAGGGTTATCTTCATCTGTATCATCATCACAATCCCCCAATGTTCCCTCATTGTATACCGTGAACAGGTTTTCCAGTACATCCACCATTTTTTTATTCAGTGCTTCCGGGACCTGTTGCATGGGGTCAGTTGAATTAATCCTTGTCTCCAACCAGAGATAGTAAGTGTCTTCAAACTCTTTCATTTGTGCCTCACTGATAAAACAGATACGGGGAAGGATATGGGCCGAAGTTTCCATCCGGATCAGTCTTTCTGTAAACCGGCGAAAATCTTTATTCCGCATCCGCATGGTATAGCCAGGCAATACCACTGCAATCCGGAAGGAGTAGGGATCTGTTGGCCGGCAATGATTCCCGTTTACGTCAATACATATCGGCATAAAGGAGGAAGGAGAAAGATTACCTGGATCGTATTGTGGCCGCAGGATCATATGTTCAACAACATACATTCCTTCCATCCTGAATTCTTCCAGGAAATAGTTAATCAGTTGACTGATCTGTTGTTCTGCGGCCGGGAAAACACCAGCGTCAATTTCAGCCTGGCTGGTAATAAAGTCGCCGGATGAATAAGCTATATCTTCCCCGGCTGTATTGATGATCTTGAAGCTGACTTTGCTATTATCGGCGGACAGAACTGTTTTGTAATGGTCTCTTTCACATCCCAGTATTGTAGCGAGCCCCATTTCTTCATAGGCATCTGCTTTTTTAAGGGATAGTTCGGTGCCTTTTAACACAGTCGCTCCTTCCATGTCAATTGTCCAGCTATAGGGAGAAAGGTTAGTGGCGGGAGGCACTTTGAAAATAAAGTAAGGTAGCTGCGAAAATTTTTTTCTTTTGTAATGATTGAACCCCAGCATCCTTGAAATTCTTCTTTCCATCCCGGATACATTAAGCTCTTTTTCTGATGCAGTCTTGCTGTTAAAATAATCGAGAGCATCGGCACGAAAGCTGCTCATGTTGTGATAGTCCTTGTAGAAATTTACCTTTTGCCGGATGATGGCTTGATCATAATCAGCTCCATAGATACGATGGAGCAGGAAAACATATTCACTGAATTGTTCAGCAAACCTTGCCAACAGGTGATCAAGAAATTTGTTTTTTCGCTCTACATAATTATCAAGTTGGGCAACTTGTAACAGTTTGTCGACAGATTTTGTCCAATCCCCGACGCCAGTGAAAATATCATCTGCTCCTTTTAGGTTTTTTACAGTATTACTGAAGTAAGACTGTTTAAGGCCGGAATCAACACTCAGTAAGTCTTTCACATGCGCCAGCTGGGAAAAATAATTGGCTAATACCTGGTCAAAGAAAAGGAGGTAGGCTTTCAATTGCTTGGCCATTGCTTTGCGTTCTGTGGTTGCGGAATCGGGTAAACCCGTCCGGCCGATGCCATAGGTTTCCGGTAAGTGATTTTGAAGCGTATTGTAGGACTCTATATCCCTGTATTTACCTAGAGGCATTGGGAGATCTTCTGTAAAAGCTGCTTCCTGTTTCTTTTTATTTAGATTTTTCAATTCCTGGAGTCGGATCTTTGCATCCAGTTCTTTCAGGTCAATTGGAATAACATCTTTATGAAAATTGATGACTGAATTGGTCAGGCATAACTTTGGCTTGTGACCTTCTTTTACACAAAGCAACCAGTTGTTTTTATCCACTGCTTTGTTGATCAGCAGCATATCTGTTTCATCGCAACCACAGAAGCCGAAGGTAATACTGCGTATCAATTTTACTCCTTCCAGCTGCTGGATGATACGCATAATGTCAGAGAGCCTGACTTCTGTCCGTAATGATGATGCTTTTATCTCTTTATCATCAATAAACCCTTTTTTGGCGAAGAGTTGGTCGCTGCTGGCTGAAGTAGTGATCGGTAATGTTGCATAATCAAAGACCGGCCCATCAAATATTTCATCTGAAGATTTTCTTTTATCCAGCATTTGCTGCAACGTGTAAAAATTGACAGAAGGAGAAAGATATTCTTCGATGGCAAAAATGATCCTGGCCCAGGTTTCCTCGGGGTCTGCTTTTGGTTGCAGTTCCACATCAGCACAAATCACAATTTCCTGGGTGGGTACATGATCAACTGCCACGAGGTCTTCACATAAGTTCCGGAAATGCTGATAGATCTGCTTAACGGCGTTTATTATCTCGTCTTTCTTACTGAGATGTGACTCTTCTATATCAAGCAGGATATTGTAAAGTCCGTTTAGTTCAAATTTGATCTCTTCTCCTTCTTTGGCTGCTTCATTTTCGGTTGCGTAACGGAGTGCAACAGGCTGTGGCTTGTATTTTGCAATGACCGGCTGACTGGCTTTTTGCATCCAGGCATTCTTAACACCGTCGATCCGGATGAATAATTTCCGGTAATCATCTGCGGTCACCGGTGCAGACGGAAGAATATTCAGCGCCGACAGGAATTGCCGGTGCATATTTTGCAGGTTATTTTCTTCAGTGGCCAGGATATCTTCTACGGGTAATGAATTTCGGTATCCAAGATCTGTTATAACCCAGCAGAGTAATTCAAGTATCGTAATACCGGGATCATGTGTATTATAATCCGTCCAAAGCCGGCTGCCCAGTTTTTCAATATGCTTCAACCCGTTTTCCCGCAGCCAGTTGTACTCCTGGCCGTAGGTTTTATGAAGCTCTTTGGGTATCGTTAGTATTTCTTTCATCAGCAAACCGGGGGTTCAATGGTTTCGATACTATGTTCTTTGTAACTGGTCAGTATAGCACGGGCATTCCGGGCCATGATCATTTCGCTGTCTGTATTACCAACTGCTTTATTATACATTTTGAAATCAGTAATGAAATCAACATAGGGCCGTTCCTCTATAAACTGGATAGCCCGGCTTTTATACAATTCTCCTCCAAAATCGATTTCGGCAAACTCATTGTCCGACCAGGGGGCCAGGTATTTTTTGATATCGTTTGCCAGTATTTTTTTATAGGTTTTTGGATCAATACCGGTGTGAAATTTTACATGGAAAAGAAATTGTATCTCTTCAAACTGTGGATTCTCGGCTTTGCAATCAATATGAAGTCCATTTAGGGTGGACAGGTAGGATTGGATTTCTCCCAGCATATTTTTACTCACCCTTGGTTTCAGTATATCGTACATGCTTTTATTCCTGACATCCGGCACAGGAATGATACGAACAGAACCCGGGGCCAGTTCAAAATCGGATGAAGTATGATTGAGGCATTTTACTTTATAGACGGAAGGGAATCCTTCTAAAACCAGC
Source organism: uncultured Bacteroidota bacterium (assembly GCA_902826165.1). Classification (GTDB taxonomy): domain Bacteria; phylum Bacteroidota; class Bacteroidia; order Chitinophagales; family Chitinophagaceae; genus CADEDV01. The sequence continues at coordinate 59,631 of CADEDV010000020.1, forward strand.
CTTTCATAGTCCCAGATATTGACAGCCCTGTTTTTATGCCGCAGCCGTTCACTTACCCGTATATAAAAATGGTTATCTGATTCTGCAGCCAAACCGTCAAAAGAACCAAAAGGTTGTTTGACAGATTTAATCGCCGCTTGTTTGTTCACCATTTTGCTGATAACCGAAGCTGGCAACCCGACAGATAAATGCGACAAGTCATTATTTGTATCAGTAAATATGGCTTCCTCTGCTTGTGCCAGGGCACTGATAAAACGGCAAACGGAATCTGCATTGATGGATGGAGGTAACTGGGCCTTCAGCCAACGGTATTGTTTTGGCAGAATGGTATTGTCGTCATTAGTTTCTTTGGGCAGCAGGAATTTTATGAGTCCCGGCTGCAGAAAATTATTCGTGTTATCGCTGATGATGAAATCCTGGTTCAGCGGTTTCCATTCATTGTTGCATAAGGCATACCATAATATCTCCACCTCTTTCTCAAAGGAAGCGGATTCAGGATTCTCACTTCCTTCTGCCACCTGGAACAGGATGGAGACAATTGTTTCCGGGGCGGCGTTTTTTAAACCAATATATAATTCCCCTTCAGTTGGGAAAACAGGAACAGGAGGAATTCTTGTTTTCTCAGTAAGAAAGAGTGCCTGCTCTTTTAGAAATATATGTTGCTCTCCCTGTCCAAATGGTAGTTCATGAAATAATTGAATATTTCTTTCCCGGTAATTATCTAACTTCTGTTGATTAGTTTGTCCAGATATGAAAAAGTCATTCGTTATTTCAGCATCGTAATCCACCGTTAAGGAAGCGATCAATGGCGTATACGGCTCTTTGGGAAGTACAGCACCGGGGATGGTCATACCTGCTGCATACAAGGAGGCAAATTGCTGGTGAAAGAACCCATACCTACCTGTGAGGGTCAGTCGCAGGAAATTGTTTTTTGTATTAATGGTAAAGCGGTCGGGCTGCGGTTGCCAGCTGATAAACCCGGGATTATAGGTCATTAACTGGAAAACCGGAAGCACAACAGCATACTGGAGATAATTCTGAGTATATAATTTCGAAACACTATACCCTGTGTTATAAAGACTCCCATAGAAATAATTGCCTGTAACCGGGTTTTGGGATTGGTTATTCTTTTCACCAATGATCATTGGGTTCTCAGTGAAGAGCTCCCGGTCTTTATCAGCCTGATCGTTAGACCAGCGGTTATTTTTTATGTAGGCCAGGTCCACTTTAAAATAATCATCGCCTTCTACTTCCTCATTATTCGAAGAGGTAATTGATGTGCCATTCAGTGATACATCATAACTGTTCTTTGAAAAATTTTCACCCAGGAATTCTGTGCGGTAGGCCGTATAGTGTTTACGAAAATCGGCGGGCCTGCTTTTCCAGTCTATATTTAAAGAAATGCTTTTCCAGTTCTTCTGGAAAATTTCGCTGCTGCCAATGTAGAAATTGGAATCCTTTTTAGGTACTGCTGTAAACGGCATAAAGGGTTTGGCCGGATCAAGCTTGCCCTCGTCATTTTCGAGCAGCAGGTCTTTCAAACCGGTTACCGATACGTGGATCGTTGTTTTTTTGATGGAGGCTTTTGACAGTGTTTCATACGAGTTATACCCTTTATCTTTTTCAGCATCGATCAGGAAACGGGCAACCGGCTGATCTGTATTAAAATTTTCTTTGTGTAGTTTACTATTATAAGCAATGATCGGTTTTTCGGCACTGTCTATTTCCAGTTCTATGATAAGTTGACCATTGCCTGAAGCAGGTTTTTTTGTGACCGTTAGTTTTTTAGGGCTCACCCAATCTTTTTCCCCGGTCAATAATACCACCAGGTTATTCTGCAGTTGCGAGAAAACTGCGTAGTCAATACCAGCTGATGGGAATTCAAGGTCAATCGTGATGGTAATCTTTCTTTCACCTTCTTTTAATAAAAGAATAGAAGAGGCCAAAGCAAAACCTGGTTTCGCTGCCGGCAACTTCACCAACTGATTGCTGCCTTTACTGACCTCTTTCTGGTCAAAACCAAACGCATGCCAGGAAGGTTCATCTTCTTTTAAGGGTGTACCTGATCCATCGGCTGAATCGGCCACTTCGGCAAAACGTAAACTTTTTCCGATGGAATGATATACAGATTTCAGTAGCTCTGCTTTTGCTGTATTAAAAACAGGTCCGGTATTAATGCCATAGCGGAGGGGGATACCCTTTTTATCTTTGCCCGCATCAAACAGGGCATCATCATTTAATTTTACCGAACTGAGATTTTTGGCTAGCTCAAAAACAAGGTGAACTTTATCAGGGGATGCTTCTTTCTTTTTTAACTGTAAAACCTGTTTGTAATAGAAATCAAGATGCCGGCCGGTTATCCTGTTCATATCCCGGTGCGGGTAGCGCAATAATTGCAGGAAGCTGATGAATAGGGCCAGGTGAGGCTCTGCGGATGGGTCAGCATCCTTCCGGCGAAAATGTAGAAGCATCTTCTCGATTTCAGTTTCTTCCAGCATGAACCGCTGCCAGTTTCCCTCTATCGCTTCGCTGTTAGCAGTATTGAAATAATTAAGCCGGTCTGCGTAATGCCAGGCAAATTTCATCCAGTCACGGATGCTGAATTCATGAACAGGCGCAGAACCTGGATACAGGGCTTCCATCATCCGCTGGTATTGGCTGGTGCCATCCCGCTGCAACGGATTTTTGGTGGGGCAGCCTGTTCCTGTATTTTGTATGCCTGTATTGTTACCGCTCATGAAGCTCAGCTTTTAATATTGGTTCCTTCGTTCAGGTAATAAGGATATACATAATTATATCTTGAATTAGTTGTCCGCACCATATACTTCAGGATGATGAGAAACAGGCCTTCATTTTGCCTGGAAGTATCGATCTCTACTTTTTCCAATTCAATTCTTGCTTCATGGTACAGGATCGCATTTTCGATCAGGTCTTTCATATATGTAAGCATGGTCAGGTTCATACTTTCAAAGACCATATCGTCCAGGTTGCAGCCATAAGAAGGTTGCATCACCCTTTCCCCTAATCGTGTCGATAAAAGAATATGAAGGCTGCTTTCAATATCTTTCTCCTCTTCCAGCATTATCACGGATTTGTTGGCTGCGTCAAACTTTGGTGGAAAACTCCATCCTCTTCCTAAAAAAGCTCTTTCCATAATTATTTTTTTTAACCACCGATTATTACGGTGGGACATCCTGCTACTATTTTTCCTCCATGTGCCGTGGAGTCGCCCATCCTTGCTGCGGGCTTCCCCCCGATCATCACAGTGGCACTGCCCATAATGATTGAATCAGGCGGCCCGGTACATACAGCCATATCACCTACGGTTGCTGCCGGTAACCCGCCAATCAATACGGTAACAGTACCCGGTGGTAGTACCGGTCCCCCCACATGGGGTACAGGTCCGGTTGTCATCGGGCACACATGCATATCTGTTATTCTTGCTGCGGGGGGCATAATTTTTTAATTTATCTGAACTAATGACCCTTTGACTGTCATAGTTCCGGATGATTTGATTTCTGCACTTGCCGAAGCTTCCGCTTTTAAAGAAGCACTCGCTTTTATTTCCATATTCACTCCTTCCGTTTTGATATCAGTAGTAGCTTTCATTTTTATTTCCTTGCAACTTTCAATACTGATGCCATCGCTGTTCATGATAAACTTGTTTCCATTCTCATCTTCCATTTTTATCAGCCCTGCATCTTCGTCGATAATGAATTTTTTACCAGCCGGGGTTTCCAGGCTGAACGATTTTTTGTCGTCATCAAAAATCATTTTCATTTTACTGCGGGTAACAAAGCCTTTTTTATTATTGGTATCTTCGGCAGCCAGTGGGGCCGGCTTGGCACTGCTGTTCATCATTCCCAGTACTACAGCATCTCTTGGATCATCATTTATAAATCCTACGATCACTTCATCATCAATTTCCGGTAAAAAGAAGGAGCCCCGTTCGTTACCTGCATCAAGAGTGGCAACTCTTGCCCAGGTACCTTGCTCATCGCCATTAATGATCGGCAGGAAAACCTTGATACGGTTCTTTCCATCAGGGTCACTTTCTAATTGTGTTACTTTCCCAACCTGCAGGCCGCTGATTGCAGGTAATAGACCAGAAGCCGGGATTGTGCTGATATCCATTTCTTTGGCAAACCAGTCAGGATTCATACCCAATTGTGCATCGGTTTGCCAATCACCGGCACCGATAGTATGCTGAACAGCACTCACAAAACATTTTCCATTGAAGCGGTCACTGACACCACTGAGTTCAATAATGGCTCCCGGTTTTACAGTATGTGTACCTTTAAAACGGACACGGCCTCTTACTTTAGCGATCTGGTTTTTTAGCCAGAAGGCATTGCCCCAGCTTTGTAATTCTGCTTCTTCTACTGCACCGCCATGTTTTAATATGAATTCGTCCAGTCCTATCACATCAGCAAGCTGCGATGCTGTAAGGTTGCCATTCAGGCTTACTGCCGGATCGGTGGCATCCGTTTCAGTCAGGGCCTGGTCATCGGAACTCCAGGATTGTATTTTTACCGCTTTCAACTGGTGGCGGGTATCGATCTCTGCATCCAGCTCGAGAATAGTGGCACCATATACCAGGGATAGAACGGAAGCGGCTGACAGGTCCGGCTTTTTAATGATCAGTTTTCCATCATCTGCTATACAAAGTTTTCCGTTCACATCAGCACGGTTCACGATAAAATCCCAGTCGGTGGAATCGAATTGTATCAGTTCTTTATGAGTAACGGTAGTGGCTTCAACATCTTTTTGCAGCCCATACGTTCCAATGATCTCTTCCATTACATCACTATCTTTTACATCATCTGTAAAATATTTGTTCTTTCTTCCTTTGGTTAGCTTAATGGATTTGTCCCGGCATTCCACCATCAGTACCGCATTATTGCTGCGGATCTTCACTGTGTGTTTGATGATGATACCTTTAAAAAGAAGCTGGTTGTCGGATTGATAGCCGGCGAGTATCTCCACTTCATTGCCGGGAATAAATAAGCTGTCATTGCTGGCCTCAAATTTTTCTTCCGATGAATTACCATCTGCAAAGACAATTTTAGCACTAGGTATCCTGTTCGCTTCTTTACTTATGATGATCACTTCTGCCTTGAATTTTTGCGGAATTTCAGTGCCATTCACTTTAATGACATAGGTGACTACTGTTGACGGTCTGCTGGTTTCTATGGTTCTTTGATCAGGCATATCTTATTTTTCAAGGGGCGGGAACATAATACGTTCTCCTTTTCTAAGGTTACGGAAATCATTCAGTCCATTTACAGCGGCCACGGAGATATAGTATTTTGAATCCCCATATACCTGGTGACAAAGCAGTGGAAGGGTATCACCTTCTTTTACTATTCTTATATGCGTAAGGTCGGGCGACTGTGAATTTTCTTTGGCCAATCGTTTGGCATCTTCAATGGAGCCGGTGAATGTCACTTTTGCAACAGCTCTTAAGGGCAATCCACCTCCATCAAAGAGTTTATAGGAGATATCCATCGTTTCCAGGCAGCCGTCAAATTTCAAAGTGCCCCAGTACAAGCCTACGAACCGGGGTCTGTGTTTATCTCCTTTATATTCTACGGTCAGTTCTTTTAATTTATTAATGTCTTCATCCACCCCGAGATCGCCCGGTACCAGGTCATTCACCACACCTGTTCTGTCAAATAATAATTCAAATTCAATTTTATCGGGTTCTATCTTGGTAAACTTGGGTTGTTTACCGGAAGTACCCTGTGGTTGTTTATCCGAATACTTGATCTCAACTTTTTTATTGTAGGTCTCAGGGTTAACCATAACATCCCAGGGATCACCAATGGGTTTTTTTGTCTTGGGATCATCGTAAGAAACAATCTTCAGTTTGGTAACATTGCTCATCAGCGTTCCTGTTTATTCTTTAATAACTCCATCACCTGTTCCACGCATTCTGCCATCAGTTCTTGTTTATCAGGTGTGGCCTGCGCATTGCCGCTTCCTTCCTGCGGCGGTGTGTTCTGTTCCTGCTGGCCCTGGTTCACGTTGATGCGAATATTCAGTTCTTTAATTTCGATTGGCATTATTTTTCTTTTACGGTGAAATACCAGTATTGTAATTCGATGGTCTCTACTGCAATAGCACTTTGTTCAGCATTCAGATCAGCAATACTCCATTTCTTTGGCCAGGCATGAACAATATTCCAGGTCATGATCTCTTCGTGGTTTTCGTTGAGCATGGAGACCGTCAGGTTCTTTGGAGTAATCAGCCTTTTCGAAGGATCTGCTGAGACCAGGTTACTGACAGCATTGATATTATCCAGGCACCATTTACGCAATGACTTACTGCTGATCAATCCTCTCTTCAAAACCAGTTGCGGATACTTGATACGAAGGGGTAATACATGTTCAAAACGATTTTCACCCCCTTCTTTCCGGGTCTCCGTTTCCAGTTCAGCCGTTAATCCCGATACACTCTGGAAACGACTGTCGCCATCATCATCAGGGATGTCGTCTATCTTGACCTTGAAATGAAAGGCAACTGCCGGGTAATATTTTTTTTCATCTGCCATCGGATACTATTAATGATCAGTTATTCTCTATCACCAATCCTTCATGGGCCACTTCGATGGATTCAATCGCTGCTTCGTTAGCATCTGATTTCAGATCCGGTGATTGTATCTTGACCGGCCAGGCCGATTTTATTTTCCAAACCACCACCGGCTCATGGTTTTCATTCAGCAGGCTGATGGTAATATCACGGCGTTCAATTGTATTCAGCTTGACGGTATTATACCATTTATAATAATCGTTATCACCGGCAAAGGTTCCCCGTTTCATGGTGAGATTCCCGAATTTGTGCAGACCGGGCATTTTGATCTTATTATATTCGGGGCTGCTGCCTTCCCGGTATTCGATCACTTCGGTTTCAAGGGTGAGACCAGTAATTTCCGTAAAGCCGATCCTTGCACCGGCCCATTCTACCTGGAAGTGAAATTTTGGTAATGGATAGTTTGCCATAATTGTGTTTTTAAAAGAGATAAAATTGATTCTGAATTATTTTTCCATCATCTTATGTGAGAAGCGAAGTATGATAAACTCGGCGGGTCTCACAACCGCCATTCCTATTTCCACGATCATTCGTCCGTTCAGGATATCATCTGCTGTCATGGTTTCGCCAAGACCCACATGAACAAAAAAAGCATCCTCCGGTTTTGCTCCCTGTAAGGCCCCGGCTCTCCATTGCAGTGTCAGGAAATTTTCAATCATCACTTTCACCTTGATCCAGGTATTGGCATCGTTATTTTCAAATACAAAAGGCTCGGTAGCTTTTTTCACAGATTCTTCCACCATCACAAAGAACCTGCGGACGGGTATATAACGCCACTCATTATCATTCCCGGCCAATGTCCGGGCTCCCCATACCAATGTCCCTTTGCCGGTAAAGGACCGGATCGCATTGACTGACTTACCGGTAAAATGTACATTCAGCTGTTCCTGTTCTTTGTTATCAATTTTTACAGCAGGGCCAATAATACTGGTGATACTGACATTGGCAGGAGCCTTCCACACACCTCTTGTATTATCGACCATCGTATAAATGCCGGCAATAGTTCCCGAAGGAGGAATAGTTCTCACTTTTTCTTTTAGTTTATCTGCCAGGCCCTTCAGGAAACTGTGTTGCGTGAATAATACTCTTTCAGCCTGTTTTTCCGTATAAAACAAGTTTTCATAGATGCCAAGAATACTTCCGGTGATCTTTCTCTTCAGGTCTTTTAAAATAACCAGGGTACCCGCTTTGGTATCAATATATTTTGTGGTATCAATAGACGGATCTAATTCTGCCAGGTCAAGATCTGCAAGGGCTACTCCGCCGGTCCAGTCAGTCAGTACCTCTTTATAAACCGTGATGGTAAGACTGTTAGCGGTGCGATCAGTATTATCTAATGTTTCCGGGTCTTTTTCGATAGCAATCAGTAGCTGAATGGTTTTGATAAAACTGAGATCGTTTTTGTACGCATCCACCAGTTCTTTTTTGACATTATCAGGCACTGCTGCAAAATCTGCTGCTACTTTTGGAAAAGCTGCCACCAATGCTGCCAGCTTATCCAGGTAGGCTTTTAGGGTATCTTTATGTGTAGTACCATCACTTTCCAATATGGTGGCTTCCAAAGTTTGTAGTTCGGTTTTCAGAAATTCAACACCTTGTTTGGTAAAAGAATTTCTTTTACCTGCATCTGTATAAAGCTTATTGATAAAAGCGTCGGTCAGGGCGGCTTTATTTTCGTAAGTAGTGATCAATAGTTTTTCACTATCATCCTTACTGTAATCATCCCGGAGATTATTAAAAGTAAGAGCCGGCGAATTAGCCGGTGTTTCTTTTGCAATGAATAATTGACGGAAACTGAAATCAATTTCATAATTGGTGACTACCCAGGGATAGTAAGCAGCTCCATAACTGAGTGCATTTACGCCTGCATTGTCTCTGAAGTTCTGAACCGGGTCAAGGGTAACTGATATGGGTTTATTACCTTCCACCAAATCCATGATCGTAAAACGGTCCTGCATGTCAGCGCAAAGAGCCATGGCTTGTTTCTGAAGATCGGCTACAGAAGCATAATCTGGCAAATTTCCTCCATCTAACAATGCCACGGCATCAGGAAAGGCGATAAGAGTTGGTTCGTCATATTTTTTTAATTCTGCTATACCTGCTGCAAATAGCGATGCTTTGAATTCATCTGTAAAAAAACCAACAGAAACAATATAACATTCGCCACCACCATTATCATAGAACTGCCGCAAAGCGTTATAGAGATAAAACTGTTTATCAGGAGTTATTGAAGCGGTCTCTTTCGAATCCTTCAGCAGTATCTTATATTGAACAGGGTCATATGCTTTTCCAAAAAGAGTACTGAATTCCAGCAGGGAATTGATCTTGGTTGGTTTTTTAGCAAGACTGTTGCCGTCAGGATCTCTGGCGAACTGGGTATAACCGACAAAAGCGGGTATAGCCGTTGGCACCTGTGCCACTGATGGAGGAAAAAGAGGAACTTCTTCCACGTATACACCAGGGGTTTTAATATTTGATAATACCATGTTGCAGGATTTATTTTATGATTCAATCATTTTGTGGGAGAAGCGGAGAATAATAAATTCAGCAGGGCGGACAACAGCGAGGCCGATCTCGATGATCATCCTTCCTTCAAAGATGTCCAGTGCCGTCATTGTTTCGCCAAGACCTACATGTACGAAAAAACCTTCCTCTGGTTTTGCACCCATTAAAGCACCTGCCCTCCATTGTAAGGTGAGGAATGCTTCGATCATGCCTTTCACTTTTACCCAGGTATTGGCATCGTTAGGTTCAAACACGAAAGGCTCTGATGCTTTCTTAACAGATTCTTCCACCATATTATAAAAACGACGAACAGAAATGTATCTCCATTCGTTGTCATTACCGGCTAATGTCCGGGCTCCCCATACCAATGTGCCTTTGCCGGAGAACTGCCGGATCGCATTCACTGATTTACCGGTGGTGGATACATTCATTTCACGCTGATCCTCATCATCAATTTTCACCATTGGTTCTTTTACCAGGTTAAGGCTGACATTACCAGGTGCCTTCCAAACTCCTCTTGTATTGTCCACCATTGCATAAATACCGGCAATAGCAGAAGAAGGGGGAAGTATGAGTTTAAATTTCTCAATCTCTTTTTTTATCAATGCGTAGATAACACTGTTTTTGTGATAGAGTGATTTAGCCGATTCAGCCGGGGTAAGTTGCGTAGCTGGAGGCACAGGAAACTTCTTTAGTACCGTTGCAGTTTCAAAATCAGTATCTGCAATTCCTGTTCCCTGCAGCACAGATGTATCGGATTCGTCAATGTAGTAGTCAAGATTTGTTTTTAGCCAGGGAAAATAGGAGGCACCATAGCTGAGAAAATTGTTCCCAATTCCATTTCTGAATTTTTCACCTATGTCTGCATGGCTGAAGGGCTTGGACAGATCACTGAAATCATTGATATAGGTATCCATCACCACCACCCGGTCTTTTAATTCAGCCGCTTGTGCCAATGCTAATTGGTATAAGCCATGAAAGCCGGCGTCATTTAGGGCAACAGCGTCAGTGAAGATAATCATCGTGGGTTCGTCTTCTTTCTTCACCGCATCAAGGGCTGTTTGTAATTCCAGTTGGGTGGCACCGCCATTGGCTTTGTATTTCCCGGCAGAAACGATGTAACAGGGGCCGCCACCATTAGCAAAAAAGAGTTGCAGGCTATAATAAAGAGAATAAAGTAATTTGTCAAAAGGGTTTTCCAGGTCTGCATCCAGTTTGTATTCGCCATTCTCTTTTTTTATTTTAATGCCGTTGGATCCCGTTGTTTTAAATTTTGTTGGTTTGGGAAAGCCAAATATCTCCACATATTCGGCCAACGACTTAATACGTTTGGGCCTGGCCACTAAAGTGGAGCCATTGTACATATCGTTCTCTGTATATCCGATAAAGGCAGGTATTGCTGTTTCCACCTGCGCTACTGAAGGTGGAAGTTTTGATATTTCTTCTATATAAACACCGGGGGTTTTGTAAGGCGCAGCCATGGCGATGAGGTTTAATTGTTAATGGATAAAAATTTCAGATATAGTGTTGTAAACTGTTGCGTTACCGGGGGGATGTGTTGTTTTTACCATTTGTACGGACGGATTGGGCAGATCATCGACATCATTATTATTTTTATCTTTTACCACGGCGTTGATATACCCCAGCCGGGTAAGCGGATGTGGACCCGTTACTGAGGTGTCAGTAAACTTATCTCCCCTGTATTGCCAGAGGGTCATCCTGTTCCTGAAGCGTATCTCATACACCTGGTCTTTCAATACATCGGTATTGTCAGTCATATTATATGCAGCCAGGTTGCTTTTTAGGGAAAGATCGATGATCATATCTGCTGATACGGCCTGTTCAGTACGGAAAAAACGGAATTCTTTTTTATAATTAATAGCAGCATCTTCAAACTTTACGGTGTAAAATCCTTCAGGTAATAAATGAATAGCTGCTAGGGCTACTATTTTTTCAGGGTCATTTCCATTTTTATCTTTTATGAACTCAGTCTTTACAGGCATTTCTTCTCCCGCTGCATTGGTAATAGTGACTGTTATGTCTGCCTGTTCTTTGCCGGAATTAAAGCGCAACAGGTCAGTGAATACCGGCACCAGGTCACTGATGCCGGTATATTGAAGAGGCTGACCATTTACCAGGGTATCGTTTGTCCAGTCAGCATGGGGTGGGGCATTGTTGGTGATCTTTTTAGCAATAAAAAGCTGGGTGGCATTATTGTTATTGTCAGCAAAGATATCGCCTGCTGAAGCGGTTTGACCGTTTTGAAAAGTAGCTGCAATTTTGGTGAGGTAAGGATATTTTTTTGGCGAACCGCTGGTAAGATTCTGGCAATAGAAAATTGTATTGACCGGGCTGATATGTTCGGTAAGATCACTGATCTGCCTTTGCATAGGCAGGGCCGTATAATTAATAAAGAAAGTATCTGTGAAATAAACTAAAAAACTGAAGTGGCTTGTATCCTCTGGTTTGAAAACAGGTTTGTATTTATCCGGAGCAGTTTTTTCTGCCCGCAGGCCAATGAGGAAACCGGTAGGGGTGAGTTTAAAAATACACCTGTATTGTTTTAATGTTCTTTTGCAGGCTTCCGTAGGTTCTATGTGTAAAAAATTACGGATATCATATTTCTTAAGGACTTCTTTCTTCTCCTTGTTGGTATCCATAAGGTCGAACAGCAGGGAGCCCTTATTCAGAAAATAGTGGTGAAGGATCTTCACTTCAAACAATGTTCTGTATATAAGATTATTGCTCATATAACGGATCAGGATGTTATTTTTTGAAAGGTCTCCTCGTTCAGTTGTATTTCTTTGATAATGCCTCTTTCTTCGGTTCTGCTTTCCCGCTGCATTTCTGTTAGTCTTAACTTATATAATACAAAGGGATGCTGTTTACCGCCCAGGGTGCTCCAGAGATAGTTGGCTTGTTCAAAAGTGGGGGAGTACAGGTCCATGATAATACTGAAATCCTCCAACCCTTTTACCTGTGTAAAACTGTTTTTATGATCAAAAGAATGTTTACCCTGGAAGAATTGAATAACACGGGATAATAAGATCAGCCCATGCTCATATTTTTTTAGTACAGCGGAGAAGAGCACAAAAAGATTAAGATAAACAGGTGGATTCCGGTAAACGGTGTTGGGAAATTCTTTGACGTAGTGAGGAATATTTTTCAGCGTTGTCTCTTCCGCTATATTAACCAGAGAGATAAGAATATTATCAACATTCTTGATCGCCTGATCATCGAGTGACGCAATATTTTCAAGTTTCACGATGGGCTTCGGAACCTGCGGATCGTCCGGTGGGAACGTATCCAGATACAGGTTCAGCTGCTCCTTGAGAAACTCAAGAGACCTGAACAACATAGGTAATAAGGTTTGGTTAATGGAAGGAACGGAAGA
>CADEDV010000021.1:0-37385 GCA_902826165.1 uncultured Bacteroidota bacterium
TAGTCAATAGTCAATAGTCAATAGTCAATAGTCAATAGTCAATAGTCAATAGTCAATTCATGTCTGCGGTAGGCAAGTTAAATGAAGTTTTTGGCCGGGAATAATATTTTAAGATTGAATACTACCTGATCAGGGTAACAGTTCCTTTCCGGAAATAAGGATTGCCGAGATAATCGGTTGCACTGACCATCCAGACAAATACATTAGTTGCCTGTTGCGATCCATTGATGCGGCCATCCCATCCTTGTCCATTAGTGGTTGTATGGAAAACCATCTGGCCCCAGCGGTTGTAGATGCGGAAATATTTGATCTCTTTCATACCGACAGCGATCGGCCGTATCACATCATTCAACCCATCATTATTAGGCGTAAAGGCGGTGGGAACAAATATCGAAGGAGCGGTCTTGAATATTTTTACATTGATAAAAGCAGAATCAGAACAACCTGCCGCATTGAACACATCCACCCGGTACCGGATATTATCAAAACTGCCATCATAAATACCAATGGGATTGGCAATGGTCGGATTGCTGAGACCGGTGGAAGGTGTCCAGAGATAACTTACACCACCTTCTGCATTGAACTGCAAAGGCTGCCCGATGATCACTGCGGTATCATGACCTGCGAATGGTCTTATTCTTGGTAATAAGGTGACCAGCACTGTATCATAACCGGGTTTGGGGCAACCACGATTATCAAAACTTGAAAGCACATACTGCGTTGTCCGGGGAGGTGTGACGACAGGATTCAATATGTTCGGATTGCTCAGGTAATTCACCGGCGTCCAGGTAAAAGAGGATCCATTATGCGACCCGTTGAGTTGACCGGGTGTATTATAGCAAATGGTGGTATCGTTTCCTGCATTGGCAACAGGGTAGGGAACTGCAAATACATTGATATCCCTGGTGGCCCTGCAGGAACCAATTGTAGCAGTGACGGTATAGGTCTGCGTGTTGCCTGCAATACCTACAGGGTTTTGGACAGTTGCATTATTAACAGCAGGTGCCGGTGTCCATTGAAACTGTAATCCATCACTGCTGACCTGTAATTGCACCGGGTCGGTGGCGCAGATGGTGGTGTCCGCCATTTCATTCAGAGTTACAAAACCAACCACTCTTACTCTTACGGTATCCTGGTTGCGGCAACCACTGTTCTCTAATTCGACCGTGTAAGTGGTGGTTACAGTTGGAGTAACAGTTGGTGTTGCTGTATTTGCATTGACGATATTAACAAGAGGTGTCCAGCTAAAGTTGCCGGTACCAATGGCCTGTAGTTGCACATTATCAGTAATACAGATCAGGGTATCATTGAAAGCAACTGATAAAGGTGGCCGGTCAAGCAGATCCAATACCTGGGTCACGGTATCAATACAGCCCTTGCTGCTGGTCACAATAAAATTGATCGTCTTGGGTCCTGGTCCCGGGTATTGCCAGCTGGGGTGTTGCTGATGAGAAGTATCTGCTAAAGTGGTAAGATCGCCAAAATTCCAGCTCCAGCTGTTGACGGTACCATAAACTGTTCTTGTGGTATCAATAAATTGTACCGGGTTCAGGTAGCAGATACCTGCGGTAGTAAAACCGGGGAAGAAGCCGGGGTATACTTTTACAATAGCCGTGGCTGAATCTGAACACGGCTGGTTAAGGTTCGTGACTAATTTGATCGTATAAACACCCGTATCACTAAAAGTATGAGTGGGAGTTGCCAGTGTTGAAATATTATTGGCACCGCTTGCAGGATCTCCAAAACTCCAGTTATACGTATTGATCAGTGCACTCGGCGTATTATTGGCAAAAGTGAGGGTGTACCCATCACAGGTGATATACTCAGGGTTAAGTGTGGCAGTTGCCCTGTCGCAATCACCCACTTTAATCTGGAGATCTTTACGTTGGGTGGCAATGGTCACTCCATTGCGAATTTCCGCTACACAAACCGTAACAACATAAATACCGGCTGCCGGTGCGATACCGGATAATAAACCAGTTGTTGGATTAATTGTGATATTGGAGCCAAGGGGAGCCGAGCCGTTAAATCCACCGCCTGAATAAGGTACCCAGGAATAGGGCGGCCCAGATGGCGGATTGGGAGCCGGGGCACTGGATGTTCCACCTGTAAAAGCATCACAAAATGTATAGGAAAGAATATCATTGGGGTCATCGTCTGTGGCTGCGAAACTATAACTGAATGCATTATTGGCACAAACAACTACAGTATCTGTTCCTATGAACCGTGCACTGTTATTGGCAGGTGCAGTGGCGAGGAATAAAGTACCGGGTATTTCTGCGGTATAAGTAGCTCCTACCGAACTAGAGCCAATAAGATTATTAATACCTGCTATTCTACAGCAACGCTGGTAAGCAATGGTATATCCGCTTACGGTTCCCGGTAATGTAACATCAAAACTATAATAACCCACTTCGTAACAAACGGCAGGCGGGTTATTGATACAGGGATCCGGTGATCCCAAATTGAGTGTTGCCATTTGTGTGCGGGGTATGCTGGCAGACCAAACCATTACGCCGGTGGATCTGTCATAAATGGCAATCGGAGCACTGGCATCTAACTGGGCACCGGTAGAAAAACAATCTCTGTATAGTTTCAGGGTAACATTGTACGTATAGTCACTTCCATTCTGGCTGGTCAGTGTATAAAACATTTCTCCACCCGTGATATGGTTGGCAAAGGCGGGCACGGTTACAAAAAAGCTGATTGATATGAGGAGCAGAATTCGTTTCATTGATCGGATCGGTCAAAAATGAGTATCATATTTCAGATAAAAAATGCGCCAGGGCCTTGTTGCTTTTATCAGCTTCCTCCAGCATACCCATATGGCCGGAATAATTAAGCACATGAATGTACGATTTTCCGGGCAGATGACATTGCTCCAACACGTCTTTTATAGGAATAGCATTGTCGTCTTCGCCCATGATAAAAAGCACCTGAACAGCACTGGTTTTCAGAACATTGGTCCGGTCGGGCCGCTGCATCATGGCCTGGTAGTAGGAAACGAGTGAGAGGGATAAAAAGTTGCTCAAACCGGCTATTTGTTGGTCGATTAATTCAGGTCGTTCCCTTTGGTGTGGGCCGAAAAGAGGTTGGGGGTGGCTGTTTTCAGAAATTCGAAGGCCCCGTGCTGTTCAATAAAAGCGATTCCTTTTTTCCGGGTGGCTTTCTTTTCTTCACTGTCTGCATAAGCAGAGGAATGAAAAAGGCCAAATCCATTCAACAAACCGGGGTATTTTTCAGCAAATGCCAGGGTGATATAACCACCCATGCTATGCCCGATGAGGGTGCATTTTTCGATTCCTTCTTTATCCAGTATTTGTTTGATCACTTCCGCCATACCTTCCATACTCATATCGTCAATCATGGCTGATTGGCCGGAGCCCGGTAATTCAGGAATGATCAGTTGATACGAATCTTCCAGGAAATCAACCTGCAGTTTCCACACATCACTGTTCTCTCCGAAACCATGCAGGAGTATAACGGGTTTACCATTACCCGTAACTGCGTAATGAATGATGGCCTGGTCAATGGAAATGGTCTTTTGCACGGTTATTTTCTTTTGCTGATGAAGTGACTTCTCACAATAATGATACCTAATACTGGTATCAGGGCTGTATTGAGCTGCTGTGGTAAAATAAACCAGGCACCCAGTAATACAAGGCTGTAAAAAAAGATAAAACGGAAATAGAAAGCTATCCATTCTTTTTTACTGAAAAGAAAAAAGGCAGCAACAGCATGCGTTGGCAATGCCCAGAGCAGGTTAAAGTTATTCCTGCACATGGCATGTTCGGTACCGAACCACATGAACACTAACAGTATGCCTAAGAGCCCGAGGATAAGAAAAAAAATAAAGTCGAATATTTTAAAAATGACAGGGTAGGAATGTTGTTTCAATAAACTCAGCGCCATTACCAGCAGGAATAAAATAGCGAAGACCACTACCGGTGTAAAAAATGATTCGTCATTGCGGTTGACTGCAGCAGGCAATAAACTGTTCTTTTCAGTGACCAGTTTTTTATTCCCGGATGTAGCACTGTCAAAAGCCATCAGCAAATAATCGGGCAGGAACATAGCTTCCCGGTTAGTGATCTTTTTATCTAACGGACTGCCGAGTAAAATATCAATACCCAATTGGCTCCAGTACTGATTGCCTTTTTGTAAATAATCATGTATCAGGTTTCTGAACGTGGTGTTGCTGCCTGGTAAAATATTGGTGGTTTGTAAGGGACTTCCTGTTACTTTTTCGATCATATCCCGGAGACGGGTAGTGCAATTGTCGTAATTAAAATCGTAGCGGTAATATTTATTTTCTTCTTTGGCATTTTCAAAAAGTGCAGCTACTAATTTTTGTTTTTGTTCGCAGCTGAGGTTCAATACCTGCTCCGTTACTCCTCTTTTAAAATAATCATACTCTGCCAGGAAATTATTCAGTTCATCAATGGAAACAAAGTAGAGCAACTTGCCCTGTACAAATTTTTTATAGAAGCCGGGATCATTAAAATCGAAGGTGCCGTAGTTGAAAACAAGATCGGTACCGGCATTATCATTTGTTACACGGATAGCACTATGGCCAAAGGAAGAATACAATTCTTCACCCGGTGTGCAGGTCAGCAGGCTGATGGTCAGCTGGCAACTGTCTGTTGTTTGTTCAACAGCAGTTTGAGCTGAACTGAACAATGAAACCAGCAGGCTGATGAAACCGAAGAGTTTTTTCAAGGAAAATTATTTTGGTAAAAGTATTGGTTACCGCTGGTGATACCAACGGTGAATATTTCCATAAAAATAAATTTTTATGGAAAAGGAAAATTGCAAAGTCTCATTCCTAAAAGTTAAACCATGGATACCAACAAAATTCTCTCTGCCGACCTGCTTGACCTGATCTTTGATGACAGGAACAAAGCCTACGGAGCATATGATCTCCGCAAAACTTATTCAACCCGTATTAAAAAGTCATTGCTGATAACCGTATCAGTAGTGTGGCTTGCGTTTACGGGAGCTGCCCTTGCATCTTCTGTCAGCCCGAAACCGAAGGATGATATGAAGATCACCGAAGTGACAATTTCAGAGATCACCCCCGAACCGGAACAATTGCCCGAACCCGAACCTCCGCAGCCTGAACCGGAGCCACAGGTAAGAACAGAGCAATTTACAGAATACAATATTGTCCCTGAGGATGAAGTAGAAGAACCTGCGCCTGAACAGACAGACTTTGATGCTGCTAAAATCGATCTGAAAACTAATGATGGTGTTGATGACGATGGAACAGCGATTCCTGATAAGCCTCTTGATGATGGCAAAGGGATCATTGATGTACCTAAAAATCCGGAACCCGATATTTTTGAGAAAGTGGAGATCGATGCAAAATTTGCCGGTAACTGGGAAAAATTCTTAACCAGGAACCTGGACCCAAACACACCTGTTGATAATGGCGCTGCTCCCGGTAATTATGTGGTGTTGGTGCAATTTGTAGTAGATGTGGACGGATCGGTGAGCCAGATCAAACCTATTTCAAGTGCTGGTTATGGCATGGAAGAAGAAGCTGTAAGAGTATTGAGGAAGGCAGAGAAATGGATACCTGCAATTCAAAATGGGAGACAGGTGAAAGCATGGCGCACACAACGCATCGTTTTCCAGGTGCTGGGAGATGAGTAAAACAATTGGAGAAGTATAAGTTGTAAGTTTCCTGCCTGCTGTGTGAAAACACATTTGAAAATTCGCAGAAAGGGAACTTACAACTTATGTTTTTATCTTCTGCTGTAGTTCGGTGCTTCCTTGGTGATCTCGATATCATGTGCATGGCTTTCTCTCATGCCTGCATTGGTGATCTTGATGAAGGTGGCTTTCTTTAACTCAGCCAGGCTCTTTGCGCCGCAATAACCCATACCGGCTCTTAATCCGCCGACGTACTGATACACGATCTCTTTTAATGTTCCTTTATACGCCACACGACCTTCAATTCCTTCCGGTACAAATTTCTTCACATCGTCTTCCACATCCTGGAAATAACGATCACTGCTGCCGGTGGCCATCGCACCGAGTGACCCCATGCCCCGGTATTCTTTGAATTTTCTTCCTTCATAGATGATGGTTTCACCGGGGCTTTCTTCTGTTCCGGCAAACACACTTCCCATCATCACACAATCAGCACCTGCTGCCAATGCTTTCACCATATCACCGGTATAGCGAATACCCCCATCAGCAATAACGGAAACATTTTTTCCTTTTACGGCAGTGGAAGCTTCCATTACTGCTGTTAGTTGCGGTACACCTGCACCGGCCACGATTCTTGTTGTACAGATGGAGCCTGGTCCGATACCTACTTTTATGGCATCTGCACCTGCTTCAGCCAATGCTTTGGCACCGGCAGCTGTTCCCACGTTACCGGCAATGACATTTATGTTTTTAAAATTCTTCTTTACATTTTTCAACGCGGTGATCACTCCTTTGCTATGACCATGAGCACTGTCTAAGGCAATTACATCAACACCCACTTGTTGCAAAGCTGCCACACGGTCCAGCATATCTTTAGTGATACCCACTCCGGCACCAACTAATAAACGGCCATAAGCATCTTTAACAGCATTCGGAAAACTTTTCAATTGCAGGATATCACGATAGGTCAGTAGCCCGGTCAGTTTTCCATTCTTATTTACCACGGGCAATTTCTCTACTTTATGCTGGCGGAGAATGATCTCGGCTTTCTTCATATCCGTTCCTTCAGGTGCCGTGATCAGGTTATCCTTTGTCATTACTTCACTCACTTTTCTTCTCGGGTCATCTTCAAAACGGAGATCACGGTTGGTGAGGATACCCACCAGCTTTCCCGTTTTATCAATGATAGGAATACCGCCTATCTTATTTTATCTTACAAGGCGCAATGCATCACCTACCGTAGCATCCGGCATCAGGGTGATGGGGTCAAGGATCAAACCGCTTTCACTTCTCTTTACTTTCCTCACCTGCTCCGCCTGTTTTTCAATACTCATGTTCTTGTGCAGGATACCGATGCCACCTTCCCTGGCCAGTGCCATAGCCAGTGATGCTTCTGTTACCGTATCCATGGCTGCCGAAAGCAGGGGCACATTGAGGATGATATCTTTGGTCAGGCGGCTCTGTATATTGACATCACGGGGCAGTACTTCGCTGTAGCCGGGCTGTAACAGCACATCGTCAAACGTGAGGCCTTCACCGAAAAATTTAGAGGAATTTGTTGTTGCGGGGGGGGTATTTCTTGTTGCCATGTGCAAAGATAGGGTGGGGAACATATTTGTTCCAAATCGGCTTAGCGGATCAGCATTACCGTCCCTTTCTGAAATACTTTTTTGCCTGTATCCCGGTGTGTATAGCTCAGCATCCAGACATAAACACCCGAAGCCTGCTCCACGCCATTCAATTTGCCATTCCATTTACTTCTCCAGTCACGGGAGTAGAATACCAGTTGTCCCCAGCGGTTATATACTTTGAAATCAAGGTTATCGGCTTTCAGTGCATTATAAGGCCAGAAGAAATCATTCAGCCCGTCATTATTCGGGGTGAATGCCGTAGGCACATCAATATAACAATGGTTCAGTACAGTGAGTGATTGTGTTGCACTGTCAACACAGCCCAGTGTATTGTTATAGGCCAATAATTTCACCGTATAGTAGGCTTCTGTTGCCAGTGTTGGAAAGGGAACCGGTGCCGGATCTTTTTGGGTGCTGTTAGCGATCACATCAAATTTCCATTGCCAGGCATCAATTTGCCCGGTGCTGGTATTGATAACTTCTAATTTATCTTCCGGGCAAATAATGGCAGGCATCGTAAAAGAAGCTCTTACTTCATTGTCAAGAACAAGCGTCTGGTTGGTTGTATCGCTGCAAACACCATTGCTGACGATCAGCTGAATCGTATTGGTGCTGGTGGCCGGGAAAACAATAGTATGGGATTGTGTTCGGACAGGGATTCCATTATTAAAGGTCCAGCTCCAGTTGTTCACATCATGAGTTCCATCATGGTTAAATGTTATCCTGTTCTCCCGGCAGGATAATGCCTGTGTGTAATTGAACGCAGCGGATACGGTATCTTCTGCCCGGAACGATAGTGTTTGTACAGGTGTTTGCTGCCCGCATTCATCGATCAGCACTGTTCCGTCATTACCGGCTTTTAAAGTAACCTGGTAAGTTCCTTTGTTATAAATGGGCGATGCAAAATGAACCACCACATAATCCGTTTTTCCATTCACACAATTACCATTGGCGGATGTAACGGCAACAGGGCTGGGTCCGGTGACCGAAAAATCACTTCCGTTGGCTGCAATACTGTTACAACTGATCTTTTTCGGGAAATAGATTTTAATAGAATCAGGTGCACAACCCACACGACCGATACTGTCAGCAAAAATGGGCTGTGGAATAAAATACTGGAAAGGCACCTGTTCATTTAGCGGAATGGAAGATCCACAAATATCAAGCAGTGTATTAGCATCCGAACCATTGTTTATCACTAATTGATAATTGCCATTGGGCAATGGGGCTGCTAATGTAAGGGTGATTGAATCCAGGTCAAAACCAGAACCGCAACTGCTGGCAACAGCCCCGATAACTGTTGTCGCTGCGGGTAATAAACTAAACTCAGTCCCACCTGCTGTGAGGCTGTTACATCTTATTTTCTTATTCAGCTTCAGGGTGATCTTTGTGCCATCACAATCAGCTTTGGCTGTTTGCATATGCGGCTGCGTGGGATCAGTGATTACAGCAGTACCGCCGCCAAAAGAAAGGGTATAACCGCTCTGTGTATCTGAAAAATGGCTGATCATTAGTAAATACTGGTGGCCGACGATCAGCGTAGGCATAGCTGCAAATGTGGGTACATTGTCGGAGGGAACTGATCCGCATTGGATAGTGCTTGCCCCGGTGGCGGAGGCACCTGTTGGCCCGTAAGTGCCGGACCAGTTGCCGGTAACTACAATATTGGTATTGGTGAAAATCTGGTTGGGGTCAAGACCTGTGATATCATATAGTTGCCAGTCATAATCTTCATTAGCAGCCAGCGGGGTGATCAGGAAACCTAATGTGCCTCCCACGTAGCAAGTGAATTTGTAAAAAAACGGATTTTTATTTTCATATAGGGCACCACCGGGTACATTGGAGCAACCGGGTACGAACATGCTGTTGGTATTGCAAAGCGGAACAGAATTTTGGGTAAATGTGGTGGTTCCACAAACAGGAAAAGCAGTGGAAGGTGTTTGTCCTAAAGTGGTGCAGGGCTGGGCCATTACATTGCCTGTCCATAAAACGAACAACAAAATAGCGATAGAAAAACTGACTTTATTAAACCGGCTCATCGGGATATGCAACAGTTGATTTTTTAGATAAAAAAACTATGACAACAAAATAACCCAATCTGTTGCCTCCATAGATCAGGCAAGCTGATAAAGTTTACCCGGCAAAGATAATATCACGTTTTGTAATTCAAGGCTTAATACAGCAGCGGCAACCGCACTGCTGCTGAGACCACTGCGCAGGTTGATCTCATCAATATTAACAGTTTCTTTTTCATTCAGGATGGCAATAATGATCTTTTCATCGGGAGTTAGTTCGATAAAAAGGTCTTTTTGCCTTTTTCTCTCTTTGGGGTTTTTAGCTTTTTCTTCCCAGCCCATCACCTGTAGCAGTTCTTCTGCATCCGTCAGCAGTATGGCTTTGTTGTTTTTGATAAGATAATTACAACCTGCACTTTTACTGTCGGTCACTTTTCCAGGGAGGGCAAAAACATCTTTGTTGTAACCATTGGCCAGCTCTGCTGTGATCATACTGCCGCCTTTGATACCCGTTTCAATAACGATCGTGGCATCACTCATGCCGGCCACAATACGGTTGCGGGTCGGGAAATTATGTTTATCAGGATTGGTGCGGCTGCGGAATTCGGTGAGTAATCCCCCATTTTTTGCCATGTCTTTGGCCAGCCCTGCATGTTGCGGTGGATAGATCTGGTCGAGCCCATGTGCCAATACCCCAACGGTCGATAAATTATTCTTCAATGCTGTTTTGTGAGCAATGGCATCTATACCATAAGCAAGACCGCTGACCACCAGTATATTTTGTTCCGCCAGGTCTTTGATGAGTTTTTCAGCTACCTGCTTCCCATAGTCGGTGTGATTTCTTGTTCCGACCACCGCAATGATCTTCGCTGCATTCAGGTCAGCAGTGCCTTTATAAAATAATAATTCAGGAGAATCATAACAATTCAATAGACGTTGCGGGTAGGCAGCATCGGTAATAAATAAAGGACGGATGGAATATTTTTCAATAAATCTTATTTCTTCTTCTGCTTCATTGAATTGATCAAACCCTTTGATGGAGGCAGCTCTTATTTCACCAATGCCTTCAATGTTCTTCAGTGCGGTTGCTTTTGCTTTGAAGATGGATTCGGCTGTGCCGAATTGCTCCACCAGTATCTTGGCCTGTACAGGGCCGATATTAGGAGTAAGGGATAAGGCGATCTGGTATGGCAGGTCGTTACTCATTGCTTCCTTAAAAATAAAGCAATCAGGAATAATGGAATAACGGAATTTTCAAATCACTGGCCCGTTACTTTCATTTCTGTGCGGCGGTTCTTTGCCCGGCCTTCCTCGGTTGTATTAACGGCCACGGGTTTGGTTTCCCCGTAACCTTTTGCAACCAGCCTGGTGGCAGCAATTCCTTTACCGGTTAAATAAGTAACGACCGCTTTTGCCCGGTTATTCGACAGGGCCAGGTTATCGGCGGGTTTGCCTGCATTATCGGTATGGCCACTGATCTCAATTTTAAGAGAGGGATTCTCATTCAATAATTGCACTAACCGGTCCAGTTCAATTTGTGAAGCAGGCTTCAGATCAAATTTATTGACATCGAAAAATATATTGTTCAATATAACAGAGGCGTTTACTTCTATCGGTTGCAGCCCAATATTCTTTTCATATACCGAATCAGGAGACGATTGGGTCAGTGAAAAATTATCAGAGTAAAATAAATATCCTTTCCTGTTTACATTGAAAGCATAATCTTTTCCCACCGGCAAGGTGATAAGATAGTTGCCCGTTTCATCTGTTTGCACTTTGGATAAAGGCTCTTTGGCAGTAAGATCGATCAGCTCAACGGCAGAGGGCAATCCTTTTTTTGTTTTGGTGTCAAAGACCTGTCCTTTTACCCATAATGTTTTATAAGGACGAACATCTTCTCTCAATTCGAAACTGTAAATATCAAGACCCCCTTTGCTGTCACTCCTGTCGCTGGAATAATATGCTGTTTTTCCATCGGAAGATATAAACAATGTTCCTTCCTGGCTGATGGTATTGATCGGGTATCCCAGGTTGACGGGGTTGCTCCAGGCTCCATTCGGTCCTTTTCTTGCATAGTACAGATCGGCATCCCCATAGCCGGGATGACCATTAGAGGTAAAGTAGAATGTTTGATTATCCGCATGAATAAACGGGCATTGTTCATCAGCAGGCGTGTTGATGCCAGGCCCCATATTCTCCGGGTCACTCCATTTGCCGTTAGGCTGTAAATGCGAAACATAGATATCACTGCCGCCATAACCGCCCGGAACACGACTGGCAAAATACAAGTCTCTTTTATCGGGTGATAAGCAAGGCTGCGATTCCCAGAATTCTGAATTGATCTTGCCGCCCAGATTCACTGCTTCGCTCCAGCCTTTATCAGTGAGGTAAGAAATATAAATATCACAGCTGCCAAAACCATCTCTCCGGTTGCAGGCCGTAAAGACCAGCCATTGCCCGTCCTGCGAAATATTTTGTGCGCCTTCGTTTTCCGGTGTATTGATGTCACCCTCCATGGGTGTGGAAGTTTCCCAGCTGCCATTCTTGTTCCTGCTATAATAAAAATCTTCATTGAAATTCCTGATCCTTCGTGTAAAAACCAATTCACTGTTATCAATGGTCAGTGATGGGAAATACTCAGATTCTTTGCTGTTGATATTATCGCCGATATTTTTTGGGGCAAACACATAATTTTTATTGGTATTCTTTTTTGCGTAATTCACAGCAAATTCAAAACTCTTTTTCCTGAATTCGCCTGATCTCCGGGTATTGGGGTTTAATTTCTCTGCTGATAAAAGAATATTGATATTATTCAGTGCATTTTCAAATTCGCCTTTACCGGCCAGCGCAATCGAATAGGGGAGGCGGTATTCAAAGGAGAAAACAGAGTCGATCGCAAACGCTTTTTCATAAGCGCCGATACAATCATCGTATCTTTTATAATCACTGTAAATAACCGCCTGCAATAAGTAGGCGTCCATATACCGTGGCTCTTTATCGAGGGCCTGTTTGAGCAGTGGTAAAGCATCCAATCCTTTTCCATCTTCCGTCTTGGCGAGGGCTTCATTAAAAAGAGCAACTGCCTTTTTATTGATTTTTTCTGCATCGTAGGGCTGTGCTGTCAAAAAACCAGGACTAAAAAAGAAAGCGATGAGCAAGGCAAAAGAGAAGAGGTGTTTCATGAACAGGAATTGTTGATTTTCAATAACGAATCTAAACCAATTTTATTCCTGTAAAAGAAGAAAAAAACAGAATAAAGGTTGCCCGGTCAGGGCACATTGATGTATTTGTGCAACTGGAGGCTGAGTTCCCATTGCGGGTTGGCCTTGATGTAGTCAATGATCAGCGGTGTCACCTGCGCTGCTTTGTCCCATTCGGGTTGCAGGTATAGCTTGCAGGAGGGGGGCACCAATGCAGCATATTTCTCTGCCCATTCAAAATCGGATTTATTGAAGATGACCACTTTCAATTCATTGGCATGAGGAATTACTTCGGGCAATGGGGCTTTGAATTTTTTGGGAGAAAGACAGATCCAGTCCCAGTTGCCACTTAAAGGATGTGCACCGGATGTCTCAATATTGGTTTGCAGACCGGCTGCTTTCAATGCAGCGGTCAATTCATCCAGGTTATGCATCAACGGTTCTCCGCCGGTGATAACAACCAGCTCTGTTGAGGTCTTCTTTACTTCAGCAACTAAGTTGGTGATTTCAATTTTGGGATGTTTCTCCGCATCCCAGCTGTCTTTTACATCACACCATACGCAACCTACATCACAACCACCCAGGCGAATAAAATAAGCAGCCCTTCCCTGGTGAAAACCTTCACCCTGCAGGGTATAAAAATGCTCCATTACCGGTAGCGCCGTGGTATGAATTTTCCCGCTGGTCATTTTCACTTTATCCTTGACGTAATAATCTTTAATTTTTTAGCAGGCAGGACCTGAACGTATTTTTCATCAGTGCCGCAATGGTCATGGGACCAACACCACCGGGTACGGGGGTGATCCAGGAGGATTTTGGAGCTACTGATTCATACTGCACATCACCCTTCAGTTTAAAACCTGATTTCCGGGTACTGTCTTCCACTCTTGTGATACCCACATCAATAACGATGGCGCCTTCTTTTACCATATCAGCGGATACAAATTCAGGACGACCCAGTGCTGCTACAATAATATCGGCCTGCAAACAAAACGCTTTTAGATCTTTTGTTTGTGAATGGCAGATGGTGACGGTGCAATTCCCGGGGTTGGTATTGCCGCTTAATAAAACACTCATCGGTCGTCCGACAATATTACTTCTGCCGATGACTACAGCATGTTTTCCTTTTGTATCGATCTTGTAATGTTCCAGTAATAACATAATACCATGTGGCGTGGCAGGAATAAAAGTGGGCAGACCCTGTACCATCTTCCCTACATTCACCGGGTGAAAACCATCCACGTCTTTATCCGGGTCAATGGTATCAATCACTTTTTGTTCAGTGATATGTTTGGGTAAAGGAAGTTGTACTAATATGCCGTCCACATCCGGGTCGTTGTTCAATCCTTCAATGGTTTCCAGTAACTTATTTTCGGTGATTTCTTCTTCCATCCTGATCAGGGTGGATTTGAAACCCACTTCTTCACAGGCTTTCACTTTAGCTGCCACATAGGTTTCGCTGGCACCGTTTGTACCCACCAGGATGGCAGCCAGGTGAGGTACTTTTTTGCCTTCAATGGCTAATTGGGCCACTTCAATTTTCAATTCATCCCGGATGGCCTGTGATGCTTTTTTGCCGTCTAAAATTTGCATGGCGCAAAGGTAGCCGCATCACCCGTGCAGCCCAAATAGATCCCGTTTTTATTTTGTTACCACAGAGCTTCCCTGTATCTTAATAGTCAAATTAACTGCAGTTGCGAAACGTAGTTTTTTTAGTAAACCTTATCTGCTTCACACTGGCCGCCCAAAGTCAAACACTTCGCCGCCCGGTGGCAGCACCTTATGCAGGCTTTGGTGCTTATAGTATTCAGCATGCAGATATTTTTTCATTTACTTCCAATCCGGCATCACTGGCGCAATTAAAAAGTGCAGCAGCAGGTGTATTTGCCGAGCGAAGATTCTTACTTAGTGAACTCAGCAATTACCAGGCAGTGACGGGAATAAGAACAACTTCGGGAAATTTCGGGTTGAATATGGCCTATTCGGGTTTCAGTGATTATAATGAAACCCGGCTGGGATTAGCCTATGGAAGAAAGTTAGGTAATACACTTGATGTTGGTGCTCAGTTCAATTATAACAGTATTCGTATTGCCGGATACGGAAATGCAGCTGCAGTCAGTTTTGAAATAGGTTCCGTATTGCACTTGACCGAAAAATTACATGCAGGGATACATATCAACAACCCTGTGGGCGGAAAATTTGGAAAAGAGCAGGCCGAAAAACTGCCTTCTGTTTATACATTGGGATTCGGTTATGACGCATCAGATAAATTCTTTGTCAGTACAGAAATTAATAAAGAAGAGGATCAGCCTGTCAACTTGAATGCAGGTTTTCAATATAGGATCATTCCGCAATTACTGATGAGAGCAGGGATATCTTCTGCTACTACATCAGGTTGGGCGGGTGTTGGACTATCCTGGAAATCATTACGGCTGGATATTACAACCAGTTATCATCCGCAACTGGGCATTACACCCGGCTTGTTGTTACTTATTAATTTTAAAGAGAAAAGTAATTGAGAGGGTTGCTGGTCATATGGGCTTTTATTCATTATTTGTTGTCACCTGTTTACGGACAAGAAATACCTGTTAACACAGAACAACAATTAGAGAATCTCACGGATGCAGACCAGGCGGAAACAGAGGATGATTCTTATTTGCAGCAACTGGAATATTTCAGAAAGAATCCTGTCAATCTGAATACGGCTGAGGCAAATGAATTAAAAGAATTGCGAATACTGACTGATCTGCAAATTGAAAGCCTGATCAGTTATCGCCGGTTGTTTGGTAAGTTGATCAGCGTATATGAATTGCAGGCTGTCCCTGCATGGGATATTATTACTATCAAAAAAGTATTGCCATTTATAACCGTTACGACTAATGTTACATTAACTGAGCAACTGGGCTACCGGTTTAGAGATGGCGAGCATAGTTTATTATTTCGTTTATCACAAGTGTTGGAAAAAGCAAAAGGGTTTAATACAGCTTCAGCAGGTGTAAAATACCTCGGCAGCCCGCAACGTTTATTTTTCCGTTACCGCTATTCGTATAAAAATTTATTACAGTATGGAGTAGTGGCGGATAAAGATGCAGGAGAACAATTTTTTAAAGGGGCACAGCGCAAGGGATTTGATTTTTATTCTTTTCATTTGTTTGCCAAAAAGATGGGAATAATACAATCGTTGGCTATCGGTGATTTTACTGTGAACATGGGGCAGGGCTTGATACAATGGCAAAGCCTGGCGTTCAAAAAAAGTGTGGAAGTAATGGGAGTGAAGCGCCAATCACCTGTATTGCGTCCTTACAATTCAGCCGGTGAATTTTATTTTCACCGGGGAGCAGGCATCACTATTAAGAAAGGGAGAGTAGAGGCAACTGTGTTTGCATCCATACGAAAAATGAGTGCAAACTTTACAGCAGATACGGTGAACAATGAGGATTTCGTTTCATCCGTGCTTAATTCCGGTTATCACCGCACAGCGGGTGAAAACGAAGACCGGAATAAACTTACCCAAACTTCTTTTGGTGGCAATGTATTGTATCGTGGCGATCGCTGGCATATCGGATTGAATACGGTGTATTATCAATTTTCAAAGCCGGTACAAAAACGGGATGAACCCTATAATTTATATACTGTAAACGGTAAGACATGGTACAACTTCAGTGTTGATTACAGCTATACCTATAAAAATCTTCATTTCTTTGGAGAAGCAGCCGTTGCTAAAAATTCAGGTAAGGCATTTGTGAATGGGCTATTAATAAGTGTTGATCCAAGGGTTGATATTTCTTTTGTGCAGCGAACCATCGCTGCTTCTTACCAGGCTGTATATGGTAATGCTTTTACCGAAAACACTTATCCTGCCAATGAAACCGGTTTTTATTCAGGTATCAGCATCCGGCCGGCGAGTGGATGGAAGCTGGATGCCTATGCGGATATTTTTAAATTTCCCTGGCTGAAATACCTGGTGGATGCGCCTAGCCGGGGTACTGATTTCCTGGCACAACTGAGCTATACTCCAAACCGGCAGTTGGAGATTTATACACGTTTCCGGCACGAATCAAAACAAGCCAATCAGCCAGGTAACATTTCTACAACCAATTTCCTGATCAATTTACCCCGGCAAAGCTGGCGCACCCAATTTAGTTATAAGATGAACAATACTTTGTCGCTGCGAAACCGTGTCGAAGTGTTGTGGTATGACAAGGCGGGAAATAACCGGGGAACCGGGTTCCTTATATATAATGATATTATTTACCGGCCGGTGCTACAGCCCTTTTCAGGTATATTACGGCTGCAATATTTTGAAACCGATGGTTATAATTCAAGGATTTATGCCTACGAGAATGACCTGCTTTACAGTTATTCCATTCCTGCTTTTTTTGATAAAGGGTACCGTTATTACCTGCTTATTAACTGTGACCTGGGTAAAAAGCTATCTTTTTGGCTCCGCTTTGCCCAAACTATTTACCCCGGAAAACAGTCGGTCGGCTCGGGATTAGATGAGATAAAAGATAACCGGAAAACGGAGCTTAAGGCACAGATTAGATGGATATTATGATCTATGCTAATGGGTGTTTAGTTTTTTTTAGACCCTATTAAGTATTTGTTAAAAAAACCGTTACTTTAGCGCAGCAAAAATCATGGTTAAGGTGTCTCTATTAATGCCTTAGGTTTTTGTAAGGACGGTTCTCGTTGAAAATCAATGAATTTAATTCTAAAATTAACGCTACATGAGAAAAATTGCATCATTGCTAACAATGCTGATGTTAATCAGTGCATTGGCATTTGGTCAAAATCGTACCATATCCGGTACGGTGACCGATGAAAAGGGCGATCCGTTGCCCGGGGCATCTGTAAGGATCAAATCTACCCGTACAGGTGTTGCTGCCGATAATAACGGCCAGTTTCGTATCCAGGCTAAAACAGGCGATGTGCTTGTTGTATCTGGTGCTGGTTTAAAAGAAACTGAAGCTACGATAGGTGCGGGCAACACTATTACTATCGCAGTAACAAGAGAAGTGATCTCCGGAACTGAAGTTGTGGTAACATCTTTGGGTGTTAGCCGTCAGTCAAAAGAGATCGGTTACTCTACTGCTAAAGTAAAAGCGTCAGAGCTTACCCAGGCTAAAGTGGTAAACCTGCAGAATGGTTTGACCGGTAAAGTATCTGGTTTGAACGTTCAGACAGTAAACAGTGGTGTATTTGGTGATACAAGGATAACCCTTCGTGGTATTCGTTCTTTGACTGGTAATAACCAGCCGATGCTGATTGTAGATGGTGTGCCTATTTCATTAGGTTACCTGAATTCAATCAATCCAAATGATATTACTGATGTAACAATTCTGAAATCAGCTTCCTCTACTGCTATATATGGTCCTGATGGTGCCAATGGTGCTATCGTGGTGTCTACAAAAAGAGGTAGCCGTACAAAACCCCAGGTTAGTGTTGGCCATACCGTACAAATTGAAAGAGTATCATATATGCCTGAACTGCAAACACAGTTTGGCGGCGGTTCTTCTGTTGACCAATTTGGTTACGGAGTATATGATCCGGTTGAAAATCAGGGTTACGGAGATGAATTTGATGGATCTATCCGCCAGATTGGACGTGATGGCCCTAATGGTGAAAAATACTTAGTTTCTTATGAAGCACGTCCCGATGAAAAAAGGAAATTCTGGAATACTGGTGTAACTAACCAAACGGATGTATCTTTTTCCACTGGTGATTTCTATATGAGTGCTCAAAATGTTTTGATCCAGGGTATCATGCCAAAAGATATCAACCGCAGGATATCTTTACGTATGAATGCCACTAAGGAATATGGAAGGTTTAAAGCTTCTTATAACCTGAACTATACAAAGGGTAATTATGATGTGACTGCCGGTTCCAGCTTTGGTAACGGTCGTGACTTCACTGTATACTGGAACCTGATTAACAGCCCGATGCAGATACCACATACGAGGTTTAAAGACTGGAGGAATGATTATTTTTCCAGCCCTGATGGCTATTTCAACGATTATTATTCTAACCCTTACTGGGCCATAGACAATTTCAGAAACGTAGGCCGCAGCGAAGACATCTTCGGTAATGTGGAATTCAATCTGAAAGCAACTAACTGGCTGAACTTTACTTACCGTTTAGGAGCTACTGTTTCGAATGGTACATTTAAAGCTACACAAGGAGCACTTAATTACGGCTTATTCACAAAAGCAAGCGGTAAATCAATTGCACAATCAGGAGATCTTGTTGCGCAGGTATTTGATGGATCTTCTACATCCAGCCGTGTTAATTCTGAATTATTCGCTACTGCCCGCAAGAGCTTTGGTGATTTCAAATTAGAAGCATTGGTGGGTCAGTCATTCCGCGAGACAAATGCTAAGAATGTAAGTGTATCAAGTAACAACCTGACTTTCCCTAGCCTGTTTAATATCATCGGTCGTAAAGGTGAGCCGGGTGCTTCTGAAAGTAATTCTAAAACACGGTTACAGCGCTTCTTTGGTAAATTATCATTGAACTACAATGGTTGGGCTTTTGCTGAAGTAACCGGTAGCTATGATATTGACAGCCGTCTTGCTTACTTCTATGATTATGATTTTGACAATATCAGTTATTTCTACCCAGGTGGTAACGTTTCATTCGTTCTGAGTGAAGCTATCCCTGCTATTAAGAAAAGCAATGTTATTTCTTTCCTGAAAGTCCGTGGTGCTTTGTCTAAAACGGGTAACGTAAACCTTGGCGCACAGAGCCTTGAGAATACTTATGGTTTAGGTGGTGGCTTCCCTTACGGAACATTGGTAGGGTACACCTCAGGCAACACCCTGCGTCAGAGCAGTTACAAGCCAGAGTTTATCCTTAACAAAGAAGCCGGTTTTGAAATTGGTTTCCTGAAAAACAGGGTTAACCTCGAAGCAACTGTTTATAGCCAGGAGAACACTGACCAGATCGTACAAGTAGCCTATTCCGGAGCTACTGGTTTTACCAGTGCCTTGCTGAATGCAGCTTCTTTCACCAACAAAGGATTTGAAGTGGACCTGAAACTGACGCCATTGGTTAAACTTGGCCAGGTGAATATCGATTTCAAAGCAAACTACACTTACCAGACCAACGAAGTAACCAAGATCATTGAAGGTGTGGATGAGTTAGGTATTGGTAACGGTAACTTTGTTATCGTAGGACTCCCTGCATATACATTCAAACTGACTGATTATGCCCGTGATGCCGAAGGTCGTGTAATTGTGAACCCAACTACTGGTTATCCAACAGTTGATCCGGTTACCAAAAACTTCGGTCGTACTCAACCTAAACATATCATCGGTCTCAGCCTGAATGTAAACTATAAAGGTCTTGCTTTCAGTGCTGTTGCTGATTATCGTGGTGGTAACCAAATATGGACTGGTAACTTGGGTACTGCTATGGACTTCTCTGGTATCTCTAAGAGGAGCGGTCAGAATGCACGTCAGCCATTTGTATTCCCGAATTCTTCTTATTTCGATGGTACCAAATATGTTCCTAACACAGACATTTATACTGTAAGTGGTGGATATAATTTCTGGTCTCAGGCGATCAACACAAGTGCGAACACCAACTACCTGGTTGATGGTTCATTCTGGAAGATCAGGGAGATGAGCTTAAGCTACAACCTGCCAGCTAAATGGTTAGGCTTTACTAAAAATGCAATTAAGGGTGTGAACGTGGCGCTGACAGGAAGAAACCTGTTCATGTTCCTGCCTAAAACAAACGAGTGGACTGATCCTGAATTCTCTAATACAACCGGTAATGCCCAGGGTATCAGCGGTCTGGATAATATCCCTCCAACAAGAATTTTTGGTCTTAGCGTAACAGCATCGCTCTAACCCTGTAAATGATTAATAATATGAAACTGAAAAAACTAATATACATGATCCCGTTAGCCGCTATTGTGGTGGCAACCGGATGTAGAAAAAGTCAATTCAACATCAACCAGAATACGACTAGTCCTACGGACAGTACTGTTACGTATGATGTTGTAATACCTGCTGCGCTGCATGCATCGGGAACTATCGTTGGTAACCAATGGGGCAGCATCCAAAACTGGATGGGATTCTGGGCAAGATCCGGAACCTACGCACCAAACGTTATCGAGGAAACTTACCAGATCACTACCGGCTTTGGTAACGGTATCTGGAATAACTGTTATGATAATAACTACGATTACCAGATCGTACAAACTAAGGCTGCGCAGGCTGGTGCTGGTTTTTATGAAGGTATTGCCCGCATTATGAAAGCACATAACTATCAGATACTGGTGGATGTGTATGGTAACGTACCTTATTCTGAAGCCCTGAAAGGTGGTGGTAATCCTACACCGAAATACGATAACGGGGTAGATATTTATAAAGACCTTTTTCGTGAAATTGATGCGGGTATTGCTTTAATTAAAGCGGCTAACACATCTTCTACAGGTCCTAACAAGGATATTGCCAAGAACGATATCATGTTTGCCGGTAACAAAACATTATGGGCAAAATTTGGTAACACACTGAAACTGCGTTTACTGATTCACGCCTATGCTGTAGCAGGAATTAACAAAGCTGCTGAAATTGCTATAATTAATGCTGAAGGCAGTGGATATTTAGGGATTGGAGAAAATGCACAGGTTCAGCCAGGATATGCTGCTGATAAACCTAATCCTTTCTTCAATAGCTATAAGTCTACTGTTGCTGGTGCCCAAACTGCTAATAACGTTTACTTCAGGGCAAATAAATGGGGTATTGATTATTATGCTTATAATGGGGATGCACGCAGAAGCCGTGTTTACGAAGCAGGTGCCAATGGCTATGTAGGGGTTGCTTACGGATTACCTCCGATCTCGGACAATGTTGCCGGAAATCTGGCAGGTATCGGACCTGGTTTGTATAAAACAAATACATCACCTCAGTGTATCATGTCTTCGGCTGAAAGTTTCTTCCTGCAGGCAGAAGCCCGTATCAGGGGATTTATCACCACAGGTGCTGATGTTCCAACTCTGATGACTAATGGTATCAATGAAAGCTTTGCTTACCTTGGAGCAGGAAGCGCAGCCAGTTATATCTCTGGTAATGCAGGCTATTCTGATGTGGATGTTACTGCTGTTGGTAATACACCAGGAACTCCGGGTGTTGAGCCGCTGGGTGGTATCTTTACCGTATTATCTCAAAAATGGTTTGCATTGAATGGTATCAATACACTCGAAGTATGGTGTGACTACAGAAGGGTACCTTATAAAGATGTTCGCAGTTCTTCTACTGTAACTGATCATTTTGTGTATGGTGCAGGCGTTGGTTACGATCCAGGACCTCCGATCTCTGTATCTCCGCAGAATACATCCACTAAGATACCTGTTCGTTATTTGTATCCTCAGACCGAGTATAACTATAACGCAGCTAACGTTGGTACGCAGGGTACAGTTGATCCGTTCACCAGCCGTATTTTCTGGGACTTAAATTAATATCACTAACAAACTAAATTTCATAATATGAAAAGAGTTATTTTATCATCTGTTCTTTTTGCATCCCTGGGGTTGTTCCTCACTGGTTGTTTAAAAGACAAAGGTTTTGATAACGGGGAATATGGCATCAATGACCCCGATACACAACCTCCGGGTGTTGGCTTCCCATTGGCAGCCAGCGCTAAATACACCGTAGGTTTGGATGTATCTGCCACAGCGCAAATAGTAAATGATGTAGTATATGTTAACCTGGAATCTGGTTCCCCTGCCCCGGCTGATGTACAGGTTACTCTTACTTTAAATGATGCGTTAAGGACAGCTTATAATACAGCTAATGGCACAAGTATCCTGGCTTTATCTTCCACTCTGTATAACTTGGCCACTACTATGACCATTCCTGCAGGTGCCAGAAACGTACAGATACCTATTACAGTAACTAACACAACGGGTCTTGATCCTAACGCTTCTTATGCTGTTGGTATCACTATTGCTTCTGTTACCGGTAATTATACTATTGCCAGCAACCTGAAGAACCTTTTGCTGGAGTTTACTATTAAGAACAAGTATGATGGTAAATACCAATTGACTGGCTTCCATAATCGCCCGGGGTTGGATCTGCCTTACGATGAAACTGTTCATATGATCACTTCAGGACCCAGCAGCGTGTATATGTTCTGGCCGGCCTTAGGTGCGGCAGCACATCCGCTGAACGGAGGTACAACTTACTACGGAAGTTTTACTGCTAATTTCATCTTTAATCCAACTACAAACTTATTGACTGCATGGGATTGGACTCCCTATGCCACTACATTAAGTACGCAAGTTGGTCCAGCATTGGACAGTCGCTGGGATCCAGCTACTAAAACTATCTATGCCCAAGTATATTACAATAATAACCCGGGTGCAAGACGGTTTACTGATACTTTAAGATATCTTGGTCCAAGATAATTTTGTCTCAATCTATAAAACAAGGGAACTGCTGATGCAGTTCCCTTGTTTGTTTTTAATATATTGTTGGCATATGTTTCTATACATTTGAGCACATAAATCTGTTAAACATGAAAATAATTTTTGGTTTCTTCTTCTCTTTGCTATTATCTCTATCTATTCAGGATATAGCTGCACAAGGCTCTGTCCCAGGTTATCATGATCCTGCATTGAGTCGTAATAAACTTTTACGGGAACAGCAAGGGGAAGGTGTATATAAATTGATCGGTGCTTATAAAGTGAAGGGAATATCCTACTTGTTTGGGCAGAAACTGGTCGCCGATATTTTTTCTGTAAAAGAAACGGCCGCCAATGTCAATATTAATTACGATACATACAACCAGGAGATAGAATTCTTTTCTGCAGAAAGTCCGGCAAAGCCTTTGGTAAAAACTCCCGGCGATATTGATTCTTTTGTGGTAAAGCCACAGGCAGATGCAGGAATAAATGAAGAACTTCACTTTATATATGGGCCGTTGACCGGATCCTCCGAGAAGGCTTATTTCCAGGTAATAACAAGCGGTAAAAGGTTCAACCTGTATAAAAGATATAAATCAGAACTTGGCTATGTTTCTGATAATTATATTCAATCTGAACTGCGTCAGTTCGATATGCTATCTGATTATTTTTATTATGATGCCGTCACAAAGAAGATGAAGAAGATAAAATTAAACCTGTCGAATGTTACCAAAGAATTCAAATCGGTGAAAGATATTAGCGGGATTGCAACCAATGACGATTTTACCAGCGATCCCGAGGCTGCCATGAGGAAAATATTTGCTGTGCTGAATGAAGGATAGTTGCTGTTCCTGATTAAATAAAAAATGTAACTTCAGGTCTTAAAATTAAGACTATGACTATCGGAAAAAGCTTTGTGCTCACCCTCGCTGGGTTAATACTGATGAATGCTTGTTCCTTCTCCCAGGGAAGTACCGGAGCCATAGCTCCTTCATTATCTGCAAATTCAGGCGGGTTAAATGCACAACCGGGCAGGTTTGGCCCGGCACCTGATGCCAGGGGCTGGAGTGATCCTGCCATGAACCATAATGCCTTGCTCAGGGATAAGCTAGGTGATGGGGTGTATGTGCTGATAGGTACTTATAAAGTGATGGGTAGTCCGTACCTGTTTGGCCAGCGCCGCAATGCGGATCTTTTTACCCCCAAAGAAAAGGCCTATAACCTCAATATCAACTACAATACCTATAACCAGGAAGTTGAGTTTTATTCCACATCCAATCCTGCGGCACCGCTGATCAAAGAAGCAGGCGAGGTCGATTCTTTTACATTGAAACAGGATCTGGAATCCGGTATTACAAAGGATTTGAAATTTGTTTACGGGGCACAAATAGGAACTACCGAAAAAGCCTATTTCCAGGTGCTGCAAACAGGCAGTCGGTATTCATTGTATAAAAGATACAAATCCGATCTTGGTTACCCTTCTGGTAATTATGGGCAAGCCGATATTCGCCAGTTCGATCTTTTCTCGGATTATTTTTATTATGATGCGGAAACCAAAAAACTGAAGAAAGTTAAATTCAATTTGAGCAGCATCATTAAAGAATTCAAAAGTATTAAGGATGTAACCCCAGTAGCTAACAGTGATGCGTTTTCAGTTAATCCTGAAGGAACACTTATAAAGGTTATCAATTATTTAAATAGTTAAGCAGTAAAAGATGTCTGACCAGCAACAAGTTCCCAACCAGCTAAATATAGAAATATCTGAAGAGGTGGCAGAAGGAACCTATGCCAACCTGGCCATCATCACCCATTCGCATGCCGAGTTTGTACTTGATTTTGTGAATGTGATGCCCGGCACGCCAAAGAGCAAAGTAAAGTCCCGCATCATACTTACCCCGCAACATGCCAAGCGTTTCATGAAAGCTATGATCGAGAACATTCAAAAGTATGAAGCATCAAATGGTGCGATAAAAGACCTGGAAGAAATACCGTTGCCATTGACTTTCGGAGGACCAACTGCACAAGCATAATATTTGACCGGGTTCTTTTTCCTATCATTAAAGCAAGCCTTCATCTGCAAAACTGTAATAGCCATCTTCACTTACGATGATATGATCTAATACTTTGATATCAAGATAACCGGCCGCTTCTTTTATTTTGGCAGTAAGCTGTTCATCCGCCCGGCTGGGTTTCAGGCTCCCCGAAGGATGATTATGGCAAAGAATGATATTGACAGCATCTTGTTCCAGTGCTTTACGGAGAATGACCCGTGGATCAGCCACCGTACCGGTGATGCCGCCTTCACTGACTATCTCAAAGTGGTTGATCTTATTGGCCCTGTTCAGGAATAGCACTCCAAATACTTCCCGGCGATGATCTTTTAGTTTGGTCTGTAGGAACCGGGCAATATCCCCGCTATTACTGACAACTGATTTTTCGAGGGCGGCTGTTGCCTGGCGGCGCCTGCCCAGCTCTAAAGCGGCAGCAATTGTGATAGCTTTTGCTTCACCGATGCCCTTTATTTTCATCAATTCTTTCACAGTCAGCTTCCCCAATTCTGCCAGGTTATCCTTACCCAGTTTTAATACTTCTTTAGCCAGGTCAACGGCTGTTTTTTCCCGGGTACCATTATGGATAAGGATGGCCAGCAGCTCAGAATGGCTGAGGTTTTCTGCACCGGAGGATAGTAATTTTTCTCTTGGCCGGTCGTCCTTTGCCCATTCCTTAATTGAGTACTTGTGCTCTTGCATAAAAACAATTTAGCCAATACTTTTAACCCTATCAATACCACATTAGTGGTAACGATACAAACCGCCAGTTCATACAATCCGACCTATTGAAAAACATTTAAAATCTGGTGTCAATGAAAACCAAGACCTTTACCCCTATGGGAGCCCTGCACCCCATCCTTTTCTTTGCAGGTGTGTATGTAGTAGTGCTTTTATTTTCCATCTTTATTTGTTCCGCATTGTTTTACAGCTGTAATGCAAGTCCGGCCAAACTGGGTGAGGAAAACAGTAAACCGGCCATAGAAAAGCCAGCGGCTAACGAGCCTGCCAGCATTTCTGCGATGGCACTAAGATAACTGTCATATTTCCTGTCAATATTTTACGCAGGCTGACCGCTTTTGAGGCGATAGTAATATCTTCGCCGCACATTTTTCAGCCATGCAATCAGCCAAAATTTTCTCGGGTACAGGCTCACAAGGCCTGGCCGAACAGATCTGTAAACGATTTGGGACCAAACTAGGAAAGGTTAATATCCAGCGTTTCAGCGATGGGGAAATATCCCCGATCTTCCTCGAAAGTGTCAGGGGAGACTATGTTTTCCTGGTGCAGAGTACTTTTTCACCTGCCGAAAACCTGATGGAACTGCTCCTGATGATCGACGCTGCCCGCAGGGCTTCCGCCTACAAAGTGATCGCCGTAATTCCTTACTACGGGTATGCCCGACAGGACAGGAAAGATCGCCCCCGGGTAGCCATCGGAAGTAAATTGATAGCCAATATGTTAGTGGCAGCCGGTGCCGACAGGGTCATCACCATGGACCTGCATGCTCCCCAGATCCAGGGGTATTTTGATATACCGGTGGATCACCTCGACAGCCACGCAGTTTTTATCCCTTATATAGAGAATCTGAAGCTTGAAAAGCTTACCTTTGCGGCCCCCGATGTGGGAGCTACCAACCGTATCCGGGAGATCGCCAGCTACTTCAATGCAGAAATGGTGATCTGTGATAAGCACCGGAAACGGGCCAATGAGATCGCCAGCATGGTGGTGATCGGGGATGTGACAGGAAAGGATATTGTGATCATTGACGATATCTGTGATACAGGCGGAACCCTGGCAAAAAGTGCAGGGTTATTGAAGGAAAAAGGGGCCAGAAGTGTAAGGGCCCTGATCACACACCCGGTTTTGAGTGGTAAGGCGTATGAAAATATTGAGAACAGTGTGCTGGAAGAATTAGTGGTGTGTGATACGATACCGGTGACCAAGGAAAAATGTTCGAAGATCAAAGTGATATCTGTAGCAGAATTGTTTGGGGTGGCGATCAGGAATGCGTTCGAGAATAAGAGTATCACCAGCCTGTTCATTCACTCACAACGAAGAGACAAGTAAATTTTAAAACAACATAAACAATGAAAACAATTACAATCGAAGGACAACTGAGGACCGGATTCGGGAAGACCGCCACCCGCCAACTCCGCTCTCAGGAACTGGTGCCTGGTGTAATTTACGGGGGTGCCCAGGAGATCAGTTTTGCTGCTCCTGCTGCTGCTTTCAAAAATTTAGTGTACACACCAAGTTTCCAGATTGCTGAAGTGAAATTAGAGGGGAAAACCTACAGGACGATCATGAAGGACCTGCAGTTTGACAAAATCGATGACAAACTGACCCACATTGACCTGCTGGAACTGGTAGAGGATAAAAAATTAGTAGCTGATATCCCGGTTAAATTTACGGGTGTATCAAAAGGGGTGAAAGATGGAGGTAAATTAGTTACCAAGATCAAATCACTGAAAGTGAAAACGTATCCAAAATACCTGAAGGCACAAATTGAAGTGCCGATCGATAACCTGGAGCTGAATGGCAATATCCGGGTGGAAGATGTAAAGGAAGAGCATTATGAGATACTGAACTCCCCACGTATTCCCATCGCATCTGTAGTATTGACAAGACAATTGAAACAGGAAGAAGCTACTGCAGCCCCTGCTGCTGGAGCTGCACCTGCCGCTGCTGCTGCGCCAGCCGCTGCTGCTGCACCTGCCAAGAAAAAATAATCTTTTCAATAAGGATATTTAAACCCGTATCATTGATGCGGGTTTTTTATTGGCAAAACCGATATTTGATATAAGTAAACAGGTTATGAAATTTCTGATCGTTGGTTTGGGAAATACAGGTAATGAATATGCTCACACCAGGCATAATATAGGCTTTGATGTGGTGAATGCATTTGTTCAAAAACACGGCGGCAGCTTCCGGACAGACCGGCTTGCCTATGTTGCCGACCTTAAGTGGAAAGGGAAAATCTTTGTCTGTATCTGCCCCACCACGTTTATGAACCTAAGTGGCAAAGCGGTGAAGTATTGGATGGACAAGGAAAAAATAGCCCTCGAAAACATACTGGTTATTGTTGATGATATAGCCCTGCCTTTATCCAAAATCCGGCTAAGGCCCGGGGGCAGCGATGCCGGCCACAATGGCCTGAGGAGCCTGCAGGAATTATTAGGCACTACGGAATACCCCAAATTGCGGTTCGGGATCGGGAACGATTTTCCGAAAGGCCTGCAGTCTGATTTTGTGCTGGGGAAATGGAAAAAGGAAGAGGAGCCCCTGGTAAAACTGAAAATTGAAAAGGCCGTGGAAGCGATTGAAAGCTTTGCTGCTCAGGGCATAGCAACTGCCATGAACCAGGTAAATAATAAAGATTTTTCGCTATGATAAATCAGTCGGATTACTTACTTTAGCATCCCTGACTAATTTTCCCGGTGCCACCAGGTCTTTTGAACGTTCCGGGACGAATCCAATGATCATATTGATAGCCACTAGATATATCGGATCAACAACCATATATGTATCCGGTGTATTTAATCTAAATACGTTCTGTTTATGAAGATTTTTTGTGTTGGCCGAAACTATGTAGCTCATGCCGAGGAGTTAGGCAATGAAGTTCCCGATGAACCGGTGATCTTTATGAAGCCTAAAAGTGCTTTGCTGCAACCGCATACTCCCTTTTATTACCCGGAGTTTACCAATGAACTGCATTATGAATGCGAACTGGTACTGCGTATCAGTAAGAACGGAAAATATATACAGGAGAAATTTGCCTCCAAATATTATGATGCCATTACAACCGGTATTGATTTCACGGCAAGAGATATACAGAACGAATTAAAAGCAAAAGGCTTGCCCTGGGAAAAAGCCAAAGCCTGGGATAATTCGGCGGTGATTGGTAAGTGGGTTCCTTTTGGCAATATCAAGAATAAAAAAGATATCAATTTTTGCCTGTACAAAAACAAAGAGTTAGTACAACAGGCAAACTCGGCTAATATGATCCATAACTTCGATGAGATCGTGTCTTATATCTCCAACTTTTTTTCAGTGAATATCGGTGATGTGATCTTCACCGGTACCCCGGCAGGGGTAGGAGAAGTGGTAGTGGGAGATGAACTGGAAGGATTTATCGAAGATGATAGTATGTTTACGTTAGAAGTTAAATAGAGAAACACCAAAACAACAAGTGTCGCAACCGGCTTGTCGCAAGACGGGTCAAAACCAACTGCTCTGCTAAAGAACCATCTGTTTCCAACAGGTGGTTTTCTTTTATGTCCTTGTGGTTTACCTTATTTTTGTTGCTTTTATTGCCTGCTTATATGACTGATACCTCCATATTATTACAAGCTTACCGGCTAATGAGCCAGGCAAAGGCGATGGCGGAAACCTATGAGGCCAACCGTTCTGTTTGTAAATATGTTCACTCCACTTCAAGGGGCCATGAAGCCATTCAACTGGCAGCGGCTTTTCAATTACAACCGCAGGATTTTGTAAGCCCTTATTACCGCGATGAAAGTTTGTTACTGGGTTTGGGTTTTCAACCCTATGAACTGATGCTGCAATTACTGGCAAAAGGAAATGATATTTTTACCGGGGGAAGAGAATATTATTCGCATCCCAATTATAAAGGAGAAGATAAACCCATTATCATTCACCAGAGCAGTGCCACCGGGATGCAGGTGATACCGACTACAGGCATTGCACAGGGAGTGCGATATTGGGAGAAAACAGATACGGCACGGTTAAAGAAAGGCAGGCAGGCCGAATTACCCGTTGTACTTTGTTCATTGGGTGATGCCAGTGTAACAGAAGGCGAAGTGAGCGAAGCATTCCAGTTCGCTGTGTTGAAACAATTACCGGTTATTTACCTGGTGCAGGATAATAACTGGGGCATCAGCGTAACTGCGGAAGAAGCCAGATCAATGAATGCATTTGAATTTGCAGCAGGCTTTAAAGGAATGAACCGGATACAGGTGGATGGAAGTGATTTTGAGGCTTCGTATAAAGTGATGAAGCATGTATGTGAATTTGTACGAAAAGAAAGGAAGCCCTACCTCGTTCATGCACAGGTTCCGCTGCTGGGTCATCATACCAGTGGTGTACGAAAAGACTTTTACCGCACGGATGAAGACTGGGCTAAACATTTACAACATGATCCCGGACCCAAACTGCGGAATAAATTAGTAGCAAGAGGAATTAAAGAGGAAGAAATACAGAAAATAGAAAACGAAGCAGCAACAGTGGTTGCGGCTGATTTTTCAAAAGCAGTTGCCTCACCGGAACCAGATGTTACACAAGTAGAAGAACATGTTTTTGTTCCCACCTCCATTGTAACAGAAAAAGGAGAGAGGAGTCCTGCGGGTGCAGAAAAAATAATGATGGTGGATGCGGCTTTATTTGCGATCCGTGAGATAATGGAGCAACACCCGGAAGCTGTATTATACGGTCAGGATGTAGGTAAGCGATTAGGTGGTGTATTCAGGGAAGCGGCCACCTTAGCGGAACAATTTGGGGACCACAGGGTCTTTAATACAGCTATACAGGAAGCTTATATTGTTGGTTCAACGGTGGGGATGAACGCCGTGGGATTGAAACCAATCGTGGAAGTGCAATTTGCCGATTATATCTATCCCGGTTTCAATCAACTCGTAACTGAGATATCCAAGAGCTGTTATCTTACCTGTGGAAAGTTCCCGGTATCCATGATCTTAAGAGTGCCCACAGGTGCGTATGGCGGTGGTGGCCCTTATCACAGTGGTAGTGTGGAAACGACCCTGCTTTCCATCAAAGGAATAAAAGTGGTCTATCCTTCCAATGCAGCAGATATGAAAGGATTGATGAAAGCAGCATATTATGACGGCAACCCGGTGGTGATGCTGGAGCATAAAGGATTATACTGGAGTAAAGTGCCCGGAACAGAGGAAGCAAAAATGTCCGAGCCTTCAGCAGATTATATAATTCCGTTGGGTAAAGCCAATATTGTAGCTTCAGCTTCGCAGCAAGCAATTACAAATGGCGAAAGTTGTGTGCTGATCTCTTACGGAATGGGCGTTTACTGGGCCAAAGCAGCTGCCAGACAATTCAACCAGCAAATTGAAATTGTAGACCTGCGTACATTGTATCCGTTAGATGAAGCATTGATCTATGAAAGAGTACAGCTGCATGGAAAATGTCTTGTGCTGACAGAAGAGCAACAAAATAATTCATTTGCAGAAGCCCTCGCAGGACGTATTGGAAAAAACTGTTTTTCATTCCTTGATGCACCGGTGGAAGTGATGGGTGCATTGAATACTCCTGCAGTACCGATGAATATAGAGCTGGAACGGGCTATGTTACCCAACACAGAAAAAGTAACTGCTGTATTAAGAAGATTACTTTTCAGTTAAAAGTGATGACAAGATTTTGGGATCCAGTCCTGAAAATTTTACAGGAGCTTTGGGGTCGTCAGTATACTCGTTTACTTGTAATTGCCACCAGCCTACATTTTTCCATTGACCCAGTTTAAAACCCACTTTTTCATAAGTGGCAAAATAGCGGAAGCCCATGCTTTCGTGAAAAGCCACACTTCTGTCGTTCGGTAAATTGATCACTGCATAAACTGTCGTAAAGCCCTGTTCTTTGAGGAGGGCAAAAAGAGTTGTATATAATTTCCGGGCAATTCCGGAACGAAGATGGTTGTCATGAACATACACAGAGCATTCAACACTCCATTGATAGGCTGTTCGTTCCCGGTACCGGGAAGCGTATGCGTAGCCGGTAATCTCAGCATCGGTTTCATCCACCAGCCAGGGCCA
Source organism: uncultured Bacteroidota bacterium (assembly GCA_902826165.1). GTDB lineage: Bacteria > Bacteroidota > Bacteroidia > Chitinophagales > Chitinophagaceae > CADEDV01. Next base: position 31,761 of record CADEDV010000021.1, read on the forward strand.
GTTTTCCAGGTAGCTGTTGATCCTTTTTTCAAATTCATCCGTACCCGGCACTTCTGTCTCAAACGTAATGGAGCTGTTCTTTACGTAGGGCGCATAAATGGCCAGAATACCTGCTGCATCGGATGGTTTTGCGAGGCGGATCATAGGTTAAAGGTAGGGAAGGGCCTGATTTTTAAAGCCAAATTTGATTTCAAATTCTAAGCCGGAAGCTTTATTTTTGCCGCCCAATCGCCGGGGTAGCTCAGCTGGTTAGAGCATCGGATTCATAACCCGAAGGTCGGCAGTTCAAGTCTGCTCTCCGGTACAAAAAGGTTCTCAAATTTGAGAACCTTTTTGATTTTATACAGACTGATGCGGCTGTAAAGGAATGCTTATCTCCAGGGTACAGCCTTTGCCGGGTGATGATGAAATACTCATTTCCCCGTTATAAAATTCAACCCTGTTTTTTACATTTTGCAAATCTAAACCCAATTGCTGCCGGCTGGTATCAAAGCCTCTGCCATCGTCAGCAACAATGAGGTATAGTGTTTGGTCCTTTGTTGCCAGGGAAATGGTGGCGGTAACTGCATCCGCATGTTCGATGATATTATTTAATTGCACCTGTACAATGCGGTACAGCATCAGCAGTATCTTTTTATCTATCGCTTTCAGGTCAGTTGTCTTGTTGGTCAGCTCCACCTGCAATCCATTACTTTTATTGGTTTCTTCTGCCAGCTCTGCCAGGGCTTCTTCCAACCCAAAATCGTATAAGGAAGGTGTAACCAGCGAATGAGATAGTTTGTTGACCAGCTTCATAGCCTGGTTAAGATATTCATAGCTTTGATTGAGCAATGGTTCCGACCTCTCATCTCCTTTTTTAATCATGCTGAGATAGATTTTTACAGTAGCCAGTACCTGGTTGATATTTTCATGCAATTCATAAGATACCTGGCTTCTTTCTTTCTCCTGTTCCTGGATTGTCAGCTCCGTCATTAAACGCTGGTTATGGAGTTGTTGCCGGGCCAGCTCTTTCTCCAGATTTCTTTTTTTAGTGATATCCCTCCTGATGGCCAGGTATTGATAAGGAATTCCTGTTGCATTTAAAAAAGGAATAATAGTCGTATCAGCCCAATATAATTTGCCATCCTTTCCCCTGTTGCATACATCAGCTTTAAAAACCTGCCCTGTTTTGATGGTTTCCCAGAAATTGTTCCAGAAAGAAGGGGGATGATACCCTGAATTAATAAGACTATGATTTTTCCCAATGATTTCTTCTTTTGTAAAGCCATACTGACTGCAGAAATTGTCATTTACATATTTAATGATGCCCTGCTGGTCAGTAATGGAGACATTGGCCGCCTGGTCAAGCGCATATTTGTAATCAGAGATTTCTTTCAGGCTGTTCTGCAATGCCTGCTCTTCCAGTTTTCGTTGGGTGATGTCTGTAAAAAAGCCATCCCATACGATGCTTCCATCTTCCTGCTTCCTGGGTACTGATCTTGTATTTCCCCACCTGATCTCACCGGGACGGTTACTAAACCTGTAATCGAAATTAAAATCGGTATTATTTTGTGTTGCAACAGCCCTCGCTTCAAAATATAACTTCCTGTCTTCTTCTAGTATTCTGTTGAAAAAAGCAGACGGATCATTGATAACCTCATCTATCGTCATACCCAGGAATTTCTCTACACCCTTGCTCAAATAACATATTTCGGGTAATGCTCCTCCGGTAAAACGGGTTTGGAAGATCACTGAATCGGGTAAATTATCACTAAGCGCTTTTAGTTGTGCATTTTTTTCTTCGATTTCACTTTCTGCTTTTTTACGGGTGGTTATGTCTGTATGTGTGCCAATAACCCGCAGAGGCTTTCCCTCTTCTGTCCTGCTGATAACTTTTCCCCGGTCAAATATCCATTTATATGAGCCATCTTTACATAATAACCGGTGTTCGCTTTCATAATAGGGCAGTTCTCCCTTGAAATGCCGGTTCATATTAGCATATACAGCTTCTTTATCATCCGGGTGAACCCGTTTATCCCATTCGGAAAGCGTATCGCCAATTTCATCTTCTGAAAAACCGAGCATCGCTTTCCAGTTACCAGAATAAAACACCTTATTTGTTTGCGTATCCCAGTCCCAGACACCTTCCCGTGCGCCTTCGAGAGCAAATTGCCAGCGGGCCTCACTTTCTTTAATTTCTTCTTCCGCTTTTTTCCGGTCAGTAATATCGTGAATCACAGTAAGAATAAATTGCTCTCCATTCAGTTCAATAAGCTCCCCGGATATGGTAGCATGTTTTGTTTCTCCGGATTTGATCTTAAATTTTTTTTCATAATTGATTACCCGGCCATATTTGCTAAGTAAATTGACATATTGGTTTCTGTCCGGGAGCCCAGACCATCCTTCCAGTTCCAGGGTAGTCTTTCCGATGACATCTTCTCTTTTGTAACCTCCGAGATCAAAGGCCCTTTCATTGATATCGACTATAACGCCATCAGCAACTCTCGTCAGTAATATTACATCTGGTGATAAGTGGAATATTTTGACGAATTTTTCTTCGCTTTCCCGTAAAGCCATTTCAGCCAGCCGGCGTTTGCTGATATCCCTTGCTGTGGTGATAAGCACTTCTTTCCCACAATAAATTCCTTTGTTGCAGATTACCTCTTTAAGAAATATCTCCCCGCCTTTTCGTTTTCCCCAGAATTCAAATTGCTGGGATTTGCCGGAAGTAAAAGTTTTGGCGATGAGATTTGTGATATAAACCATATCATTTTTGCCCGGGGCTGATAAAAAAGCCGGTGTCCTTCCTATAAATTCTTCACGACAATAACCATACATTTTCTCAGCTCCTTTATTTACATCAATAAAATAGCCGTCCTGATCCTGGATATAAATGGCTTCTGTAACCGTGTGAAATAAATTGTGATAACTCTGTTCAATATTATGTAAAGCATCTTCGGTCTGTTTGCTTTGTGTAATATCTCTTGCTATCCCGATGAAGGAAACGATCTGGCCATTTTCATTCAATACCGGGGAAGCGTTTGTAGTTTGCCATCGCCAGCTGCCGTCTTTATGCAGAGCCCGGTATTCAATACCGGATTGTTTTTCTTTGGTGGCAAAGGCTTGCTGAATAGCGGCGAGGCAAACAGGGATATCATCGGGATGGATCAGCGTTTCAAAAACAGATTTGCCAATAAATTCACTTACATCATGCCCGAGTACTCTTGTCCAGTTTGGTGAGCCATAAGTAAGGATACCACCGGGAGTGATGGAGAAAACGGTATCATTTGCATTTTCTACAAAGGAACGAAAACGTTCTTCGCTTTCCTGTATAGCTTTGTCTGCGATCTTATATTGAGAAATAGTTTCTAAAAGTGCGGCATTTTGTTTTTCAAGATCAAGTTGTTGTTGTCTCAGCCTTATGTATCCATTTACTTTTGATACAATTACTTTTTCCTTAACAGGGCCACTCAGAATATCTGCTGCTCCTGCTTCGAAGGCAGGTACCATAAATGATTCATCTTCGTCAGCACTATAAAAGAGTACCGGAATATTTCTTATTCTTTTGTCTGCTTTGATCTTTCTGCAGATGGTAATAGCTTCCACCGCTGGTGGGTGCACGGCAAATAATATCAGGGCAGGAGGATTTGCCAACAGGTATTCAATGGCCCGTTCGTTATTGTTCACCAGCGATAAGCCATAGCCTGTTTGTTGTAAACTTTCAACAACTGGTTCTGCTACGGCAGTATTGTCAATAACAACGATGCGGTTACTTTCAACTTCGGGGTTCGGTTCCTTTGTTATCATAGGCCCGTTTATAATATTACTCAATTGGTATTACTCCCTCTTAAAAGGAGCAGTAATTGCTTCATATACTATTTGGGACAAGGTTCGGTTAGTGGAGTTTTGATATCTGATTAGGGAAGAAAAAGGTACTTGTTTTTTAAATCAATAACCATGATGCTACTCATGGTTATTGCCCGGGAGGCCTTTCCCGGCTTTTGATCACACTGATTAAAATCAGGTGCAGCCAAAAACCTTTGGCATGACCGTATTTTGACAAAAAAAGAGGTTCCTGAAGGAACCTCTTTACAGCTTGTAAATAAACTAGTTTTATCAGAAATTAAACGCCACCCGCACAAACAATCTCCTTCCATTACTCCCCATTTGTACCGCATCCCAGGCACCACCAGTCTCCGTGTTATAAGCCCAGTCTTTAGCACCTTTCGCCACACCAAAATCAGGATGTGTGTTCAGCAGGTTATCAGCACCGGCAAACAAGGTGAATTTTTTGCAAAGGGGGTAGCTGAAATAAAGATCAGTTACCAGTTTACCACCATAATTATATTGATCAGCTACATCACCACTGCCATTATCCAATGGCACGGTAGGATTGATACCCAAACCATCTTGTCCGTAGCCCAGCAATACGATCTTACCGAAATAAGTCAGTCTTGTTCCGGCCGTGAATTTGCCCATACCATATTCAAAATTCAATGAGAATTTTGTTTTGGGTGCAGAAGCCAGGATGAATTTTTGCTCCCTGTCACTTAAAAATGTTTGGCGTAGAAATTCAGAACCACTCAGTTTAGAAGGTACATTGATCTCGTTGATCTTCATCGTCTGGATATTACCTGCCAATACAGCTTTGTAACGGTTATTGCCGACTTTCTTAGCATAATCAACTACGATGTCAACACCAGCATTGGTAGTGGTTACTGCATTGGCAAAGAATTGTGCCAGGCTAACATTCAGGGAAGCCATCTGGTTGCGAAGACCCGCATCCAGGTTAGGATCACTGCCATCAAACTGGCCACTGATCACCACACGGTCTTTGATGCGTACAAAATAACCATCCACGGTTACGTTCAAACCTTTGGCTGCCTGCCAGGCAAAACCCAAACTTCCGTTGATGCTTTTTTCCTGTTTCAGGTCAGGGATACCCGCTGCTTTTGCGAGTGAACTGTAGTTCGGGGCAATTTTTACTTCAGCAATCGTAGCCGCTTGTACGGTTGTAAAAGTGGAACTGAAATTGATCTGTTGCAAAGAAGGAGCCCTGAAACCAGTGCTGAAAGAACCACGGAAGTTCAAACCGGGTTTCACTTTATAACGGGCAGCGATCTTTCCGTTACCAGTAAAACCAAAGTCATTATAATTCTCCACACGAACCGCACCATTCAGTAGCCATTTATCAGTGGCTTCGTATTCAACATCTGCATAAGCACCGAGTACATGACGCTTGGCATCCACTTCATCAGAAGGCTGGTAGCCGGGGAAACCCTGTGAACCGGTGGCTTTATCACCATTTGGATCATAGTTGGCATAAGAGGCTTCTTCACCTGCATAGATCTTATAATTCTCAAAACGATACTCAGCACCAAAAGCCAGGTTCAGTTTTTTTGAAAGCTGTTTGGCGATATTGAAGTTGGTGGTGTTTTGTAAGAATGAAAAACCGCCATCATCAAAATGGTTATAATAGGCACTCAATGAAGCATTGAATGTTTTATCGCCGTAGAAATGAAAATCATTTTTACCGGTAGTATTACTCAGGTCCCAGTCCCAGCCGCAGTTGGTCTTGCCTTTTAACCCGCCTGTAACGGAGAGATCATTGATCTTGGTCTGGATATGCGGACTGTACCAGGTTTC
>CADEDV010000021.1:37485-72074 GCA_902826165.1 uncultured Bacteroidota bacterium
CGGTAGATATTTAAATACATCGCTTCATCATCATTCAGATAGTTTTCTGTCTTCAATGCCTGGCGGAATGTTTTTTCACTGGTCAGTCCTTCCAGGGTAAAATTGAGAAACCCTTTTTTTGCTAACGGTACACCAAAATTCACACTGCCGGAAAAAGCATTACCATCTAATTTTTTATCACTTTCGTAATCTCTTTTCAACTGCGGTTCATAAGCCGTGTTGAATTTAGGATCAAGATAACCGGACCAGCCAAGGTTACCACTTACCTGGTTTACATTTTTCTTCATCACTAAGTTGATCACCCCGGCGATGGCGTCAGAACCATATTGAGCCGAAGCGCCATCTCTTAATATTTCCACCCGGTCGATTGCACCGGCAGGGATCGCATTCAGGTCAGTACCGGAATTACCACGGCCTCTTGTTCCAAACACGGCTACAAAAGCGGTCTGGTGACGGCGTTTACCATTTACTAATACTAAGGTTTGATCTGGCCCCAGTCCACGCAAAGTGGCGAGATCCACATGGTCGGCCCCATCGCTGCCGCTTTGTTTATTATAGTTGAGAGAAGGAGCTGCCACGTTCAGGATCGAAGTAAGATCCATACGGGCTGTTGGCATACCTACCTGTCCCACATTCACGATATCAACCGGAACCGGTGTTTCTGTTTTCACCCTTCCGCCGGTACGTGTACCCACCATGACCACCTGGCCCAATTCGGTGGAATTCGCCTCAAGGGCAACACTCACGGGGCCGCTACCCGCCTTTACTGTTTGGGTAAAATAACCCACCATGGATATCTCCAGCTCATCACCGGCTGTGCCGGCCAGGCTGAAACTTCCATCGTTACCAGTGGTGGTAGTGCGGTTATTTTTTTTATTGGTAATATTTACACCGGCCAGTGGTAAACCATCCTTGTCAAGGACTTTACCGGTAAGGAGTTGCTGCGCAAAGGCAGCAGTAAAAATAAAAAAGACAGCGAACAGCAGTAGTATCGCTTTTCTCATACAGTTGGTTTTAGTTAACAATGATTAAATATAAAATAAATCTGCAAATGATACAATTTGATAACAAGCGTTATTAACTGTTCATACAGGCAAAGCAAGAGAAGGGAAAAGTATCCTTACCAAATTGCCCCTTTCGCTAATTGGCAAATTTGGCAAGGGGTCATTTTTCAGCAGCGGCTACTTTTTTGGAAGGCGCCAACTTACCGGGATACGCTTCCAGTGCTTTTTCCAGGCAATCCATCGCTGCATTCAGTGCGTCGAGGTTCAACACATAGGCCAGTCGTACTTCATTTTTACCCAGGCCGGCTGTTCCATAAAAACCGGTGGCAGGAGCCAGCATCACCGTCGCATTATTATAAGAGAAATTTTCCAGCAGCCACTGGCAAAATGTATCGCTGTCATCAATCGGTAAACGGGCTATCGCATAGAAAGCACCACCGGGATTGGGACAGAAAACTCCGGGCATTGCATTCAGCCGCTGCACCAGTAAATTTCTTCTCCGTAAATATTCCGCCTTTGGCGCATCAAAATAACTGGCCGGGAGATCCACCGCTGCTTCACCCATGATCTGGGCCAGGCCGGGAGGGCTTAATCTGGCCTGTGCAAATTTCATGGCCGCATCATACACTTCTTTATTCTTCGTGACAAATGCACCGAGCCTGGCACCGCAGGCACTGTATCGTTTGGAAATCGTATCCATCAATACCACATGCTGATCTAATCCATCCAGGTGCATGGCACTTACATACTCTCCGTCATAACAAAACTCCCGGTAGGCTTCGTCGCTGAAGAGGTATAAATTATGTTGGATGCAAATAAGTTTCAGGGCTTCCATTTCTTCCCGGCTGTACAAATAACCTGTTGGATTATTCGGGCTGCAGATAATGATCGCCTTGGTTTTGCTTGTAATTACTTTTTCGAAATCAGCAATCGGGGGCAGGGCGAATCCTGTTTCTATGTTTGAAGTGATGGGTACCACGTTCACCCCGGCTGCACAGGCAAAACCATTATAGTTGGCATAGAAAGGTTCTGGAATGATCACTTCATCCCCGGGGTTCAGGCAGGTGAAAAAGCCAAACATAATGGCTTCACTGCCACCGGTGGTAATGAGTATCTGGTCGTGACGGACATCAATGCCCACACTTTTATAGTACTGCACCAGTTTGCGGCGGTAGCTTTCATTACCGGCACTATGGCTGTACTCCAGTGTTTTTATATCTGCCTGTCGCACTGCATCCAAAATAGCAGGCGGTGTTTCAATATCCGGCTGGCCGATATTGAGGTGATATACTTTAAGTCCTTTCTTCTTGGCGGCCTCAGCGTAGGGCACCAGTTTCCGTATTGGGGAAGCTGGCATCTGCTGACCACGGGTAGAAATGTTTAGCATGGAGCAAAGGTAAGACGGGAATAGTTAATTAGTTAACCAGTTAATGGGTTAATAAGGGGGCTTGTAGTTTGAACTACTCCGCCTGTTATTGCTGATGCATAGCATAACTGAAATCTTTGAAATACTTGCAGTCATGTACTAAGTCAGGTAACAGGTAATATGTGTATGCAGGAGAACCGTTTCCATTTTCACGCCCAACCTCAAACCAGCAACAATAAACTTCAAACTCTACGTATATCAGCAATTCCACTTAGCATTTTGGCGGGAATTACTGTGTAGTCATTTAATAAGTACTACAAAACAATCCTATTTACTTCTATTTTTTTGGGTAACAAGGTTTGGTTTCTTTGTATCAATCCTCCCTGTGAAAGCAAAACCCTATTTGCTTCACCCTTTTAAACCGAACCTTATGTCAATGCGACAGCTTAAGATCAGCAATGCTATCACCAGCCGTGAATCCCCCAGTCTCGCCAAGTATCTCCAGGAAATCAGTAAACTGCCCATGCTTACACCCGATGAGGAAACAGACCTCACCCGCCGCATCAAACAGGGAGATAGAGTGGCTCTCGACAAACTTACCCAGGCCAATCTTCGTTTCGTGGTTTCTGTAGCCAAGAAATACCAGGGCCAGGGATTACAACTGGCCGACCTCATCAACGAAGGCAATATTGGCCTGATACAGGCCGCCCACCGGTTTGATGAGACCCGTGGGTTTAAATTCATTTCTTTTGCTGTGTGGTGGATACGGCAAAGTATTGTGCAGGCGATCACCGATAAATCAAGACTGGTACGGGTACCTCTCAACAAGGTTAACCTCAACAGCCAGTTGCGCCAGGCGCAGCAGGCTATGGAACAGCAGTTGGAGAGGCTTCCCTCTGCTGATGAACTGGCCGAGCAACTGCAGCTCCCGGCAAAAGAAGTGACCGACGGTCTCGGTTGTTTTACCCGCCCTGTCAGTCTGGATGCACCGGTCGTGGAAGAGGAAGAAGGCAGCTTGCTGGATACCTTGGAAAACCCGGATGCCGGTAAAGAGAACGAGGTCTTTATTACGGTGGAATCCTTAAAGACCGAGATCGGCCGCACCCTGGACCAACTCACCGAACGGCAGCGGCAAACACTTTGTTATTTCTTCGGCATCGGCCAGGATCATTCTCTTTCCCTGGATGATATTGCCATGAAATTCGACCTCACCACCGAACGGGTGCGGCAGATCAAAGACAAAGCCCTGGAAAAATTAAGGGCCCTGCCCAATTTTAATTTATTAAGAACGTATTTAGGAGCATAAGTGTCTGACACATTTGCTCCGCAACTCATTTTATGAGAAAGCAGAGTCACAATCCCGGGTTTGGCCCGGGATTTTTTTTACCACAGTTTTGTCATTTCTATCTTACTGTTCCCCATTCGCCGTCTCTCTTTTAATAAAAAGTAAAAAAAATTTGCGTAGTTAAATAGCTACATATATATTTGTAGTCAAATAGCTACATAATGAATTTAAGAAGAGATGTATTTCAGGCTATAGCGGACCCTACAAGAAGGGCGATACTGCTGCTGGTTGCATCGCAGTCCATGACAGCGGGTTCCATAGCCGCCAACTTTGATACAGCCAGGCCCACCGTTTCCAAACACCTGCAAATACTCACCGAGTGTGAATTGCTTCAACAGGAGCAAAATGGCCGGGAGATGCACTACTTCCTCAATGCAAAAAAGATGAAAGAAGTAGCCGACTTTATTGAACCCTTCCGCAATATGTGGGATGATAGATTCAATAAACTTGAAGCGGTAATGAAAAAATACAAACCTAAAAAATAAGGCGCTATGGAAAAGAAAACCAATATACACGCCGAAGATGGCAAACAGGAAATTGTAATTACAAGAGAATTTGATTTGCCTTTGGAATTATTATTTAAAGCGTATGAGGAACCGGAAATTGTGGAGCAATGGATGGGAACCAAAGTACTGAAACTGGAAAATAAAAAACACGGCAGTTACCAGTTTGAAACAACCGATCCACTGGGAAACAAACACGGATTCAACGGCGTGATACAGGAGTTCGTACCGGAACAAAAGATCACCCGGACATTTGAAATGGAGAATACGTCATTTGCACCGTGGCTTGAGTTTTTAGAATTTGAAAAACTGGGTGAGGACAAAAGCAGGCTCACTATACATGTAGTGTACAAATCGGTTGCACTCCGGGACCAGTTGCTGCGGTTACCTTTTGCACAGGGCATCAACATGGCTCATAACCGGATTCAGGAAATTGTAAGTAAACTAAAATAATTTATTATGAAAAAGCGAGGTAAAATCATCTACTGGATTGCTACAGGCTGGCTTGCATTAGGAATGCTCTCAACTGGGATAATACAGGTATTAAAAGTGAAAGAGGAAGCCGATATGTTTACACATTTGGGCTACCCGCTTTATTTTTTAACCCTGCTGGCTGTTTGGAAGTTTTTAGGAGTGGTAGCGGTGCTGATCCCAAAATTTCCGCTGCTTAAAGAATGGGCTTATGCAGGATTCTTCTTTACTATGTCTGGTGCTGTCATTTCGCATTTAGCTTGTGGGGATGCTGCGAAAGATTTATTTGGACCAATATTATTACTGATTCTGACAGTGGTATCCTGGTATTTCAGGCCTGCAGACAGGAAATTTATTTCAATTAGCCGGTAAAGGGATAGAATAAAATTTAAGGTTGATGTATATTTAAGTAAAGAATTAATGAGAAAAAATGAGCAAGCTAAATAGTAATAAAAAGAAATTGCCAGCTGAACTACAGCAAGAACTACTCAGTGTATTAAAAACCCGGTTTGAAAAAAATAGCCAGCGTCATAAAGGCCTAGACTGGGCTAAAGTGCAGACCCGGCTGGAAGCAAATCCAGGAAAGCTCTGGTCACTTGATGAAATGGAAAACACCGGTGGTGAGCCGGATGTTGTAGGATTTGATAAAAAGACGGGGGAATATATCTTTTACGATTGCGCCGCAGAAAGCCCTGCCGGACGCCGGAGTGTTTGTTATGATCATGAGGCGCTGGAGAAAAGGAAAGAAAATAAACCCAAAAACAGTGCGATGGGTATGGCAGCAGATATGGGGATTGAACTTTTAACAGAAGAAAAGTACCGGGAATTGCAGCAATTGGGAAAGATTGATACCAAAACATCGAGCTGGATAGTGACACCTCCGGCTATAAGGAAACTGGGCGGTGCCCTTTTTGCTGATTACCGCTATGGCACCATCTTCGTCTATCACAATGGCGCAGAATCGTATTATGCGGCCCGGGGATTCCGGGGCTCGCTGAGGGTGTAAGTATTTTCCAACCTGAACGCAAATTATTCCATAGCCCAGTAGCATTTACTTTCACTGATGTAAGAAACCGACAGCCGCCTCCTGTCTGCTATTACCTGGTTGTCCATTGCCAAGGGTACACAACCCCTCATCATAATTCAACTGCAATTACCTTTCTGGAGGAGTAAATTGGAGTAAAACACTGTATCATGAAAAAAATACCTGCCTTGCTGCTGGCTACCGTTTTGTCACTGGCTGTCTTTTCTCAAGCGGGACACGGAGAATTAATGCCCGCCAGCCTACCCGTTAAAGAGCTTACGGTTGCCGACTGGCAGGCTGATCTTCGTTTTTTACAGCAGACCGTGCACAAGGAGTATGCTTTTCTTTTCAAAAATATATCAGCCACACAGTTTGACGCATCGGTGGAGCAACTCTATAAAGAAATGCCATCTCTGCAAGACCATGAACGGCTGGCAGGCCTGGCAAGAATAGTGGCCTCGTTCAAATACGGGCATACCGATATCGGCTGGAGAGAATCACCTGTAAAATATCATGTGGCGCCGCTTAATTTTTACTGGTTCAGTGATGGTGTATACGTGGAAGGAACAAATAAAGATCATGCTGCTGTACTGGGAGCCAAACTGCTGAAAGTGGAAGGCGTGCCGGTGCAGCAGGCACTTGCTTCGCTGAAATGGTTAGTGCCTGCGGAAAATGACCAGTACTATAAAGGGTATGGACTGGATTTCCTGGCCATACCGGAAGCCCTGCATGCACAAAAAGTATCCAAAGCGTTGAAGAATACGATCAGTTATACATTTGAAAAGGAGGGGAAGACATTTGATTATACCATCACAACATTAGATGCTTTCCGCTTACCAAGAAGCTATGGTTTTATACGGAAAGGGTCAGGCTGGCTGACTGTAAGAGATACAAGTTTCACACCGAACTACCTGAAAAACCTGGAGAATATTTATTACTACGAATACCTGCCGGCTTCAAAAACAGTCTATGTCCGTCAGAGCCAGGTACAGGATGATCCGAAAGAAGCGATCCCTGCTTTTTATAAAAAAGTATTTGCTTTCATCGAGCAGAATGATGTGGAGAAATTAGTACTGGATGTTCGGCTGAATGGCGGGGGTAATAATTATAAGAACAAACCTGTTGTTACGGGTATCTTAGAATGTAAAAAGATCAACCAACCCGGTAAATTATTTGTGATCATCGGGCGGAAAACATTTTCTGCCTGCCAGAACCTGGTGAATGAACTCAGCAATTATACCAATGCCTTATTTGTGGGTGAGCCAACTGCGGAGAATGTCAATTTTTATGGTGATAACAGAAGGGTGGAATTGCCGAATACCAAAACGCCCGTCTTTCTTTCTTTTGCCTGGTGGCAGGATAAACCCCAATGGGAAAATGCTCCCTGGCTGGCACCGCATGTCGCTGTGGATATGAGTTTTGCTGATTACCGCAGCAATAAAGACCCGATGCTGGAAACCTGTTTGACTTTTTCAGAGAAGGATGCCGTCATCGATCCCATGGGGAAGTTAAGAGACTTATTCATGGCCGGTAAACTGGATGAAGTGGAATCCATTGCCACTGCGATGGTGACCGATCCCAAATACCGCTATATGAATTTCGAAGACCGCTTTAATAAAGCCGGGTATGATATGCTGAATGGTAAACAAACTGACGGGGCACTGTTCATTTTTAAGCTGAACACAAAACTCTATCCTCAGTCTGCCAATGCGTGGGACAGCTATGGAGAAGCTTTATGGAAAGCAAAACAAATTGATAAAGCAATTGAGTCGTATAATAAAGCTATTGCCTTAGATCCCGCAGGTGTCACGGGTGACAATGCCCGGAATATGCTGAAGCAGATCAAAGCAGAAAAGGGGAACTGAGGATGCCGGGTTATTTTGTGATCTCATCTATATCGATATCACCTTCTTCATCTTTTGATTTAGGATAATCATCTTTTAGCTGCCGCTTAAATGCTCTCTCATCCCGGATATTACTCCAGACCAGGAAGATAATAAGGCCAAGGCCGACTGCACCCACAATTAAAAGGACGGTAAGGTTCATATTATTAAAGTTAAGCTGAATACCTGATGACGCAGTATTAAGCTTTTGAAAACAGGGTACCCGGACGGTATTTATGTAAATCAATCCGGCAAACAGCTATTTCTGTTATCTTTAGTTCCATTCTTAAAACACAAACCATATGCAGAAAATAATATTCGTCGTTTCCCTGTTCTGTTCTTCCCTGGTGATGGCGCAGGATGTGGAATACAAAAAAGGCATGATCAAAGTGGATGGAAAGGATTATGTAAAACTGGAAGTAACCAAACAGAATTTTGGGCTCACCAAACTTTTTGAAGTATTCTCCTTGTCCGGCGAAAAGCTGATCATTGCCGCCCCGGCTACAGAGTTTGATGCGGATAAAAATGACAACTCCAGTCTTTACTACCGGCTTACTTTTTTAACGGCTAACCAGGTGGGGATTTTTAAAGTGGCTTCCCTGGGACAGGAGAAATCTTTTGCCAAACTGATCGGCAACAGCGGTATTATAATAAACGATAAAGCAGACGAAGCCAAAGTAAAAGAGTTTATTGCTGCTAAAGGTGTTACACCGAGACTGCTGGTCAACTATACACAAGTGGCCCGTGATAAAAGATGGCCGATCTCCCTGAAAGCCGATAAGACGATTGAACAGAATGCAAAGATCATCGGCAGCTTTAAACCTACCGGTTCACAAAACGGGCTCGACAGTTATGAATTTTTATTACCATCCGGTGTTGTAATTGCCAAAGTTTCTTTTACCGGCGGCAATAATGCCCAGAATATGGAGGTCTTTACTGCTAAAGATAATTTGCAACGGCCGGTAGCTATTCCGCAAAAAGACAAGATATTATTAGCGGATGCCAGCATTGACAAGAACCAGTTTACTCTCAAAAGAGTAGCCCAATGGCTCATAGATAACCAATACCTCTAATCAATTGTTCTTAGCTATTATGAAAAAGATCATTGCCGTATTAATCTTGTCCGCTTTTTCCTGTTCTTTATTGGCGAATATCAGCCTGCCGAAAATTTTCGGCGACAATATGGTATTGCAGCGGGATAAACCTGTCCGTATCTGGGGATGGGCAGCTGCAGGAGAAAAAATAACGGTGCAGTTCAACCAGCAGAAAAAAAATACGAAAACGGATAAAGCCGGTAAATGGGAAATCCTGTTAGCACCGGAAGCGGCAGGTGGTCCGTATCAGTTAATTGTACAGGGAAAAAATGAACTGGTCATTCAAAATATCCTGGTGGGTGAAGTATGGATCTGTAGCGGCCAGTCCAATATGGAAATGCCGATAGCGGGATGGGGTAAAATAAATAACTATGAAAAGGAAATAGCGACTGCCGATTACCCGATGATCCGGCAGTTTGATGTGCCGAATACCGTCAGCACCAGTTTGAAAGATGATGTGAGTGCAGGCGAATGGAAACAATGCAGCCCTGCAACAGCGGCCGAGTTCTCTGCCACGGCTTATTTCTTTGCGAGAGAGGTATATAACTATTTGAAAGTTCCTGTCGGGCTGATCAATACCACCTGGGGCGGCACACAATCCGAAGCTTGGACCAGCCAGCAGGGTTTTGAACAAAGTGAACGATTTAAAGATATCGCTGCGATCATGAAATCGGGTTCCATTGAAAAACTCAGCAAAGAAAGAAATGAAGCTATCCTGGCGAATATTAAAAAAGCACAGGGCGGATTGGATAATGTCAATACAAACGAATGGAAGAACAGCAATTTTGATGACAGCCAGTGGCCACTGATGAAGCTGCCCGGGGTGTGGGAAGAAAGAGGCTTCCCGGGGCTTGACGGAACAGCCTGGTTTAGAAAAACCATTACAATAAGTGAAGCTGATGCAGATAAAGCTGGAGTAATAGAACTGGCAAAAGTGGATGATGCAGATGAAACCTATATCAACGGGGTGAAAGTTGGGAGCACACAGCAATGGGATGAGTTAAGAAGATATACTATACCGGCAGGTGTTTTGAAAGCTGGTAAGAATGTGATCGCAGTAAGAGTAGTGGATAACCAGGGAGGTGGTGGTATCTATGGTGATGATATAACGATGCGGTTAACGATCGGTCAAACAATTATTTCATTGGCTGGTGACTGGAAGTTCAGGATCGAATCGATTTTGAATAAAGATGCAGGAGCGATGGGCCCCAATGATTTTCCCGGCATTTTATTCAATTCGATGATCAATCCTTTATTGCCATATACTATTAAAGGAGCGATCTGGTACCAGGGGGAAACGAATGCCGGAAGGGCCTACGAATACCGCACCGCATTCCCGTTAATGATCACTGACTGGCGGCAACACTGGAAGCAGGGCGATTTTCCTTTCTTCTTTGTGCAGCTTTCAACGTTTGGTTCTGCCACAGCCAACAGTAATAACGGGAGTAACTGGGCCGAGCTGCGGGAAGCACAGGCAATGACTTTATCATTACCGAATACAGGAATGGCCGTTACCACAGATATCGGTGACCCGAAAGATATTCATCCAAAAAATAAGCAGGATGTGGGCAAACGACTTGCTTATATCGCCCTGCATGATGTGTATGGAAAACAAGGAGAATGTATGGGCCCTGTTTACCAGTCCATGAATAAAGTGGGGGACAGGATCGATATATCATTCACCCATACTGGCAGCGGCTGGCTGGTGAAAGATAAGTATGAATATATCAAAGGATTTGAGATCGCCGGTGCGGATAAAAAATTCCATTTTGCCAAAGCATTGATAAACGGGAATAAGATCACCGTGTGGTGCGATGAAGTGCCGCAGCCGGTAGCGGTAAGATATAATTGGGCCGATGATGCTTCAGAAGGAAACCTGTTCAATAAAGAAATGTTACCGGCAGCACCCTTCCGCACAGATGATTGGGAAGGCGTGACTATCAGGAACAGGTATATAGTGAATCAGTAACAGACGAGGACAATTTTTTATAGCAGGTCATTCTCCAGGGCAAAGCGAACCAGCATTGCTGTATTCTTTACATTCAGTTTGGCGTGTAAATTTTTACGATGGCTTTCCACCGTATCAACACTGATAAAAAGTTTTTCAGCGATCTGCATATTGGTCAGGCCTTCAGCCACGGCGGAGAGCACTTCTTTTTCTCTTTTCGTCAATGGCGGAATACTGTTCAGTTGCTCTGTACCTGATTTCAAGGCCTGCCCGGCATCAAAACTCAGGTATGTTTTTCCTTTCACCACTACTTTAATGGCTTCAATGATCTCCTGCCGGCCTGCATTTTTTAATAAGTAACCGCTGGCACCACTTTCCATCATCTTGCGGATATAGGTGCCCTGGTTGAACGTACTTAAGGCCAGCACCATGATGCCGGGATAATTTTTTTTAATGAGTTTGCACAGGTCCACTCCGTTCATATCCGGCAGGCTGATGTCCATCAGTATCACATCGGCGGTATGGCTGCTGAAATACTGTAAACAGTTAGCCGCATTGCTCGCATAACCTGCCATTTCAATATCTTTTTCTTTTAGCAGTAAGGAATAAATTCCTTCAATGACTACTGCATGATCATCTACTATATAAACCTTTATCATTTGTTAAGCGATTAATTCAATATTGACAGATGTTCCATTACCGGGTGATGTCACCAGGTCTGATGTTCCGTTGAAATACTGTACCCGGTAGCTGATATTTGCCATACCAGCTCCTTTGGCTTGCGCTAGTATATTCTTATCGAAGCCTTTGCCGTTATCTTCCACGGTGATGCCGGTTTTGTTATCACTCATGGTTAGTTGCACAATGACCTGGGTCGGTTCGGCATGTTTCACGGCATTGTTCACCAATTCCTGGATGATGCGGTATATAAACATTTCCGCAGTACTGTGTAATTTTCTTCTTTCGCCAAATTGCTGGAATACTATTTTTATTCCGGTGGTGGATTGTATGCTGTCGCAAAAATCTCTTACCGCTTCCTGCAACCCGAATTTTACAAGGGCTTCCGGCATCAGGTTTTGCGCCACTTTTCGAAGATCCCCGATCGAATTGTCCAGCATACTCAGTGACCTGTCAAACTGGGTACTGGTTTCCGGAGTCAAGGGCAGGTTTTCTTTTACGTTCATGAACGACAGTTTAGTGCCGGATAATAAACTGCCCAGGCCGTCATGCAGGTCTTTGGCGATGCGGCTTCTTTCTTCTTCCTGGCCTTTTAGCATCGCATCAATGGTAAGTAATTGTTTGTCTTTTTCCAGCTCACTGATCTTTTGTTTTTGTAATGCCTGTTGCTGCCTTGCCAGCTGTTGCCCTTTTTTAAAATTAATAAAACCGAGATAGCCCAGGACCAGCAGAATAAGAATGGAAGCAATAAAAATTTTATTTAATGCAGACTTGTGTTTTACTTCCACGGTTTGTTTTTCTTTTTCATATTGCAACTGGCTGATCTGTTTTTGTTGTTTTTCCGCATCATAAATGGCCCCAAGGACTTTTAACTGTTTGATATTTGTTTCAGCAGCCAGGCTGTCCTTTAATTGTATGGTCTGCTGTATTAGTTCAAAGGCTTTGTTTTTATTACCTGTTTTGTAATAATAATTGGCCAGGTTGGTGAGGGCATCAATTTTGGAAGACCGGGTGTACATGTTTTCTACCAGCGAAAGATTTTCCAGCGCATAGTTTTTTGCTGCTTCATCCTGCCCGATCTTTAGGGCCGTTGCCGACAGGTAATAAAGAGCAACACTTTTACTATTGCTGTGCCCGCCCTCTAAGGCATATTTATATGTTTCCTTGAAATAATCATAGGCAGTATTATAATGCTGTTTTATAAAACTAACTCTTCCTCTTTTGAGATAATAACCAAAACTTACCTGCACTTGTCCCGGTTCGGGCATGTAGGGATGCAGTTTATCAAGATAACGGATAGCAGTTTCAAGGTCGTTTTTGGCAAGGCAAACATCGATATACGAAAAATAAACATTGGAATGCGCTGTTATACTACTGTCTTTCTCAACAAGTGCTATATTCTTTTCACTGTATTCTGTGGCTTTGTCTAGGTTGTTTAGAGTAGTATATATATCGGTTATAAAAGTATAAAGCCTGGTTCTGCGCTGTTCCCTGGCGGGGGTGATGTATTTTAGGGACTCAAAAAAGTAGTCCAATGCGGTGTAATAATTTTCCTGGCTGAAATAGATCGCTCCTTTCTGTTCAAAGGCCCATTGTTTGGTGCCCAATATATTTTCTTCCTGAATGTTACCTGCTATGTAAATAGCTGAGTCAAAATAAAGGAGAGCTTTTGTATAGTCAGAAGAGCTCTTATAATAACCAGCAGTGTTTGCGTAGCAGGCTGCGAGGCCTCTATTATAATTGAGCTTGCGGCTGAGCATGAATGCTTCATCCATGTATGGTAATACCGCTTTTCGCTCTTTCAGATAGGCGGCGGTGTTCAGCACTCTCACCAGGGCATTTACCCGGGCTGTATCCGGGTTAGGATAATTGTTAAGGTCATTAATGGCTTCTTGTTTTCTTTTTTCAAAGTTTTCCTGCTGTGCGATAACCGGGCAGGTGAAACCCGAAAGTAAAGTAAGAACAATGATTACAATCTTGCTGTGGTTGTGCATATTGTAAGGAAGTAATGGTTACTGTAAAGTATTATTTTATTTCACAAATATGGAAATTGTTAACAAAAATTCACGCCTTTCCGGGATGCTGCACCGGGCTGATTACTTTCATATTTGCGTTTTCGTATTAATCATTAAACCTTTTACTATGTTATTACAAGCAAAGCCTGCGGAGGCAGGTCTGTGCAGGAATACCACGAGTATTATACCTGGTAAAGTGCCAGAGCACAACAACAGAAAACCGGTATTATCATTCCTGTACCGGGTATATCCCACCAATTGGTTCAGAGAATTCAGTGATATCAGTATCACACTGGAAGAATTTGCTCCTGCGAAAACTGGACAGGAAAATAGTACTAAATCTTTTTAGTAAAACCACCATCAGTCATTTTAAAGAACTAAAATTAACAACATGAAAGTAATTGTGAAATTTGTAATGATCATGGTAGTTTTTTTAGCGGTTTCACTGGTGTTATTTGCCCAGGTAACAGCTAAGGCAGGAAAGAGTTACCGGCTGCAGTCACAGCCTGTAGGTATGATGCCGGAAACTATGATGCCATTGCATTTTAGTGATAAAGACCCGGCAGGCATCAACCCGGAAGCAGAGTATCCTGTCGTGGCAAAACGATTTGGAAAGTTGTTCCCGGATGCGGTTAATGCAGTATGGTTTAGAGAGAACAAAAACCTGTTTGTTTATTTCTACATTAAAGGAAATAAAGTAACTGCTGTTTTTACACTACGGGGCCATATGAATTATGCCATCGCCAACCTGGCAATAACAGACCTGCCCGGGGCTATCATTAATAAAGTAGAGAGCCGGTATGAGGGGTATGGATTTTTTAATGTTAAGCAAGTAATAGAAGAAGGCAATATCACCTATGAAGTTGTACTGGTGAATAGCTGTGAATATGTTGTTATTCATATTTCAGAGGAGGAGATAACTGAACGAAGAAGAATCAGGAAAATGTAATGTAATTCCAGGTATAACTTTTGCAGCATAGCATCACAGAGACAGGTTCATTTGGAACAAGTACAGCCCGTAAAAGGGCTGTACTATTTAGAACAACTATTTACATCGGTTTAAGTGCTGCTGTTTTCTGATCAGCTAATACATTCTTCTTTACCATATCCTTCACGATCATTTCACCATATTCATCAGCCAGGTTTTCTGAACCGGGCGGATCAAAAGACTGGCTCTGGGATGAATAAACCAATTCGTTGGCAGCCAGATCATACAAATTGCTTTCCCAGAAGTATTTGGTATCAGTTACATAGTATCCCTGTGTATAAATACGGTCATACATCACCCTCGAATATCTCCAGAAGCGACTATGGTAGATGGAGTAAGGAGAGTAATATACCCGGCCCGGAACATATTGTTTTTCACGGGTCTTATCGAGTAATACAACCGTCAGCACAGCATCAACGCCTGAATTACGGAGTTTACTGATAGCCTGTTCCTCACTC
This sequence comes from uncultured Bacteroidota bacterium, assembly GCA_902826165.1. Lineage (GTDB taxonomy): Bacteria > Bacteroidota > Bacteroidia > Chitinophagales > Chitinophagaceae > CADEDV01. Next base: position 52,263 of record CADEDV010000021.1, read on the forward strand.
ATGTTCTCAAAAGCTTTGGGATTATATTCATCACAGGAGCAGGTAGCATCATAGCCCAGTGCCTTCAGGTCACCAACCAGGTGCTGCTCCATTTTCTCCCTCAACGAACGGTCTTTTTCTGTGATCAGTCCCAGCACAACGACCTTTTTAAATTTGTTGGGCTGAACATGATCTGCTTTCCAGGAGCTGGTGATCCGGGATGAAGTGCCACAACCCACCATCAGCAGCAGGGCTGTCCATATTATAATACGTTTCATACGATGAGTTTTGTTTCAGTAATTTAAAACAGCGGAGTACCTTTTTCCTATGACAAAGGTCACATGCCGGTGCGGGAAAGCTGATATTCATCTTGGTATAACTGAAATATGTCATAAGTGAAGCAGGAGATTATGTAGTAACTTTCCCCGGTTAAACAAACCGATCAGTGAAGCAATTTCAGGCAGTATTTTTTATTAAGCGGGTATCACTTTTAGTTATAGCCATTTCGGGATTTTTATTTTCTGCTGCACAATTATGCTCGGGCAGCCTTGGCGACCCGGTTGTGAATATAACTTTTGGCACCGTCTCTAACGGAGATCCGGGTATAACCCCTCCCGCAGGTTATACCTATACAAGTTCTTCATGCCCTGATGATGGGTATTATACGATCACCAGGTCCACTTCCGGTTGTTTTGGTAATTCCTGGCATACAGTGAATGCTGATCATACCGGTAACGGAGCTTTTATGCTGGTGAATGCATCTTTCCTTGCGGGGGATTTTTATGTAGGAAGGGTAACTGGTCTCTGTCCGAATACCACCTATGAGTTTTCTGCCTGGCTCATGAATGTATTATTATCAGCTTCGGGCATTCAACCCAATATCACTTTTACTATTGAAACTCCTTCAGGAACTGTGCTGAATCAATTCAATACAGGTGGTATCCCTGTAACAGCTCAGCCGCGATGGGACCAGTATGGTTTTTATTTTACCACTACTGCCGGCAGTCCTGATATCATATTACGTATGCGCAATAATGCACCCGGCGGAATGGGAAATGATATAGCATTAGATGATATTACTTTCCGTCCCTGCGGCCCTGTTGTAGCGGCCAGTTTGCAAGGGGGCAATAATAAAATAGATGTTTGCGCCGATGAACAACAGTCGTCTTATGATTTCAATGCCACTATCTCACCCGGCTTCGTTTCGCCGGTATATCAATGGCAGGTGAGTACTGATTCAGGAAGAGTATGGAGTGATATTCCCGGTGCTGATAATCTTACTTATCAGCGCCTCCGAACAACAGCAGGTGTTTACTGGTACAGGCTCGCGGTAGCTGAAAATGGAAATGCCGGGATCACAGCCTGTCGTATTGCTTCTAATGTCAGTATTATTCATGTACATGATGATCCCGCTATTAATGCCGGCCCTGATAAGACCATTGTTAGTGGTGAGCAAATAGTATTAACAGCAGCGAATGCAAGCGGTGGGAGCATTCTGTTCAGTTGGTTGCCTCCCGATAACCTGGATAATGATTCCATTCTTAATCCCGTTGCTTCACCTGTCAGCAATACATTGTATACATTGTCTGCTGTTTCAGCATTTGGTTGCCGTAGTGAGGACCAGGTATTGATCAAAGTGGTGGCCGGTATTTTTGTACCTACTGCATTTACGCCGGACAATGATGGAAAGAATGATTACTGGCAGATACCATTTCTTGATCCCGCGAAAGGAGCAACGGTTACTGTCTATAACCGGAATGGTCAATTGCTCTATTATGTAAAAGGGGATGTTGTTAACTGGGATGGCCGGTACAACGGTGTGCCGCAGCCATCAGGTGTTTATGTTTATTATGTTCATTTCAAAGGTGGAATAGGAGATATGAAAGGAACAATAACTCTTATTCGTTAACAAAAAGAACAATTTCAATTCATGTGAACGAGTTTTCGGATTGCATGGACTTGATTTCTGAAGAATCCAGCTGTTCTATATACATTAATTTTTACTTTAATTATTCACGGAATTGTAAAAAGTTACCGGCCATTGACATTATAAGCTAGCAGACAGATAAGAAAATAAGTGTTTTATTTATTAAATAATACCTGTATTTCTATGAATCAACGCTTTTTGTCGTTAAATTATTTATAGAAACGAAGCCAACAATCTGCCTTCACGGTTTATTGTCTGCTTATTCATTTTTATTACGGAAAACTTTATGTAACCCGGCTCGGTTAGCATGCATTTTTTTTTGCTGAAAGCAGGTGCTATGAAAAAGTTTTCGACCAACTGGATTCTTGCCACTGGAATTGTTTCAGTAGTCATTACTGTTGCAACAGTACTTTTCGTATCAATCCGCCAATCACAAAGAGTCAAGGATACTGCTATTCGTGTGGGCCAGACTGAGCAGGTGCTTAAGCAAGTTCAAAAACTGATCCTGACATCACTGGACAATGAAACCGGAGCCCGTGGTTTTGTAATAACAGGCAGGGAAAGATATCTTGAACCACTGCGTAATTCCGTAACAGCGTTCCAGGCAGATATTGCGAATCTTGAGAAACTGGTGGCAGTTAATCCTTTGCAGGCACAGTTGATGGATTCGCTGAAATTATCCATTAAAAGGCGGGTTATTTTTTCTGATAGCATGGTACTGATAAGAAGACAAGCCGGCCTTGAAGCTACCATAGACCTTGTTGAATCGGGCAGAGGTAAACACTACACGGATGAGATCAGGAGGATCGGGAATAAAATGAGCAATATTGCCAGTCAATTACTGTCAGAGAGAAAAGCAAAAAATGAGAGAACCATAACCAATCTTAATATTATTCTCTATAGCATCCTTGCGGTTGTGGCCTTAATGAGTTTTTATATTATCGGGAGAATCAAAAAGGATATAGATCAGCAAAGGGCAAATGAGGAAAAATTCAGTGCCTTGCTGGATGCTGCCCCTGATGCAACAGTTATTGTTGATGGCTCCGGTACTATACAAATGATCAATCTCCAGGCGGAAAACCTGTTTGGATACACGAGGACAGAAATGCTGGGTCAGCCAGTGGAGATACTGATTCCCCGGGATCTGAAAGTAAAGCATGTGCAACACCGGGGTAATTTTATGAAAGCGGCCAAAGTAAGGGCCATGGGTGCCGGCATAGAATTAAACGCTGTAAAAAAAGATGGGGTGATGTTTCCTGTTGAGATCAGTTTATCTCCCATCAATACTAAGGCAGGTGTACTGGTGTCAGCTTCGGTCAGGGACATTACACTCAGGAAAAACCTGGAGAATGAATTGAAAAAGATGAACTCAGAACTGGAGGCATTTACCTATTCAGTTTCGCATGATTTACGGGCACCTCTTCGGGGTATTATCGGGTTTACGGCCATCCTTGAAGAGGACTACAGCAGTAAACTGGATGATGAAGCCCGGCGACTAACGGGGATTATCAAGGCCAATACACTTAAGATGGGACACCTGGTGGATGACCTGCTGGCATTTTCACGAATGGGAAGGCAAGAGCTGTTAAAAACCACCGTCAGCATGACTGGCATAGTGATTGAAATAATAAACGAGATAAAGGGAACCGGGAATAATCACCGGATTGAATGGAATACAGGAGCACTTGCCGATGTGAATGCGGATGCAAGTACCATCAGGCAGGTATGGATCAACCTTATTTCCAATGCTGTCAAGTATTCCGGCAGCAAAGAAAAGCCCAGGATTGATATTGGGTATAATAATCAGCAAGGCATGTATGTTTTTTTTGTGAAGGATAATGGGGTGGGATTTGATAACCGTTACAAAGACAAACTATTCAGGGTGTTTCAGCGATTGCACAGTGCAGAAGAGTTTGAAGGAACCGGTGTAGGCCTGGCACTGGTCGAGAAAATAGTATCCAGGCATGGAGGCAGTGTTTGGGCAGAGGGTGAAGTGGGTAATGGGGCCAGTTTCTATTTCTCATTACCTGCTGATTAAAACATAGTTCAATTGATAAACAATAAACAACTTTATTTATGAATTCCAGCACTGTTGAAATACTACTTGTGGAGGATAATATCAGTGATGCGGAACTGACCATCCGTGAATTAAAGAAGCATCATATGGCTAATAACCTGGTACACGTAAAGGATGGTGAAGAAGCGCTGGAATTTATTTTCGGAACCGGCAGGTATGCGGGCCAAAGGGATAATTTTTTATTACCCAAAGTAGTATTACTGGATATTCAAATGCCCAAAGTGAATGGCATGGAAGTGTTACAGCAATTAAAACAAAACCCGTTAACACAATCTATGCCGGTCGTGATACTGACTTCATCCAAGGAAAGCCCTGATATAAAACGGTGCTATGAACTTGGGGCCAACAGTTATATCGTGAAACCCGTAAACTTTGAACGGTTTGCCGAAGCCATACGAAATCTTGGATTTTACTGGTTGTTACTTAACCAGTCACCTTCATAAAAGATACAGCCATTGCCAGCCACGCTTAAAATATTAATGCTTGAAGACAGTCATACTGATGCAGAGCTGGTACAACGTGTATTAAGAAAAGAGAATTTCCCGGCTGTTTTTCACCTGGCAATGACACAGCCTGATTTTATAAAAGCACTTGATAACTACAGGCCAGATGTGATATTGGCAGACAATTCACTGCCCCAGTTTGATGCGGCTGAGGCACTCAGGATAGTCAGGCAACGGGAAGAACAGGTTCCATTTATCATGGTAACAGGAACTGTTTCAGAAGAATTTGCAGCCCGGATCATTAAGGAAGGGGCTGATGACTATATCCTGAAAGACCGGCTGATCAGGCTCCCGTCTGCCATAGAAGCTGCGGTAAGACAAAGACAGTATGAAAGGGACAGGAATGCTGCGATACAGAAATTATTGGATAGTGAAATAAAATACAGAAGTCTTGTGGACAGGATATCTGACGGATTTTTAGCAATGGATGAAAATCTGAATGTGACGTTTATTAATCAAACGGCTGAACAACTACTACAGTCCTCTCCTGGTCTGCTTATAGGTAAGAACCTGGTAAAAGAATTTCCTGCTGCATTCAATCAGCCCATTCATAAAGCATTTCTCCAGGCGCTGGAAACGGGTAGTAATATACATCTTGAGGAATATTCTGCTGTAATGGATAAATGGGTGTACGGAAGTATATATCCGTCTGCCACAGGGTTATCCGTTTTTTTCCGTGATATTACCGAACAAAGAAAGGCGGAAGAAGCTGCAAGGATAAATGAGGAGAAGTATAAAATTTTTATCCAGCGTATTACTGATGCTTTTATTGCCCTCGACAAAAACTGGTGCTATACTTACCTGAACAAGCAGGCGGGGGAACTAATACAGCGTAATGCTGATGAAATGATCGGGAAAAATGTGTGGGAAGAGTTTCCCCAGGCAGTGGGCTCCGAAACGTACAAAGCATTTCATAAGGCGATGGATGAACAATGTTATATCAGCAATACAGATTATTTTGAACCGCTTGATCTGTGGCAGGAAAATTTTATTTATCCTTCAGATGATGGCTTATCTGTATTTATCAGGAATATAACGGAAAAGAAGAAGTTAGAAATAGCTTTGCAGGAACAGCAACGAAAGGAGCAGGTCAAACTTACAGCTACCTCCCTGCAGGCCCAGGAAAATGAACGTAATTCAATTGCTATCGAATTACATGATAATGTAAACCAAATACTCGTTGGCACCAACGTGTTATTGAGTGTGATCCGGGATTACCCGGAACGGGCGGGAGAGCTCATTACTACCTGTATGGATAATCTCCGGAGTGCCATTGAAGAGAATAGGAAGATTGCTCATGAACTGGTCAGCCCCGACCTTACATCAGAAACATTATTACGGCAGGTATACCGCTTATGCGAGAAAATGCTTCATCCGGCCGGGTTAAAAACCAGTATCAACAATGATGATTATGATGAGGACAGGCTGGATAAGGAAAAAAAACTGGCTGTTTATCGTATCGTACAGGAACAGTGTACCAATATCATTAAGTATGCAAAAGCTTCGACAGTTATTTTTTCGTTATCAATAAGGGACAATATTTTCATGATGCAAATCGGAGATGATGGATTGGGAATGGATGCGGCCAGTGTGAACAAGGGTATTGGTCTCAAGAATATCACGAGCCGTTTGAGTGTGTTTGACGGGAACCTTGAAATTGATACCCGTCCTGGAGAAGGATTCCGTTTATATATTGAAATACCTGTTAATTAAGCAGACTTAACAATTATCTTCTTTTGTTTCAGTATTATTTAAATCACTTTTCTTTAGCCTGATAGCAGTGGAAGTCTTTTACCAGTAAGTTAAACCCGGGAATTTTAATGTTTATTCCCAGCAGTGGCCTTTTCCTTACTGCCCATTTTTTTGCAGATACTAAGCAACTGTCAGCAGTTGTCTATCGGTTCAATTTATGGGAAAAAGGGTAATTATTTTAGCCCTGTTAAAAAACCAATATCTCTTAAAAACTAAAATCAGTCTTTTATGAAAAAACTTTTGATGGCATTGTTATGCAGTGCCCTTATCTTCTCGTCATGTAAAAAGGATAAGGAAACAACTTCCCCGGATCCGGTTGCAACAGTCACCTCTATCAGTCCGTTATCAGGGCCCAAAAACACTGTCGTTACTATTACCGGAACAAACTTTGGCGCCAATACAACTGCTCTAAAAGTATATTTTAACGGTGTGCAGGGAACCGTGCAAACAGCCACTGCCACGCAACTGACCGCAACGGTTCCTGCCGGCGCTTCTACAGGTGCTGTAAAAGTGGAGAAGAACAGTGTACAAGTTACCGGCCCTGTATTTACCTACCTGGGTAATGGAGAGGTTACCACCTTTGCCGGAAGCAGCCAGGGATATATGGATGGAACAGGTACTGCCGCCCGGTTTAATATTACCTCCGGTATTGTAAGAGACGCAGCCGGAAATTTATTTGTATGCGACAGGGACAATAACCGGATACGGAAGATAACACCGGCTGGTGTAGTAACAACTTTTGCCGGTGGTACTATGGGTTTTGCAGACGGAACGGGTACGGCTGCGCAGTTTAATCAACCCTATGCGATCACCATCGACGCAGCCGGGAATTTTTATGTAGGTGACAGGATCAATCATGCAATCAGGAAAATAACGGCAGCCGGAGTAGTTACTACACTGGCAGGAAATGGTACTCCCGGAAGTCAAAATGGTACAGGCAACGCTGCAAGATTCAATGAACCAATAGGTGTGGCAGCAGATGCTGCAGGAAATATTTATGTGGCTGATTATATAAATGGCCTGATCAGGAAAGTAACTCCGGCTGGTGTAGTAACAACCTTACTTAATTCGGGCCAGGTTTTTGGACTTACGTTTGATGCTGTAGGTAATCTGTACTATACCACGTATAGCTTTCACCAGGTAATGAAATACAGTACCACCGCCGTTGTCTCTGTAGTGGCAGGGCAAAGTGGTACCGGCGGAACAACAGATGGCACTGGCCAGGCAGCCCGGTTTTACTTCCCGGCAGGTATCATAGCCGATGGTAATGGTAACCTCTATGTTTGTGATGCCTTCAATCACCGCATCCGGAAAATAACAGCCGATGGAGTGGTGACAACTTTTGCGGGCAACAATATGGGAAATAGTGATGGTGCCGGAACCGCAGCAGGATTTAATCTCCCAATTGCTCTTTGCGGGGATTTTGCCAACAATGCTATCTATATTGCTGATTTTGATAATCACAGGGTAAGAAAAATAATTATTGATTAAACTTCTTTTATCCCGGCTTTATTAAAAAAGTAAAGCCGGGATTCTATAAATGAACGAACAATGAACAAGCAAGAGTTCTGGCCAAAAGAAGGGAAGTTGAGGAAAGGACTTATCATCCTGGCAATTGTTGTTATCACGGCTTTATTATTTGTGTTATTTGAAGAGAAGACCGGCCATAAAGTTTCAAAGAAAATTACGATGGTTATTGTTTTCGCCTGTGTGGGTGTGTGGTTTTATCAGCCTGCTCGAAAGGAAAAGGTTTGAGAAAACTTTTTTGATCCGCTGGCATGATCAGTGCTGCTGCTATTGTGATTGTTGAAACTGATCTTTCGCCGGTTCAATTAAAGAAATTAGTACAATGTTAGCTTTAGTATAACGATTACCATTACTCCCTGATCATTCCCGCCACGGCGGGAATGATTTTTTATAAGCGTTTCAGGTATAAGTTTTATTAGTATTCACTAATAGAAAGATGAATAAACGGGCCAAATAAATAAACAGTTAACTAAGTGTAATGAATAACTGATAAATGAATAAATAAACGAATATTTTCAAGAGAGGATGCTATCGATACCTTAATTTTAGGATTACACAGCATCTCAAACTATGTTAAGCCCAACCAACAACTACAAACTTATTTTTACAGCCCTGCTGATCATTATTGTTAATGCTACTTATGCTCAGCCTTGTAATTGCCCGGAATACCCTGCTATGAAAGCAGCCTGGGAATCATCAGAAGAGGAAAGTGGAATCTTCATCGAAAAGCTTAGAGCTTCGGCTAACAAAATTTGTATTGGGAAAAGCCATGAATGGCTGGCCGAGGATTTCCTGGAGAGGAATAGTTTTGATACTGCCGAAATAAATCTGCAAAAAGCGGAAAGCATCTATAAACAGGGTCGTTGCGGAGATAGTGTTTTGCTGAGTACGTATAAAATTTGGGCAGGATTGTATTATACGAAAGGGGATTTCGCAAAGGCACAGGAATATGCGTTTAAGATGCTGCAAAGTGCCGAAGCTGCCGGCAATATGTACGAACAGGCCAACAGTTATACAATGATCGCCCAGCTGCTGAACCAGGCCGGTCAGGCTGATAAAGGGATCATTTATGCCCGCAATGCCATACCATTCATTAAAAAAATTGAACAGGCTTCAAAACAGGCGGATATCATTGGCAAGATATCTAAACGGTATTTATGGCATTATCAGGATACCAAAACAAAGACCAGCCTTGATTCATCTGAGTTGTTTTCAATGCAGCAGCTGGCAATAGCCAGGAAGATAAGCAGGAAAAGTTCCATTGCTTTTGCATTTGCCAATCTGGAGGGAATAGCCTGGGAACGGGGCGACTTAAAAAAGGCCCTTCAATTGCTGGATAGTTCATTTCAATACACAGATACCAGCAGTTATGATAATCTTGGTACTAACTATTATGATAAAGCGGATATACTTGTTGAACTAAAGCAATATGCGGAAGCAAAAAAAATGGCTGATTCCTGTTTGTATTACCGGCTGAAGTCAGGCAATCCGGCGTTCATAGCGGAGGGGTATGAAATACTGGCACGGGTAGGACGGGAAAGTGGAAATTATACGATGGCGTATGAGAATAAAGAAAAGGAGAGGGCTATTACTGACAGCATTCGCCATACCGATAAAATAAAAACAGTAAATGAACTGGAACAAAAGTATAATAAAGCAAAGAATGAAAAAACAATAAAAGAACTGGCACAGCAACGAAGAATTTATTTGTTGCTGGCTGTCGCAGGTTTGCTTGCTTTAATTGGATTAGTATTCTTTATCCGTCAACAAACTTTAAGAAATAAACAAAGGGTATTAGAAACAGAGCAGCGGTTGAACCGGGCAAGAATGAACCCGCATTTTTTCTTCAATGCGTTGTCCTCACTTCAGTCATTTGCACTGGAAGGTAACGATGGCAAAAGCATTGCTACTAACCTTTCTAAGTTCTCTCACATTATGCGGGAAACATTAGAAAGCACTTACAAGGAGTACGTAACTATAGAACAAGAGAATGATTTCCTCCGGGAGTATCTTGAACTGCAGAAAATCCGGTTTCCTCAGAAATTTTCTTATGCTATTACTATTGCAGAGAATATTGAGCCGGAAGACTCCCTGATTCCTTCTATGATCTTACAACCCTTCATTGAAAACAGCATCGAACATGGCTTTGCCGGCATTAACTATCCCGGGCATATAGCTATCAGTTTTGAAAAGGAGGGAAATGATTTACAAGTAAAAATAATTGATAACGGTAAAGGATTATCCCATGTTACCAAAGAAGACAGTGAACATATATCCAGGGCCAGCCAGATCATAAAGGACAGGATCTACCTGCTGAACATTAAATTGAAAACAAAGGCCTCTTTCTCAATTGAGAACAACAGTAATGAAAGAGGGGTAGCTGTATTTATTAAGCTACCCCTTTTGTATAAGGAAAATATCAAAGGCTGACTTATTTAACTTTATCGCAACCAAACTCTCTCTTGCCGCCATAACTGTTGTACTTTATTGCACTGTCGTAATTGCCAGCACCGCTATAATCCTGGCGGAATGTGAACTCCTGGTAGTAGCATTTTCCATCATGATCTTTAGTTATTCCAACAGCAGCAACATAGCGGTACAGGATAACCCCTGTCAAATTATTTTTTGTTATCGCCCAGTTGGATGAAGTAATGATGGCCTTACTGAATTTATCATTCCAGCCCAGTTTATTCATCACTTCTACCATTTTGGCTTCCATGGCAGGGTTGTTCATACCCGCCTTAGGCAACTGGCGACTGACCATTAGTTCATTATGCATCTTTGTTGCTGTTGCTTTTAATTCTGTTGTACCATTGCCCAGATCCAATGAAAACTTACTTTTAATATCGCTGATCTTACTGGTAGGAAATATCAGCTCACAGGTTATTTCATGACTTACATCACCAGCTTTTACCAGTTCATCAAGAAAATAGGAGATGGTCCAGTTTTCTTCAGTAATATAGGGAGCATAATTATCCTTCAGCCATTGCGCATCGGGTAATAAAGCAAATTGAATGTAGGATTTACCCTGAACCGTAAGCGGCAGTTCTATATAAGATAAATCGCCACCCCAGACCGCTGTCCCGCCATCCACTCTTATCCTTACTCTAAGGTTAGTATTGCCATTCATAGCATCTTTTGCGTTAATGCCTAGGTAGGCAGTCCCGTAGATATATTCTCCTGTCTTAAATTCACTTGTAATAACAGAAGCCATTTCTTTTTCCTTGCCAATCACTAATGGTTTGCTGCTCCATATTATTTTATTGAGGTTTTGTTTGTGAAACTCACTCGTAAAGAATTTGGATGCTTCTCCTGCAGCATTGCCCATCAGTTTATTTATCTCTTCCAGTTTTTTCTTAAAAGGTTCATTGTTGGGGGAAAGCAGTAATATAGCTTCGCATTCATACTTAGCCTGCTCCAGTAAACCCATTTTTTCTTGCGGATTGGAAGCATTCCTGCTGTTGGTCATGGGTTGCACCACATTCCACTTCAGCCTGTCAGCCCGAACAATATAATTATCATAGTCAGCGAGCATTTCATCAATAAGCGACACGTAACTTTTGGGGCCAACCACACCTGCCGCTTTCTTTTTTTCTTCATACTCTGCCAGGTTGAGTTCTTTTACCCTTTCGTAATACGTTTTGCCAGTAACGCCGGGTTGAATATCCCTCCCTTTGGAGTATACTCCAACCATTTTTTGCCATAAGCCGGAGAAATAAAGCTTCGCTTCTCCTTCTTTTGCTTCTGCTGCTTTCTCCTGGTCTTTTGCTTTTTGTTCCTCTGCTTTTTCTTGGGTTGCTTTGTCTTCCCATACTTTCAGCTCAGTTTCCAATGCAGATGTGTTATATGCAGGGTCTTTTTCTTTAATTGTTTTCAAAAGATTTTTTGCACTCATTAATGACGATCCCGGGCTTTTACCCTGTTTTAGTAAGTCAATTTTTCCCCAGAAGGTTTTTACCTGGTTTTTTGCAGGACCATTGTAGGCGGGATCCTGGGTTTGTCCTGCCAGGGCAATTAAAAGGCAGCAGAAGGCTAAGGCGATTTGTTTCATACTACAGATTTTGTTTTAAAGCTATACGCAATAGTAAATTATAATCAGTCGGATAGATATATGCAGAATGGAAATAGATAAACGCAGCAAAAGGAAGAGTAACTGTATTCCCGGTTAGTCAATAGTTTGAATCCCGTTAAATAACCGGGTAAAGAAGCAGATATTTATAATAACTTTACTGTAAGCACAGATCATATGAAAGTACTGGTAATTGATAATGAACCTAACCTGCGTACAGCTATTAAGGCACTGCTAAATGCATTTTGCCCGGAAATTAAAAGCATAGAAGAGGCAGATGGTGTACAAACGGGTCTTCAAAAAGTGAAGGTTTTTCAACCTGATGTGGTGTTGCTTGATGTGGAGATGGATGATGGTTCCGGCTTTGATCTTATGAAACAGGTGATTAACCCGGGATTCCAGCTGATATTTATTACAGCACATAATAAGTATGCGATAGAGGCTTTCCAGTTCAGTGCAATAGACTACCTGCTGAAACCGGTAGATCCGGATGCGTTGCAAAAAAGCATGCAAAAAGCAGCCATGAATATACGTAACAGCAATTTGCAGCAACAAGTGGAAATATTATTACAGCAATTATCAGGAATTCAAAATCATGACCGGAAGATTGTACTCAAGGATATTGAAAATACCTATTTTATAAAAGTGGCTGATATACTTTATTGTGAAGCTGAAGGAACATACACAAAATTCTATTTTTCTAATAGCGATCCGATTCTAGTTTCGAAAAACCTGAAAGAATACGAAACGATACTGGAACCACTTGGCTTTTTAAGGACCCATCATTCATTTCTTGCCAACCCGGGCAAAGTAAAAATGTACGATAAAACGGACGGTGGTGCTTTAATACTGGAAGGCGGACACTCTATACCGGTATCGCAACGGAAAAAAGATTTTGTGATGCAGGTGCTGGAAAAAAAATGAATATAGTTCCACTCTGAAGTTTGACCCGGTTTCCCCTAACAGTTAAATATTTTGCTAAAACAGCAGGCCGTATATATGAAATTCTAATTATTGCTATCTTTAAATGCGTCTTTCACCTTTAAACATCAGCGTATGCGTTCTGTTGTAGTATTGCTTTTCCTGCTGGCAGGAGTAACTGCTTTTTCCCAAACGAAGCGGATCGCCTTCAAAAGCCATAGCGGGAGTATAGCTAATTTCAGGATTGCTCTTGATAATAACCTGTTTGATATGGCGGGCTCTGATTTTGGGGTAGCACCTCAACGAACCATTAAGACAGCACAACTGGATAGTGTGATCTTTGTTTCTGATACAATGGCAATTCTTGTCACCAGCCAGTTTTGTACACTTACTGACAGGGACAATGATAAACCGCTGAGCAACCCGAAGCTTTGGAAAGCCGGGAGAGAGATTGCTTATAATCACCCGTTATTCTCTAAAAGGCACTCATTGGATAGTATTAAGAAAATCATAAAGGAGCAGTACCATTTTAAAAACCCTGTCGAAAAGGTTGTATTTATCGGTTTTGACAATAAAAAACCAAAGAAAAGGAAACGTAACCAGCGGCAAAACGAATTGTTATTGCCGGTGACGGATAATAGTAATGATAAAAATTCTTCCGGTATGGAGCTTACGCTGCTGCTGGGCGGGGTAGTGGCTGTTTCTTTATTAATGGCAAGGCGGTCTTACCGAAAACATCAACTCAATGTCAGCTGATTAATTTTCAATAATCAATACGGATGCCCGGAAAAAACTCATTTGTTTCTACAGTAAGTTCAGTTTTCTTCTTACTGGGTATTATATTTATTCCTTTCACATTTGATCTTTTTCCTTTTCAGATCCAGGTTACAGATTTTTTCTTTGGAAAACTGATCGGGATAACTGCTAATGGCTTGTTTGGCATCACGCTGAAGGATACGAAAGTATATTCCGATTCTGTTTCCATGTACATATTGATCCTGTTGCTGCTTTTTATTGCTGTTCTTCTCAGTGTTCTTTTCGGAAGAATAAGAAAACGGGGGATGTCGGCTGAACAATTGTCTTCTTTTGTGTACAAGATGGGTTGCTACTACCTGGCCCTGCAATTATTGCAATATGGGCTTGATAAAGTGTTCAAGGACCAGTTTTATCTTCCTGAACCAAACACCTTATACACGCCGCTGGGGCAGATAAGCAAAGACCTGTTGTTCTGGAGTTCTGTCGGCACCTCTTATAGCTACAATATTTTTACCGGTGCCGCAGAAGTAGTAGCTGCTTTTTTAATCATCTTTAAAAGAACAAGATTATTGGGCCTGCTGGCTGGATTTGCTTTGTTGCTGCATATTACAACGATCAATTTTAGCTTCGATATTTCAGTAAAAGCTTATTCCTGTTTCCTGCTGCTATTGAGTATTTATTTGCTGACGCCTTTTATTAATCGGTTGTACCAGTTCTTTTTTACGCAAGGATCAATTCCGGCAGTAAACGGGGGCAACGACTATCTTCTCTTTAAGCAACCATTCATTTCAATATTTTTCAAATCGCTTTTAATTGGCCTGGTAGCAGTGGAAGCCTTTTATCCCTACATCAGATTCGGGAACTTTAATGATGATTTAGCGCATCGACCTTTTCTTCATGGTGCTTATGAAGTGAATACAGTAACAGTCGGCGGAGATACAGTTGCCCTGGCAAGCTCACCTGTTAAGCGATTCTTTATTCATCGCAACGGGTATTTGATCTTCCAGGGTCAAAAGGATGAAATGCAGGATTACCAGCTTACTTATGATACATCACATCATCTTCTCATCCAGAAAGATTACCAGTTACAGGAAACAGTTCTCCGGTATACGTATTCTCCTGATGACAGCCTGTTGTCGTTGCGATATAGAAAGAATCAACAGGAGTACCAGCTAACCGGCAGGCAACTTAATTGGAAAGAGTTGCCTGCTGTAAAAAATGAATTTAACTGGACCGTGGATGCGCCAGAATAAGCTTTAATAGTTTTCTTCGAGATACACTGGTATGACTGAATGACCAGCCTGCAGCCGTTCCTTGCTAAGTTCCAGTTGTAATTCTTTCTCTATTTGGGAAAGGTCTTTCAGGAAATTATTGACCGGTAATGCCATCCGGGTAAAATAGGAGCCTGCTTTATCATAGAGGGAACTGAATTCATCACGTATAACCGTTACCCCTTCCTGCAATTGCTTCTTTGCCTGTGCATAGGATTGATGCACCAGTTCATTGAATGAGTGCACCGTTTCGGCAACCTGTTGTGGTTGTATAAGATTTAAAGTTGACATAACTAACCGTTTGATGCTGTACCTGCAATTTCGTGCCGGAAAAAAGGTACAGGGGAATTAGAATTGAGGAGTAGTTGTTTATAAATGCAAATGTGGACAACTAATATTACCCCTGTGATAAACCAGCATGGTATTATTGTTAACGGCTATGCGACAGGCAAAAAAAAATCCTCCGGAAAAGGAGGATTTGTATACGGTTAAAAACGGAGTTGTATTAATTGCCTTTTGTTTTTTCCCAGGCTTCGTATGCTTCGACGGTCAGCACCTCACCGGTGATGAGTAATTTTTTTGGCTCTTCCACACCACCCAGTTTTACGAAAACTTCTTTGGTGAAAGGAGCTACAGCAGCTGAGTTATACTGTATTTTAAGCTTTACGGTTTCGCCGGGCATGATCGGCTTTTCAATTTTTTCAGGGGTAGTACATCCGCAACCGGCCCATGTATTTTCAACTACGACAGGTTTGGTACTGATATTAGTGATCTCAAAAGAATAATTTACAGGAACACCTTGCTTCAGTTTACCAAAATCATGTTTCTCTGTATTTACTTTGATCATCTCATCAGCTTTCACTTGTGCCATAACGGCAAAACTGAATAAAAATGCGGTTGCGAGTAATGCGATCTTCTTCATTTGTTGGATATTTTAAAGTGTTTGTTTTTTTAAAAAATCGACAGCAGCATTTGCAGGAGCAGAACCTTCCGGGGCCTTCCAGACTGTTCCTTTGATCTTCAATTGCTGGGTTTGATTCGTATTATAAGTGATAGTGATAGGCTTTTCAAAATAGCCTTCAGCGGCGGCATTGTAACCGACCCTGATCTTAACGATAGCCCCCGGGGCAATGGCATCACGGCTCCATTCAGGAGTGGTGCATCCGCAGGTGGCCTGCACATTATCCAGTTTCAGCGGGGTAGTACCGGTATTGGTAATCTCAAAACTGTAATAAACGGGCTTTCCCTGAGGTATCTGGCTGAAATCATGCTCCGTTTCTTTCAACTTCAGGACTTCATTTGTTGCGGCGGGTTTCGCTGCATTTCCATGATTATGCCCGTCATTTTCCGAATGCTGAGCATACGACAGCATAAGAAGGGAGCAGGCCAAAAAGGTAAGGAGTGTTTTCTTCATATTCCGGTTAATTGAAGACTTCAAAATTAGGGTAAAGATGCCACTTCTCATAGACAGGTTGCATGCCCGGATGTGGAATTTTTGGGGAAGGTTTAATGGGGGGCTTTCTTTTATCTTTGCCGCATGGAAAAGCCAACGCTATCAACGATGCCAGCCGATGAAAAGCTATCCTTTGACCGGTTCCGGGATGAAGTGCTGAAAGACTACCGGGTAGCCTGCATCAGCCGGGAGACCAGTCTTTTAGGCCGCAAGGAAGTCCTGACCGGTAAAGCCAAGTTTGGCATTTTTGGAGATGGTAAAGAAGTGGCCCAAGTGGCGATGGCTAAGTTTTTCCAGCCAGGAGATTTTCGCAGCGGGTATTACCGTGACCAGACCTTTGCTTTTGCGATCGGGCTTACTACCTCTGAACAGTATTTTGCCCAGCTTTATGCTGACCCGGATATCAATAATGACCCCTTTAGTGCCGGCCGGCAGATGAATGCTCATTTTGCCACCCCCAATACAGATGCAAATGGCGAATGGCTGGATCTAACGGCTATGAAAAATACAGCCGCAGACATGGCCCCCACGGCCGGTCAAATGCCCCGCAGTCTCGGGTTAGCTTATGCTTCAAGGATGTTCAGAAAGCTGGAAAAATTGCGTTCTCTAACTGGACTTTCCCAAAATGGAAATGAAGTTTGCTTTGCCACGATTGGTGATTCCTCCACCAGCGAAGGGCATTTTTGGGAAACTATCAATGCGGCCGGTGTGCTGCAGGTTCCGCTGGCGGTGTTTGTCTGGGATAATGGGTATGGCATTTCTGTTCCCAAAAAATACCAGACCACGAAAGGATCTATCTCAGAAATATTACAAGGCTTTCAAAAAACAGAAGGCACTAACGGTTTAAATATTTACAAAGTAAAAGGTTGGGATTATGCCGGCATGTGTGAAGCATTTGAAGAAGGTATCAGGCTGGCGAGAACCACGCATACTCCTTGTGTTTTTCATGTGGAAGAGATAACACAACCACAAGGGCATTCCACTTCGGGGAGTCATGAAAGATATAAGCCGACCGAAAGATTAGAATGGGAAAGAGAGTGGGATGGTATTAAAAAGATGAAGGAATGGATTATTGAAACCGGCCTGGCCGATGAGGAAGAACTGAACCAGTTGCAGGACGAAGCAAAAGACGAAGTACGAAACGGGAAGAATAAGGCCTGGGAAAAATACCAGGCACCGATCAAAGCACAGGCTACCAGAACGATTGAATTGATCAACCAGCTATCCAATGGACTGGCCGGGATGTCAGATGAATTTAGAAAAATTGCTGCGGGACTTTCTGCTAACCGGGAACCTTTGCGCAGGGATGTAATGAAAGCATTGTATGCGGCTATTGGTCTTGCCGGGAATCATGATGCTGCTTTCTGGATCAAAGATTATTATAAAGACCTGCAGGAGGAGAATAAAGCATTTTTTAATTCTTATTTATATAATGAAGGTCCTAAGAGTGCTTTAAGTGTTTTGGCAGTGGAAGCTGTCTATCCGCTGGATGCTCCCTTTATCAATGGGTATGAAATATTGAATAAATATTTCGACCAGCTATTCACCAACAATCCTAAAGTAGTGGCATTTGGCGAAGACATGGGATTGATCGGGGATGTGAACCAGGGCTTTGCCGGTTTGCAGGCCAAACATGGAGAGGAAAGAATTTTTGATACCGGTATACGGGAGCTTACGATCATGGGCCAGGGAATTGGTTTAGCCTTCCGTGGATTGAGACCGATCGCTGAGATACAGTATCTCGATTACCTGTTATACGGACTGCAACCATTAAGCGATGATGTGGCCACACTACATTACAGAACATTTGGTAAACAAAGCTGCCCGCTGATCGTCCGCACAAGAGGACACCGGCTGGAAGGTATCTGGCATAGCGGTTCACCGATGGGGGTGGTGATCAATGCCCTTCGTGGTATGTATGTATGTGTGCCCCGGAATATGACACAGGCTGCGGGGATGTATAATACATTATTAAAAGGCAATGATCCGGGAATTGTGATCGAATGCCTGAATGGATACCGGTTAAAAGAAAAATTACCGGCTAATTTATCAGACTTTACTGTTGCCCTTGGTGTACCCGAAGTGATCCGGGAAGGAAATGATATGACCATTGTATCCTACGGATCAACACTTCGTATTGTGCAGGAAGCAGCAACAATACTGGATGCACAGGGCATCAGTTGCGAGATCGTGGATGTACAGACTTTATTACCCTTCGATATCCATCATAAAATTCTTGAATCATTAAAGAAAACAAACCGTATTGTTTTTGTGGATGAAGATGTACCGGGCGGAGCGGCAGCGTATATGTTCAATAAAGTGATGGAAGAACAGGGGGGATACAGGTATCTGGATGTGGCGGCAAGAACCATTACCGGTAAAGCACATCGCCCGGCCTACGGAAGTGATGGTGATTATTTCAGCAAGCCCAATGCCGAAGAGATTGAAGCGGTGATCAAACAAATGATGACAGAGTAAATATCTTTTCCGGGTATTCATTAGATAGCCAGCGACATGCCGACAAACTTTCTTTTCATCATTGATGTATTAGGTACATTCTCTTTTGCGGTTTCTGGTGCTTTTCTCGCTATGCAAAAGAAGCTGGATCCGTTCGGGGTATTGGTATTATCTTTTGTTACCGCCATTGGTGGCGGCACACTCCGGGATATACTGATCGGTAATCTCCCCGTTGGCTGGTTAAGAAATGAAACAGCAACCATCGTTATTTTCTCTTCTGCTATTGCTACGATGATCTTTGGGAGGTTCTTAAAGCAATTCACCACCACTTTATTTTTATTTGATGCGCTGGGACTTGGCCTGTTTACCATTATTGGTATTGAACTGGGTATTGAGAAAAATTTCAGTACCGGTATTTGTATAGCACTGGGAACGATCACTGCCTGTTTTGGTGGTGTGATCCGGGATGTTTTATTGAACGATGTTCCCTTGCTGTTCCGGAAAGAAATTTATGCGATGGCCTGTATTGCCGGCGGGCTAATCTATTTTTTGCTCAGGAAAATAAATCTTGATGAAAATATTTCCAAAACGATCTGCATCCTGCTCATCTTTGCCATTCGTGTAATTGCTGTTCGCTATAAAATATCCTTGCCTCAATTTTATACTCATAAATAACTTTCATGAAACTGATCATGTACCAGGTAGATGCCTTTGCTGATAAAGTTTTTGCAGGCAACCCAGCGGCTGTGATACCTTTAGAAAAATGGATCGGCGATGAGCTGATGCAGCAGATTGCTATGGAAAACAACCTGGCGGAAACTGTTTTTTTTGTGGCGAGGGATAACCATTTTGATATCCGCTGGTTCACTCCCGAACTGGAAATTAATTTATGTGGTCATGCTACACTGGCATCCGCCTATGTTTTATATGAATTTTTAGGGTATAAAAAACCGGCGATCACTTTTCACTCTAAAAGCGGCCCGTTGTATGTGAGCCGAGAAGATGAAATTATTAAACTCGACTTTCCATCCTGGAAACCGGAACGGATTGATGAATACCCGGAGGAATTGCTCACTTCATTAGGCAATCCTGATATCGTTAGTGTGTATAAATACAGGGA
>CADEDV010000022.1:0-48677 GCA_902826165.1 uncultured Bacteroidota bacterium
TGTAGCCAAATGCTGCCTCCTTTGTATGTGCCAATGCCTGGAATTTCCATTTGGTCAGTGCTTCGGGCAGGGTAAAAGAAAACTCAATAGTACCAATGCTGTCAGTCCTTAATTCAGGAAAGAAGAAAGCCGTTTCGTTAAAGTTTTTGCGGATTTTGACTTCGGAAAATTGTTCATTATTCTTTTTATCGCCTTGGGTATGATTTATCCCATGAACTACACTTATGTCACCGGTTTCCGAGAGGGATATTCCGGAAAGTTTATTTCCTCTAAACGTAGACACATTATTCCAATCGGCCATTACATCTTCATTGGATACCTGGTAAGCCATAACTGGAGCCGATCCTCTGATACCTAACTCTCGTGCAATAGTAAATTTTTTATTTGATATGAATTTAAATCGAGGATTATCTTCAACACTAAAGAGCAGGTGATCATACTCCTTTTCAAAACTTTTATACTCTAGGCCCACCGCATATTTCCGTATTGCCTCTATTTTCAAAAAATTCTGGCTGGCATTCCACCTGCTATCGTTATAATAAACAGGCCATACAGCAGGTTCATTCCAGCGATGCGGGTAAAACTGGTCTAAAGAAGCATCATACATACCGGCCAGCATCTCAGCCGCCACCTGTTCTTTTTTATAACCGCTTATTTTTACTTTCCATTTTTCTTCACTGCCGGGCAAGGTCTTATCCCGGAAACTGGCATATTCAATGGACAGGTCTTTATTCGTCCAGGGCACATTGATCGTTTGATTATACTGGTAAAAACGGTTATGCTTTACGAATAGCCAAGCCAAACCATAGCCACCCCGGTCAGCTTCGGTTGCAGAGAAAGGGAAGGATTTCTTCTCATTATTCAATGTAACATAACTGTATGCTCCCGGCTCGGGACTCCCGGCTCCTGGCTTTTTATCCAGCTGATGTACGACAAAGAGGTTATCGGCTGAAGTTCCCAACAGAACTACCGTTGTTTCTCCCGGTTCAATAGCTTTGGCGGCCTGGCTCCAGAGATATTGCGGCTGGTTGAGCTGGTTCGATCTTTCATCAAACAGTTCCATGTATTGAATGTCTTTTACTGCTTCCCCGTTTTTATCTGTTGTTGAAATTTCTAGCATGTAAAAGCCAGCAGCCCATTGCCCATTTTCTATTTTCCATTTTCCATTTTCTTTCACCGAATCAGTCTTAGTAAAAACCTCCGCTCCTTTCTCCCAGCTTTTAAAATCGCTTTCATTGTCATATTCATCATAAGGGAAAGCCTTTATATATTCTTCTTTGCTCATTACGAACTGGTCGGGTCGTTCCCAGAAACGGTCACGGATCAGCCTTTTTTCTTCTTTCAGCTTTGTGATGGTTACAGTGATCTTTGCCGGTTCAAATTCTCCGTTCATATTTTCAGTACGGATATTCAGTGATTTCAAACTGTCAGCCGGCAGGGAAGAAGGTATATTGCTGACCAGCATCAGTGCTTTATAGCTTACTGATACTGATTTTTCCCCGCTTCTTGTTTCTCCGTTGATATCCGTTACATCGGCATAGACTGTATAATCGAATACCGGTTCAAATTTTTTATCGAGTGTCAGATCAGGTATGGCCGTAAAAGCAACAACAAATTTTCCGTCTTTACCTGTTTTCACCTCTCCATGTGCAATTTCCATTTGCTGCACCGGTGGCTGCCACCAGCGACGAAACAGCCAGGGGTATAAGAAACGGGGTTCTCTTACCACCCTGTATTTTACGATAGCGCCATCAATATTATTACCGGCATAGGCTTTTGCAACACCGGTCGCTTTGATCGTATCATTGACCTTATATGTTCCTTTGATGGGTTCGTATTCTACGAAGAATTTGGGACGTTTGTATTCTTCCACTTTAAAGCCAACGGTACCGCCATCTTTTTTGGTATAAATGCTGAACTGGCCGTTGAGTCCGCTGACTGGTAACCGGAACTTGCCATTGAAGGAACCAAATTCATTGGTCTTTACTTTAATAGTATCAATGTCTTTGTAATTGGCATCCCGAAGTATCACGGTTGTTTCATAATCCTGCTTCACGGCATTCTTCTTCTCTGCTGTATTTCTTTCCAATATAATTCCTTTGAAATAGACCGTTTGCCCGGGACGATAAATACTCCGGTCTGCAAAGAGAAAAACAGAAGTGATTGTTTTGTATTCTCCCCGGCTGTAATAGCGGTCATACTGGGCATCATCCATGAATAGCCGGTCCCCGTTATGGGTAATATCAAAATAGTAAGAAACATTCGTGTAGCGTTTACTGTCGGTTTCTGACCGTTTATCTAACCGGAAAAAACCATTGGTATCTGCCTGGTACAGTTTCCCTTTTACTTTCACATTCTTTGATTGCTGGTAATCATATTTCTGCTCCCACACCTGTATAGCTGCTTTGGCCAGCGGCTGACCATTGTCACGGTTCAGTGCAAAGTAATCGTTGCTGTTATTGACATAGCTGATCGTGGAGACATAGAAGAGCCGGGCTCCCAGAACAGTCTTTTCATTTTTGAAATCTTTATCTGAACCGGCGACCAATACATATTCGCCGGCAGGCAATGCATCCACTTTTATTTCCACACTATGATCCTGCAGGTCGTTGGTAACGGGTAATGCCTGCTGCCAGTTTCTTTCTGCTTTGGCTGCAAGGATGGACGACCAGTATTTATCGCCATACTGATCTGCCAGTTCTTTCTTCAGGTTTTCATCCGTTTTGATCAGCCGCAGGTAAACTGTATTCAGGTTCCTGTAATTGACCAATGCCCTGAACGGCAAGTTGGGCACATTTACTTTTTCAATACTGAACTGTAGTGATTTACTATTGAGTGTATTCAGCAGGTTATAACAGTTGATCTTTCCTTCGGAAGAGTCTTTTTGTTGCAAGACTTCTTCACAGATCTCTTTGGCTTTTACCCGGGCAAAACGATGCGTGGTATCCCCGAACGGTTTATAGCTTTCTGCTTTTTCATTATAGTATTGTGCCAGCAGGTACCAGGCCTGTGTTGCAGCCGGGCTCTTGCCATATTGGCTGGCAATATGATTAACGGCCCTGAAATACAAATTGTCTTTATCGGGATGCGTGGATTTTTCTTTCACAAAACTGATCCGCTGAATATCTGCATCCAGTAAAGCATCGTGTTTGGCATCATTCAAATGAAAAGCGATCAGTTGCTGGTAAATGAGTAAGGCTTTATGCTGGAGTGACAGCGAATCTTTGGTTGGAAATTTCCGGTGAATGAAATCAGCAGCCGGATCAAAGGCCGAAGCCTGGTCAATTTCAAAAGCATAAGCTGGTTTTTGAATATCCCGTTCATCGTTCTCAAAGTAATCAATAGCACGATGTGCCAGCAGGTCATACAAAGTTGGACGCAGGTGGCGGACATTACCTTTAATAATGATCGCAGCAAAAGGTTCCAGTTTGGTTTGCTGCAATAGTTTTTCATTACTGATAGATTGCAAATAGAGCTCACTTGTTTTTTTATGAAAATCTTCAGCATCCCAGGTGGCGATATCTTCCTTTTTGAAGTTGCTGGTTTTGGTACGGTCGTATAATTGCCAGCGATGGTTTTCAAAATAACTTTGATACAGTTCTGCCAGCAGGCTTTTTAATAGGGAAGAAGCAGGTTCTTTTGCAGCAGGTATTTCTTTCTCTATTTCTTTTATGGAAAGTATCTCGTTGTTTTCCCGGGTTTCTGATTGCAGACCGGTCATATATACTAATGACTTGATGACCTGGGCATCCTGCTGGTCTTTTTTAGCCAGGGCATATATTTTCTTTACTTCCGCCAGGGCAGATTTAGGAAGATTCTTTTTATTGAACTCTTCTACTTTCTTCCATTCTTTTTCGTAATTCTTGACGGGGGGCTGACTGTTTGAAGGCATGGCAAATAAACCGGATAAGGTGATGGTCAGGAAAAGGTTTTTAACAAGCTGAAAATTCATACAACCAAATTTTATACAAGGTAATTAATCTTATGCGACGGTAAGATGCTCTTCGGAAGTGAATTTCATAAATCTGGCATCAACCTTTTGTTACCAGGACAAAACCGCTTCTTTAAAAAGATATATTTTTTCCCATTAAACCTGGTTTTGCCTTCTCCTGCAACCCTTTACTGGCAATCACTCCCGCATATTGCTGCATGTTCATTGTGAAACCTGCAAGGGCCTTTAACGTTTTGTTGCAGCCATTTCTGGCATGATGGCATGTGCTTTGAAATTATGGTTATCAAAAAGGAGGAATAATGAAAATGATGAAAGAAATAATGAAACAGTTACTCACCGGGCTTAACAACAAGCATGGCCTTTATGGTTTTTTTCCCGGTAATTACCAGATGGCCGTTTTACGTTTAAAATAAATTATATGAAAAAGATTTTTACCCTTTTACTAAGCTCCCTTTTCTCCCTTTCCTTACTCGCTTTTGACGGAACAAAGCTGAGTATTACCGCCAATAACAAAAACAATATGGACCTGAAAGTGGAGGTGGATGGCCGCAGGTTTATGATGAATGATAATACAGTTGTATTGAGCAACCTGGCCGAAGGATACCATTCCGTAAAAATTTTCCGTGAAAAAAGAAGTAATGGCTGGTTTAATATCCAGAGGCAGGAAGTTATTTACAGTAGTTCTATGTATATGAAACGGGGGTTTCATACAGAGATCAAAGTAAATAAAAATGGCAAGGTCAGCATTGAAGAAACCAGGATGCGTGGCCGGGATGATGACTACTGGTATGATGATTACAGCTTTGATGTAATGAACAACCGGGAATTCAGCCAGCTCAAAGAGTCATTAAGCCGTGAATGGTTCGAAAAGAACAGGGTGATCTCTGCTAAAGTGGTAATGGATAAGAACCGCTTTACCAGCCAGCAGGTTAAAGAGCTGCTGCAACTGTTCAGCTTTGAAAATTATAAACTGGAACTGGCAAAACACGCCTACCGGAATACAGTAGATAAGCGAAACTATTTTATCGTAAACGATGTGTTCAATTTCAGCAACAGCCGTACAGAGCTGGCCCGTTTTATCCGTGATTTTCGTTAACCCTCTGTCCCTATGGAGGAGTTAATAAAGTATGATAACTGCAATGCCTCTTCAGATGAAGAGGCATTGCTTATTTAGAAATTTGTAGGAATCTTAATTGATTACTTTTTGATCACTTCCGCCATTTTCTTACCGATATCAGCCGGGCTGCTCACCACATGGATACCACATTCGGTCATGATCTTCATTTTGGCTGCAGCTGTATCATCAGCACCACCAACAATGGCACCGGCATGACCCATACGACGGCCAGGAGGCGCAGTTTGACCGGCTATAAAACCCACCACTGGTTTTTTATTACCGGTTTCTTTGATCCAGCGGGCAGCTTCAGCTTCCATGCCACCACCGATCTCGCCGATCATAACGATCGCATCTGTTTCAGGATCATTCATGAATAATTCAACAGCTTCTTTGGTTGTGGTTCCGATGATCGGGTCGCCACCGATACCAACGGCTGTAGAAATACCCAAACCGGCTTTTGCCACCTGGTCGGCTGCTTCGTAGGTTAATGTACCGGATTTGGAAACGATACCGATACGGCCGGGGATGAATACAAACCCGGGCATGATGCCTACTTTACATTCACCGGCCGTGATCACACCAGGACAGTTAGGACCTACTAGCCTGGTGGATTTTCCCTGTAAATAATTCTTCACTTTCACCATATCCTGTACCGGGATGCCTTCTGTGATACACACCACCAGTTTGATACCGGCATCGGCTGCCTCCATAATGGCATCGGCTGCAAAAGCAGGCGGAACAAAAATGATACTTGTGTCAGCACCGGTTGTTTTCACGCAATCAGCCACTGTATTGAAAACGGGTTTATCCAGGTGAGAAGTACCACCTTTACCCGGCGTAACACCGCCGACAACGTTGGTGCCGTATTCGATCATTTGGGTGGCGTGAAAAGTACCTTCTGTACCCGTGAAGCCCTGCACTAAGATTTTGGAGTTTTTATTAACAAGAATACTCATAACCGGTCTGAATTTTTAGTCCGGCAAAAGTAAGGTATTTGGGGTTTACGGAAACTGTACTTTATCCTTCTTTGGAAGGAGGGATAATAGGAGGGATGTCTTTTTCTATCAGCAGGTCCATATTCCGGTGGTTGGGTATCTGGCCGGTTTCTTCCAGCATCCGCATATCCTTGGCATCCTTTAAGAATTCGGAAGCGAAGATGAAATCATTCAGCCGCTGGTTCTTGCTGAAAATGATCTCCCGGTTAGTGCCTTCCCATTCTTTATTGCCCTGGTACATATATAAAATATAATCACCGATCTCCATCACACTGTTCATGTCATGGGTGTTGACGACGGTTGTGATATTATATTCAATCGTAATCTCTTTGATCAGCTTATCAATGACCAATGAAGTCTGCGGATCAAGACCAGAGTTGGGTTCATCGCAAAACAGGTATTTGGGATTTAGTACAATTGCCCTTGCAAGTGCGACTCTTTTTTTCATTCCTCCGCTGAGTTCTGCCGGGTATTTTCGGTTGGCTTCCACCAGGTTCACCCTGTTCAATACCTCGTTGACCCTTTCCAGCTTTTTTTTAACCGGCCAGTTAGTAAACATGTCCAGCGGGAACATGACGTTTTGTTCGACGGTTAAACTATCGAATAACGCAGAACCCTGGAACAACATACCGATCTCTTTGCGTACTTCCGTTTTTGCCTTCGTATCCATGGAAGTAAAATTTTGGCCATGGTATAATATCTCTCCTTCATCGGGTACAAATAAGCCCACCATACATTTCATCAATACCGTTTTGCCACTACCGCTGGCCCCGATAATGAGATTGCACTGGCCTGCCTTCATCACAGCACTAACGTCCTGGATAACGGTTTTGTCGCCAAATTTCTTTTGTATGTTTTTTACTTCAATCATGAAAAGCTATTAGCTTTCAACTTTGAGCCGGTTCTTTTATAATAGGAGTGCTGATAAGACATAATCTGAAAACAATATAGCAATACAACTTACCACCACTGCCTTGGTACTGGCTCTTCCGATTTCCAGTGCACCACCCTGGACAAAATAACCAAAGAAAGCAGGCACACTTGAGATAATAAAGGCGAACACATACGATTTGATCAAAGCAAAAATTACATTATACGGAACAAAGCTTTCCAATAAGCCCCTGTCATATACACTGCCGGAAAGTATATTCGCCATGGAGCCGGCCAAACGACCTCCCCAGATACCTAATGCCATGGCAATGATGACCAGCAGGGGTATCATCAGTAAAGCAGCAGCGATCTTTGGCATGATCAGGTATCCTTTGGTATTAATACCCATGATCTCTAATGCATCAATCTGTTCACTCACCCGCATATTACCCAGTTCACTGGCAATACGGCTGCCGGCCACACCGGCTAACACAATACAAACAAGTGTGGGGGCAAACTCAAGAATAACCGTATCTCTTACAATTTGCGCAATGGTAGAAGGAGGAATCAGCGGACTCACCAGCTGGTAAGCAGTTTGAATGGTGGAAACCGCACCAATGAAAACTGAAATGATAGCTACGATACCCAGTGAGCCCACACCGATCTCCGCACACTGGTGCATGAATTCTTTCCAGTACATCTTGCCGTTTTCCGGTTTGGAAAACATGCCTTTGATCATCAGAAGGTAACGGCCTATATCGCTGAAAATGGTCATCGGTTGGTTTAAGCTGTAAAATACGACGAAAAATATTGCCCCAACATCCCGGCCGTTTTATACATAGCCTGGATGTTGGGGAACTTATAACTCTTTACTTACTTTTTGTACCGTTTCCACCAGGGTGAACGTTTGACTATTTCTTCTATGGAGACTTTACTTTTCATCTGTGCGTCTACTACCGCCACCAATGCCATATTAAGAATGCTGCGGACAGAACTTCCTAATTGTAATATATGCACCGGTTTTTTTAATCCCAGTAAGATGGGGCCGACTGCATCCGCAGTTTCCAGCTCTTTCAGCAGGTTATACGCAATATTACCCGCTGCAAGATTGGGGAAAATGAGGGTGTTCACATCCTTATCAACAAGCTCGGAAAAAGGATAATTTTCCTTCATCAGTTCTTTATTGAAAGCCACACTGGCCTGCATTTCTCCATCCACTATCAAAGATGGCATTTTGGCTTTTACAATCCTTCTTGCTTCTGCCACCAGCCGGGCTTCCCGGGAATTGCTGCTGCCAAAATTGGAATAGCTCAGCATAGCTATCCTGGGTGTGATATTGAAATGTTTCACTTCTTTTGCCACCATCAGGGTGATCTCGGCCAGTTGTTCCGCTGTCGGATTGAAGTTAACGGTTGTATCAGCGAGGAATAAAGGGCCTTTTTTTGTCAGCATCATATACATGCCGGCAATATTCTGTACACCTTCTTCTGTACCGATCGTTTGAATAGCGGGTCGGATCGTATCAGGATAATTTTTGGCTAAACCGGAGATCATCGCATCGGCATCGCCGCATTCCACCATCATACAACCAAAATAGTTGCGGTCCTTCATTACCTTCCTTGCCTCATAGGCGTTGAATCCTTTTCTCCCCCGTTTAGCAAAGAAAAGGTCAGAGTATAAATTTCTTTTTTCCTCCATTGCATCACTACGGGGATCAAAAATGGGCAGGTCATCAATGTCAACGCCATTGGCATCTGCAATGGCCCTGATCTTATTCTCATCACCCAATAAGATCGGGTAACCGATTCCCTCATCAAAAATGAGCTGTGCGGCCTTCAGTATCTTCAAATTATCTGCTTCGGCAAAAACGATCCGCTTAGGATCTTTACGGGCTTTATTGCCAAGCACCCGCATCACCTGGTTATCAAGACCGAGGCGGTTATTGAGATTATTCTCATAAGCCTGCCAGTCAGTAATGGGATTTTTGGCCACCCCGCTTTCCATAGCTGCTTTAGCAACTGCCGGTGCCACGGTTGAAAGTAACCTTGGATCAAGCGGTTTGGGAATGATATAATGTTCGCCGAACGATATATTTTTTTCGTTATAGGCCATGTTCACAATATCAGGCACCGGCGTCTTGGCCAGTTCAGCCAATGCTTTTACAGCAGCCAGTTTCATGGCTTCATTGATCTGTGTGGCTCTTACATCCAGTGCACCCCGGAAGATATAAGGGAATCCCAGTACATTATTTACCTGGTTAGGATAATCACTCCGGCCGGTGGCCATGATCACATCCTTTCTTGCTGAGGTTGCATCTTCATAACTGATCTCAGGATCAGGGTTGGCCATAGCAAAAACAATAGGATTTTTTGCCATACTTTTTATCATATCAGCGCTGATCACACCACCCTTGCTCAAACCGATAAAGACATCGGCATCTTTCATTCCTTCCACCAATGTTACATTCTTGCCGGATGCAATGAATTCTTTTTTCAGTTCATCCAGGTCCGTACGGCTTTCATGAATAAGACCTTTACTGTCAAATACCCGGAAGTTTTCTCTCTTTGCACCTAAGGAGATATATAATTTCATACAGGCAACAGCGGCTGCTCCGGCACCATTCACCACAAATTTTACTTTATCTAATTTCTTCTTTTGAATTTCGCAGGCATTCAGTAAAGCGGCTGCGCTAATGATCGCCGTACCATGCTGGTCATCATGCATGATCGGGATCTTCATTATTTCCTTCAGCTTTTTCTCAATATAAAAACATTCGGGAGCTTTGATATCTTCGAGGTTGATGCCTCCAAAGGTGGGCTCTAAAGCTTTAACGATCTGGACAAATTTCTCCGGGTCTTTTTCATTGATCTCGATGTCGAATACATCTATGTCTGCAAATATTTTGAATAATACTCCCTTCCCTTCCATCACGGGTTTACCGGCTTCGGGGCCGATATCACCGAGGCCCAGCACAGCAGTACCATTACTGATAACAGCTACCAGGTTTCCTTTGGCCGTGTATTTATAAACATCTTCTGGATTAGCTGCTATTTCGAGGCAGGGTGCAGCTACACCGGGTGAATAGGCAAGCGAAAGATCTCGTTGGGTTTTGGCTTCTTTAGTGGGGATGACTTCTATTTTTCCTGGCCTTCCTTTTGCATGGTATTCGAGGGCCTGTTGTTTGCGCAATTCGTTCTTGTTCATACCGGATTTTTATTATTGATCCATTCCGCACATTCCTTGTTTCGGGGCTGCAAGGTACAAAATTATAATCCGAATGCAGATAACAGGCAAACAGTGGTCCGTTTTAATAAAGGAGGTAAGCTTTTACCCGGTGCTTAAAGCTTCGTGACTTTTACTTCTGCTTTGATCTTATAAAAAGGAACGGGCAATGAATGAGTGCCCGGGTAGGGGTAAAGATTAAGAAATTCTATCTTATAATTTTCGATGATCGTATCGGTTGGAAATTGTGGGAAAAAGGAATATGTGGAAAGTTTTACCGGGTAGGTAGTATTGTTTTTAGTAAAGGAAAATTTGGCAACTGCAGCTCCTTCCCATACACATATCATTTTATCCGGGCAGCGGGAATCGGTGATCAGGCTGTCAAAACAGAGTGAAACGGTTTCTGTGTTATTGACATAGTTCTTACAATCTGCTAAACGTAACAGGTTGGGGTTTTCAGTCTCTCCCGATTTTTTGCAGGAAAAAACAGTAAAAGCAACCACCAGGCAAAATATTACAACTCTCATATCTCCGTTTATTGTTCCTGACAACTGCGGAAAATATATCGTTGCACGAAAGATCAGCTTTTAACACTGCTGCCCAGCCAGGCCATCATACCCATCCCGATCTCAATGGCCGATTCATCAATATTAAAAGTGGGAGTGTGTACGCCTGACGTGATCCCTTTTTCTTTATTCATCACACCCAGCCGGAAAAAACAACCGGGTATCTGTTGGGAATAATAGCCAAAATCTTCAGCTCCCATTCTTTTTTCAGTTTCTTCCACATTAGATTCGCCGATAAATGCCACCGCTTTTTCTTTGGTGATCTCATTCAATGCTTCATTATTATAAACAGAAGGATAACCCACGTCGATCAGCAGGTCTATTTCTCCGCCCATACTATGTACAAGATCAGTTGCCATTTTCCGGATCAGGTCATGTGCTTTGAACCGCCAGGTTTCATCCATGGCTCTGAATGTTCCTTTCAGTTTTACTTCATTTGGAATCACATTGGTGGTTTCACCACCTTTGAAAGAAGTAATGGATAAAACAGTTGGATTATGCGGATCATTGTTGCGGCTTACCACCTGTTGCAATGCTATAATGAGATGAGATGCGATCAGTATCGGGTCGGTACATAAATGAGGAGAAGCGGCATGGCCCCCTTTTCCTTTTATAGTGATATACAATTCATCGGCACTGGCCATTACTTTACCGGCCCGGAAACTCATTTTTCCAACCGCTAAACCGGGATGCACATGCAAACCAAAAATGCAGCCAGGTGCCGGGTTGTCCAGCACGCCTTCTTTAATCAGGAGGCTGGCACCGCCGGGATTTTTTTCTTCACCCGGCTGAAAGATCAGCTTGATCGTTCCTTCCCATTCGTTACGTAATTCATTCAGGATTTTTGCTGCACCCAATAAACAAGTAGTATGCACATCATGACCGCAGGCATGCATCACGCCGTCATGGGTTGATTTATACGGCACTTCATTTTCTTCCTGAATGGGCAATGCATCCATATCGGCACGCAGAGCAATGACTCTTGAATTGGGGTTACGTCCTTTTATTAAACCGATAACGCCGGTAGTGGCTTTTATGTCAAAAGGGATACCCAGTTCAAAGAGCTTGTCCTGTACAAATTTCGATGTTTCATATTCCTGGTAGCTTAATTCAGGATGTGCATGAAGGTAGTGGCGGATGCCGATGAATTCCGGTGCATATTGTTTGGCCAGTGCTTTGATCTTCTCTGCTATCATGGCTCAAAAGTACTACTTAGCGCCGAAGGGCTGTACTGTACCCATAAAAAATCCCCGGCTGGTAACAGGCGGGGATTTTGCATAATAGAGGATATCTTTTAGGGTGTGATCTCCATTTCATTTTCTTCGTATTTACCTGGCTTCACTTCTACTTTATCAGGCATGACAAACACACCTTTTGGAAAATAGACCTTCAACCTCTTCTGGTATTCCTCCGCTTCTTTTCTTTCTTTGAAATTGCCCACTTTGAGTTTATAATAAGGCGACTGGTGCCACATATATGCTTTGAGTTCAGGAAAGAGGGTGTACACTTTTGTTTTAGCTGCAATGGCTTCATCCCGGTTATTGGTGGTAATGATCATCAGGCGGAAACCCTTGGCAATACGGCGGGCATCCCGGCTGGTCTCTTCATTGATCTGCACCTGTTTTTTAACCAACAGGTCCAGCCGCGGATCTTTATGAACCACGATAGCATTAGTATCTGTTGTTTTTTTCCAGGTGCTGTCCTGTGCATGACTTGTTACTGCAAAGAATACAACTGCTATAAAAGAGATCATTTTCATATATCGCATAAAGACAAATATCTTACCAAAATTAATAACCACCACCAGCCCCGGCAATATTCTCTACGGGATGCCAGGTTGTTTTTATTTCCTGGGTATCCATAATGAAATAAGGTGACTCACCTTCTTCACTATACCAGTTTATTTTATCATAGAAAGAAACCCGTTTCAGGTTAGAAGCTGATTTCTCCCGTATCATTTTCTGTGTATCAGAATCGTTTTCGCAGTAAAGGGTTGCATTAACATCCATATGATCAACGAACCAGCTGGTCAGTTCTGCGGGTTTGCCTGTTAAAATATTGACAACTCCGCCGGGCAGGTCAGATGAGTTCAGTACTTCTGCAAACGTAACTGCACAGAGTGGTTTTGTTTCAGATGCCAGCACCACGCAGGTATTACCGCCGGCAATAACAGGTGCAATAACAGACACTAAGCCTAATAAGGAATCGCCCTGTGGTGCAATGACAGCAACAACTCCTGTCGGCTCGGGCACGGAGAAATTAAAATGGGAAGAGGCCACCGGGTTCACCGCACTGAACAGTTGCTGAAATTTATCACACCAGCCGGCATAATAGATCAGCCGGTCAATAGCAAGATTCACTTCTTTTTCTGCTTTTGCTTTCGTGGCATCCTGTTGCACAAGCTCTTCAATAAATTGTGCTTTTCTGCCTTCCAGCATTTCCGCCATGCGGTATAAGATCTGGCTGCGGTTAAAAGCAGCCCTGCTGCTCCACCCGCCAAAGGCTCCTCTTGCCGCCACAACAGCGTCGCGGAAATCTTTTCTTGAACTCAGGCATACGTTGGCCAGCTTTTTTCCGGCTGCATTTTCCGGCTGGTAATATCTTCCTGACTCGGTGCGGGGGAATTGCCCGCCGATATAAATCTTGTAGGTTTTTAAAACTTCTAATCTTTTAGAAGAAGCTCTTTTCTCCAGTCCGTTCTCACTGATACTTAAAGATGATTTTTTAATTATTGCTTTGCCCATTTTATTTCCCTTTTTATTCGCAGGAATGATTTGGAACACGAAGACACAGAGGCACTAAGCAAGATAATTCCTGCTTCCCTGTGCCTCTGTGTCTTCGTGCATCTGTGTTTCAAAATTGTATTTTCTTCAATTAAACAATGCTTACATACGCTGCAAGTCCATGCAATCCCCCCTCTCTTCCAAACCCACTTTCTTTATAACCGCCAAACGGTGATGTGGGGTCGAACTTGTTGAAAGTGTTGGCCCAAACCACACCAGCTCTCATTCGTTTCGTCATATTAAAGATCTTTGATCCTTTATCCGTCCACACACCTGCACTTAATCCATAGGGTGAGTTATTAGCTTTTTCAATTACTTCATCATCTGTCCGGAAGGTGAGGACTGATAATACCGGTCCAAAGATTTCTTCCTGTGCTATCCGGTTGCTTTGTGCAACATTGGTAAAAAGGGTGGGGCGGCAGAAAAATCCTTTACCCGGCAGGTGGCAACTGCTCTCATACATCTCAGCACCTTCTTTTTTACCAATACTGATGTATTTTTTGATCGTTTCTAATTGGGCTTTGGAATTGATCGCACCGATATCGGTATTCTTATCCAACGGATCACCAACGATCAATGATTCCAGCCGGTCTTTTAATTTCCGGACCACTTCTTTAGCCACCGATTCCTGTACATATAACCGTGAACCGGCGCAGCATACATGGCCCTGGTTAAAAAAGATACCATTGATGACACCTTCCACGGCCTGGTCGATAGGGGCATCTTCAAAAATGATATTGGCGGCTTTACCGCCCAGTTCCAGGGTCACTTTTTTATTCGTACCGGCAATAGCCCGTTGAATGATCTTGCCTACTTCCGTTGATCCCGTGAAAGCAATTTTATTGATGTCGGGATGATTAACAATAGCAGCACCCGTGGCGCCGGCACCGGTTAATATATTCACCACACCCGGGGGCAGGTCTGCTTCCTGTATGATCTCGGCCAGTTTCAATGCAGTCAGCGGCGTTGTTTCAGCGGGTTTTAATACAACGGTGTTGCCTGTTGCTAAAGCCGGTGCAATTTTCCAGGCGGCCATTAATAAAGGAAAATTCCAGGGAATGATCTGCCCGGCAACTCCCAGGGGTTCTGTTCGTCGATTTGGAAAAGCATATTCCAATTTATCAGCCCAGCCTGCATAATAAAAGAAATGATTGGCAGCGGTGGGTACATCAAAGTCGCGGCTCTCCCGGATCGGTTTACCACCATCCAATGTTTCTATGATGGCGAGTTCCCTTGCTTTTTCCTGCACCATTCTCGCTATACGGAAAATATATTTGGCTCTTTCTTTAGCCGGCATTTTCTTCCACACTTTATCATAAGCAGATCTTGCTGCTTTCACTGCTTTGTCCACATCAGCAGCATTGGCATCGGCCACTTCGCTCAGTTTTTCTTCATTCGCCGGGTTGATGGTGCCGAAATATTTTTTACTCAAGGGTTGCTGCCATTTACCATCGATGAACAGGTCATATTGCTTATTGATGGTCGCTGCACTTTTGCTTTCCGGTGCTGGTGCATAGGTCCACGAAGTATCAAATTTTAGTTTGATCGTGTTGGATTTCTTTGCAACAGCCTTTTTTGTTTTTACCGCCATAATTTTTTTATTTACCCGGCGATTGTAACTCTGCTCATCGCCTGTTGTGTCACACACTTCATCGTTCCGAATTCTATTTATCAATATTGAACCCCGACGGAGTTCTGAAAACATTTCATCCATCATTTATACCGGATTGCATCCGGGCTACCTGTATTTAATCCCTAAGGGACTATGAAGAACTCGTCAATCTTTACGGTTTTAAAGCCCCTCCTGCGGAGGGGTTTGGGGAGGCCTTAATCCACACTAAAATAATTTGCACTCTGGTACAACCCCGTTTCTCCTTTCACGATCTGCATCAGCACATCATTAGCCAGGCTGCTGGCACCAAAACGAAACCATTCATTGCTCAGCCAGTCTTCGCCCAGTACTTCTTTCAGCATCACTAAATAATGAAGGGCCAGTTTTGATTTGGAAATACCACCCGCCGGCTTCATCCCGATCATCTTCCCGGTCTTATAATAAAAATCACGGATGGCTTCCAGCATGACTAAGGTGACTGGCATCGTAGCGGCGGGCTGAATTTTACCCGTTGATGTTTTAATGAAATCAGCCCCGGCATGCATGGCAATATCGCTGGCACGGCGAACCTTATCATAAGTGCCGAGTTCACCGGTCTCTAATATTACTTTTAACCGGGCTTCTCCACAGGCTTCTTTGATGGCAGCAATTTCATCAAACACAAAATTGTATTCACCGGCATGAAATTTTCCGCGGCTGATCACCATGTCCACTTCATCAGCACCCTGCGCCACGGCATATTTGGTATCCCTGATCTTGATATCTCTTGTTGCCTGTCCGCTTGGAAAAGCGGTAGCCACGGATGCTACTTTTATTCCCGAACCTTCTAAAGCTTTTTTGGCCACTTTCACCATGGTTGGATACACACAAACTGCTGCCACGGTGGGAATACCCGGTATTGCATCATGCGGGTGCATGGCTTTGTAGCAAAGTTGTTTCACTTTGCCATCAGTATCCTTCCCTTCCAGTGTGGTGAGATCGATCATATTCAGCACCAGTTTCAACCCGTTCATCTTGGTTTCGTTCTTGATACTGCGTTTGGTAAAACGGGAAGCTCTTTCTTCCACACCCACCTGGTCAATGCGGGGCGACAGGGAAAAGTCGGGGACAAGCTTTACTGATTTGGCAACCGCCATAACTTGGATAGTATTAAAGAATCAAATGTAGCTAAAGTTATGGGAATCGGGATAGGACGGTACTTACTAAAAACAGCTTAGCCATCCATAAAGTCTTTCTGTTTGTTTGCCTTGATTACTTTAAATTCGGAATTCGTTTCCGCCGCAAGTATCACCCGGAAAAATCATCTAACAAAAAAAACTATACTGCAATGAGAAAAACCAGGCTTCTCCCCAAACTGGTGTTGGCATTGATGTCATTTGCTGCAGCCACCCAGTCCCGGGCACAGGTTACCTTCCCGGAGAATGGTGTTGCTGATCCCCGGCACGGACACTATGCTTTCACGAATGCGACTGTTGTAAAAGATGGATCCACCACACTGACCAATGCCACTGTTATCATTAAAGATGGCAGGATCGTATCGGTTGGTGCCAATCTCAAGGCCCCCGCAGGTGCTGTTGAGATCGATTGTAAAGGAAAATATATTTATCCTTCCTTTATTGACATGTATGCTGACTATGGAATAGCAGCCCCGCAAAGAACTGCCGGTGGCGGCGGGTTCAATTTTGCCCAGCAACCCCAATTAGAAACGGCTGTGAAAGGCCCTTATGGCTGGAACCAGGCTATTAAAAGTGATGTGGATGCCTATAAAATTTTTGCCGTGGATGATTCCAAAGCAAAACCATTGCGTGAAATCGGCTTTGGTACCGTCCTCTCTCATGTAAAAGATGGGATTGCCCGTGGTACCGGTGCCGTTGTTTCTTTGGCGAATGAAAAGGAAAACCTTGTTGTTATTAAAGAAAAGGCATCAGCACATTATTCTTTTAGTAAAGGAACCTCTTCACAAAGCTATCCCGGCTCAATGATGGGAACGATCGCTTTACTGCGCCAGACCTACCTGGATGCCCAATGGTATAAGAGTAAACCGGTTGAAGAAGGATTTAACCTCAGCCTGCAGGCCTGGAATGATAACCAGGGGCTGCCACAAATATTCGAAGCCAATGATAAATGGAATGATCTGCGGGCCGACCGCATAGGTGATGAGTTTGGTGTGCAGTATATTTTGAAAGCCGGTCAGAATGAATACCAGCGTACAAAGGAAATGAAAGCTACCAATGCTTCTTTCATCCTGCCATTAAATTATCCGCAGGCCCAGGATGTGGAAGATCCAAACGAAGCAAGATTTGTTTCCCTGAATGATATGAAGCATTGGGAACTGGCTCCCACACTCGCTGCTTCTTTTGAAAAAGCAGGCATCCCTTTTTGTCTTACCACCGCTGATCTGAGATCCGTCAATCAATTCTGGACTAATCTCCGGAAGGCAATGGAGTATGGATTGAGTGAGAATAAAGCCATGGAGGCTCTGACAAAAACACCGGCCACCTTATTGGGTGTGTATGATAAAGTGGGAAGCATTGATGCCGGAAAGCTTGCGAACTTCCTTATCACCAGTGGCCCCATCTTTAATGAAAAAACAAATATTCTTCAAAACTGGGTACAGGGTATAAAATATACCGTGAAAGAAGACCTGTCTGATAAACTGGGAACTTATAACCTGGTGGTGAATACAACTGCCGGGACAGAGAATTATACAATAGATGTAAAGAGCGGTTCTTCTGCAACGGTGTTTGCAAAAGATACCCTGAATTCAAAGCTCAGTTTTGACGGCAAGGTCGTGAAGCTGAGCTTTGCACCAATGGCACGCCGCCAACGCCCGGCCGGGGCTCCGGATGGCGGTCAGCGTCCCACTGGTTTTCCGGGTAGAGGAGGTGCTGCTGCTGACCAGGCGTTGCCGGTTACAGCCACAAGACTTACCGGAATCAGCAATGGTACTGAATGGAATGGTACAGGCACAGACTCATTGGGAAATTCATTAACATGGACCGCCTCTTTTGTAAAAGCAGCGGAAATAAAATCAGATAGTGTCAAAAAGAAAGATATACCTGTTACAGGAAAAGTAACGTATCCTTTCCTGCCATTCGGGTGGGAAGAGACAGAAGTGCCGAAACAAGAAACTATCCTTATTAAAAATGCAACGGTATGGACCAATGAAAGTGAAGGCGTGTTGCAGAACAGTGATGTGCTGATCAAAAATGGTAAGATCGCCGGAGTGGGCAAAAATCTGTCTGACCCTGCTGCAAAAGTGATTGACGGAACCGGTAAGCATGTAACAGCGGGTATTATTGATGAGCATTCTCATATTGCTGCTGCCTCTATCAATGAGGGTGGACAGTCGGTAACTTCGGAAGTTCGTATCGCAGATAACCTGAACCCGGATGATATCAATATCTACCGCCAGTTGAGTGGGGGTGTTACAACCTCTCACATTCTTCATGGTTCTGCCAATGTGATCGGGGGACAAACGCAACTGATCAAACTTCGCTGGGGCCAGAATGATGACGATCTGAAATTTAAAAACTGGGCAGGCCAGATCAAATTTGCATTGGGCGAAAACGTAAAACGTTCCAATTTTAATATTCCCGGTGGCAACAACCGTTACCCGGATACAAGAATGGGAGTGGAACAAGTACTCACCGATGCATTCACCCGGGCTAAAGATTACCAGCAGGTTTGGAAAGAATACAATACGGCCAAAGAAAAGTTGCAGAAAGAAAAGAAGTCAATAGCTTCTTTGGTAGCTCCCCGCCGTGACCTGGAATTAGATGCGTTGGTGGAAATACTGGAGAAAAAAAGGTTCATCACCTGCCATTCTTATGTACAAAGTGAGATCAACAGTGCGATGGAAGTAGCTAACCGCATGGGTTATACGGTAAATACATTTACCCATATACTCGAAGGATACAAAGTAGCTGATAAAATGCTGAAGCATGGTTCCTTTGCTTCTACCTTCTCCGACTGGTGGGCGTATAAAATGGAAGTGGAAGATGCTATTCCTTATAATGCTGCGATCATGCAAAAAGTCGGGTTGACTGTTGCTATTAACAGTGATGATGCTGAAATGGCACGTCGTCTTAACCAGGAAGCCGCCAAGATCGTAAAGTATGGTGGTGTGACAGAAGAAGAAGCACTGAAAATGGTTACCCTGAATCCTGCTAAAATGCTGCATGTGGATGACCGGGTGGGAAGTTTGAAAACAGGTAAAGATGGTGATGTGGTATTGTGGAGTGATAACCCGTTGAGCATTTATGCAAAACCACTTTATACTATTGTTGATGGCACTATCTATTTCGACCGCCAGAAAGACGAGCAGATGCACAAACTGGTGGACGCAGAGAGATTACGCCTCATCCGTAAGATGAATGGTGAAAAAAGAAGCGGCGCACCGGTAATACCGGCACAGCCAAGCTACCAGATCATGCATAACTGTATGGATCATGGCCACAGCCATGGTTTACTGGTGGTGGATGCAGATGATATTACTAACGACTAAAATCTTTGAACATGAAAAAAATATTATTAGCGATATCGGTCTTTTGTTTCCTGGGTGCAGCCGCACAGGAAACAGTGTTGCCGGCTAAACCTCAAAAGGGATTGATCTTTATTAAAAATGCTACGATACATGTGGGTAACGGAAAAATAATTGAAAACGGCACCATCAAGATAAAAGATGGTAAGATTGAAGAAGTGGGAGCGAATGTGGCGATACCTGCCGGTGATGTCCAGGTTTTCGATGTGAAAGGAAAGCATGTATATCCGGGACTGATCCTGCCCACCAGCAACCTGGGGCTTGTAGGAATTAATTCGGTGCGTGCCACGCAGGATGTAAGAGAGATTGGTGATATGAATCCCAACGTAAGGTCATTAGTCGCTTACAATACTGATTCAAAAGTGATCAATACACTCCGGTCCAGTGGTATATTATTGGCCAACGTTGTTCCAGATGGAAGTTTTGTCGCCGGAACTTCTTCGGTGGTGCAACTGGACGCCTGGAACTGGCAGGATGCTGCTTACAAAACAGATGCTGGTTTGCATGTGTATATGCCTTCATTAATGCCACGTCCGAGTTTCGGCAGATTTGGTGGCGGAGGCGGTGGCCCACAGGCACCGGCAGCTGACCCGGTAAAAGAAGGGCTGGAAAAAATAGAAGGGTTAAAAACTTTCTTTAAGCAAGCCAAAGCTTATTTAGGAGAAGCCAAACACGAAGAGACCAACCTGAAGTTTGAAGCAATAAAAGGCTTGTTTGACAAAAAGCAAAAACTCTATGTGCATGCAAATACAGCAAAACAAATATTGGTGGCATTGGATTTTGTAAAAGAGTTTGGCTTTGATATGGTGATCGTAGGGGGAAGTGACAGCTGGCAGTTTGCTGACCTGCTCAGGAAAAATAATGTATCCGTTATTCTTCAACAACCACATAGCTTGCCTACCGGTGCCGATGATGATGTAGATCAGCCCTATAAAACAGCAGCTGCTTTACAAAAGGCAGGTGTTTTGTTTGCTATTTCAGATGATGATGCCCAAACCCGTGGCCGCAACCTTGCCTTTAATGCAGGTACAGCCGCAGCCTATGGCTTATCAAAAGAAGAGGCACTGGCTGCTATTTCACTGAATGCGGCAAAAATTATGGGTATGGGTGACAAGACAGGAAGTATTGAAGTGGGTAAGGATGCTAATATCGTGGTGAGTGAAGGTGATATCCTTGACATGCGGACCAGCATTGTAACAGATGCCTTCATACAGGGAAGAAAGATAGACCTGACCGATAAGCACAAATTACTGAACGAGCGGTACGAGCAGAAGTACGATTTGAAGAAGCCCAAGCCATTCTGATAAACCAACTATAGAAACAATGAAGCCCCGCAATCAGCGGGGCTTTTTGTGTAGAAACCGTCCAGGGTTTTATATCTTCTATTGCTTCATTAATTTTTCTGTAGCTACCAT
The DNA here is from genome assembly GCA_902826165.1 of uncultured Bacteroidota bacterium. Classification (GTDB taxonomy): domain Bacteria; phylum Bacteroidota; class Bacteroidia; order Chitinophagales; family Chitinophagaceae; genus CADEDV01. The sequence continues at coordinate 21,076 of CADEDV010000022.1, forward strand.
TGTACTGCCGTTACTGATCTGTACTAAATACATTCCTTTCAGCAGCGAGGAGGCTTCTGTTACTGCTATGCTGTTATAGCCATTGCTTACAGCTGCATTCTTTGTTAATTGGAGTTGACCATTCAGACTGTACACCCGGATAGTGATCGTTGCTTTTTCGGTGGTTTGGTAGTTAATGCTGAACTGACTTGTAAAAGGGTTGGGTACAGCCTGAATAGTTACTCCTGCTTTGTTACTGAATTTCACGGTACGTGTTTCAGAATATTTTGTATTGCCGTCAGGTTCAACGGCTTTGATGCGGTAATAAACAACGGCAGCCTGTGTATTTACCTGTGCATCGGTATAATTATACACGGATTGATTATTCTTTGCTTCTATATTACTGATAGCAGAGAATGAAGTGCCATTATAGCTGCGTTCCACTTCGAAGGTAGTTCCCGGATCCTGGTCGGCAGACCAGTTCAGGGCAGGTGTGCTGGACGCTACACTCACAGTGAAATAATTCCATTTAACAGGAAGTGGTATGTTAGAAAGTAATTCTACAGAACAACCGGCGAAATTGTTGATCGTGTCAGGAGCGGCAAAAGCCCTGTACACAGCATTAGGCCTAACAGTTCCCCATTGCTGATCAAATATGCGGTTGTTATTAGACCTTGATACATCATATATTTTCAACGTATCGGTTGTATTTCCGCTTACGCCAACAGTACCGGTATTGGTAGTCGAACCAGTAAAGTAAAAATAACCAGCCCCTTTTATAGTACCCCAGTTAGTGAAGTTGACGGCTTTAATTTTAGCTGTCGCACCATTGGTGATCGTTCCGCTGTTAGTGATGTTACCGTTTCCGTTTGCTGCTTTTGACCAGATCAGGCCGTCGTTATTTACAGCGTTGGAATTATTAGTAAAACCGGTACCGGCGATCATCCGGCAATTATTATCTACAGTTGAGCCGGAATTAAAAGTGATTGAACCAGTGGTTTGAAATAAGGCTTCGTTCGTGAAGGAAGAGCCGTTCGTTACCAGGTTACCTGTTACAGTAGTGGCATAGTTATTTGTAAAAGAGGCTCCGCTGTTCAGGGTGATCGTACCACTGCTGGTTATTGTACCCCTGTTGATAATAGTATTATTGTTATTGATAGTGATGCCATCGTCAAATTTGAACTGGCCGCCAAAGTTATTGGTCCAAATCTGCGAATTACCATTTAACTCAACATCATCAGTAGCCCAAGTAGTGCCATAATTGATAAGTGTAAAATTTGAATTGGTTTTCAGGTCTTCATTGAATTTGGCAGTACCATATACCACCAGGGTTCCGCGGGGATTACTAAATTTATCAGGACGGAATGTAGCACCTGCTGCCACAGTGATCTTTGCTCCCTGGCTAAATGAATTGATCTTTCCCGTAAAAGTACCAGTGCTGATGTAGAGGCTGTCGCCGTTATTCAGGTTGTAATTAGAATTGTTGCCGTTGTTAACGTAAGTATGCTGTGCGTTAAGATTGAGGGAGAAAAGGCAAATAGAGAGTGTAACTAAAGCAAAAAGGGTAAAAATACGGGTCATCTTTGTTTTCATTTAGGGTTGAGATTCGGATTTCTTACGGGGGATAGTCATCATCTTTTCCTCCGTAAGAGAACGCAAAGCTATTGCAGTAATTACTATCAAAAAATAGGAAATATACGTTTTTGGCAAAAGAAATACGGTATTAAGGGTTTGCTCTTAAGAAAGTGATTGTGCACAAAAAAGCCCCGCAAACAGCGAGGCTTTCAATTCATGCGAAGTATTTAAAAATATCAGGCATCCTTACCATGACATTGCTTGTATTTTTTACCACTGCCGCAGGGACAAGGATCATTCCTGCCGATCTTAGGTGCTACTTTTATAGGTTCATGTTTCACTTCCACATCTCCGCCACCACCGGGCTCAAAGCGGTCTCTTTCATTAGCGCCATAATCCTGGCCAGCTGTATCCACATCATCTTTATTCGCCTTCATTTTGCTGTAATCCGTCCTTTCCTGGCGGCCTTCTTTTAAAGGCACATTATCCTGCTGAATAGGTAAAGACGAGTGGCTTAAGAAAGAAGCGATGTTCTTATTTAATTCACTACCCATTCTTTTGAACATGCTGAATGCTTCGGTCTTATAAATAACTAACGGATCTTTCTGTTCCAGGTAAGCTGTTTGGACACTTTGTTTCAGATCATCCATGGCCCGCAGGTGTTCTTTCCAGGCATCATCAATTACTGCCAGGGTGATATTCTTTTCCATAGCAGCCGCAAGTTCTCTTCCTTCTGTATCGATGGTCTTTTGAAGCGGGGTCAATACATTCATTCCTTTTTTACCATCTGTAATGGGCACCACCACATTTTCAATATGGCTTCCCTGTGTCAGCTTAATGTTCTTGAAAACAGGTAAAGCTTGTTTGGCTATTTCCAGTTTATGCGCTTCATATCCTGAAATGGCTTCATTATAAAGACGGTCAGTAAGCCTGTTGACATCCGTTTTCAGAAATTCTTCTTCTGTGATATTGATATCAAGCGCCAGGTTCACAATACAGGCCATTTTGAAACCTTCATAATCTTCCTGTGACTTATAACTGGCCACCAGATCTTCTGCTGTTACACTGAACGCATTATCTATATCGAGTGCGAGACGTTCTCCAAACAAGGCGTGGTTACGGCGTGAGTATACAGCCGTTCTTTGCTTGTTCATCACATCGTCATATTCCAGCAAACGCTTACGAATACCAAAGTTGTTTTCTTCTACTTTCTTCTGTGCCCGCTGGATACTGTTACTGATCATGCTGTGCTGAATAACATCTCCTTCTTTATAGCCCAACTTATCCATCAGGCCGGCAATACGTTCACTGCCGAACATACGCATGAGGTCATCTTCTAAGGAAACATAGAATTGTGAGGAACCCGGATCACCCTGGCGACCAGCACGGCCTCTCAACTGTCGGTCCACACGACGGCTTTCATGCCTTTCCGTACCAATAATAGCCAAACCACCTGCTTCTTTCACACCGGGTCCGAGTTTAATGTCCGTACCACGACCGGCCATGTTGGTAGCGATCGTCACAGCACCGGGTAAACCCGCTTCTGCCACCACCTGTGCCTCACGGGCATGTTGTTTTGCGTTCAGTACATTATGCGGAATTTTTTTCTGCTGCAACATTCTGCCCAGCAATTCACTGATCTCAACAGATGTTGTACCTACCAGCACGGGGCGTCCCGCATTTCTCAGTGCTTCAATATCGTCAATAACAGCTTTGTATTTCTCTCTTTTTGTTTTGTAAACAAGATCCTGCTTGTCATCACGGGTCATTTTTACATTGGTTGGAATGGTTACCACATCCAGTTTGTAAATGCTCCATAACTCTGCTGCTTCTGTTTCTGCGGTACCGGTCATACCGGCCAGCTTATGATACATCCTGAAATAGTTCTGGAGTGTAACCGTTGCATATGTTTGAGTTGCGGCTTCGATCTTTACATTCTCTTTTGCTTCCAGTGCCTGGTGCAGGCCATCGCTGTAACGGCGGCCTTCCATAATACGGCCAGTTTGTTCATCCACGATCTTGATAGCACCATCCATGATCACATATTCCACGTCTTTGGCGAACAAGGTATAGGCTTTCAATAATTGTTGCACGGTATGAATACGGTCTGCTTTCTGTGCATAATCATTCAGTACTGTTTCTTTCAGTTGCAATTTTTCTTCGGCCGGGCCTTCCTGTTTTTCAATTTCGGCCAGTTTTACTCCTATATCAGGTAATATGAAGAACTCAGGATCTTCTCCTGATTTAGTGATAGCGTTTAATCCTTTTTCGGTCAGTTCTACGGAGTTGTTTTTTTCATCAATATGGAAAAGTAACTCTTCATCCACGATATGCATATTCCGTTGCTGGTCCTGCAGGTAATAATTTTCGGCTTTCTGCATTTTTACTTTGATGCCCGGCTCACTAAGGAATTTGATGGTAGGGCCATATTTGGGTAATCCACGGAATGCCCTGAATAAATGCAAGCCACCGTTTTTCGGATCATCTTCACCTTTTTCAAATGCCTTTTTGGCTTCATTGAGGCAATGACGCACAATTTTTTCCTGCTCCTGCACCAGCACCTGTATCCTGGGTTTGTGTACATGGAATTGCTGGTCGTCGCCTTTCGCAACCGGGCCAGAAATGATCAAGGGTGTTCTGGCGTCATCGATCAATACGGAGTCCACCTCATCCACCATGGCAAAATGGTGTTTGCGTTGTACCATTTCTTCCGGTGAGTGCACCATATTATCTCTCAGGTAATCGAAGCCGAATTCGTTATTGGTGCCATAGGTAATATCAGCCAGATAGGCATTTCTTCTTTCTTCACTGTTAGGCTGGTATTTATCAATACAATCAACAGTGATGCCCAGCCATTCAAATACGGGCCCGTTCCATTCCTGGTCACGACGGGCCAGGTAATCATTCACGGTTACCACATGCACGCCTTCACCAGCCAGTGCATTCAGGTAAGAAGGAAGTGTTGATACCAGTGTTTTACCTTCACCGGTAGCCATTTCTGAAATTTTCCCGGAATGTAATACCGCACCACCGATCAGCTGCACATCATAATGCACCATGTTCCAGGTAACCGTACCGCCGGCAGCAGTCCAGGTATTTTTGAATATTGATTTATCGCCATCAATTGTGATGTAATCTTTTTTTACACTCAGGTCACGGTCCATTTGAGTAGCCGTGGAAACAATCTCCGTGTTTTCTTTGAAACGTCGGGCTGTTTCTTTCACAACGGCGAAAGCTTCCGGCATGATCTCGTTCAGTGCTTCTTCAATTTTCTTATCCCGGTCTTTCTTCAGTTTATCCACTTCCTGGTAAATAGCATCTTTACCGGTAAGGTCATTAAAGGGCAGGTCATCGGCCTCTTTATTCTTATTGGCAATGATCGTATCTATTTCTCCCAGGTGTTTTTTGATGCGCTGGCGGAATTCCTGTGTTTTGTTACGCAGTTCATCATTGGTTAATGAAGCATAGCTGGTAAAAAACTGGTTCACTTTCTCAACAACGGGGGCAATCTTTTTTACATCTTTCTCCGACTTACTGCCTCCGATTAATTTCTGAATAAAACCTAACATAATACGTGGTATTGGGTATATCCGCTTTGCGGATTTTAATGGAATTTTAGTTTGTCAAAAAAGGTGCTACAAATAATTGTAAGCCAATTTGACAGGGAAGCAAAGATAATGTTTCGCCGGGAGTCAGGAATACATGAAATCTGCCTTACTACCGGCCTGATCCGGAGTTTTGTCTTTTGTTAACTTACCTTTCGGGTCTTGTGAGTATTAATAAAAAAGTAACTACATGAATAAAATATTTTCGGCCGTTATAGTGTTCTTGTCAGTCGTAGTCATCACTTCCTGCACCAGTAATGAAATTGGCAGCAGTAAGGATGTGAACCCGGAAACGATCTGGTTTGATTACAGGATCTGGGGCCAGGAAGGTACGGAGGAGGTGACCGTGAAGCTGCAATATCGTTTTGCCGGCGAAACGGGTACAACACTGGTTTTGACCGAGCCCAGCAAAGTGGAATTGGATGGCAGTGTCGTTTCTGTGGACAGCTCCAAATATGCCGGCGCTTATTATGAAGTGCAGGAACCAGTAGATTCTTTCAAGGGGAAGCACACTATTATTTTTACTGATGTTAATAAGAAACAATACAAGGAACAGTTTCACTTTCATCCTATTGCCCTGCGGACAAGCATACCTGCATCGGTTACAAGGGCAGACCTTGTTTTCGAGCTGGACGGATTAGAGCCTGTAGACTATGTGAGGATACTCCTGTCAGACACCTCCTCTGAAAGTGAAGGGATCAACCGGGTGGATACAGTGAAAAACGGCCGGCTCTTTATTTCCAAAACACAGCTCACCAACCTAGTAAACGGACCTATCACCCTGGAATTGATAAAGGAGGATGAAAAGGCTGTCAAAAATGGTACGGCTGAAGGCGGAAAGATTGCTGTTTCTTATGGCCTGCGGCGGGAATTCAGCCTTAAAGATTAGGCCGTAAGACGGGCCGGGGACCCCACCCCGGGAAGGGGCTTTCCTTACTCACCAATTTTCAACAGGGTTATGGAATTTCAGTACCCAGCCCATACCTTTGCGGCCTGAAAAGCAGACCCGTATCTGCAACCCCAAATCGCAAATCTGAAACAGTATGGCAGGTCAATTAAAAGAGGTTCGTAACCGTATCAAATCCGTTCAAAGTACCCAGCAGATCACCAAAGCAATGAAGATGGTGAGTGCTGCTAAACTACGCCGTGCCCAGGATGCAATCATCCAGATGCGTCCGTATGCAAAGAAATTGCAGGAAATGCTGAGCAATATTGTCAGTAACAGCGAAGGGGAATCCGGTATGGCATTAGCGGCAGAAAGACCTGTGGAAAAAGTATTGCTGATCGTTATTACCAGTGACCGTGGATTGGCCGGTGCTTTCAATACCAATCTTATTAAACTGGCCAAAGCAACCATTGCCGAAAAGTATACTGAGCAGCATAAAAAGGGAAATGTCTCCATATGGACGATTGGTAAAAAGGGATACGAGCATTTTAGCAAGAATGGCTACAAAACAGATGCTTCCTATAAAGATATTTTCCTGAGCCTGACTTTTGCTAATGTGCAGCTGGCTTCCCAGGCTGCTATGAAAGCTTTTGAAGAAAAGCAGTTTGATGTGATCGAGATTGTTTACAGCCAGTTTAAAAATGCCGCCACCCAGCGTTTTGAAGTGGAAAGATTCCTGCCGATCCCTAAAGTGGAGAAAAAGGCAGGTGCTGTGAAGGCTGATTTTATTTTCGACCCTAACCGGGAGCAACTGGTGGCTGAACTGATGCCCAAGATCCTCAATACCCAATTATATAAAGCCGTGCTGGATTCCAACGCTTCTGAGCATGGTGCCCGTATGACGGCCATGGATAAGGCCAGCGAAAATGCCAATGAAATGCTGCGCAGCCTTAAGATTTCTTACAACAGGGCCCGCCAGGCTGCCATCACAACCGAACTGACGGAGATCGTAAGTGGTGCGGCGGCTTTACAGGGATAATAAAATGTGCATATTTATTGCTGTACAGAAGAGCGGATTTTAGTTATTTGCATACTTTGACAATCCGTAAACCTGAATAGTAAACTTACCAACAGACATGGAAATAACTAACCTGATACCACATATTGAGGCACTGATCTTTGCCAGCGATAAACCCCTGACCTCACTGGAGTTGACTGAACTTGTGAATAATGCCTTTGGCTTCATGGAAGACAAAATAACACTTGACCAGGTGGAAGCGGCTATCGACGGTATTACCGAAAAATATGGATCTGAATTTTATCCTTTTGAGATGAGGCAGAGTGGTGGTGGCTGGCAATTCCTGACCAAAAAGGATTATCATAAGACCATTGCCCAATTAAATGGCGATAAATTCCTGAAGCGTTTATCAGCAGCAGCATTGGAAACACTGGCGATCATTGCTTACAAGCAACCTGTTACGAAGGGAGAAATCGAGGCGATTAGGGGTGTAAGCTCAGATTATGCTGTGCAGAAATTATTGGAGAAAGAACTGATCATCATTACCGGCCGGAATGAAAAATTGCCCGGGCACCCGCTGGTTTATTGTACTTCTAAAAATTTCATGGATTATTTTGGTATCAACTCAGCTGATGATCTGCCAAAGATCAAAGAAGTGCTGGCAGAGCAGTTGGTGGAACCAACCGTGATGAAAGATGTGGTTGCGGCAGAGGAGGAAAAAGCAACAGAAGATCAGATCAATGATGAGATTGAAGGTGTGGAAGGTGAGCCGCTGGCTGTTACGGAAGAGGGAGAGCTGATCGAAAGTAAAGACAATAGCGAAAGCGAAGAGAGTTGATCATTTTCATATAACTAATGTAATTGAAGTGGCTCAGCATCTGAGCCACTTCTTTTTTTATCTTCGTCAATATGGCACAACAATTATCAAACGAACAACTGGTAGCATCGGCAAAAGAATTTGGTACGCCGTTATATGTCTATCATGCAGAGAAGATAAAAGAGCAGTATGATAAACTGGCTGCTGCATTTTCTATACTGGATACCCGTTTTTTCTATGCGTCCAAGGCGTTGACCAATATTAATATCCTGCGTTACATCAAGTCCATCGGTTGTAATGTTGATTGCAGTTCCATTAATGAAGTGAAACTGGCCTTGCATGCAGGATTCATCCCCGGGAACATCTTATATACTTCTAATGGTATTGCCTTTGATGAAATTGAAGAAGCGGTAGCTGTCGGTGTTCATATTAACATTGACAGTTTATCTAACCTGGAGAAATTTGGAAAAAAATACAGGCACACCTACCCGGTTGGTATCAGGATACGTCCCAACATCATGGCAGGTGGTAATCTTAAAATTTCTACCGGGCATGAAGGCAGCAAATTTGGGATTCCTGTCAGCCAGCTTGATAAGATAGAGGAATTGGTAAAGAAGCATAACATCTTTATCAAAACCCTTCATATACATACAGGAAGTGATATTAAAGATGCAGATGTGTTTGTAAAAGGAATGGAAGTGTTGTTTGATATCATCCCGCATTTTCCTGAACTGGAGATCATTGACCTTGGTGGTGGATTTAAAGTGCCGTATAAGCCAGGAGAAAAAGAAACGGATGTGAATTTGCTGGCGAAGAAGATAAAAGAAACATTTGATGCGCATCCGCTGGCCGGGAATAAAAAATTTCAACTATGGTTTGAGCCGGGGAAATTTTTAGTGAGTGAATGTGGTTACTTGGTAACACAGGTTACTGTAGTAAAAGATACAGGGGCCACTATTTTTGCGGCAGTTAACAGTGGATTGAATCATCTCATCCGACCCATGATGTATGATGCTTATCATCATATTGAGAATATCTCCAATCCCGGTGGAACAGAGAAGGTATATACTGTTACCGGCAATATCTGTGAGACGGATAATTTTGGTATTGACCGGAAATTAAAAGAAGTGAGAGATGGTGACTTGTTGGTGCTGTATAATGCCGGTGCCTATGGTTTTGAAATGTCCTCCAATTATAACTCCCGCTACAAACCTGCTGAGGTATTAGTTATAGATAATAAAGCAAAACTCATCCGCAAAAGGGATGAGTTCAATGACTTGCTGCGAAACCAGCTGGAAGTATTGTAAGTTATTTTACTGCTGCTACTGTAATAATGGTAGTTGTTTTTGAAGTAAGCGGCAATGAGCCTCCCATCATTTCAGTGGTTCCGGTTGATTCGGTAGTCGTTATTTTCCGCCGGATGATACCTGTCGCTTTATCAATGATGATCTGCCCTGTCATTTTACTGCTCATAGTGGTGGTGGTCGGCATCCCCATCATTTCTGCTTTTGATACTGTATTGGATATTCCGGTAAAATCAATAACGATCGTTGAATCAGTGATGTCGCCTAATGTATACGTGGTGGTTGATTTGTTGCCTTCTTTTTCACTTGTTTCTGTCCATGATTCGCCTTTCCCAACTTCATTATCCGGTAAAACTTTGAAAAAACTGGCATCTCCTTTTGCAGGCGGTTGCACGGTACCCATCAAGTCCTTCAGCATTTCCATCACGATCCGCAACCTATCATCGCCGGGGGTGGTTTCTATTTTTTCGGGTTGCACCATTAATACTTTCCCGGCCGGGTCAATGATCATGTCGTAGGTCTTACCCAGGATATCTTTCACGGGTTTGCCAAAAGGCCCATCCAGGTCTTTTTTATTATCTGAATCAAAAGAACGCTGCTGTCCCATGCCATCAAAATTGAAACTGATCTTTTCCATTTCATGGCGAAGGGTGTTGTTATCATCGGTGGTATTCGTAACCTTATATGAACGGGAAGCGATGCCGTCTACATTGAAGTCAATGGATTGCCCCATTGCTTCCTGGGCAACAGTGGTTTTCATTTCCAGGTTTACCTGCAGGGTTTGCCCCTGTTCAAATTTTATTTTACCTGCTATTTTTTCACCAAGTTGTCCAAAACCGGCTAAACTGGAAAACAATGCAGCAGCAAAAAGTATCTTTTTCATATTGAAGTAATAGGTGTTTCCAAAGATGACGTTTCTTTTGCAAAGAAAGTTCAGGGAAATGTGAAAAAATATTGTTGCTTTAATTAATATACGGGTTGTTCTTATTTGTGGTTAAGTTGCTAAATTTAATATATCTGTTAATCAAAACCTTTTGTTATGCCTATCCGAATGACTGATGATCCTGTAGATCCTAACCAACAAGATGATGACGGTGGCGGTGGTGGAAGAAGGCCCAGTTTCCCGGGCGGTGGGGGCGGAGGAGGATTAATGTCCCTTTTGCCCATGTTAGTAGGATTGTTTAAAGGTAAAGGCATCATCTTTCTGTTGGTGCTGGCTGCAGGAGCCTATTTCCTGTTAGGAAGAAGTGGTAGTTGTAATGTGCAACAGATCATCTCGCAGTTTTCACAAAGTGGTTATAATTTCAACCCGGCTGAGTTTAATAAAGCATCCGTATATGAAGGCCTGGAGGATGATCCTTCCAAAAATCCATTGCCTGAAGCGGTTTCCCTGCTAAAATTTGCTCCCACGAGGGGAAACCAGGGGCAGCAGGGAAGTTGTGTGGCCTGGAGTTGTGCATACAGTGCACAAACGATTTTAACCGCTGCGGCAACAGGTTCCGACCCTGACCAGATCGTTTTCAGTCCTTCTTATTTATATAACCAGATCAAACTGGAAGGCTGCCAGGGTTCTTACCTGCAAAGGGCTATGGAGTCAATGCGAAGTAATGGCGGCGTGCCTTTAACTCAATATCCTTACAGCGACCAGGATTGTGACAGGTTGCCCGGTCCCCAGGACAGGCAATTGGGAAAACAAAACGTTATTCATGGATTCACCCGGATCACGAACGGGGATAATATCAACGAGATTAGTGTAAGGGGCATTAAAGAGCACCTGGCTAAAGATGCGCCGGTGGCTATTGGTATGATGGTGGGCCAAAGTTTTATGCAGGATATGATGGGACAGGAATTATGGCAACCCGGGCCAATGGATGAATCGCAGATGGGAATGGGGGGGCATGCTATGTGTGTGATCGGTTATGATGACCGGAAATTTGGTGGTGCTTTTCAGATCATGAATAGTTGGGGGCCGGAATGGGGAAAGAATGGAGTGGGCTGGGTGAAGTATGGCGATTTTAAAAATTATGTACGGGAAGCATATGGTATTGATCCGTTGCCGAAACGGACGGCGGTAGCAAATATTCCATTGGAATGTACAATTGGATTGGTGAATAATGCCGATAAACAGTATATACAGCTTCGTTCTGCCGGGGCTAACACTTTTCAGACTGTTTCTCCAATAACTGTCGGCACCCGGTTTAAAATGGAAGTAAAGAATGAAACGGAATGTTATATCTATATTTTCGGACAGGATGAAAAAGGAGGAAGCTTTACCTTATTCCCTTACCTGAAACCCGGGGAAACTGTTTCCAAACATTCGCCGTATTGTGGTATTACCGGCTATCGTTTATTCCCCAAAGCACAATCACTGGAAGCTGATAGTATTGGTAACAGGGATTATATTGCTATTGTGGTCAGTAAAGATGAATTGAATTATGACCAGCTGAACCAGGCGATTAATAACAGCCGGCAGTCTACCTATGCTGCCAAAGTAAATGAAGCACTGCAGGGAATACTGATCCGTTCTTCCCGGTTTATGAATACCAGTGATGGGGCAATCTATTTCAAAGCGGATGCTAACGATAACAAAGCGGTTGCTACTATTGTGGCATTTGATAAACGATAATTAATTAGTGAAATGAATTCAGGTATGTCCGAATTTATACAACTCATGAAACATCCTGTTAAGTTCAGGATGTTTTTATTATCCAAATTACCCAGTGCTTTTTTTGCCGGGGTCAGGGTAAGAGAAGCAGATGAAAAAAGATGTGTGGTAACAGTTCCCTTCAAATGGTTTTCACAAAACCCTTTTCGTTCCATTTACTTTGCCTGCTTGAGCATGGCGGCAGAAATGAGTACAGGTGCACTGGCGATGGCTTATTTATATAAACGTAAGCCCCCCGTCTCTATGCTGGTGGTGAAAGTAGAGTCGGAATATTTTAAGAAAGCAACTGGTCGCACCAGTTTCATGTGTGAGGATGGTGATCTCTTCCGGAAAGCTGTTGAAGAGAGTATTGCATCAGGTGAGGCAAGAACCGTTAAGGCAAGATCAGTCGGGACAAATAAGGAAGGAGAAGTAGTTGCAGAATTTTTTATTACCTGGTCATTTAAAGCAAAATCAAGTTTATGAAAATAGCATTTCATGGTGCAGCCCGGACAGTAACTGGTTCCAAGCATCTTCTTACACTGAAGAACGGAAAAAAAATATTACTGGACTGTGGCATGTTCCAGGGGTTGGGAAAGGAGACAGATCAACTGAACCGTGATTTTGGCTTTGATCCGGCTGAAGTGGATGTGATGATCCTGTCGCATGCACATATTGATCACAGCGGATTGATACCAAAATTGGTAAAAGACGGGTTCAGGGGAAAAATATTTTGCACACCTGCAACAAAAGACCTGGCTTCTGTTTTACTGGAGGATTCTGCCGGTATACAGGAAGACGAGGTAAAGTATATCAACAAAAGAAGGGCAATGGAAGGGCTTCCCTACCTGAAGCCATTGTATACAACGGAGGATGCCATGAATAGCCTTTCTCATTTACTAGAAACCCCTTACGGAGTATGGTTTGATGTGATAGAGGGAGTGCAGGCCATGTTCACCGATGCCGGACATATCATTGGCAGTGCCTGTGTGAATATTAGGGTCAATGAAAATGGTAAAGAGACAAGCATCACATTTAGCGGTGATGTGGGAAGATACCGGGATGCAATTTTAAAATCACCGGAAGATTTTCCACAGGCTGATTATATTATTTTGGAATCAACTTATGGCAATAGTTTGCACGATGAACATCTGACTACGCCGGATATATTATTACGCTGGATAGAAAAGGCCTGTTTACAGAAAAAAGGTAAACTGATCATGCCTGCTTTTAGTGTGGGAAGAACGCAGGAATTATTATATGCATTGAACCAGCTGGAGGTGGAGAATCGTTTGCCGGAACTCAAGTACTATGTTGACAGTCCATTGAGTATTGAAGCCACAGAGATCGTTAAAAAATATCCGCAATACTTCAATAAGACTATTCAAAAGCTCATGCAGTCGGATAACGATCCTTTTAATTTCACCGGTTTGAAATATGTAAAATCTGTGGAGGAATCAAAATTGTTGAATTTTCAGAACGGACCCTTTGTGATCATTTCCGCCAGTGGCATGGCTGATGCCGGCAGGGTAAAACATCATATCAGTAATAATATTGAAAACAGTAAAAACACAATTTTGCTAACCGGTTATTGTGAACCAAGATCCCTGGGTGGTCGTTTAATGGATGGAGTAAAAGAAGTTGGCATTTTTGGAGTAGAACACCAGGTGAATGCAGAGATCGGTGCTATCCGCAGCATGAGTGCACATGGAGATTATGAAGACCTGAGCCAATGGCTCGCCTGCCAGGACAAGCAAAAGGTAAAACGGATTTTCCTGGTACACGGAGAATATGAAGTGCAGCAGGATTTCAAACAACGGCTTATCCGAAAAGGATTTGCCGATGTTGATATCCCGGAGAAGCATTATGAGATCGGGCTGACCTGATACAAATTTTAACAATACCAGTTTTCACATTGTATTAGTAAACGTGGCATCCTTTTTTCCGTTTATGTATGAGCAAGAATTAATCATTCATAAACAAGGAGGAAGTATGAAAACGAATTGGAAGCTGTGGAGCGGTTATTTAGGGATCGTCTTCTTGCTGGCAAGTTGTGGTACCACAGCACATATTGAAAAAGACGACCAGGCTGATTTTACAAAGTACAAAACTTTTGCCTGGATTGATAAAGACGGGGAAGGGAGAAGCGATCGTAACAGGGGAAATGACCTGGCAGAGCAAAAGATCAGGGAAGCTGTTAATAAAGAATTGGAAAAATCGTCCCGTTGGCGGGAATCGAAGAACAGGCCTGATGTTTTACTGAGTTATGATGTATTGGTGGAAAAAAATGTGAAGGAGCAGAATGATCCTGTTTATTCAAGACCTTTCACAAGAACTTTTTATAATCCCTACACCCGCCGGTATTCAACCATTTATTATCCCTCCCAATTTCTCGGCTACGACCGGGAGAGAAGAGCAATACGGGAAGGAACAGTTACTGTTACGATGATCGATGCCAGGACTGATAAAACAGTATGGCAGGGCTGGGCCACCGACGAGGTAAACAGCCGCAACATGACCGGGAAGGAAATACAGGCCGCTGTAAGGTCAATCTTCAGGAAATTTGATGTAGCAAAAAACTGATTTTTATAAGGACGGTTCCGGACACAGCCCCTTGCGAAAGCAAGGGGTTTTTGATTGATGCACATAAAAAAACCGCCTGGTGGAGCGGCTTCAAAATCTCTTGGGTTGGGACGGTTAAGGGGTAGATCTTTTTTTCAATAAGGTAAAGATTTTGACTTCGATTTTTTCATGAATTGGATCAGGGCTTTCACAGGATTGGTCAGGATTTTACTTGGTTTTTCGGATCTGGATCAGTTGGTTTTTTGGATATCAGAATTTCAATTGGTTTTTCAGGATTGGTTGTCATCGGTTGACAGTACAAATATGGAAAGGATTTTCGGGGAGGTATAATTTATTCGACGAATGGGCAAAAACCTCCGATTTTCGGGCTTTTTACCCTGTTTTTGCTGTCAGATGATATTGAAACGGCGGATCACTTCAGCCTTACTGGCTTTGCTGACGGGTATTTCTGCCCCTTTTACTAAAAGGGTATTTTCCCGGATATTGTCCACTTTGCTGATATTGACGATGTAAGAACGGTGCACTTTGATGAATTGCCGGGTATTGACTTTGGTTTCCAGGTTTTTTATGGTATTAAGTGCAACATATTTTCTTTCTGTTGAAACGAACTTCACATAATCTCCCATACTTTCTATATAGAGTATATCATCGTTTTTTAACCTGATGAGCTTACCATCGCTTTTAATAAAAATGTGATCGTCGTTATTGGTATCATTATTTTTTGATGTGGTAGTAGTAGCTTCTATTTTTTTAAGTGCATCTGAAAAACGTTGGTAGCTAAAAGGCTTTTTAAGAAAGTCAGTTACGTTGTACTCAAAGCCATTATAGGCATATTCGGTTTTCGAAGTGGTTAGTATTACTTTAGGAGAGTAAGCTATCTTATCCAGTACATCGAAACCCTGTCCACCGGGTATCTCTACATCTAGAAAAATAAGATCAACGGTATTTGTATCTAAAAAATTGATTGCTTCAGTCACATTAGTGCAATGTGCTTTTACTTCGATCCGGCCACTTTTCTCACAACAGCCTTTCAAATAATCAGCAGCCACTTGTAAATCTTCTACTATGATGCAACTGAGTTTCATGCGGCCGACCTGTTAAAGGAAGCAAGTTTATTATGCTCGTTAATAATTACCTGGTGAGCTTCTTCCAGGGTATTCAGCAGGTCCTTATAATTGACCTCAATGTCTTTTATTGATTGCACCTCGTAACATTTATTTTCAAATGCTTTACATTTTTCCAGCACATCTGGCATCCCAACAAAACCAAAAGTGGGCTTTATTTTATGTACAGCCTTTCTAAGTAACTCAAGATCATTTTGTTGAAAATTAGCCAGGATGCCCGACCTGTCTGCGTCAAAATGATCCAGCACCGTCTTGAACATAGTTTCTATATACGAATAATCGTCCTCGTACATATTAAATATGTAATCAGCATCAATGCTGTCACTAAAGGTAAAAGTGGTAGTACTGCGGTCTGACATAGGAATAGATTATAAAATCATTGAATATTGGATAATAGGAACGTTATTTCTTCGTTTTTAGTATAATTCCTGTCTTTTTGATAGGGGTAAAGTCTGATTCCTATGCTAAAAAAAATCCATAACCTGTTCAGGGGTATGTACCGTACGCTTGCTGATGCAGGTGTAGATTCCCTATTAGCAACTGATCAGCGCAAATCTGTATTACTGATCAACCAATTACTGCTCATATCTTCAACCATTAATCTTGGAGGAGTTATCTTTTATTTCATCAGTGACTTGTATCTGAGTTCCCTGGTTAACCTGGTTACCGGCTGTATTTTTTTGACCGGAGTTTATCTTAATTATCAGCATAAACTCAGGCTTGCAAGAATTCTATATGTAGTTAATATAAACATATACCTGGTTGTAATAAATATTGTGGAAGGGCTTGATGCAGGTGAATATCTTTTATACTTCCCTGCTTTTATTTCGGTGACATTTATGGTGCGGGTGTACAAAGATTACAGTGAATTAGTCGGGGCCTATGTGCTGACTGCAATTGCTGCTTTTTGTTGTATTCAATTTGTACCGGATCAGACAGGCCTGCAATGGATTGAAGCAAAGACACTGCACCAGATATTTGCGTCAAGGCTGATCTTGTCCATCATGCTTACTATTTACATCTCCTATCTCATCCTGAAGATCAGCAGGGATAATGAAACGTTGATACTGGAAGAGAAAAAATTCAGTGATTCTATTTACAATACTTCTTTGGATGGTGTATTTATTATCAATTCAGGAACAGGGCTTATCGAAGGTTGTAATCAGCAAACCCTTCAGTTGTTTGATGTAAGTCAAAGGCAGGAAATAATTGGTACCGGGATCGGAAACTGGTTTGAGGAGCAACAAATAAGTACGTTGCTCAGCAAACAGTATTCAAACAGTGGGTCCTGGCAGGGAGAGCTGACTGTTCAAACAAAAAAGGGAAGGACTTTCTATGGTTTTGTGAGTGCTGTCGGTTTCACCTACAAGGAAGTACAGTACCTTAAATTAAGTATTCTTGATATTACCAACGTGAAGTCAGCCGAGTTTGAACTGATGAAAGCAAAGGAAAAGGCAGAGTCTGCTGCGAAAATGAAAACACGTTTCCTTTCCAATATGAGCCATGAATTAAGAACACCCCTTAATGGTATTATTGGTACCACTAACCTCTTGCTGCAGGAAGACCTGTTGCCATCACAAAAAGCACATTTTGATGTGTTGAAGTATTCATCTGAGCATATGCTGACCCTTGTCAGTGATATTCTTGATCATACTAAAATGGAGGCCGGTAAAATGGAGCTAGCCTTAGCCCCTGTCAATATGAAGGAGTTTGTGGAAAAGATCATATCACAGTTTAGCAGCCAGGTTGAAGTAAAAGGCCTTCAGTTTAAAACCTATGCAGACCCTGCACTGGATATAGAGCTGATTACCGACGAGATGAGATTGCAACAGGTACTGGCCAATCTTTTGTCGAATGCTATAAAGTTTACGGAAAAAGGAAGTATTACATTTTCTGCAAGTAAGATCATTGCATCGAGTTCAAAAGTAACGGTACAGTTCATGGTTCAGGATACGGGAATTGGTA
This sequence comes from uncultured Bacteroidota bacterium, assembly GCA_902826165.1. Taxonomy (GTDB): domain Bacteria; phylum Bacteroidota; class Bacteroidia; order Chitinophagales; family Chitinophagaceae; genus CADEDV01. The sequence continues at coordinate 38,576 of CADEDV010000022.1, forward strand.
TTCCGGAGAATAAAAGAAATGAAATTTTTGAAAGTTTTACCCAGGCCAATGTGGAAACAACGCGGAAGTATGGCGGCACCGGTCTTGGTTTAACCATTACGAAAGAACTATTAGGCGTGTTTAATTCAGAACTCGTTTTGCAAAGTGAAGAAAATAAAGGAAGCAAATTTATCTTCATGCTGGAATTGCCGATGGGAGGTAAACGAAAAGTATATATTCCTGATAAGAGTATAAACAAATTACCAGAACTGGCTGGTATAAAAGTATTAGTGGCTGAAGACAACGAGGTAAATATGACAATTGTAAAACGGTTCCTGCAAAAATGGGGCATTGAAATAAGTGAAGCGGTGAATGGGAAAATCGCCGTTGAATTATTTGCAAAAGGCAACTACGACCTGCTGTTGTTTGACCTGGAAATGCCGGAGATGGACGGAGCGCAGGCTCTGTCTGAGATCCGGAAACTGGATGAAAATATCCCGGTGATGGCATTTACGGCTGCGGTATATGACAATATGTATGCCGACCTTAAAGAAAAGGGCTTTACTGATTTTATTCATAAACCATTCCGGCCGGATGACCTGCATAGTAAAATAGCTGCTTATACATTGGCTAAAAGGGCATAAACGAAAAGAAACAGTTACTGGAAAAAATCCGGAAGGCCGCTGGCGCAGATTCAGCTATGAAGACATCATTGCCCGTGATAAAACCAGCCTGGATATTACCTGGTTAAAAGATAAATCACTCGCCGATCTCGATAATCTCCCCGATCCTGATGAATTAGCGATGGAGATTGTTGAAAATTTAGAAGCAGGGCTGGAGAGTTTTAAGGCGATTATTGCAAGTTTGAATAGTAAAGCATAGTTCAGGAGAATCATTATTTAATTATAAAAATAGTACACATGACTGTACAAGGCTCTTTTCCAATATATTATTCAGAGCTTTCATTATTTACCTGCTTTCCATTTGTTATACTTTTTAACCACTTCCAGCAAATCATCTTTTTTTGTCAACGTCTTAATGAATTCAGTTTCTAATTCCAGGAATTCCAAAGCTTCCGCCATTTTCATTTTCATCGGGTACTGATCAGAAATATAAATGAAACCTTTAGTAGGGTGTTTAAAAATGATATCCCGTTTTGTTGCATTTCCATCATATTCTCTTCTGCCTGGTAGTCTTCTTTCCATTTCTACATCCTGAAAAAGTGAAAACACCGGGAATACACCTTTTATACTTAACAGGATAAAGTAAACACCATCGGGTGCCACATTGCCGGTTGCAGGTATCAGGTAGAGTTGTTTATTGGCAGATACATCCCAGGTAATAAAGTCATAGGACTTTCCCTCGTAGGTGAAACCAAAACCCTTTACTTTCAACCTGTCTATTTTTTTAGCTTTTTCTCCGTTGACGGAGAAGCGAAAATCAAAAGCCAGTTTACTGAATTCGATTTCTTTGGATTCGCCAGGCACTTCATCGCTGATGCGGTCTGCTGTTTGTTGTGAAGAGGCCCCCAATTTTAATTTTGGTTTTATGGGCACTTGTATTTTGCCACGAAGCGTATCTCCACTCTTGTTTATATAGTAGCCATCTGCTTCCTGTGCAACTGCAACAATTGAAATGGTTTGCAGTAACAAGAAAATTAAAAATGATTTCATAGCTGGTTGTATTTATTTTTCAGCATTAATCTTATTGTGCTTCTAATGTAATATTCCCTACGCTTGTAGTTTGATTTGCGGTTACAATTACACCTCTTGCTGTTGTCTTATACCGGGCAGGATTTCTCGGATAAAAAACTACCCGGTGTTCACCTGCTGGCAGATTGTTTATCCTGAAATATCCCTGCGCATTTGGATTGCCAATTCTGTGTATCGTGTCTTCGGGATTGTTTAAGCGGGTTATTGCCACCACTGCCCTTGCATTTGCCACACGGGGATAAATATATCCTTCAATATTTCCTCTTTCGGGTGGTGCTGATCTGAATGAAAAATTCAGCAAGGCAAAAACGGCTGCGCAAATTGTAAGGGTAAAAATTGTTAACACTAAGTGTTTACGATTATTTTGATTCATAGATTTTAGTTTAATGATTTTAAGATGAGCTAATTTATAAAAAGGTAACAATGATTTGATGTTTTTTTTTGCTGGCACAAAAAAATAATCTTAGTATTGAAATAGGATTTGAAGTATAGGATTTGTGTTACTTATTGTAACGGTGAATACTAATTTTAAAACCATTAAACCACACGCTTGTGAGATCCAGCCTTGTTGCTGCCTCTTTGTTGTTACTATGCCTTTTCGCATTTTATACACACACTGAAGGCCAGGTAAACAAATTTTCTGCTGAATTATCCAAAGGGACAAATGGTCCATCTCCGGGAGACAGTTCACATTATTTAAAGCAAAGCAAATCTTCAGCAGCTAAAGTTATTCCGGTTATTTCTGCTCCTGCTAAATTCTCTTTAACAAATCAATTAATACCTGCTTTTGCAAAAAATAATGGTATATCATCTGTTTCAAAAATAATTGGTTCTCCATCCTTCCAGGTTGTAAAGACTCATCTATCAGTGCAGGGGAGCGCAGCCATGAATGGTTTCTCCGGTGCTATGGATAATGTATATAATAATGAAGCATCTGCTGCTGTGTCGGTTTTTAGTATGCCATTCCATGCAGATTACCATTCAGCAACCGGTTGGCAAAGTTCGGGTGATCATACCCGGTTTGCTTCCATGAAATTTGATAAGAATATTTTTCTTCAACAATTATCGGATAAGATCAGGAAGGAACTTAATCCTGAAGAGGTCTTTAAAGATGCATTACAAAAGTTGTATACGCAAAGAGATAAGGCTATTGCCAATTTGCAAGGCGGGATTACCAGTTTCCTGATTGAAAATAACCCCGTACTTCATGCTGCCATTAAAGACAAAATCAATGCGGAGAACATTTCCCGGATGGGAACTGAAACTTTTCTCAGCAACCTGCTTAAGCAGGGGCAGGCAATACTTAAGGAAAAGGAACTGCTCGTTTCCCGGCTTCAGTTAAGAAATACACAAGCATTGATTGCAGATGATTCGTTAGAAACTGCTGTGGCTGCTTTTGAGTCACAGAGCAAGGCTAATGAAGTTCTGCAACAGTCATTGCCTGAACTTCGTAACCAATGGTTAAAGAATGGCATTCTTGAAACGATTGCTGGTTTTGAAAAAACGAAAAAAGCTGCCATTGACAAATTGTTGCAGGACCCGGATCAACTTCGCAAAGTTGCACAGGATAAATTTAAGCTTCAGGGCTTGCGAAAATTATTGCTGCATGCCAATTCCTTTTCGTTAGGTTCTTCTGGTGTGGACCAGGGGGCGTTGGGGATTAAAGATGCTCTGCTCAATGGAATCAGTGCCTCATTTTTAAAAGGTAACCGGTTTTTTGCCCCGGTAGCAGGTAAAATACCCGGGATAAAAAATTTGAGTGATCTGCGGTATGCGAACTTCAGTGAGCTACCTGATATTTTCACCACCGCATTGCGGATCGGCAAAGGTGGAGAGGATGCTAATTTCTCTCATGTTTCTTTTTCTCTTTTTCAACCTGTAAGCAATACTGCTGTCCCGGTAGCTGCCTTTTCGCCTGCCCTTCCAAAAAATCTTGTCAGTACTTTCAGCAAACAACTTACTATCGGATCTGCCCATACATTGCTGGCTGAAATTTCCAAATCAACTTTGTTGCAACCTTCATCCGGCACTTCGGGGATCAAGGATTTGGTTAATTCGGATAACCTGTTTGGTAATATGGGGCTGAATGTTCAATACCGGGGCGAGTTTGAACGACTTGGGATAACACAGCAGACCACGATCCGTTATACGGGTAAGGAATATTCTAATGTGGGAAATTTTGCCCTGGTCAGTGGCGCCAAAGAAATCTCCAATGATCTGAAAAAATATTTTCTGCACCGGAAACTTATCATCAGCCTGAAAGGCCATTATAGAGAATATGATTTTTCCGCCAGCCGGAAAAAATGGAAAAGTTTTTCCTACCTGGCTGATGTAAAATTAAAATTGAAGAAGGGCGAGTTTGTTGAACTACGTTATCAACCCTATATCAACCGCAGGAGCAGCCCGGAGGAAAGTTATACCAGCAGTAAGTCCTACCGGTTTGCCATTCGTGGGGTGGTGAACCGAAAACTGGGGAGAAATTTCAGGTACCGGAATTTTATGGAAGTTTCCAGTTCGAAGGATGATCAGTATGATTTTTACAGGGACCAGTTTTATAGTAACCAGTTTACTTCTTTTACCAGCCTTCAAACTTTTACTATCGGGAAAGATAATTTATTCGTCAATATTAACGGTAACATTGCCAGGCAGCAAACCGGTTACCTTTTAGGTAATTCCTCGCTCAGCGCTGATGCGGGTATTCAGTTTTCGACCCGCTCTACCATCGCATTAAGTTCTTCGGTTGTGTATACTTCCGTGAAGGGTATTTACCAGCAAGTTGCCATGCGCCAATCATTGAGTACAACTATCGGAAACAGATTTGTTATTGATGGGTATATCCATGCAGGAATCAATAAGGTTATGCTATCCTACCTGGATATTCCTGCTGTATCCGGTAATTTATCAATTTCCTATCACCTTAAATAAACAACGCATTATGCAGCCTACATATAAATTGGGTTTGTTTTTCCTGCTTTGCGTGTTCAGCATGACCAACCCGTATGCGCAGGTTCAGATTAATTTCCAACCCTCAGTTCATGGAAGATCCATCGACGGACTTACCTTTTTTCAGGTGAATAACCTTACTAATACTGAATTTTCGGCCAGTTTGCGAATCAGTATACATGAAGAGAAATCAGGAAAGGTTGCTGAACTCAGCGCCAGAACAATAGTTGTTCAAAAAGGATTGAATTCATTTACCCGGTTCCCGCAAGGAAGCATCAGAACCGTTTTTGGCCGCTCTTCCCTTGCCTCCATCGTACAACAGACCGGGAAGCTGGCGGAAGGTGATTACGAGTATTGTTTTGAACTTACTCCCACCGATGATAAGCCAGGGTTATTGGATCTGTATGAACAATGTTTTCAACTGTCGCTTCAGCCCAGGTCACCTCTTTTACTGGCCGACCCGGTTGATGAAGAAAAAATATGTAATCAACGTCCCCCGTTTCTATGGCAGCCACCGATGCCTACCGATCTCAGTGCCAGGTACCGTATTATCGTGGCAGAGCTCAAAACCCGGCAAAGTCCTGCTGAGGCCCTGAGTTTTAATCTTCCTGTTATTAATATCAGTGAAGTGAGGGAACCCCGGTTGAATTACCCGGCCCATCTTCAATCACTGGATACCGGCAAAACATATGTCTGGCAGGTTTATTATTCTGTCAATAATATGCTGCTCACCAAATCAGAGATATGGACATTTCGTATTGATTGTGAAGAACCCAAAACAAAGGTTGCCGATGATAGTTACCGTGAACTAAAGGAAAGCGGGGAGGGGGATTATTATATTGCTGATGAACACCTGAAGTTTGCTGTAACTAATTTTTACAATGAAGGGAGTCTGCAGTATTCTATCGCGAACCTGAGCGAACCGACAAAAACTATTTCAAAACTTCCGAAGTTTAAACTCCTCACCGGTTTAAATAAATATCAACTCAACTTATCTGAGTACCGGGATTTTAAACCGGGGGAGCATTACCTGTTGACGGTATTTATGCCGAACGGGCAGCGGATGTATTTACGATTTACCTATCAAGAATGACCTGATATGAAAAGAAATTTAGCAGGCCTGGTGCTCCTGGCGGGTGTTTTATTGCCGGGTTGTAAAAATAAAGGTATACAACTGGATACCCGCATGATAACTGTCGGGCAAAATAAATGTATTGTACAAGTAATGCCGGCGGGTTTCCAGGAAGGCAGTGAAAACGATAATGGAACTTTCGATTATTACCGGGTCATCATTGAAAGTAAAGCGAAGATGACCGACAGCAGCCATATTCACGCTATTAATTTCGGGATGGAGCAGGCCATCCATAAAGTTATGGATGGGGATACGTTACTGCCGGTATTTGTACAACGTATTGCAAACGGAAAGAAAGAAAATTATGAATATATCGTATCGTTTGAACGAACAGCAGAACCAAAACAATATGAAATCCTGATCAACGATCCTGTTTTTGAAATGGGGCCGCTCAGTTTAAAATTTTAAGGCTAATTAAAATTGCGTTTCAGCATGAGAAAAGTTCAACAATTCAAAAAAACGATCGCCGCATTTTTGCTGCTGGTATTTTCAGCCAACCTCCTGCTGCCGGTTAGTGTTTATGCACTGACATCTGGTCCCTCGCAGCCTGAAATGAAAGGTTTCCAGCCAATTGGAGTTAACGATATGGTTGATCTTTTTACAGGCGATTTTCACTATAATATTCCCCTGCTGGATGTGGGGGGATATCCCTTGAACCTTGGTTATAATTCCGGGCAGTCCCTGGATGATGAATCCAGTTGGGTGGGTTTTGGATGGAGCCTGAATCCAGGTACCATTAACCGGCAGTTAAGAGGTATACCGGATGATTTTAATGGAAAAGGACCCGGTGGCGATGCCATTGAAAAGCAGGTTGCCATGAAACCATTTATTGCCAGGGGTATTTCTAACCCCACCCTGAAACTGAAGCGGAAAGGAAAGAAGTTTCCCAACTTTAGCTTACCCTTTAAAGTGACCATCGGGCTTACACAAAATAATTACACAGGTGTCAATGCTGATATCGGGTTTAATGCCACCTTAGGTTTACCATCTTTCCAGGGTACGTCAGCCACCCTTAATCTTGGGATCAATTCCAACAGCCAGTCCGGAGGAAATTTTAAAGCCGGCGTAAATTTCTCCGCCAAATCAAAGATGGAAAACTGCCGGGATTTTCAACTGGGTACTTCTATAGGGTTTGATTACAACGCTACCCGCGGACTGGAAGGACTTACCCTCGGTGGAACCTTTAAACGAAATGATTACATTTTTGATAAATCAATGTATGATTTCTCCGGGCAGGAATTCATTTCTTTTGCCGGTGAATCCTATATACCTCCTGTCGAAGTTCCCCAACGCACCAAAACGTACAGTTATGCTATCAGGGGTGGGGGAACCGCATTTGGTTTTACACTGGCCGCCGGATTTTCCGGTTCATATAGTAAACAGGACATCGCACCCGGTGACAGGATCAGGTTTTACCCGGCTTACGGAATTATGAATGGCACGGATGCAAAAAACAATAGCTCCGCCATGATGGACTTTAACCGTGAAAATGAAAAACCTTATCATCCCAAACTTCCTTATCTGCCAGTGCCTGTTATCAATCATGATTTGTTTTCTGTAACGAGCCAGAATGGATCCGGCCAATATAAAATTTCCACTTCCAGCAGCGGTATTTTTTCCGATAATAACCAGCGATCTAAAAGCCAGAAGTTTGGATTCGGATTAGAACTTGCCTTTGGTAATGTCGCCCATATTGGTATACCCGAATTATCTTATAACCAAGTAACCAATAAGTCAGGTAAATGGACCAATAAGAATGAATACAGCAGCAATGGTGATTTTATTGCTACCTCAGCGGCTAATCACCTCGTACCCGAAGCCTATTTTAAAAAAGTAGGGGAGACCTCCCTGAATGAAGGAAGCTTTAAGAATAAGATCGGGGATAAGGAAGCAGTAGCAGTCCGGTTAAGAGATGATGGATGGGCCAAGACTTTTGGAAGAGGTACTGCATACAATAAGATCAGATCGAAGACTGGAAAAGAATTTACCAGTATCCTGAAAAAAGACGCACAGGATAAACGCAATGATATATTCAGTTATCTCCGGGCCGATGAAGCCAGTAACTACGGGCTTGAGAAAAGTATCCCCAGCTACCCGATAAATAGTATTGTTATTAAAGGCTGTAATGATTACAGTGTTACAGCACTGCCGCGGATACATGGAGCCACTGGTAAGAAAGCCCATCATTTTTCGGAGATCACCGTGACTGACCAGGGTGGTACAAGACAGGTATATGGTATCCCGGTTTATAATATCCGCCAGGACGAGGTCTCTTTTAGTATCAAGGCGGATGAAAATGCACGTAAAAAAGGATTATACAAATATGCTTCCCTTGAGGATTCTATTCCTGTCAGTGACAATGATCCCCGCATGACCAGCAAGGATTACATTTATAGTTTTAATAAACAGCGGTTACGTGGTTATGCGAATTCTTATTTACTGACCGGAATCTTATCAGCTGATTATGTGGATGTAACCGGTAACGGTATCAGTGATGATGACCCGGGTAATGCTGTTAAGTTCAATTATACCAAACTTGGCGATTTTAAATGGAGAACCCCGCTTATCAATGTGAACGGGACACCAGACCGTTCCGCCAATTATAATGAAGGTTTGCTGGCCGATAAGAAAGATGATAAGGCTTCTTATGTGTATGGAGAGAAGGAACAGTGGTATATGCATTCGATTGAATCGAAAACCCAGTTGGCTATCTTCATTTTAGAAGATCGCCTTGACGGACTTGGGGTTGCTAATTCTGACGGAGCCGTCAACAGTTCCTTTAAATTAAAGCGATTAAAGGAAATCCGTTTATACTCAAAGGCTGACCTGTACAAGAACCGCAATGACCTGAGCCAGGCTATTCCTGTTAAGACCGTTCACTTTGAATATGCTTATGAATTGTTCAGTAATGTTCCCAACAGCAGTGCCCCGGGAGGTGGAAAACTGACTTTGAAAAAAGTGTACTTCACTTTCTATAAAAACGGGCAGGGTAAGTTGCATCCTTATTCATTTACCTATAATATTCCTGCTTACCAGGATTACCAGTTCCGGCAATATGACCGTTGGGGAATGTATAAGCCCGCTGATTCCACGAACAGGAATGGCTTAACCAATGCCGAATTTCCTTATTCCACCCAGGACAGAACTAAGGCCGACCGTTGGGCAGGTTACTGGCAATTGTCCGGCATTAATCTTCCCTCCGGCGGAAGCATTAATGTGAGTTACGAATCGGATGACTATGCGTATGTTCAAAATAAGCGGGCATCCGTGATGTGTTTTGTCAAGGGAGTCGGTAGTTTGAATCAAAGCACTTCCATTAACAAAGCCAATACGATTTACATCGAATTGCCACAGTCTGTAACCGATGTGAAAGAACTGAAGGAACGGTATTTTGAAGGTATGGACCAGCTTTATTTTAAAGCGTTCACTGATCTTGATAATAAGAACACGAACTATGAGTTTATACCGGGCTACGCCAAAATTGAAAAGATCGAACTGGAGAATTCAACCACGGCCAAGGTAACGGTCAGCCGCATTGATGGGTATAATCCCATCAGCAAGGCCGCCTGGCAGATCCTGCAAAACAGTTTGCCCAAATTAGCTTATGCCGATTATGATAACCTGGACAGTGATGAAAGTGATTTTATCAAATCGCTCCGTGCCATGATCGCTGCCATTGGCCGGATATCTGATATCGTCCGCAGTTTTGATAAACGGGCAGAAAATAAAGGGTTTGCTAACCGGATCGATCTGAATAAATCCTGGGTACGTTTATGCAGCCCGAACCTGAAGAAAGTTGGGGGAGGCAGCCGTGTCAAAAAAATCACGATGGCTGATAAATGGAGCGAGATGACCGGAAATGTGAATACGGAATCAGCGACCTATGGGCAAGCTTATTATTATACAACTGAAAAAACTTTATCAAACGGGCAGGTCATCACTATTTCAAGTGGTGTGGCGAGTTATGAACCCTCTGTTGGTGCGGATGAAAATCCTTTTAAACTTCCCGTACAGTATACTCAAAAAAGATTCCTCGGGCTTGACCAGCACTATTATCTCGAACAACCTGTTGGAGAATCTTATTTCCCAGGGCCTTCCGTCGGATACAGCAAAGTGATTATGAAAAATATTGGTGCGGATGGTACAGAAGGAAGCACCGGAAGTACCAGCAATGAGTTTTATACAGCGAAGGATTTCCCCACCCGCGTCGAATCTACCGACCTGCAGCGGGTGCAACCCAAACTTCGTAAACTATTCCGTTTGTTTAGTATTAAACTCTCGGACCATTCCACCGTTTCGCAGGGCTATGTGATCGAGAATTACAATATGCACGGGA
>CADEDV010000022.1:48777-60511 GCA_902826165.1 uncultured Bacteroidota bacterium
GACCATTCCACCGTTTCGCAGGGCTATGTGATCGAGAATTACAATATGCACGGGAAACAACGATCAGAAAAAATTATTGATAAAAATAGCCAGGAAATTTCCTCTGTCTTTTATGAATACAGGACCAATAACAGGAGTTCCGGAAAACCGGTCTTAGATAACCTGGTACCTGTTATGTATAAGGAAGGCTCCGTTGGACAAGCACTGGTGGGCGTTGATTTTGATTTCTACACCGATATGAACGAACACAGTACCGAGAGTTTCGGTGCTTCCGGTGAACCTTCCGGTGGTTTTTATTTCCTCGGACCATTACCAAGACCCTGGTTCTATTGGGGTGGGTTTTCCCCGAACTATGACAAGCGGCTATTCCGATCTGCAGTTGCCATCAAGAATATAAATTCATATCCCATCTTATCGAAAGTTATCAAAGTTGAAAAGGGATCCCGTATCGAAACCGAAAATATGTTGTGGGATAGTGAAACCGGCGAAGTATTACTGACCAAAACCCAGAACGAATTTGATGATCCTGTTTATAACTTTAATTATCCTGCCTACTGGGTTTATGATGGAATGGGTCCTGCTTACAAAAACCAGGGTCTGTATCTTTCCAACTTCATTTCCAACACAGATGGGATCATTTCTACGTACGGAACTTCCACGCTGGTACCCGGTGATGAACTGGTCCAGGTGGTTAACAGCCAGAATGCAGAAGTTAAAAAATTCTGGATCATCAAAGCGACGGATAATACACTGCGGACTGTTGATGAAAACGGTATCGTAACAGCCGTAAATAATAAAACCGTGAAGCTGCTCCGTTCAGGAAGAAGAAACCTGTCTTCCTCACCGGTAGGTACTATCGTCTGTCTGAAGAATCCTGTTGTAGCAGACCGGTTACGTATTGATGCATTGAGCCAGGTGCTGGATGCAAAAGCAGTGGTCTTTAATGAAGAATGGGCCCTTCCCGTCAAGCTGAGATGTGTGAGCGGATGTCCGCCAGGTTACACACAAGCACCCGGAGGATTCTGTTACAGTACATTACAAAACCCTTCCTCCTGTACTAATTATACATTATGCGGAGTGTCCAATTTAGTGTATTCCTCCTTTGGTTCACGCATATTCGCAGCGGGTTATTCATTGAACGGAAGCGGTACAGTAACCAATAACTTCCCTTCCACCACCAATACCTTCTGGCATAGCTATAGCAATGCTGCTAATGGCCCCCTGAACCGTTGTGGTATATGGGCCTGCAGTAACCCGGGTAATAACAAATGGATCGGTGTATCGCGGAAAGTACCTATCCCGGAAACGAAGACCTATTATATCGGTATTGCGGCAGATAATTTTGCGCGGTTAAAGATCGATGGACAGAATATCCTGCAGTTTTCGAGAGATGCCAATTACAATGGCATCAACGGGGAGTACTATGATGGTCATTTTAAATGGTGGAATATCTATCCCGTTACTTTAACTGCCGGAAATCACTTTATCGAGATCAGTGGTAATAATGACGGGTCCATCGCAGGTTTTGGTTGTGAATTGTATAACAATACGATCAGCCAGATCATGTCGGCCACGAGTGAAGCCAACCTGAGTATCCTGTTCACCACCAAAACGTTCCGCACCGCACCTAATAATGTTACCAATTTCATTGACGGCGGTGGCTGTACTACCTGTCCCACCGGGTATGCGTATAATCCGGAAGATAATAAGTGCTATATCGTCAGCCCGAGTGACCCGAATGTGAATGTATTTAACCCTTACCAGGCAGGTATACTGGGTAACTGGCATACGCAACGTTCTTTTGTTTTTGATATCAGCCGGGCGAACCTGAGCTCTGATCCGGCAGTGGTCAGCAGTACCAATGTGCGTAAGGCAGGCTATTATACCAATTTTGCTCCTTACTGGATCAGCAATGGTCTTTCGTTTACTTCAAACAGCAGTCATGGTCTATTCAATAAGTGGATCTGGAGCAGTGAATTAACACAGCTGAATAATAAAGGTCTTGAAACTGAAAACCGGGATGCTTTATTAAGGTACAGTTCTGCCCAGACAGGTTACCTCCAATCATTGCCTGTTGCTATTGCTTCCAATGCCAGGTTACGGGATATCGGGTACGATGGATTCGAAGATTATGATCTGTCTTTGCAATGTTCTGCTGATACCTGCAATATTTACAAAGGACACTTTAATTTCCAAAAAGTTATCAATGGGAATACTATCCTTATTGATAATCTCTATGCACATTCCGGGAATTACAGTTTGAAGTTAAATACCAGCACCGTTCTCAGCAGGAGCATATATCCCCTGACCGATACCTTATATAAAAGAGATGGTAAACAGCAATTCTCTTTGTATTCCAATTACCCGATGAAGGGTTTCAGCCCTTCCCTCGCGGGACAGAAGTATGTGCTTAGCTTCTGGATCCGTGATAATAACAGCAGCAGTGTCAGCCCCGGGATTAATGTAAGCGTCAACGGGTCGACAGTATTTACAGGTGCTACCTATAAGGCATCAATGGTAGAAGGGTGGAAACGGGTGGAAACAACCTTTACACTTCCTTCCGGTACCAGCAATTTTGATCTCGGATTGTTGCCGTCGGGCACGGTCTATATTGATGATATACGCATATTTCCTTTCGATGCCCAGCTCAAGTCATTTGCCTATGATGTGAATTCACTAAGGCTGATGGCTGAACTGGATGAAAATAATTTTGCGACCTTCTATGAATATGATGATGAAGGTATCCTGATCAGGATAAAGAAGGAAACAGAGAAAGGTATTATGACGATCAGGGAAAGCCGTACCGGCGTAAAAAGAACTAACTAAATTTTTTCAACATGCAAAAGAAGTATGTATTCAGGAATTCTTTATTGATCACCGGGTTGGTGGCCAGTGTTATCATTTTATCTGCGCAGGTGAATCCTCCAGGTCCCACCCGGGAAAACCAGGTTACCACCGACCAGGAGAAGATCATCCGTGACACGTTGCCGGCACCCGATAATAAGGAGGGGCTCGCGGAACTGGATAAGATCATTGAACGTTACCGGGATGGTAATCTTTACCTGGCCGGTGAGATCCAATTATATGAAGATGCCAGTGTATTAACCCATCCGCAGGAAAAAACATCTTTTATTACTGCTAACGGGCCAGGAGGCAGTTATTACGAGATAGACTCCGTTATCACTGTCATGAATACAGACCTGACGGTGCTCGTTGACAAGAGAGAGAAGAGTATTGCCATCCAGGAAAATGAATCCGAAAAGGTAACCGGTCAATCTCCTTTACCGGCTATCAACCAGGAGCTGGATGCATTTAAATCCTATATCTATTCCATTACTGTTTCTGCCACCGGTGAGAGTTATAAAAAACTTGTTATCGTTTTTAAGGAGGATGCTCCTGTCAGCGCCCAAAATTATGAGATCATTTACGATGTGCATACCTACCAGATCAAAAAGATCGCTTTTGAACTGGCGGACGGGGAAATCACCGACAGTAATGAAAACGGAACTATTGATGCCGATAATGAACTTGTTTATGTGGATGAGCAGAACACTGAAATATCCACAGGGTACTATGCTGACGTTCATATCAGCAGGTATGAAATCATTTATAAAGTTGAAAAGAAAGGGGATAATGCCCTGACGGATATCAGCCGGTATGTGAACAGGACAACTGCAGGGTATGAGCCCGCCGGTGCCTTTACCCATTTTGATTTACTCAATTAATATTTTATCTATGAAGCTTCGCCGTTTAATCACCTGGAGCAACATTGTTAACCGATTACTGGGTGTTGTATTACCCCTGCTTGTTACCCTGCATGCTGCCGGGGCGGAGGAACCGTATGTAAATTCTATCCGGGGAACCAGTGTTGTCCAGGGTGCCAGTTTTGATGTAACGGATGAGAAGTTTCTTTCTTCTGGCTTATTCTATGGTTCTATACGACCTGCCCCGTATTCGCTGACACCTGAAAATATCGTTGAGCTTAAACTGAATTATGATACCAGTGCCTATTTCTATGATAAAGTATTTACATCTATTGTTAATGTAACTATCCGCTGTTATAATAATGCCTTTGATACTTCGCAATATTTCACTCAATACAGTAATATTAATTTAACCATCAAACACGATACGGTTACCGGCAGCCCTTATAAAGGCGTCTACTTTATGAAATTTACCGGGGCGTATAAATTCCGGGTGATCATCAACAGCATTACCTGCCCGGAATTGGGAACCAATATGCCTTCGGTACTGATCGTGGAAGGGCGTACTGTTATCAAAAGAAAGTATAATTTTTCTGCCAGCAGTACCGACGTTACCAAAATTGAAGAATTGCCAGGCCATGTCCGGCTAAGCTGGATACCGGGGAATTATCCCGGGGCAGAATTATTTGACCTTGAATATACTGTAGTCGATGATTCAAGCCTGGCGGGTGCATCTATCCGGAATTATATTGCCGGTTCTTTACCCATACCCCCCAATTTCCTCGACAACCTGTTCCGGAATAATGCTTCCCGTGTTACCACTTCTTCCAGCAGCTATGTACTCAACCCACTCTACAGGGCGGGGTATTTGTTGTTCAGGATCCGCGGTGTGCAATTCGGCAATGAATACCAAAGCAGCCTCACTGCTGCCGAACAAAACCTGCGCACTGAAGGGAACTGGAATTACCAGGCTTCCCGGTTAAGTCAACCCAGTTATCAATATAATGTTGTGCAGCTGCAATGGCACCAGCCTGATCTGAACTGGCAATACACAATATCTTTTGCAGAAGAAGGTAAACGCAAAGAAGTCATCGGCTACTTTGATGGCATCTTTAAAAATCGCCAGAACGTCACTCTTAATAATTCAGATAAAAAAGCGGTGGTCCAGGAAACCGTGTATGATGCATTGGGCAGGGGAGCTGTCAGTGTATTGCCTGTCCCAACTCCTGATTCCACCATCCATTATTTCACCAATTTCAATAAGAATAAATACGGAAAGGGCTATAGTTATAAAGATTTTGCCTTTGGCAATAACTGCCGGACGATACCTGATACGATGTCAAGGGTCAGTGGTGCCCATCAATATTATTCTCCCAATAATGCCATCAATGATTATTTTTTTAAAAAATATATTCCCCAGGCGGAAGGTTATCCCTTTACGGTCAGTGAGTTTACTGCAGATAATACCGGACGCATGGCTGCGCAAGGTGGGGTAGGAAAAGATTTCCAGCCTGGTACCGGCCATGAAACAAAATATTTTTATAGTAAACCCACCCAGGAAGAACTTGACCGGCTCTTTGGATCGGAAGCCGGTAATGCCAGTCATTACCTGAAAAATATGGTCATTGATCCCAATAAGCAGATATCGGTGAGCTACCTGAATGCTTCCGGTAAAACAGTGGCGACTGCACTTGCCGGTCTTTCTCCTGCTAATACGGAAGCACTCAATACTAACAATGGCCAGGGAACCGATGTAACCAAAACTTTGTTATCCCTGCAGGATTTCACCAAAGATTACAGCGGGAACAGCCTGCTCGGAAATTCTTCTTTCCTGGCGGCTGTCAGCGGTAATTATAAATTCATTTATAATTTAACACCGCTCCGGCTGGATGTGCAGCATGGTTCGTCCAATCAATATAAGATCTGCAATACCTGTTATTATGACCTGCTGATCACCTTAAAAAATAATTGTAACCAGGTCCTGCAGACTGTGAGCCGGCCGGTTGATGCCAATACTATCTTCTCTACTGATTGTATTACGCCCCCCGCACCCATCATTGATTCCTTTACTGTTGCTATTGACAGCGTTGGCGAATACAATGTCAGTTATTCATTAAAGGTCAGTGAAAAAGCACTTTCCTATTATGACAGTGTGCACCTGGTGCAGAATACGAATATCCGGTCCTTTAACAGTTTTGCTATTGAGAAATTAAATAATGCTGATTTCAAAGGATGTTTCAGTGAATGCAGTACCTGCCTGAAGGAATTGGGCAGCCGCACCGATTTTATCAATAATAAAATTAAGCCCTTATTCCTCCAATCAGATTCCATGTATTATGCCCCGGAGTTTGATGTATGGGCGAATTCCCTTTATGACAGCCTGCTTGCCAATTGCAATAGTATCCAGGCAGGTTGTAATTTCCAGGTTTCACCCTGTGATGAGGAGAAGCAACTCTTACTGGACGATGTTACGCCCGGTGGCCAGTATGCTTTGTATGGTGCCAATTATACTATCATTGATCCGGTGACAAATGTGCTGGATAACCGGTTTAACCTGAGTTTCATCAATGATGACGGCACCCCTGGCAAGATCGAGATCAACGGTATTTTATATGATGCAGGCAGTTACAGTGTCCCTGATTCGGAGTTTATCAAGAATTTTAATCCAGGTTGGGCCGAAGCCCTTCTTCCCCTGCATAAAGAGTATTGTTTTTATCTCTGGTGTATTTACGGAACCAATCCCGCGTCCAAGGCTTTTGATAATAATATCACCGATATTGAGGATGACTCCACCGCCATCGCCAAAGGTTATTTCGGTAGTGTTGCCTCCCTGTTAAATAATGACCCCTTCTTTAGCCCCTCCGGTTATGGTTATTCTTTCTACAATCAATTTCTCGACAGTCTTAACCTGTTTACCCGTACCATACCTGGTTACAGCGGAGCCGACTATAACATTCTCCAGTACATTGACTTTGAATTATACTGCGAGGAATCCAATATTCAAATCGGAAGTTGTGCCTTTCCGGCACCTGGTGCTGCCTGCCGCAGCCCTTATATGGAATGGCAATTGTACCGGGATTATTACCTGAACCTGAAAGCTTATTTTAATGAGAAGGCGAGACTGGCCAATCCCTCTTTTGCTGATTGTAAGAATTGTTATATCGGAACTGACTTCACTGAATTGCTGAATTGTATACCTCCGCCCACCAGTGACTTCAGTATACAACTTGATCCAACTTATACCACGGGTAAGCGCATTATCGTGCGCTATAAAAATGGAGAGGCTGCTGTATCCGCAAATATTAAGTTAACCTTCAACTATAATTATGGCAGCTTTATTCAGCAATTCCGTGTTGGCAGAGCTACCGAGATGTACATTGTTCCGGCCAGTGCGGGGGATTACTATGCGATCAGCAGTGCTGTTTGTGATACCTCCACCGGTTGTTCCAATTGCAGGACTGCACCTGCCAATCATTCTTCTTCCAAAGGAGGCGTCCAGAGTGCAGACAAGAAATTCAATTATACTGTTCGTTATACAGATGAGGTTCCGCTCACTGCATTGAGTTGTCCCTGCCCTGACGCTGGTATGTTCAATGTAAATGTTACCGGCTTTGAATGTGAATTTGGAGGATGTGAAATAATCGTCAACTATTACGGGCCGGAAATACCTCCCGGGAGAACCGTGTATGTGGATGTGTACTGGTATGATTACAATACCGGTAATTCAGGTGTGGTGACAGTTTATTTTAGTGCCGGACAGACAACAGCCTACGGATGTCTCAATGGTATGGTACAATGGAAGCAACAGCCAGGCGTCAATCCATCTGTCGGCAATAAAATTATCAACCAGGTCAGCGACGCTGTTAAACAGCCTTCAGTTGCGGCCCTGAAAGGGGTAGAAGCTTTTAAGGATTCGATGCGCCTGAAAAGGGAAACCAATAATTCATCCAATCTTGTTCTTCCGCCGACCGGTTGCTACGATTATTATCTCTATGTGCAGAATGTATATTGTTATGATGGTCCCGGTTTTGTATGCCCCGGGGAAGGTGAACCACCAAGCCTGTGTAAAGACGATCCTTTGTATCCTTATTATAAGGATAAGATCCGCCGGTATCCCGGTTACCAGAATCCGCAAGGGTTTTACCAGCAGATGAGTGCCAATTACAGCAGCTATCAAAGCCAGGGCCAGGCCAATCTTACTGCTGCCTGCCAGGCCAATTGTGAAGCGCAGGCGGATGTATGGATCAATTCCATCCGTAAGTGCACGCCGGATGAAAACCTGCTTGCAACTATTAAGAATGCACTTATTGCAGTATGTCAAAGTGGTTGTGATACGGATCATCCATTTGGTTCTTCCACCAACCCCTCCTTAACACAGTCTTTTGAATCTGTGATCCGCCAGTATATCCCTAACTCCAGTGATTCCTGTACTGCCGAACTGATCAGTGATCCTTACCCTTATAACCGTCAACCCCAATATGATAATAAGACCCTGATCAAAATTGATAATTGCCTGACCACCCGTTTCGCACAACTTAAATCGCAATACCTGGGTTCGGGCTTCGCCGGAACATTCCATCAATGGCTTCAGAAGCAACTGAAAAATGATTACCTGCTTACCGAGCAACAACTCATCAGCCTCGAAACTTCTATTAATGGCAACTGCAAGTATTTGAAGAAACCTTTGGTATTACCTGTTGCCTTTAATTGCAGCAGTACCGCGGCCTGTTTTGATTCCGCCAGTACCATGCAAACCTACACTGCTTTCCTGAACAAGTACCCCGGCATAACCAGCAGTAATCCCAATTATGAAGTATTACTTACCAATTATTTTAATCATACACTGGCATTCAACCTGAACTTTGATGATTACCAAACCTATATTCAAAAATGCCAGACAGGAACAACCAATAAAGACCTGCTTTGTAACCGAGCCGCAGGCAGCCAGCTGATCGTAAAAGAAGATGTGATGAAATGCATGACCGATGTTTTTGACCTGGCTATTTCGCAGGCACTGAATGAATACACTGTGTATATTGATTCCGTACGGGCTGCCTTCCGGAATGCGTATATGGGTAAGTGTATGAATGCTGAACCAAAGCTTGTCATGAAAACTAAATTGTACGAGTATCACTACACATTATATTATTACGACCAGAGCGGGAACCTTGTCAAGACCATTCCTCCTGCAGGAGTGAAGCTACTTACCGATGCAGAAGTGGCATCCGTCCAAACCAACCGGTTAAATACAAATGGTTATTGTTACAGCAATGCCCCTGAACTAACTTTCAATGCCAATATAATGACCCTGAACAGGGAACTGTCTTACGACGTTACTGTTGATGGTAAGTATACACTGGAAGCCTGGGTGAAACTCGGCAACCTTAACCTGGCTGGTACGAACGGTATCTTCTCTTATAATGATATTATTTCTGCTCCTACTGAAGCCGGTTTTGCGTTGCTGCACCGCAATAGTAAATTGGCCTTTGTTGTGGGTACTTCGCCAAAATTACAGGTGGAAACTCCTTTGTTGAGTTCATTTTTATCACCGAATACCTGGTTCCATATTGCCATCACCGTTAATAATAATAGCTCCCAACCGGTCCGTATATTTATCAATGGCTACCCGGTACCCCTTACGTATTTAAATAATAACCCGGCCAGCTTCACTATTTACAGCTGGTATACGCATAAGCTAAGGATCGGAGCTGCATTTGAAAGTAATGTACTTTCTGCTGTCACGAATTCGGGGATCAAGCAATTCCGATGGTACCAGCGGGAACTGGGCACTGCCGAGATCCAACAGAATGCATTTAATAATTGTTTTACGCCAAGTTCATTGACAGCCCTGATCAGCTATGTTCCGGTAAATGAAGGAGCCGGCACAGTCCTCAATGACCTTGTCAATGGAAATGTGAGTACGATCAGCGGGAACGGTACGACCGTATGGCAGAATTATATTGCCGGCGTGTATCCAAAACACCAGTTGCCCACCAGCTACCAGTATAATTCTTATAACCAGGTAGTGCGACAAAACAGTCCTGATGGTGGCAGTTCCACTTTCTGGTATGATATACTTGGACGATTAGTAGCTTCCCAGAATGCAGAACAAAAGCTTCCCAAGAACATCGCTAACAACAGTGCCAACCGGTATAGCTATACCCAATATGACGGTATTGGACGTATTACAGAAGTAGGTGAGAAGTATGGCGCTGCCACGCTGTATTTTGAAAATGAGGGTGGAACTGTTGATACCAAATCCATTTCCTCCCTGACTCCCTGGTATTTTTCAGGAACAGATAAACAAGTTACCCTTACCGTTTATGATCAACCCAATACCACACTGGTCACCAATACATCCATCACATCGCTTCAAACTACGAACGCACGAAAAAGGGTAGTGGCCTCTGTTTACAAGGAACTTAAAACAAATGCCTTTTATGACTTTGCCACTCATTATGTATATGATATTAATGGCAATGTGAAAACGCTATTTCAAGATATAAAACCCATGCGTGATGTGGAACTGGTAATTAGTAATTTCAGGGGTGTGCGTCAAATTAATTATGAGTATGACCTGATCAGTGGCAAGGTCAATAAAGTAATTTATGCACCCGGTCAGGGCGACCAGTTTATTTACCGTTACCAATATGATGCTGATAACCGCATCACTGAAGCTTATACCAGCAGAAATGGACTGAGCTGGCAACGTGATGCGAAATACTATTATT
Organism: uncultured Bacteroidota bacterium; assembly: GCA_902826165.1. GTDB lineage: Bacteria > Bacteroidota > Bacteroidia > Chitinophagales > Chitinophagaceae > CADEDV01. The sequence goes on from CADEDV010000022.1 coordinate 59,213, forward strand.
ACCTGCATGGACCATTGGCCAGAACCGAACTCGGTAAACAGCAGGTCCAGGGCGTTGATTATGCCTATACATTACAAGGCTGGATGAAAGGTATTAATAGCCAGATACTGGATACCTACAAGGATATGGCTGGCGATGGTGATTATGGTGTTACTCCCTTCAGTAAATTCAGCCGGGATGTTTATGCCTATAGCATCGGTTATCACAGCAATGATTATAAGCCTATCGGCGGCACCGCTGCAGCAGCATTTGATGTGAATTTTACCGCACCTTCGGGCCCGGTTGGATCAACGGGAAATACAGGATCTTCCTTGTATAATGGTAATATCGCCACTACCACAGTGGCCCTGAAAAAAATCAACGATGGACAGGCCACGGGTTATAGCTACCTCTATGATCAATTAAACCGCTTAATGGGTACCCGCCAGCACACGATCAGCGGACTGACCTGGAGCTACAGCAGTTATAATGCCGCCTACGAAGAAAAGGCAAGTTATGATGGCAATGGTAATATCAAAACTTATCTCCGTAAAGGAAGCAGTACACAAACAGTAATGGATAACCTGAAGTATTTTTATTATTATACCAATACCAGTAACATCAGGAGTGAGTATGATCCTACCCAGGCGCTTCCAGGTGATGTAAAGACGCTTACCAACCAATTAGCCCATGTGGATGATACCGACCCGGTTGGCAATTATACAGTTGATATTGATGACCAGAATGCAGGAAACTATGATTATGATAATATCGGGAACCTGATCAAGGATAATGGAGAAGGCATCACCAGTGTTAACTGGAATGTGTATGGTAAAATCAAGCAAATCGTTAAGAATAATGGTGTCACGATCAATTACGGTTATGATGCTGCCGGGAACCGGGTGGTCAAGGAAGTGATTGGTGCACCGGGTGGTTATAACCGGCAGTTTTATATCCGCGATGCGCAGGGGAATACCCTGGCAGTCTATAAGGATCAGACTGATTACGTGGACTGGATGGAACAGCACCTGTATGGCAGCAGCCGTTTAGGTACCTGGAACTATGGCAAGTTTACTCCATCCGTACCGGGATCGGTGGTGTATGACAGTATGATGGTGGGCAGTGTTACGTATGAACTTTCCAATCATTTAGGAAATGTGCTGGCGACCATATCTGATAAGAAGACAGCGGTGGCCATCTGTGACCGGTTTGGACAATGTACCGTGGACCACTACCAGGCTGAAGTCCTTTCTTCCCAGGATTACTATCCTTTCGGGATGCTGCAACCCGGACGGTCCTATAACGCCGGAACAGCCTACC
>CADEDV010000023.1:0-2177 GCA_902826165.1 uncultured Bacteroidota bacterium
ATCTGCCCGTTCCAGTTGATGATATGCGTGATATGCACCACTTTTGTTTTGGCAGTAAAGGCTTTTACATATTGCTGCACTAAATAATTCTCGTCTTCGCTGGGCAGTTCCAGGTTGATCCAGACCATTTTAATACCATCCCGCAACTCTCTTTGCTTATATGCATTGATCATGTTTGGATAATCTTGTTTGGCAGCCACCACTTCATCACCCGCTTTTAGTTGTAAACCGAAAATGACCGTCTCCAGGCCTTCCGATGAATTACGGTTGATGGCTATTTCTTCTGCATCACAACCGGCGAGTTTGGCTAAGTTTTTCCGTAATGGTTCACGGCCCTGGTCCAGGGTGCGCCACATATAATAACTCGGTGCTTCATTGCTGAGATCATAGTATCGTTTCATAGCATCCTGCACAGTTCTTGGTGCCGGTGACACACCGCCATTATTCAGGTTGATCAGCGATGGCGATACCGTGAAGGATTGCTGGATATAATACCAGAAATCCTCTTCCGTAGCCAGGTCTTCCGGAGAAATCCCTTGTGCCTCCCTTAATGCAGCATCCAGGTTACGGCTCCAGGCCGGCTGATGGAAGGAAGCTAAAAAAGCAGTGGCGGAAAAAGCACCTGCCTTGCGTATAAAAGAACGGCGGTTGGTAGCCATGTTGATTGTTTTGAAACTAAATGTAATGAAAAAAAGGGCTGCAAAATGCTCCGTAATGAACAGGACGATGAAGTGTGCGACGCAACGAAGATGCCATTGGCACAACAGTTGGTCACCTGATCAAAAAAAACTAACTTCCAATTTGCCTGCCCGTAGCAGGTCTTATTAAATATTTTATATGCGAATTTTAGAGTTGAAAGTACTGAAAGGCCCCAATTACTGGAGTGTCCGCCGTCCGAAACTGGTACAGATGAAACTGGACCTGGAGGAGCTGGAACAAAAACCCACCAATGAGATCGACGGCTTCCGGCAGCGCTTGGAAAAAATGCTGCCTTCTCTATACGAACATCGCTGCAGTGAAGGACAGCCGGGTGGTTTTTTCAGCCGGGTGGATGAAGGCACCTGGATGGGCCATGTGATCGAACATATCGCTTTAGAAATACAAACACTGGCAGGAATGGATTGTGGCTTTGGCCGTACAAGAGGAACCGGTGAAAAAGAAGGCGTCTACTATGTCATCTTCAGTTATATGGAAGAAGATGCTGGTGTGTATGCAGCAAAAGCCTCTGTAAGAATTGCACAGGCCCTTGTTGATGGCACTGACTATGATCTTGAAAAAGACATACAGGAAATGCGGGAGATACGGGAAGATACAAGACTGGGACCTTCCACAGGTTGTATTGTAGATGAAGCTGCCAAAAGAGGTATTCCTTTTATAAGATTGAACAAACAAAGCCTGGTACAATTAGGCTATGGTGTGAACCAGAAAAGAATAAGAGCAACCATTGCTTCCACCACCGGGAATATTGCCGTTGATATTGCCTGTGACAAGGAAGAAACAAAAGCATTACTGGAAGCGGCCGAGATACCGGTACCAAGAGGTACGGTGGTCAGGACTGAAATAGGATTAGACGAAGCAATTGAAAAATTTGGTTACCCGCTGGTGATAAAACCTATTGATGGCAACCATGGAAAAGGCAACACCACCAATATTACCAACCGGGAACAGGCCATTAAAGCTTTTGAAGCAGCCAAAGCCTATAGCCGCAGTGTGATCGTGGAAAGATTCATCACCGGGTATGATTTCCGCTGCCTGGTGATCAATTATAAATTTATCTGTGCAGCATTAAGAACACCTGCATCTGTCGTGGGTGATGGAGTGCACAATATTCAATGGCTGATCGAGGAAACGAATAAGGATCCCCGTCGTGGTTATGGGCACGAAAAAGTGCTGACACAAATAACCATTGACCAGTTCACCCAAAAAATGCTGGATGACCTTGGTTATACATTAGAAACGATTCCGCAAAAAGATGAAAGAGTTTTATTAAAACCTACAGCCAATCTATCTACCGGTGGAACATCAACAGATGTAACGGATGAAGTGCACCCGGCCAATGTGTTCATGTTTGAACGTATCGCTAAAATAATAGGTCTTGATATCTGTGGCATTGACGTCATGGCGATGGATCTTCGTACGCCTGTTTCTGAAAATGGAGGTGCCATCTTAGAAGTAAA
>CADEDV010000023.1:2277-56042 GCA_902826165.1 uncultured Bacteroidota bacterium
TGGATCAAATGGCCAAAGTAAAAGCAGTGGTACCTGAAACTGTTTTTCCGCATGGCTATGCGATATTGAATGCTGATGATGACCTTGTGTATAAAATGAAAGAGGATCTGAAATGCAATGTAGCTTTATTTAGCATGGATGAAAACAATCCAAGAATAAAAGCCCATTGTGGTGGCGGTGGATTAGCTACCGTATTTGAGAATGGTTATGTCAGCATCATGAAGGGTAACTGGAAGATCAGGGTGATGCCGGTAAAAGATATTCCCCTCACCTATGAAGGAAAAGCGGTGCATAATATTGCGAACTGTTTACCGGCGATACTGGCTACTTATTTATTCCGGGATATTACGATTGAAGATATCCGTTCAGCATTGGTATCTTTTGTTCCTTCCTCCACGCAAACACCGGGAAGATTAAATTTCTTCCATTTCAAACAATTCACCATGCTGGCGGACTTTGCACATAACCCGCATGGACTGAAACTGCTTTGTGATTTTATCAGCAAGCTGGATTACCCCACCCGCATCGGCGTTATTTCCGGTACCGGCGACCGGCGGGATGAAGACATCCGTGAACTGGGTGAAATATCGGCCCGTTATTTTGATGAGATCATTATCCGTTGTGATAAAAATCTCCGTGGCCGCAGTGCCGATGAGATCATTCAATTATTACAGCAAGGGATTAATAGCGTAAACCCCGATATACCAACCGTCGTCATTCCTAACGAGGACCAGGCACTGGATTATATTTATGACAACCCCAAACAGGGAGCTTTATACACCATCATGTGTGATGTGGTGGCAAGGGCATTGGACAAGATCAGGGAATTGAAGGAAAGGGAGGAAAGAGAAGGGATTTCGGCTTCACATCCGGCATAAATTCTTTTAAAAACCATTTGGGAGGAAAGCCGGTTAGCCCTATTTTTGCACTCCCAATTGCGAAATTGGCTCTTTCAGAGTGATTGACCCATGGTGTAACGGTAGCACTACAGATTTTGGTTCTGTCTGTTAAGGTTCGAATCCTTATGGGTCAACAGAAACCCTCCCGCCGCTGGCGGGAGGGTTTTATCATTTTAGCCTTTCCAAACAAGTTGCCAGGCTTTTCTTCCAGCCTGGTATCGGCAGATCAAATGTTGCCATGATCTTTGACTTATCCAACACAGAATAGGCCGGTCTTTTGGCCGGGGTGGGATAAGCAGAAGTGGGAATAGCATTCACTCTACAATTACTGCCGCTCAGTTCTTTTATAGCGACCGCAAAATCATACCAGCTGATCACCCCTTCGTTACTGTAATTATAAATACCCGCCTGCCATTTGCCGGAACTGATGATATGCAAAATAGCTGCGGCAAGATCAGCTGCATATGTGGGAGAACCGACCTGGTCACTAACCACATTCAGTTCTTCTCTTTCCTGCATCAGTTTGAGCATGGTCTTCACAAAATTCTTCCCGAATTCAGAATAAACCCAGGAAGTGCGGATGACGATACTATCCGGGTTTAAGCGAAAAGCCTGCTGCTCCCCTTCCAGTTTGGATGCACCATATACCGATTGCGGGTTCACCGGGTGATCTTCTTTATAAGGAACCGTGGCAGTACCATCAAAAACATAATCGGTAGAGATATGAATAAAGCGGCAATTCTTCTCTTTGCAAACAGCCGCTAAAACACCCACTGCTTCCCCATTCACCTGGAAAGCTAATTCCTTCTCCGATTCTGCCCGGTCAACAGCCGTATATGCTGCACAGTTAATTAAATAGGCGGGATGATAAGCGTTGAAGAAATTTCGGACCAGTTCAAAATGATGGATCGGCAGGTCTTCTCTCGACAAGAACTGAAAGTCAAACTGCGGGAAAGAAGAGGACAATTGTTTCAGTTCTTTTCCCAACTGCCCGTTGGCACCAGTCACTAATATTTTGACAGGATTGTTCATTGGTTGTCGAAAACAAAACTATTCCTGGCATCACGTAATAAAGGCAGAACCGCATCTTTTTCAGAAATGATCTCGCTGCCGGCAGGTACCTGCCAGTTGATACCCAGCGCAGGATCATTATAACTGATGCCCCCTTCACTTTCCTTATTGTAGAATGTATCGCATTTGTATAACACTTCCGCTTTTTCACTCAGTACAGAAAATCCATGCGCAAAACCAGCCGGTATAAGCAGTTGTTTTTTATTCTCGGCAGATAGTTCGAGCATATACGCTTTACCATAAGTAGGCGATCCTTTCCGGATATCAACAGCCACATCCAGTATAGTTCCTGATAACACTCTTACCAGTTTTGTTTGTGCATAGGGAGGCAGTTGAAAGTGCAAACCCCTGATCACCCCGTAAGAGGAAGAAGACTGGTTATCCTGTACAAAGCGGATAACCACACCTGCCTCCCGAAATGTGTTTTCGTTATACGATTCAAAAAAATAACCCCGGCTGTCGCCAAACACCCTTGGTTCAAAAACTAATAATCCTTTTATATCGGTGGCAATAAACGGCATCTTATAAACTCCAGTAGGTTCTGTTATTGATTTTATTCCGGAAAATACCCTTCAGGTCGGCTATCATCCCATGTGATTTGGTGATACCGGCAAAATAAGCATCATCTAATGCTAAATAATCTTTGTGCGGCACTGTAACGATCACAGCGTCATAATCAGTACCCGGATTTTTTACCAACCCAAAACCATACTCATGCTGTAGTTCATCAGAATCTGCATGGGGATCTTCCACATCCACATTTACATAATAGGATTTCAGGGCTTTCACCACATCCGCCACTTTGGAATTGCGGATATCGCTTACATTTTCTTTGAAAGTGGCGCCCTTCACCAATACCTTGGATAATTTTACATCCCCTGAGTTTTTGATGATATGCTGCACCACGGTTTTGGCAACATACTTGGCCATATTGTCATTGATATTCCGGCCTGCAAGAATCACTTCCGCATCATAGCCCAGTTCACTGGCTTTATAGGTCAGGTAATAGGGATCAACACCAATACAGTGACCACCCACCAAACCGGGTTGAAATTTCAGGAAATTCCATTTGGTACCTGCTGCTTCCAATACTTCATAGGTATTAATATTCATCATATTGAAAATGATGGACAGCTCATTCATCAATGCAATATTGAGGTCTCGTTGTGTGTTCTCAATGATCTTGGCAGCTTCAGCGACTTTGATCGAAGAAGCCCTGTGCACTCCGGCAGCCACTACAAGCTCATACACTTTTGCGATTTGCTCGAGTGATTCAGCATCACAACCCGATACCACTTTTACAATGCTGGCCAGTGTATGATTTTTATCCCCCGGGTTGATCCGTTCAGGAGAATAGCCCAGTTTGAAATCGATGATATTCTTTAAGCCCGATAATTTTTCAATGATGGGCAGGCAATCATCTTCAGTACAACCCGGGTACACCGTGGATTCAAAAACAACATAGTCGCCTTTCTTCACCACTTTACCAATTGTTTCCGATGCCTTTTGCACAGGTGTCAGATCAGGCACATTGTGTTCGTCAACCGGGGTAGGCACCGCTACAATAAAAAATTTGGCTTCCCGCAGTGTATCCAGTGAATTGGTGAAAGTGATATCACAGCCTTCAAACGCTTCTTTTTCGAGTTCATTACTGGGATCAATACCGTTTTTCATCAGCTCAATTCTCTTCTCATTGATATCAAAACCGATGACTGATATTTTGCGGGCAAATTCGAGGGCAATAGGGAGTCCTACATAACCTAATCCTATCACCGCTAGTTTTTCTTTCCGGTCAACTAATTCCTGGTACATTGATTTATTGAATTTTTATTTATTACTGATAAATTCTTTGGGTTGCTTATTCCATTCTTCCCGGGGAAGCGAACTGAAATAATCATATGTGATTTTTAGTCCTTCACTGCGGGAAACTTTCGGCTCCCACCCGAGAAGGGTTTTTGCTTTGGTAATATCCGGCTGCCGTTGCTTCGGGTCATCCACCGGCAATGGCTTATACACAATTTTTACTTTATTCCCTGTTAAGGCCAATATCTCTTCTGCAAAATCTTTCAGGGAAATTTCGTTGGGGTTACCAATATTGACCGGCATAGTATAATCACTCAGCAACAACCTGTAAATACCATCCACGAGGTCATCCACATAACAAAAACTTCTTGTTTGTGATCCATCGCCAAATACAGTAAGATCCTCTCCCCTTAATGCCTGCCCGATAAATGCAGGTAAAGCTCTTCCATCGTTGAGCCGCATTCTCGGACCATAGGTATTGAATATCCTGACAATCCTTGTATCCACACCATGAAAAGTATGATAGGCTCTTGTGATCGATTCCATATATCGTTTGGCTTCATCATACACTCCTCTTGGACCGACAGGATTCACATTACCCCAGTATTCTTCTGTTTGCGGGTGCACCAGCGGGTCACCATATACTTCACTGGTGGATGCCACCAGCATTCTTGCATTCTTTGCTTTGGCTAATCCCAAACAATTATGCGTACCCATCGCACCTACCTTTAAGGTTTGAATCGGAATTTTCAGGTAATCGATCGGGCTGGCGGGAGAAGCAAAATGCATGATATAATCCAGTTGTCCCGGAATATGAATGAACTTGGTAACATCATGATGATAAAATTCAAACTGCTCCAGTTTGAACAGGTGTTCAATATTTTTCAGGTCGCCGGTGATCAGGTTATCCATGCCGATAACATAAAAACCTTCTTTGATGAAACGATCACAGAGATGTGATCCGAGAAAACCGGCTGCACCTGTTACAAGTACTCTTTTTTGTTGCATGGATGAATTAGTTTATGGTGGCTCTTCCTACGCTTTCGTAATGAAACCCGAGATCACGGATCATTCCCAGGTCAAATAAATTACGTCCGTCGAAGATAGCTTTGTTTTTAAGGCTGGTTATGATCTTTGAAAAATCAGGGGTGCGGAATTCATTCCACTCGGTAGCAATGATCAGTGCATCTGCATTTTTTAAAGCAGCATACTGGTTCTCTGCATATTCAATTTTATCACCGATCATGGCTTTTACATTCTTCATGGCTTCCGGGTCAAATGAAGAAACCGTAGCTCCCGCTTTCGTCAGTTCTTCGATCATGTACAAAGCCGGTGCTTCCCGGATATCATCGGTATTGGGCTTGAAAGCAAGTCCCCATAAAGCAAAATGTTTTCCCTTCAGGTCATTATTAAAATATTTTTTGATCCCGGGCATCAGGTGCAGTTTCTGGTCTTCATTTACTTTCATCACTGCATTCAATATTTCAAAATCATATCCCACTTCTGCAGATGATCTTACCAATGCCTGCACATCTTTGGGAAAGCAGCTTCCGCCATAACCAATTCCGGGGAACAGGAAGCGTTTACCGATCCTGTCATCACTGCCGATACCGCGGCGCACCATATCCACATCAGCACCCAACTTTTCACAAAGCCGGGCAATCTCATTCATGAAAGAAATTTTAGCTGCCAGGAATGAGTTGGCTGCATACTTGGTCAGCTCGGCAGAACGTTCATCCATAAATATCACCGGGTTGCCCTGGCGCACAAAAGGCGCATACAAATCACCCATTAATTTCTTAGCTCTTTCAGAAGAAGTACCGATCACCACCCGATCCGGTTTCATAAAATCTTCAACAGCTACTCCTTCTCTTAAAAATTCAGGGTTGCTGACCACATCAAAAGAAGTCTTTGCATTTTTGGCAACGGCTGCATGTACTTTTTCAGCCGTACCAACAGGCACGGTGCTTTTATCAATGATGACTTTATAATCAGTAAGGATCTTTCCGAGGTCTTCGGCAACACCCAGCACATATTTCAGGTCAGCAGAACCATCTTCGCCCGGCGGTGTGGGCAATGCCAGGAAAATAACTTCAGCATCTTTCACGCCTGCTGCCAGGTCAGTGGTAAAATATAATCGTTCTTCTTTCAGGTTACGGAGAAATAATTTTTCAAGACCGGGTTCATAAATGGTGATCTCGCCATTCTTCAGCTTGTTTACCTTATTGCTGTCAATGTCAACGCAGGTGACATTGTTGCCTGTCTCGGCAAAGCAGGTTCCGGTTACAAGGCCTACATAGCCCGTTCCAACAACTGCAATTTTCATAGATTAATTTATTAAGTGGTTTATTGGTTTACGAATTCTATAATTGCTGAGCAGATATAATTCAGTTGCTCTTCATCCAGTTCTGTATGAATGGGGAAAGAGATCACTCTTTCCGTTAACCAATCCGTCACCGGCATCTCTTTGGAGGCCACATTAAACTGCTCAAACATCTTCTGCTTATGCCCCGGCACAGGGTAATAGATCATTGCCGGTATCTTATGTTCTGCCAGGAATTCTTTCAATCCATTCCGGTTCACTCCTTCCAACAACACGGTATATTGATGAAAAACATGGCTGGAATAAGCAGCCCGGTAAGGTGTGGTAATTTTAGGATTACCGGCAAAAGCATTATCATAAAAATCAGCAGCTTTTCTCCTTGCCACAGCATATTCGTCAAGGTGCTGCAGTTTGATATCCAGGATAGCAGCTTGTATAGAATCTAACCGGCTGTTACAACCGACAACATCATGATAATATTGCCTGCTTTGCCCGTGATTAGCCACCATTTTCATTTTAGCAGCAAGCGCATCGTCGTTAGTAAATATAGCACCCCCATCGCCAAAAGCCCCCAGGTTTTTTGAAGGATAAAAAGAAGTGGCTCCGATATGCCCGATCGAACCGGTTTTCTTTTTAGTCCCGTCTGAAAAATTATAATCACAACCAATAGCCTGGGCATTATCTTCTATCACATAGAGGTTATGTTTTTGGGCAATCGCCATGATCTCTTCCATCGGTGCAGCATGGCCGTATAGATGCACAGGAACAATTGCTTTAGTCTTTGGCGTAATCGCTTTTTCAAGTGCCGCCGGATCCATACAAAATGTTTTGGCATCCACTTCCACGAAAACAGGAGTCAGTCGCAATAAGGCAATTACTTCTGTTGTGGCAATATAGGTAAAGGAAGGGGTGATCACTTCATCACCGGGTTGCAGGCCAAGGGCCATCATCGCTATTTGCAGGGCATCTGTTCCGTTGGCACAGGGAATAGTATGTTTGACACCAAGGTAAGAAGATAAAGAAGCCGCAAAATCATGCACCGGTTTCCCATTAATAAAAGCAGAACTCTCCATTACTTCCAGGACAGCTTTATCAACTTCCGATTTAATTTTCTGGTACTGGGTTTTGGTATCAACCATCTGGATGGGCCGCATGTGTGACTATTTGCATTAAAAGTGTCGCAAAAATAGTAAAATACAGGTAGTTTCCTTGAATGCTTTTACTTTTGCCCGGTATTTAAAATCAATGGCTTGAGCGTCTTTTTCTACAATATATTTTTGTTGCTTTTCCGGCTGGGTACTCACCTCGCTGCTCTCTTTAACCCAAAGGCTAAAAAATGGGTGAAAGGGCGAAGGGATATCTTCGAAAAACTGGAGGCTGCTATCCCGCCACAAGAGAAGATTGTTTGGATGCATTGTGCCTCCCTGGGCGAATTTGAACAAGGGCGGCCATTGCTGGAAAAAATGAAACTGCAATATCCTGCTCATAAATTCCTGCTGACTTTCTTCTCTCCCTCCGGTTATGAAGTAAGAAAAGATTATGATGGTGCCGACTGGGTTTTTTACCTGCCGCTAGATGGTCCCCGGAATGCCAAACGTTTTTTAGAGATCGTTCATCCATCGCTGGTCATCTTTGTGAAATACGAGTTCTGGTTTTACTACCTGAAAAAGGTCAAATACCGGAATATTCCCCTGATATTAGTTTCTGCGCTTTTCCGGGAAGACATGTCTTTTTTCAAATGGTATGGAGCCATGCAGCGAAAGATGTTGTCAAGATTTGATCATCTCTTCGTTCAGACAGCAACATCAAAAAAACTGATCGATGAGATCGGGCTTGCAAATATCTGCACTGTATCCGGCGATACGAGATTTGACAGGGTGATTGAGATTGCTGAGCAATTCAAACCTGTTCCTGCCATTGAACAATTTGCCGGGAGCAGCAAGATCATTGTTGCCGGCAGCACCTGGCCGGAAGATGAGGAGGTCTTGCAGAAAGCGATTGCTAATAACAGCATCCCTTCCTTAAAACTGATCCTCGCACCGCATGAGATCAATGAAAAGCACCTGGCAGAGATTGAAAAACTATTCCCCAATTCCATCCGCTACTCACAACTACTGACTCCCGACTCCCGACTCCAGGCTTACAATTGCCTTATTATTGATAATGTGGGGATGTTATCAAAATTGTATAAATATGCCGATATCACTTATATCGGCGGTGGTTTAAAAACAAATGGTGTTCATAATGTGCTGGAAGCTGCGGTGTATAACAAGATCGTTTTATTCGGGCCCTACTTTCACAAATACACAGAGGCAGTGGGACTGGTACAAGCAGGCGGTGCTATCTCTTTTGCTGATGAAAAGAAAGACGGCATATTGCTGCAGCAATTACTTGAAGCGTTGTTAACTGATAATGGCGAATACACATTCAGGTGCAGGGCAGCAGGAGATTTTGTACGATCCAACAAAGGAGCGACCCAAAAAATTCTTCAGTTTATTCAGGAGAAACGTCTTTTAACCAGCTGATCAAAATGCTGTACGGTGGTATTGTCATTACTCCAGCCGATTTTTACTTTTAGCTCCCGGCTGATCCAGTATTCAGCTTCTGGATAAATATTAAAACTGTTGATCGTTTTGATACTGCGTTCATACATGGCTTCATCGCCTCTGAACAGTTCATTGATGAATAAGAACCGGTCGTTGATACCAATCGCCTTGCGCAAATCTTTGATCGGTGTTTCTTTCAATACTTCCACCAGTTCCGTTTTGCCATGTTTCAGTTTATCGTTCAATGATTCCTGTTGCAAACCGGCATCATTTACTTCTTTAGGCTGGTGCGATAAAGTAGGAATTTCGGTCATCGGATCGAAGAGCATATCCAACTGACCATTTTTCTGCACTACAGATATGGTGCCTTCATCCACCAGTAGTGTTTCCTTTACTTCTTTCACCGCCGGTATTTCTTCTGCCACAGGTTTGGGAGCAAATTTTTCATATTGTGCCGGCACATTCATGGAAGCCGGCATCATAACCGCCACTTTGGAAGTACCCAATGTTTTCGGACCGGGGGTTTGCAGCTTGGCTATTTCCTGCTGAAGTAGCTGTACCGTTCTTTGCAACTGACCGGGGTCAGCTTTCTGATCAAATTGTTCTTTAAGTTGCTGTATCAGTGCTGCTATTCGTTCCATTGTGCTACTTTTGGCCGCCTGTTGGGGTGGTTTGAAATTACAAATACTTTACCAGAATACTTATTAAGAGATAAGGAAAAATAAATCTTAACAATGTTTATTGAACCTAATATCAGTGGTGAACGCCGTGGATGGATCGAAGTGATCTGCGGTTCTATGTTCAGTGGCAAGACCGAAGAACTGATCCGCCGCCTGAAAAGAGTGAAGATCGCTAACCAGAAAGTGGAGATCTTCAAACCGGCAATTGATATCCGCTATGACGAAGTGAAGATCGTATCGCATGATACGAATGCGATCCAGTCAACACCGATTGATAATTCGCAAAAGATACTGCTGATGGCCAATGATGTGGATGTCATCGGTATCGATGAAGCCCAGTTCTTTGACGAGGAGATAGCCAATGTTTGTGACGAGCTGGCCTACAAAGGTATCCGGGTCATTGTGGCAGGCCTGGATATGGATTATCTCGGCAAACCTTTTGGCCAGATGCCTTTTATCATGGCCAAAGCGGATTATGTGACCAAGCTACATGCCATTTGTATGCAGTGTGGTAATATTGCTAATTATTCCTACCGTAAAATCCCTAATGAGGACCAGGTAATGCTGGGTGCCACTGATGCTTATGAACCCCGTTGCCGGAAATGCTATAACGAAAAATAATATGACTGCCTTTCGCCAGATATATACCCTTTTTAAAAAAGATCTTTTGCTGGAAGTGAGACAGCAATACAGCTTTTACGGCATCTTACTGTATATCGGGGCTACCATCTTTGTGTTATATATGGCCATCAACGAACCAGAAGCCAAAGTCTGGAATGGCCTTTTCTGGGTGATCCAGTTATTCATTTGTATCAATGCGGTGGCCAAAAGTTTTTTACAGGAAAGCCGTGGTCGTATGCTTTATTTTTATTCCATTGCCAGCCCCCGTGATTTTGTGTTGGCCAAACTGATGTTCAACTCCCTCCTGATGCTGGCCATGAGCATGCTGAGTCTCTTATTATTCAGTCTTTTCCTCGGAAGCCCTATCAATAAAGTGGGACCATTTGTAGGGCTTGTATTACTCGGTGGCTGGAGTCTCAGCCTTGTATTTACCTTTTTAGCTGCTATTGCTGCCAAAGCACAACAAAATGCGGCCATCATGGCGGTACTGGGTTTCCCAATTATTTTACCACAGCTTTTATTGCTGATGCGTTTATCCAATGCAGCTTTTGCTCCTTTATTAACTATCCCACTTAATACTGTTCTGTTGTTAGTGGCACTTGACATAATGGTTATCCTGCTGGCTGTTATCCTGTTTCCATTTCTCTGGAAAGACTGATGCTTTGCAGCAGCAAGCAGACGTGTAATACCAACATCATGTCCCGGTACTAATGTTCTTCTGTTTGATATTCTCTTTTCCCCTTATTTTTGCTTCACTTTAGCCTGTAAGCCTTCCTTTTGGCTGCCCAATGACCGACGAAAAAAACTATATGTACAAGTCCTGGTGGAAGATCGTAAGTGTTATCTTATTAGTATACACATTTACTGCCGGCATTCTCACGGAAGTGCCCCGTCTTCCCGCCCTGCAGGAAACGATCCGCAATTTATATTTCCATGTTTGTATGTGGTTTGCGATGATGATCCTGTTTACCATTTCCGTGGTCAATGCAGTTCGTTACCTGCGGACCTTTAATCATAAGTACGATATCTATGCCCGCCAGTATGCTGTGGTGGGTATTGTGATGGGTATACTGGGTTATGTGACCGGGGCCATCTGGATGAGTTATACCTGGGCTGATCCCAATAACCCGGCTTTTGAATCTTTCAGTGCACTGGCAAGAGAGCCCAAACTGATCGGGGCCGCTATTGGCCTGCTGATCTATTTTGCCTACCTGGTTCTCCGTGATTCTATTAATGATATGGACAAAAGGGCAAGGATCAGTGCGGTGTACAACATCTTTGCCTATGCGATGTTGTTCCCTTCCATCTGGATACTTCCCCGGATATTACCTAGCCTCCATCCGGGACGGGAAGGAAACCCTGCACTCAATACAAGCGATATAGATAGCAGTATGCGGATCGTTTTTTACCCGGCCGTTATTGGCTGGACATTATTAGCGGTCTGGATCACCACTATCAAAATACGATTGAGCTTACTTAAAGAAAAAAAGATGATGCAATGAGTATTCTTAAAAAGATAACACTGCTTTTGACCATACTATTGTTGTCTGTTGCCAGCTTTGCACAGGATAAGCCGGTGGAAATGGCCGACCAGATGCGCAGCAACGGAAGGATCTATGTGGTGGTGGCCGTTATGCTCACCATATTGATCGGCCTGGTGCTGTATGTGGTAAGACTGGATCGCAAGATCAGCAAACTGGAAAAAGAAAATTAATCTCCCTTAATGAACTAATGCCCTGCTTCACAGGTATTAATTCTGCTTATATCAACGATTGCAAATTGCTAAATTAAATTTCAACTCATGTCAGACAAACATTACAGTTTCTTCGGCGCCGTCGAGAGAAGCTTTGACAAAGCCTCCAAATTCACAAAATGGGATCCGGGTATCCTTGAACAGATCAGGGAATGTAACGCTGTTTTCCAAATGCGTTTCCCTTTAAAAAGAGATGATGGAAGTATTGAAGTGATCGAAGCATACCGGGTGCAACACTCTCATCACAAAACACCCTGCAAAGGCGGTATCCGCTTTGCCGCAGAAGTGAACCAGGATGAAGTAATGGCACTTGCTGCTTTGATGACCTATAAATGTGCTATTGTGAATGTGCCCTTCGGTGGAGCCAAAGGTGGTATCAAGATCAATCCCAGAAAATACTCTCCTTACGAACTGGAGAAGATCACCCGCCGGTATACAGCAGAACTGATCAAGAAAAAATTTATCGGGCCCGGCACTGATGTTCCTGCTCCTGATTATGGAACCGGCGAAAGAGAGATGGCCTGGATACTTGATACCTACAGTGCCATGCATCCCGGAGAAATTGATGCTGCAGGTTGTGTAACGGGTAAACCGGTAACACAGGGTGGCGTTCGTGGCCGCCGTGAAGCAACAGGCCTGGGCGTTTTCTTCGGGCTGCGTGAAGTGTGTAATATGCCGGATGTAATGAAACGTCTTGGTATGCCGGTAGGTGTGGAAGGAAAAAGAGTGGTGGTGCAGGGATTGGGTAATGTGGGATATCACTCTGCTAAATTCTTCCAGGATGCAGGTGCAATTATCATTGGTTTGGCTGAATATGAAGGTTCAATCATGAATGATAAAGGACTGGATGTGGATGCGGTGTTCAATCACCGCAAAGCAACTGGCTCTATTTTGAACTTCCCGGGAGCTACCAATTTTGCCAAGAATACAGATGCACTGGAAATGGAATGTGATATTCTTATTCCGGCAGCATTAGAAAATGTGATTGATGGGGAGAATGCTCCGAGGGTTAAAGCCAAACTGATCGGTGAAGCAGCCAACGGGCCACTAACACCGGATGCGGATGAAGTGTTCGCTAAAAAAGGAATTATCGTGGTTCCGGATATGTACCTGAACGCAGGTGGTGTAACTGTTTCTTATTTTGAATGGTTGAAAAATCTGAGCCATGTCCGGTACGGAAGAATGGAGAAACGTTTCAATGAGAACATGAATACCCAGATCGTTAACCAGATGGAATCAATGTCTGGTAAAAAGATGAGTGAAAAAGATAAAGAGTATATCGTTCATGGTGCCGATGAAGTGGACCTGGTGTACAGCGGGCTGGAAGAAACCATGATCTCTGCCACACACGAGATCATGAATGCCTGGAAAGCCAATCCGGAGATACCAGACATGCGTACTGCCGCCTATGTTGTAGCTATCAATAAGGTAGGCACCAGCTATGCTGAACTGGGTATCTTCCCGTAACAACAACCCAACAAACCAATTGCTTATAAAAAATCCCGCCGTATCAACAGGCGGGATTTTTCTTGCCAGGTATTATTGCAAATTATTTGTACCCTACCCATTCCCTGGCTTCCTTATTAAAGAACCACCAGATACCATTGTTGTAGCAAAAATTGAAATTCAGCTGCAATGAAAGTTCTTCCGGCAATTTGATCTCCAGTGTTATCAGCCCTGTTTTCTGATCGTACAATTCAATTTTGTGGTCCTCCACATTCAAAATGGCCAGTTCCTGCTTTGCTATTCCTGTATATTGCACCGTGGTCACATTCCGTAGTTCAGCCTCATCTAATATATCATCTTCAGTTTGTGCATCTGCTTCATCTTTGGTTTTGCATCCAAAACTGATAGTAACAATGGTCCTGGTCATTTCACCCGATTTGCTGTCGTACAAAACAGCAGCATAGTTCTCATTGAGATAAAGTATCCTGTTCCCATTCTTATAATATACTCCCAGGGCCTGCGCCGTGGGCTGGTTCATTCCCCCCAGGTCAATCAGGGCTTCAGACACAGTGCCGTCTTTTTCAAGAACAAGATGACCGATACCACCCTGGTCGTAACAATTAAACTCAATATTTTTTGTAGCGGGATTATACCACATACCCCGCAGATCATGACCAGCTTCCGTTTCTTCGCCGATCATTTTTCCTTTGGCATCAAACATCGCCAGGGGATAAATGGCATTCCCGATCATGGATGTATAATATCTCTTCAATGTGGGGTGCCATACCACGGCTCCGGCATTACTGCCATCCTCGCCTGGCATTTTAAGGGTAATTACTTTTACGGGTGTTTTTTGTGCGATACTGAAATTGGTAAATACGGCCGCTATAACGGCAAGAAGAAGAAGTCCGGATTTTTTCATGTTGAAATAATTTATGCTGTAAACATATAGCTTGATCCGGCTACTTCCTATACCCATTGGAAGGTATCCTTTAAAACATCTCTCTCTAAATCTCTCATTCCCAAACTTCTAAGCCTGAGAAAGTTCATACTCTCCAAAAGGCTGAAAACCTTACCTTTGCGCCAGTTTATTCACAGGTAACAAACAAATAATATGGCAGATATTTTTGAACGTTTATTGAAAAATGCCGGCCCGCTTGGCCAGCACCGTGAAAGGGCCCATGGCTATTTTGCTTTCCCAAAACTGGAAGGTGATATCAGCAGCCGTATGAAATTCCGTGGCAAAGACATGATCGTATGGAGTCTGAATAATTATCTTGGATTGGCTAACCATCCCGAAGTGCGGAAAGCAGACACACAAGGCGCCGCTGATTATGGCCTGGCCTACCCGATGGGTGCCCGGATGATGAGTGGCAACAGTAACCTGCATGAACAATTAGAAGCTGAACTCGCTGCTTTTGAACAAAAGGAAGACGCTGCCCTGTTGAACTATGGTTACCAGGGAATGGTCAGCATCATTGATGTATTATGCAGCCGTCATGATGTGATCGTATACGATGCCGAAAGCCATGCCTGTATCATTGATGGTGTTCGTTTACATCCCGGCCACCGCTATGTATTCAAGCATAATGACCTGGAAGATTGCGAAAAACAATTACAAAGAGCAACTGCTTTAATAGAAAAACAAAAAGCCGGCGGTATACTGGTGATCACCGAAGGTGTGTTTGGCATGGCCGGTGACCAGGGTAAACTAAAAGAGATTGCTGCTTTAAAAGACAAATACCAGTTCCGCTTATTAGTGGACGATGCACATGGTTTTGGTACATTAGGAAAAACAGGTGCCGGTGCCGGTGAGGAACAAGGTGTACAGGATAAAATTGATCTGTATTTCTCCACCTTCGCCAAATCAATGGCTTCTATTGGTGCCTTTGTGGCCGGTGATAAAAAGATCATTGATTTTATCCGGTATAATATCCGTTCTCAAATATTTGCCAAGAGCTTACCGATGCCATTAGTGGTGGGTAACCTGAAACGACTGGAACTGTTGCGCAATCATCCTGAACTGAAAGCCAATCTCTGGAGCAACGCTACTAAGCTGCAGAATGGTTTAAAAGAAAGAGGATTTGATATTGGTAATACTGATTCAGTAGTTACACCGGTTTATATGAAGGGTGATGTGCCTGAAGCTACAGCGATGGTCATGGACCTTCGGGAGAACTACGGCATTTTCGCTTCTATAGTGGTGTATCCTGTTATTCCAAAGGGACATATCATTTACCGCCTCATTCCTTCTGCTATTCATAATGATGAGGATATTGAGCTGACACTGAAAGCATTTTCCGAAACCAAGAAAAAATTGGATGCAGGGGAATACAAAGTGGAAGCAATTCCCGATATGGCTGAAACAAAGTAAACTCATCTTACTTTTTATAGGACGGAACCACTTTTGTGTGTTCCGTCTTTTTATTTGTACGGCAAGTTCTTTTGGCTTGTTTCCAGTACATTTATAGTCTAAAAATCAATCATGATGCGTAAGCTATTTCTGCTGTTGTTTTTGATCCCTGTACTGGCAGTTGCCCAGCAAAAACAGATCACTCTCGAAGACATTTATAAGAAAGGAACTTTCCGCGGCGAGTTTGTTCCCGGTTTTGCCGGGGAAGATATTGATAGCCTTGTCAAGGCCGGTGATATAAAGGATGAGGCCGGGAAACCCATTTCGCTGGGCGATTATTTAGTAAGTGATGATAAAAAAAGAATCCTGGTTTTCAGCGGCCGTGAATCCATCTACCGCCGGTCTTCCAAAGCCACAGCCTACCTGCATGATATCATTGCTAAAAAAACAAAGAAGCTGGATGCAGAAAAAGTCATGCACCCCACTTTCTCTCCGGATGGCAGTAAAATAGCCTATGTAAAGAATAACAATCTTTATCTCTACGATATCGCCACCGGCAGTTCAAGAGCTGTTACCACGGATGGCAAGTGGAATGAGATCATCAACGGCAACTGCGACTGGGTATACGAAGAAGAATTTGAATTCACCCGTGCTTATGAATGGAGCCCGAAAGGAAATTATATTGCTTATTACCGCTTTGACGAAAGCAAAGTAAAGGAATACCAGTTCACACAATTCGACAATACGTATAACAAACAATACACTTATAAATATCCCAAAGCCGGTGAAGAGAATTCCAAAGTGGAAATACATATTTACGATGTGGCGAATAACAAAGATGTAAAAGCCCAGTACGAACAGGGCGATATCTATATTCCCCGTATCAAATGGACCAAGGATGATAACAACCTGGTGGTGTACTGGATGAACCGTCACCAGGATGACCTGAAGCTGTTGCAAACAAATGCACAGACCGGTGCCAGTTCAGTTTTATACGAAGAGAAAAATAAATACTTCGTGGAGATCAATGATGACTGGTGGTTCCTGAAAGATGGCAAGAACTATCTTTTTACCAGTGAAATGAATGGCTACCGTCATTTATACCTCTACAGCCTGGATGGTAAAACAAAAACACAGCTCACCAAAGGCAATTATGAAATAACCGAAGTGAATGGTGTGGATGAAGTGAATAAACGTATTTACTATACGATGGCTTATCCCCGCCCGATGGACCGCAACCTGTTTGTAACTGATTTCACCGGTAAGAAAACTTACCAGCTCACACAAGGCGAAGCATGGCACCGTACAGAACTGAATGAAAGCTTTACACAGTTCCAGGATTACCGTTCGGATCTTAATACACCACAGGTGGTAACGCTGAATGATATTGTGGTTGATAAGAAGAAAAATATCAGTGCCAAACTGGTAAAGACATTGAATGAAAACAATAAACTGAAAACAAAGCTGGATGAGTTTGCTATCGGTAAAGCCGAGTTTATAAGAGTACCGAACAGTAAAGGTGATACCCTCAACGGCTGGATGCTGAAGCCGGCCAACTTTGATGCTTCTAAAAAATATCCTGTCTTGTTCTGTAATTATGGTGGGCCGGGTTCACAACAAGTAGCCAACCGTTTTGGTGCTGTTAGTATGTGGCACCAGTTGCTGGCGCAAAAAGGATTCATTGTGGTAAGCATTGACAATACCGGTACTGGTTACCGCGGCGAAGAATTTAAAAAGAAAACCTACCTGCAATTGGGCAAGTTTGAGATCGAAGACCAGATCGATGCGGCTAAATACCTCGGCAATATGTCTTTTGTAGACAAAGACAATATCGGTCACTGGGGCTGGAGCTATGGCGGTTTTATGAGTGCCTTAGCCATCACCAAAGGCAATGATGTATTTAGTGCTGCTGTATCGGTAGCTCCTGTTACCAACTGGCGTTTCTATGATAATATCTACACAGAACGTTACATGCGGACGCCCCAGGAAAATGCAAAAGGCTATGATGATAATTCTCCGATCAACTTTACTGATAAGATCAAAGGCAAATACCTGATTGTGCATGGCACGGCAGATGATAATGTGCATTTCCAGAATGCCACCCAGATGATCACCGCCCTGGTAAAAAGCAATATTGATTTTGAAAGTGCTTATTATCCCAACAAGAACCACGGTATATCCGGGGGACTGGATAATACCACCTTCCACCTCTGGAGCAAAATGACCAACTGGATACTGGAAAATATGGGCAATTCCAATACGCAGCAATCTGCAAAACCCGCCAAACAACCCAAGGCGTTCTAACTTATTAAGCCCTGAAAAAAGAAAAGCATCCGCCCGTTGGTGGATGCTTTTTTATGGGAATATCAGAACCTTAAACTCGTTGAACAAAAAAGAACCCCGACTCGAAAGTCGGGGGCCCTAATCAAAAACCATTAACCATTAAACCTTATCCTATGAAAATTCATTGCTAATATCGTTATTAATATCATAACACAAAACATTTGGCTGTAATTTTTTGGCCCAAACGACGAATAATCAGCAGGAAATGAGAATATTTGATTGACCTCAATGGCTCAACAATGAATTTTGTAGTTAAATTAAACAGGGCTTGTAGATTTACAACTACAAGTAGTATAAGCAAACGTTTGCGCAAATTCAGCTATCTTCCACCAACTTTTTGCAGCTTTGAACAGTTATAACAGCATGAAAAAAATAGTTATTGCCATCACGGGTGCCAGTGGTTCCATCTATGCAAAGAACCTGCTCGACAAGCTGCTTGCCGCCAAAGAACAATGGAATGAGTTGTCGGTAGTGATGACAGAGAATGCCAAACTGGTCTGGGAAACAGAGCTTGACAACAAAGCTTATGCGGATTACCCGGTTAAATTTTATTCCACTACTGATTTCATGGCACCCTTTGCATCGGGTTCGGGACAATACGATACGATGATCATCATCCCCTGCTCGATGGGAACCTTAGGACGCATTGCTACCGGCATATCCAATGACCTGGTCACCCGTGCTGCTGATGTGGTATTGAAAGAAAGAAGAAAGCTGATCTGTGTGATCCGTGACACTCCCTACAATCTTATTCATATCCGCAATATGGAGACCCTGACCCTGGCAGGTGCTGTTATCTGCCCGGCCACTCCCTCCTTTTACAGCAAACCCCAAACCATCGAAGAAGTAGCCGCCACGGTTGTTGACCGGGTACTCGATCTCGCCGGTATTAATATAAAAACATTTCGCTGGGGAAACTAAAAGAGGCCATCCGCTGATGACCTCCTTGAAATGATAAGGGTAATGGTACGATTATTTTGTTACCGCATTATTCAGCATACTGGTCTTTTTAGTATGCTTGTTAAACGGCTTTACCAGTACAGAAAATAAGACACCGGTTCCACTCAGTTTAATATTACCAAAGCCTACCCCGGACAACGGAATTTTTACATAGGGCTCAGCAGCTATGGAGAATGTGTTGCTTAGCTTACGCTGGTAACCTCCCGATAAAGTCAGTATGGAGAACAGGTGCTTGTTTTCATTATTAACGGAATGCCTGTAAGTATAAGTGGGCTGGCCGGGATAATTATACACATAATCATAGTCTTCTTTCTTCATGATCAGTGTGGAAACAGCTGCTCCTCCAAAGAATCCCTGCTTTTCAGAACGACTGAAATTATACGAAAGACTCAGCGGTATCTCATACACTTTACAATCAGCATCGATCTTCGTCAGGTATTGTATACCCGGTATCGGTACTCCCGGTTTATATTGCTCCGGCGATGCTGTGTACACTTTATTCGCCATATAAAAGCCCGTTCTTACCGTAAGCCTGTTTTTAAATGTATAACCTAACCCTGCACCCGTAAGCAATCTTGTCTTTCCAAGCGTACTGGTACCCACGGCACTGATATCAGGACCGGCTGATACACTGATAAAGAAGGGGCTTTTCTCTTTTTGCTTTGCAGCTTGTTTTTTGGCAACCGGCTCTGTTGCCACAGGGGCTTCTGCATTGGGTTCAGCAATGGCTGGTTGATCAGCCGCCGGTTTCTTCTCTTCGTTTACTGAAGTGGGTGCAACCTTACTAACGGGTTTGTTTCCCGAAACTACCGCTGCCGGATCACTGGTTGTATTTATTGAAGGCGTTTCTTTTTTCTGCATGGTCACCGGCTCAGCAATTTTATCAGGAACGTTTACTGAAACAATCGCTTTATCATTTACTGGTGCAGCTTTAGTGGTTTTTTTCTTTTTACCAATACCTGGGGAATTTGTTGTAATCAGTTGTTCAGCTTCTTTATTCAAACCAATCCCCGCAGGTTGTACAAACCTCTTTTGATCACTCAATGATCCTGCACCTGCCGGCTCAACTATTTTCTTATCAGTATCAGTTGCTGTTGTAACTGAACTTCCGTCCGCATTTGTATTGTTGGCAGTAGTAGCATCTTTTTCAGGAGTCGTGGCTCTTTCGTTTTCAGTTGCTGAACTTGCCGCTGAACCGGGAGTAACTGTTCTATTAGTATTCTTTTCGGAACCTGTGCTGGCAACAGCTGTTGCGGACTCTTCCTTCTTCCATGGTTTCTCCATGAACAGCCAGGCAGCACCGCTACCGAGTAAAAGCAACGCAAACAACCAGAAGAAAAAGAAACGTCTTCTTTTTTTCTCGGGTTGCGGCATATGCTTATCCAGCAGTGCTTCCATCTTATCCCAGGCCTTTTCATCATAGGTCGGGTGATGGTTATCTGCCGCATCTTTTATCCTGTTATCAAAATCGTCAAACTGCATTTTTCGCTTCCTCTGTTTGATTTTGTTTAAATAATATCTTTTGCAACTGTCTCCGGGCTTTGGACAAATTCGATTTAGAAGTACCCGTTGAAATGCCCAGTTGCGCAGCAATTTCATCATGGCTCAGCCCGTCAATGATAAATAGGTTCAGCACCGTCCTGTACCCCGGCGAGAGGTCCTGTATGCCCCGGATGATCTCATCATACGATATCTTATCCACCGCATCCTCTCCTTTGGCAGGCACCTGCATGATCACCGGGTCAATATCCGTTATCATCCGTTGCTTATGGTATTTCCGGAAATGATCAATGGCGGTATAGACCATGATCTTCCGCAGCCAGCCCTTGAAGGAACTGACCACATCCGCATAAGCCGGACTGTAATGATGTATCTCCCGGAAAACTTTCAGGAATCCATCATTCAGTATCTCCACAGCATCATCAACATTGTTGGTGTAACGGTCGCAGATGGCCATAGCATAGCCATAGAAAGAGTTGTAGATGATTTTCTGACTCTCTCTTTTATTCAGGGCACAAGCCCCGACATGGTAGGTCAATTCCTCAGCTGAAAGCAAATATTGATCGGGTTTCATCAGCTAAATCGGAAAACGGGGATAAATGGTTGCCGTTCCCTTGTAAATTAATGCTTTCCGCAACACCGACGGAATAACCAAAAACGGGGATAACCCGGCAACCGGCAAGTAGGCTGATTTACAAGCTTCAGGGAAGTAAAAATTTCTTTTGCCAGGGCCTTAAAAAGGCAATAAGAACCAGCAGAAGGACCGCCACGAACCAACCCCCGGCATCCGAAAATAACCAGGGCCGCAGGGGACTGTAAAACACAAGAGCCCCCAATATGATAGCTGTTCCAAAAGATAGCCCGACCGCCTGTTCTGTTCTTCCCTTCATGGAATGGATAAGCAGGGACGTGGTGGCCGGGATGCCCGATTGCAGCAACCCGATTCCGATACAGAACAGTAATAATTCATCTTTAAAGAAATTCAGCAGCGGGGTGGCTGCTGCCAGCGATACCAGCGTATAAAACCGCCATCCTACCCGGTCAGCGATCCAGCCGCCTGCTATCTTACCCATAAAAGCAGCGGCGGCAATAGCGATCAGCCAGTGATAATCTTTTTCGTGAATAAGCTGGAAGATATTCCAGATCACCGAACGGAGAGAGATGACCGTCAGCAAAATGATCATGATGATATCGTGCCGGTCAAGTGAGATTGCAGGTGCTGATTGAACTATATCTTTTTGTTCTGCATCCTTTACCGGTACAAAATAAATTCCACCCAGGAATACAGATGCCGCCACAAGGAGGTACAGCCAAATATCAGCACCGGCATAAGCCCAGTAACCACCGGCTATCAGACCCATCACACCCGGTGCAGCAAACAAACCAATATCTGCGGCTTTATTTTGCCGGGCACACACCGTACCGCCTGCCACATGATAGATTGCCGAAGCCACCCCGGCCAGCACAATGGATAATTGCGGTGCCGGCAGGAAAAAACTAACCGCCAAAACATTCAATCCATAAGCCAGCAGCAAAAAACGTTTGGGTTGTTTCCATTTCTCCAGCCACAGGGCAACCGGGTACTGGCCGCCAAAAGCGATTAAATTATACAGGAAAAGGCCAAGGCTTATTTGAAAGAGGTCTGCATTCAATTGTACCAGCCTGCCGAGAAAATAGCCGGCAATAAGATCATTCAGGCCATGCCCCAGTGCCAGGAATAATATGACCGCTTTCCGGTTCATCTTCCCATCCCGATAAGAACCAGGAAGGCATAGGTGGGAACGTTCATCACTACTGCCACCACAAAACTTTGCTTTGCAGGTTTGGCCCTGTTCAGAAGAAACAGAACGCCCCATTCCATCAGTACCGACATGATATATAGCACAAACAGGTTGAACAAGTCGGTGGAATTAAAAAAATCACTTACAAATTCAATCAGCACAAAACCAAGCGTAAACGTAGCTAGGTTGGCCAGGAAGGAATCCAGGAAGGCTTTTTTGAATTTTATATTGTACTTCATCAGTATCATGACCACCGCCTCGGCCAGGATGGCGAAGAGCACAAAAGCAACAAACAAGGCAAAGAAAAAATAATAGAGCCCGGCACCGCCGGCATCGAGTAAGTAAAGCATGGTGGGTTATTTGCTTAAATGTACTGATAAACCCAGAAGGTTTTATACCCGCTGCTGGGTACTAAGAGAAGATTACTGGAATAAAAAACTAAGGGTTTTCAAACTCCTTAATTTTTGAAAGTTGAGATTGGACAGTGTAAATTTATGTGTTGTGTGTAACCTTTGACCGACATTCTACTTTTATGTGGCCTTTTAAGAAAAAAACTGTTCAGCCAGACATATTACCGATAACTTTTACAACCATCATTTGCATTCCGGGAATTTGGAATACTTGGGACGAATTCATACTATCAGTAGTAGCTTCAACAAACGGAGAATATTTAGCGGCAGGTCATATTCTTATGAATGCTAAGAAGGAAAGATATTATACTATTGAATTTTGCGAACATGATGAAAGAATGCAAGAATCTTTTAAATATGCTGGCATGGCAACTAGAGTGACTGGCAACTTTCTGGAGCAAATTGGAAACCACAAGCATGTGATTTATATTTCTGGCCAGACAGGAAGCTTAGAAGAAGCTGAATATATAGCGTTTGCTGCGGAAGCTATCCTAAAAGCGGGTGGGATTGGAATTAAAATTGAAACAACAGGCAAAGCATTTGAAAAAGACAAGTGGTATAGCATGCTTGAATCATTTAAAGAATCAAACTTGTATGAAATGTTTGTAGTTGACTCAATTGTCAACGAAGAAGGCTCTGTTTATTCTTGCGGAATGCAGAATTTAGGTTATAAAGACACAATTACATCAGGTGAGGAATTCCAAACTGCTGCTAACTTAATTAGGATTTTTGGATACTATCAAATTGTTGACAAACCAACAATACAAAACAGCCAGACATTTAGCACAAGTATAGAATCAACAAAGTATAGAATTACAGAAGAGTTAAATCAACCATACAAAGGAGACGAACAATTTGAAAACCCTTTCGGAATGTGGCGACTGACAAAAGAGTAGAAAGACTGGCGGAAGGAATAACAATCACCGTTTTTCTACTATCAGCTAGTATCGGGCTTAACCGAATTCTATTTGGCTTTTAGTTGTTAACTTCATCATCAGGTTTTAATCAGCTTCAGTTGACGCCAGACAGTTATTAAATACCAGCCCTGCGCCAAGCCTCGAATGTTAGCAGTAATTAAAAAATTTCAAAAAATGAAAAGAATAATGCTCCCCATATTTCTCGTTTTGACATCTACCATATGTTACTCCCAATTAAATAATATTGTTGGTGCATGGCTTTGGCAAGATTCTACTACTTCATTTTCTTTACTTATACACGACGATGGTACCATCGAAAAATTCAGTCGGCCTATTAACGACCCGACTCCGCCCAAAAATCGCAAAGAAGGTACCTATAAATTTATAAACAATAAAAAATTAGTAATAATCTGGGCAGACAAAAGTACTGAGACGGATAAAGTAAAGTTTATTGCTAACGGCAGATTGGAAATCGAAATGAAAAGCCTAAAAAGCGACGTCCGCAAAACATATATTTTCGTAAAAGTTATTGATGAAGAAGTAGAAATACCACCAAGAAATTAACTACAGCCCACATGAACTGTGTAAAAAACCAAGTTTTTTGGGGTTTAGCTGAACAATAATTAGGTTGATACAAACTGTTGCCTTATTGTTTCAAATACTTACTTAAGTAGTAATACAACTCCCATTGCTCCCTATCTTCGCCCTTCCTCCATAACCATCCACTTTATCATGAAAACAGCTTTCTTCAGTACCAAATCATACGACCGGGAATATTTCGACCGTTTCAATAGTTCCGGCCATGAACTGACCTATTTTGATGTATCGCTGAATAAAAACTCCGTGGCCTTAAGCCAGGGCCATGATGCGGTTTGTCTTTTTGTAAATGATAAAGCCAATGCAGTCGTTATTGAACAACTGGCGGCCAACGGTACCAGGATCATCGCCCTGCGTTGTGCCGGTTTTAATAATGTTGACCTGGCGGCCGCTGCTACCAATAACATCAAAGTGGTGCGGGTGCCTGCCTATTCACCCGAAGCGGTGGCGGAACATGCTGCGGCCCTCATCCTGACGCTGAACCGGAAAATTCATAAAGCGTATAACCGGGTGCGGGACAGCAATTTTTCGCTGGAGAATTTATTGGGTTTTAACCTGCATGGTAAAACAGTGGGTGTGATCGGTACGGGTATCATCGGCCGTTGTTTTTGCCGTATCATGCTGGGCTTTGGCTGCCGCATCCTGGCCCATGACCTCTACCCTTCTGAAGAAATGAGCAAAGCAGGTGTGCTGTATACAACACTGGATACCATCTGGCAGGAAAGCGATATCATCTCGCTGCATTGCCCTTTACTCCCGGAAACCAAACACCTGGTGAATAAGGATTCCTTTGCGAAAATGAAAAAAGGCGTGATGCTTATTAATACCAGCCGCGGGGCGGTGATCAATACAGCCGATGCTGTGGAAGCCCTGAAGAAAGAGCAACTCGGTTATCTCGGTATTGATGTGTATGAGCAGGAAGAGAAATTATTCTTCAAAGATCTTTCCGGCAGCATCATGCAGGATGATGTGATTGCCCGGCTCACCAGTTTTCCTAATGTACTCATCACTTCCCACCAGGGATTTTTTACCAAAGAGGCCTTAGAGCAAATAGCCCTGGTGACTTTGAAAAATCTAAGTGATTTTGAAAGCGGGTTGCCGTTAGAGAATGAAGTGAAGGGGCAATGAGAAGTAACTATTTATCAGGCTGGTAAAAAGCGCAGGGCTAAAATGTCATTTCCTTTTCAATTCTATCGGAATTCAAAATGGCGTTGTAAATTTAGTGTGTTATGTATGACCAATTGGCTTTACTACTTTCACCAGCAGGATAATTATTTATGAGCGACCATAGTATTTCAATTGTACCAAGACTATCAGTTTACCCGGGGAAAGAAATTAAAGCAAAAGAAATTTTAGAATGGCTTATTTCGTTGGACATAGTTAAGCCAATACCTTCTGATTGCATACTTAGTTCAAGTGACGGCTACGAAATATCAGGTGGCGCAAAAAGTGTAACGAAGCAACCTCAATATTTACCTTTTGACTTGACAGTAAACGGGCTTGAAATAATTACGGAACGACGAATTTTCCATACAGGACAAAATGGAATGGAAGAACTCATTTGTCCAAATTGCAGGCAAAACATCGCAAACGAAGACTGGGATTTTTTGAACGAATGGGGTGACAATAAATGTAATAATTTAATCTGTCCTTTATGCAATGTCGCGACAGACATTCATCAATTTAAGTTTACACCTGAATGGGGGTTTAGTGATTTAGGGTTTACGTTTTACAATTGGCCAAGTTTCACAGATAAATTTATAGATGATTTCAAACAAAGATTAAGTTGTAATATAAATTTGGTTTCAACATGGATCTAATAAACCTTATGTTCCTGCCAGACCAGCAATTGCTATGTCCTGTATATTGCAGCATCCGGGATATCCCCCGAAAAGCTCCAAAGACTTCTCCATAAATAACACTTGTAATTTCTAAACCATGAACAAAGACATACAAGCCTACAACAACGCCCAATCAAAACCCGACAAAGAGATATGCCAGTTACTGGCCAAAGAAATTGATGCGGCTTTGCCGAAGGCGGAGAATAAGATATGGCATGCACACCCGGTCTGGTTCCTGGGCGGGAACCCGGTGGTGGGCTACAGTAAACTGAAGAACTGTATCCGCCTTTTATTCTGGAGCGGCCAGTCTTTTGAAGAAGAAGGTTTACAAAACGAAGGCAGTTTTAAAGCCGCTGAAATACGGTACACGGCTGCTGAACAGGTGAATACCAAAGACCTGAAACGCTGGCTGAAAAAATCAGAAAAGATCCAGTGGGATTATAAGAATATTGTGAAGCGGAGAGGTGTACTGGAAAGATTGAAATAAGTTTCTTCCCGTATTCAAGCAAAATATTTTGCTGCCATTTTCTTAGGTGCCACATTCTTCCATGCCGTGGTCAGTGCATCCAGCAACATGGCTTTCTTTACTTTCTTCAGTTCAATATAGGTGGCACCCTGCTGGCCCCAGCCTCCCGGTACGGGATAGATGACAGTTGTATTAAAAGAACAAAAAACAGACTGGTCAACAGCAGAGAGCTTTACCTTCATCAGTTGTTTATCGGCTTTGATCGTGGCGAATATCTTATTCTTCACCCGGAAATCAGGTGTTTCAAAATGGCTTTTCTCCTCCGTTTCGGGCAGGGATAATGCTAATTGTCTTACGGCAGCTACGGTTACCATGACAGAAAGTTACGAAAGAACGCTTCTTTTGAAATGTTTAGCAGGGATTTTGCTTGTATAGCAAAGCCATCAAAAATCACCAGCCAATCCCGTTCTTTAAAACACAACACATGAAAAAGCTCATCGTTCTTGCTGGTTTAGTATGCAGCTGCCTGCTGGCCATGGCCCAGTTAAAGACTACGACTGTCTGCCCTCCTTTTAATATTGATATCCTGGATGGCCGTATTGGCGACCTTGATCCCAAATCCACACAAGGGCAGATCAAAAAAATATTTCCCTGTTTTACCAGTGCAGAAGCCGAATCGGATTCCGCCAAATGCGGCGGCACTGTTTTCTACAAAGACAAGGACATTTATTTCTATACCAAAAGAGATTACGTGGAGATCGGCCCGGCCTTCAAAGGCAAACTGAGTATTCCCCTGCTGGGTGCCAGTCGTACTGGTCTGTTCAAATGGCTGGGCAATCCAAAGATCAAAGATGTTAGCTGGGATGCCTATCAAACCTCCTATGGCATCCTGATCCTGTATTTTAACAAGGCGAATAAGGTCAACCGGATACGGTTCAGTACCCAATCGGTGGAGTCGATCAATTTGTGTGAGTAAAGAGATCAGAGAATCCGTACTTCGGTCCGGCGGTTCAGCTGCCTTCCTTCATCGGTATCATTATCGGCTACGGGTTGTGCAGCGCCATAGCCTTTGGCGATCACCCTTGACGGGGCTATTCCTTTTTTCAGCAACCAGGCTTTGATAGCATCGGCTCTTTGTTGCGACAGCTTCAGGTTATCGGCATCCTTGCCTACATTATCCGTATGCCCTGCTATTTCAACCCTGATCGTTTCCTTATTCTTTAAATAGGCAGCCAGTTCTTCCAGTTCAGGAAATGATTCGGGCCGCAGCGTGGCTTTGCCGAAATCAAAATGCACATTATCCAGGGTGTATTTTTTGGCCTCTTCAAATTTCACATTCACTTTAAAAGGATCGGTAAAAAATTCATCGGGACCTAAAGCCGGTATTTCGATCTTGCCATATTTCGTAGTGTCGGTCAGGCTTTTTACCGTGATCATATAAGTATCCCCCGGTGCTAACTGCAAACTGAATTTGCCTGCCGCATCCGAACGGCCGCCGAAGGTTTGTTTTGTTTTCTCACTCCGGAATAAAACTGTTTCTCCTTTAGAAGGCTTGCTTTTCATATCGGTTACAAATACATTCACCTTCGCCAGTTGCGAAACCGTGGTATCAACCGACTGGCTGTATGTTTTTAGCAAGAAAAAAAATGTGAAGAGCAGCAGTAGTATCCGGCGCATAGAAAATTTGATTTAAACCCAAACGATATGTTTCATGGCTTTATTGTAACCTGTAAATACAAACTGCCGGTTCTTCCGGCAGTTTGTATAATGCGTTAATCATAATCAGGTAGTACCCCGACATTATAAAACATAAAGCTCCATTTGTCGGTTTGTTCATCAATGGTTTGCTGGGTGCTTTTCCCGGCTCCATGTCCTGCTTTTGTTTCTATCCGTATCAACACAGGATTAGCTCCCTTTTGGCTGGCCTGCATGGCTGCTGCAAACTTGAATGAATGTGCAGGCACCACCCTGTCGTCGTGATCAGCGGTGGTGACCATCGTGGCGGGATAAGCCGCTTCTTTTACATTGTGCACCGGTGAATATTTGTACAGGTATTCAAACATCTCTTTATTTTCTTCTGATGTTCCGTAATCATATGCCCAGCCTGCACCTGCCGTGAATTTATGATAGCGCAGCATATCCATTACTCCCACCGCAGGGAATGCTACTTTGCACATACCCGGTTGCTGCGTGATGCAGGCACCCACCAGCAAACCGCCGTTACTGCCACCTTCAATAGCCAGCAGGTCTCTTGAAGTGTAATTATTATCGACGAGATAGCTGGCAGCAGCGATGAAATCATCAAACACATTTTGCTTTTTGGTTTTCACACCCTGGTTATGCCAGTCTTCGCCATATTCTCCACCACCCCGCAGGTTGGGCACAGCATAGATACCACCGTTCTCTAATAAAATGATCGTGGAGGTACTGAACCAGGGAGTGAGACTGACACTGAAACCTCCATAGCCATAGAGCAGGCAGGGATTCCTTCCATTCAATTCAATACCTTTTTTATGGGTGATGATCATCGGGATCTTTGTCCCATCCTTTGAAGTATAGAAAATTTGTTTGGATTCATACTCATCCGGGTTAAACTGCACTTTTGATTCTTTATATACTTCGCTTTTGCCACTGGCAATATCCATTTTGTAAATAGTGGCCGGGTTAACATACGAAGTGAAGGTGAAATACATTTCTTTCTCTTCCTGTTTGGCATAAAAACCGGAAGCCGTACCCGGGCCGGGCAATGCAATCTCCCGGACTAATTTACCGCTGGTATCATGCTGGCTTACTTTGGTGATCGCATCTTTCAGGTAACTGCAGAAAATATAACCACCACCTGAAGAAGCCGTAAGCACTTCCGGTTTAGCTTCAATGATCGTTTTCCAGTTGGCGGTATCAGGATTGGCAACCGGGACAGCCACCAGCTTACCGGTAGGTGCTCCTTTATCGGTCTGGATATAAAAATTCGTGGAATCATTATAGACCACACCGTACTGGTTATTCATATCGGTGATCACGGGTTGTATCGGTGCATCCGGTACTGAGAGGTTTTGGATATATAATCCATTACCATAGGTGGCATTGGCTGTATAAATGAATAACCATTGCTGATCCTCGCTCACCCCCACCCAAACATACCGGAAGGGTGTGGCGTCGGAACCGAAAATGAGTTTATCTTCTTTTTGTGAAGTACCCACTTTATGAAAATAGACCTTGTGACTTTCCGTAACACCCGACAGGCGGCTTCCGTTCTTTACTTTGTCATAGGTGCTGTAATAAAATCCTTCATTGCCTTTCCAGCTGGCGCCACTGAATTTAATTTCCAATGTATCGCCGGTCAGTTGTTTGCTCACAGCATTCATCACCACCAGTTTTTGCCAGTCGCTACCGCCCTCTGAAATATTATACGCTGCCATTGAACCATCTTTGCTGAAGCTGATACCGGCTAATGAAGTGGTGCCATCTTTAGAAAAGCTGTTAGGATCTAAAAATACTTCTGCTTCTTTTCCATCACCAGCTTCCCGGTACACGACCGACTGGTTCTGCAAACCGGAGTTTTTATAGTAGTAGGTAAACTTGCCTTCTTTAAATGGTGCTGAGTATTTTTCATAATTGAATAAGGCTTCATAGCGTTTCCGGATCGCTTCCCGGAAGGGAATTAGTGACAGGTAGGCGTTGGTCACTTCGTTTTCTGTTTTCACCCAGGTGGCTGTTTCAGCGCTGGTATCATTTTCCAGCCAACGGTAAGGGTCAGCTACTTTGGTTCCGAAATAAGTATCAAAGACGGTGCTGTCTTTACGGGTTACAGGATATTTCACTTCAATAGGTTTTAATTCGCTTAAGGTGGCCTGTTTTTTCTCTTCGTTGTTGCAGGCGGTTACTAAAACCACGGCCAGTAGTGGCATCAATAGTTTGTTCATGGTTGTTGATTTAAACAGAAAGGTAATTTTTTGAGGACAGAAAAAAAACAGTTTGCACACATTTTTAGTTTTGCTATCTGATAAATAAAGGCCGTTTCTCTATATTCATGGTCCGTATGGATATTGTTCTGAGTATTCTTTTTGCACTGGCCCTGCTTGTATTATTATTCCTGCTCCTCATCCGCAAAGGGAAAAAGAAGCCGGCGATACAACCTGTGCCGGTAAGCTACCGGGAACTGTTACGCCAGGGAGTCCCTTTTTACCAGCAACTGGATGAAACCCAACAAGAGCTTTTTGCCAGCCGGGTGCATCATTTTATAGCCAGCACCCGCATCACCGGAGTCAATACCGTGGTTGAAGAAATTGATAAAGTATATGTGGCGGCCAGCGCCGTCATTCCCACATTTGGTTTCCCGGATTGGGAATATATCAATATCAATGAAGTACTGTTGTACCCCGATTCATTCAACCATGATTTTGAACAGCAAGGGACTGACCGCAGCATACTTGGTATGGTGGGCACCGGGGCCTATGAAGATGTGATGATCCTTTCCCAGCATGAACTCCGGCAGGGATTTCTTAATAAAACAGGTAAGAGCAATACCGCTATTCATGAATTTGTACATCTTGTAGATAAGACGGATGGCAGCACGGATGGTGTTCCTGAATTTGCTTTACAACACAACTATGTTTTGCCCTGGCTTGACCTGGTACATAAAAAAATGAAACAGATACTGGCTAACCGCTCAGATATCGATCCCTATGGTGCCACCAACCAGGCAGAGTTCTTTGCTGTTGTTGCTGAATACTTTTTTGAACGCCCTGATCTTTTAAAAGAAAAACACCCTGATCTCTACGAAGTATTATCCTCCATCTTCCGGCAGCAGCCAGCAGGTAAAAAGAAATAGCCCCCCGTTTTACAGCAAGCCTTACCGGCAGCTTCCGGATATCAAGCAGCAATGCCCCTTCATCAAAGGGATTTGTATTCCCTTTACCCCGGTTGTTCTTTTGTACTGACAAAGATGTTTAACCCATCTTCCTTATTCTTTCATTAAAATATTTAATTATGAAACCTGCAATTAAAAAAGTGCCTGCGCTGCTGGCAGCATTGGTAGCCACCTGTTTTACCCTTTTGTCTTTCACTGCTCCTAAAGGCGGTGAAGGGTTTGAGATCTTCCTGGATAATAAAGTAGTGCTGCAAAAATTCGGTAACCAGATGAACACTGTATCCCTTTTAGAATTAGACGCTGCTGCGATGAACGGGGAATTGCAGGTAAAGTATCATCACTGTGGCCAGGTGGGTAAGAACAGGGTCATTACAATAACAAACGGGGAAGCCAAAGTGCTGAAAACATGGCGCTATGATGATACAAAACAACAGGCTGCTTCCATGTCCTGCTCCGTCAAAGAAATTATAACCCTGCAAAGTTCCGGTACCGAAAAACTGAACCTGTATTATTCTTCCAGCGAATTACCGGGGGGAAGATTACTGGTATCCATTGTTCCAAAAACAAAAGCGGTGGTAAAATTATAAAAGCAAGAGCCGGTCATAGTACCGGCCTTTTCATTATTTCAACAGTTTGCTGAATTTTGTAAGCTCCGTTTTCTCTGCTGCTGATAAAGGTTCATTATTAGCATATTTCGACTGAAAGAAGAGTACCCGTTTGTGCTGCGGGTATTTAGCCAGGATGGATGCAATCATTTGCCCGGTGCTTTCATCCTTCTCATACAACGGAACGGTTGCGGGCAGGGCCGATCTTTCCTTGGTGTGTTTCTTTTTAATGATCGCTTCCAGTGTAGCCAGTTTGCTGGCCGGTATCGTACTGATCTTTGATGCTTTGCTGTGCAATCCCTGTAGTTGTTTTTTGCTCAGCCCTCCCCTTTCCTGGTATTGCAACAATAAACTTTCCACGAAAGGGGTGCCCGGCTTTGCCAGCAGCACTGCCTGCAGTACATCGAGTATAATATCCACATCAGGTTTTATCCGTTGCATAGTCAGTGACGTGAAAATAACAAAAGCCCGTCAATTATTACAGCGGTATAAGGAAGTATGATGCATCTTTGCATACTGATCATTTGTACATGAATTTTATTTCTTCTGCCCGGGTCTTTCATTTTGGTGATAAACAAATAACCGTCGTTGTGCCGAATCCCGCATGGGTGCAGCAGGATTACCTGGAAAGGGAACATAAAGACCCTTCTGTTGTCTTTCCTTACTGGTCGCAGGTATGGCCGGCTGCCATCGGGCTTTGTAATTTTTTATCGGCGCATACCGGTTACATTGAAAATAAGAAGGTGACGGAACTGGCTGCCGGCCTGGGATTGCCTTCTCTCTTGGCTGCCGCTTATGCCTCGGAAGTTCATTGCAGTGACCATATCCCCGAAGCAGTGAAAATGATGCAGGAGTCGGTCCTGGAAAATGGGTACACAAATATGCAGTGCAGCGTGGCTGACTGGAATCATTTACCCGAAGATCAGCATCCCGATGTACTGTTGCTGAGTGATATTAATTATGAACCGGGAGAGTTTGACCAGCTGTATCATTTACTATTACAATTTCTACAGGCCGGAACTACTATTTTGCTCAGTACGCCGCAGCGGCTGATGGCCAAATCTTTTATTGATAAGCTGCTCCCTTTTTGTGTGCAACAGGAAGAATATAGTATCAGCATCAACCAGTATGAACAACCCGCCCTGGTTTCAGTACTGGTATTGAAACAAGTATAGTGTTACTGTTTTCTCTGCGGAATCAGCAAACCCGCCATGATAAAAAGAAGGTATCCTGCAATGCCGCCAGCGGTATTGAGGATCAGGTCATCTACATCAAACACACCTGTGCCCAGCAGCAACTGTAATGTTTCAAAGGAAAGACTGGTAAAGAATACAGCCCCTGTCAGCAGGAAAAAATTCCTGCATCTCCCAAACAACAAGGGAAGCAGGATTCCCAGCGGTACAAAACCAATGATATTACCACCAATATTCTTATAGCTGTATTCCGTAGTAACCCGGCGGGAGGAAAATATCCGGATGGTGGAAAAAGGAGTAAGGTTCGCCTGGGCCCAGCCTTCCTTTACTTTATACTGCCGGTATTCCCGGTTAAAATAGTTCTTATAATACCGGGGGCTTTTTTTGAAAAGTATATACTTGGATAAGATCAGCAAACAGGTTAGCAGTAATGCCCATACAAAAAGCCGGGCAGCAGTATTGGTATATGGGATGGTAGCGTTCTGCATAGTATAATCCTGTGTTTTGCATTAACGGGCAAAATACCGTTTTGGTATCAGCACAAATATCTTATCTTTTGTTTATGAAAAAACTGGTTCCGGTTGTTTGTTTACTGCTTATCCTGTCTGGTTGCTGTCCCGGTAAAAAGATCAGCACATCAGCAACAGCAGTTGTTATCGTTCCCAGGTCGGGATGGAATGCAGCTGAACCGAAGCCCTATAAATCCCATCTTCCTGTACAGATCACCATTCATCATGAAGGCACCAAACTGGAAATTACAGATGATGCTGCCCGGAAAATAAAGAATATACAGATCTGGGGAATGGGTAAAGACAGGAACTGGGTTGATATACCTTACCACTTTCTTATTGCCCCGGATGGCACGATTTACGAGGGAAGAAATGTATTTACCGTGGGAGAAACAGCGACGGAATATGATCCCACCGGGCATTTGCTTATTACCTGTCTTGGTAACCTGGAACAACAGGAAGTACCTCCAGCCCAGTTAGCAGCATTGACCCGGCTGATCGCTTATTGCTGTAAAAAGTACAATTTACCATTGGAAACACTAGCCTCGCACAGGGACCATTCGGCACAAACCACCTGTCCCGGTAAGAACTTGTATCACTACCTGCAGAACGGGTACATCAAGGCGGAAGTAAAGAAATCGCTGGCATTATAGCCCGTTTTC
Organism: uncultured Bacteroidota bacterium; assembly: GCA_902826165.1. GTDB lineage: Bacteria > Bacteroidota > Bacteroidia > Chitinophagales > Chitinophagaceae > CADEDV01. The sequence continues at coordinate 36,427 of CADEDV010000023.1, forward strand.
CCCCGGAGAATGCACTATTTTCATTGGAAAGAGCTCCTATGCCTTACAGTTATCTCATCTACGGATCGGCCGGATTACTTGTTCTCACCCTGCTGTTTTACCTCTTTTCCCAAAGGAAAAACCGCTGATGAAAGCTATTTCCCTTCGGAGAACACTCCGTTTCTCTTCGGAAAACCGTCTTATATTCCCAATAAACACAGCTGTTTCCCCAATGAATACTCACCTATTTTCCACAATCAATACCCATATTATAAGATAGTGGGAAAAAAAATCAGTATCGTGTTCGTGAGTGTGGAAATAACTTATATTTGATACTGTTAATTTGAATACCCATTAACATTCTAAACAAAAACAACATGGCAACTAAAAAAGCAAAAAAAGCGGCTCCCAAAAAAGCAGCTAAGAAACCTGCAGCGAAAAAAGCAGTAAAGAAAGCGGCTAAGAAAGCAGCTCCTAAAAAAGCAGCAAAAAAGAAATCAACCCGTAAACCATCAGCAGCATTCATGAAAGCCCTCACACCAAGTGAAGCTTTAGCAGCTGTTGTGGGAAGTAAAGCAATTCCCCGTACAGAAGTGGTTAAAAAGATCTGGGTTTATATCAAAGCCAATAAATTACAGGATAAAGCTAACAGGCGTATGATCAATGCTGATGCTAAACTGAAACCAGTTTTCGGTGGCAAAGCACAGGTATCTATGTTTGACATGGCAAAACATCTTGCTAAAAATCTGAAATAAGAACGCTGTTCGTTAATGGAATAAAAGGGCATCAGCTGATGCCCTTTTTTATTGCCCCTCCTTTCCCGCATTGCCTGATGAAACTATATCGGCCATGCTGACAGCTAAAGACTACCTTACACGGTTGCCGGTAATGCCGCAGGCAAATAAATCAATACATATGTCAAATATTACACAGGTAGTGAACACAGATAAAAACCTGAGAACATTAAAAAAAGGAGTACATGCTTCTGACCTGGACCAGTTACTCAGCAGTACCGGTCCTTTTACTTTCTTTGCTCCTTCCGATCTTGCGTTTGAAAAACTGGATCATGGATTGATGATTGATTTGCTGGAACCCCAAAACAGGCCGAAGCTCGCCGATCTTTTGAGTAATCATATTGTGAACGGGCAGATCAATTATAAAGACATCAAAGATGGTGATACACTGACGACAGTAAACGGGAAGCAGCTAACACTGCAGGTAAAGAATGGTGCTGTCAGCATTGGTAATATCCCCGTCACACAACGGGAAGCAAAAATATCGAATGGTGTTATGCATTTACTGGATACGGTCATGCAATAAAAATACTTTTACTGCTATCTTGTTGTAACAGGGACCGGCTTTGCTGATCCCTGTTTTTCATTTTGGTCATCACTGTCCTTTTTTCTCTTATTTCTTCAAAACAGTAAAATTCTTCTACGGGTTTTGTCTTAGCTATTTCTTGTGTTTGTCTCTATTTTAAATGTTATACTATATCATTTATTTTGTACATGAGTTAACAATGAACCTGTGCTCATTCTATCTATGAAAAAACCACCCGGCAAAGACGATCGTCTTCACCATCCCGCATTATCACCTCCCACCACTTTCCGGAACAAGCCGAATTATCCACCTGGTTTGCAGAAGAGTATATGATGTAAACCCGGTACACCATCCTAATATCCTGACTATGAAAAAAAATCCAACACCCCTTACCTGGCTTTTCTTACCCGCCAGTTTATTTTTTAGCACTATTGTATCTGAAGCGCAAACAACAATTGCAGCAGCTGATATTACATTAGCAAGACAGGGAGGCGGTACCGCTATGTCAGTTGCCTGGCATCCCGTATTCCAGAAATACTACACTACAAGTGGTGGCAGCACCAGCTCACCATTGAATACATTTACATCAACGGGTACATTTGTTTGTCAAACAACACACAACGCTGATAACAGGGGAACCTGGTATAACCCTTCCAACCAGCGGATAGAAGGAAATGATGGGACCGGTAAATATGGCTATTACCCATTGAGTGTTGCCGGTAACCCCGGACCCGATGCTGTTACTTATTTTTCGGGCTGTGCCACTCCCAATACAGAAAAGGGCGGTGTATTAAACAGTAGTGCTTCAGAAGTTCTTATTTATAACGGGGCTGCTGTTGTCTATCGTTATAGTTTAGCAGGCACCAGTTTAGGAACAATTACTATTACAATACCAGCCGGGGCAACTTTTAATACTTCACACATGATCTATACAGCTGTTCCGGGCAGCGAGATGGGATTCTATGATTATACGAACAGGAGGGTTTACTTATTCAGCATGGCAGGCGGCAATTATTCCAAATACTATATCCTTCCGGGAACTGCACCTGTACCGGTGAATTATGGTTTTGCATTTGCGAATGGACGTTTCTTTTTAGAGTCTGGTGATACCTGGTATGGCTACCCTATGTATAATACCGCTGCAGGTTTTATTGACTGGATAAATGCTGGTGCTGCATTAACTGAAGTGACACTTACCCGCAATGGCGCCACCCATTGGGATGGTTTTGATAATGCGATGCTGGCCAGCGTTACCGGTACCTCCTTGTCGGTTACTAAGCAATACTATTTTTCAAAAACCTATGGCATGGCTGTTCAGCATATTGCCATTACGAATAACGGCGCCAGCACCACTACGTTCAACCTGCAATCCAATGGCAATCTCGGCTCTGATGCGTCCACAAAATTTCATTATACATCTGTAACAGGTGTTCGGTATACGATCAGTTCTGATAATGCCTCCGCTGCCGCTAATGCCGGCGACCCGGTTGTGAGTATTTTATATGGTGATGCAGCCCTCGATAATTATATAAGTGCGATGCCCTATGCTAATGGAAGTGATGTTACTTCATTTACGATGTCGAATGTTTCTATCGCACCCGGAAAGACCAAACGTCTTTTGTTCCTTGTAGGTATTGGAGATATTGATGACCCCAATTATAACCGCCCGGACCAGGCTTACCTGGCGGTGCAGAGTTTATCCAGCATTACCAACTGGCCCACTGATTTTACCAGTTTCCTGACCAGTGAGCAAAGAGCCGAAGTCATCAACTGGAGTGAATTGTCTGCTTTACCGGTTGGCTTCCTGGGTTTCAAAGCAACAAAAGAAAAAAATAAAGTGATGTTAGAGTGGACCACGGTTGGTGAAGAGAACACAAGAGATTTTGTAGTGGAGCATAGCAGTAATGGCAAAGACTGGTACCCAATTGGCACTGTTGCAGCAGCAGGGAACAGTACTTTTATGCTTTATTATCATTTTACACACCCGGACCCTGTACCCGGCAATAACTATTATCGTCTTTTGCAAAGAGATTTTGACCATCTTAGTGAATACAGTAAGGTGTTACTTGTGAAATATACCGTTTCGGGCAAACAAATAATGCTCTACCCAAATCCTGCTGTTAATGGAATGGTTAATATACAGCTACAACAGGCGTGGCCGGTAATGATATACAATAGTGCCGGTTTATTGGTTTTGCAGAAGCAGCTTCCTGCCGGTACACAGCAACTGGATATCAGCTGGCTTGCCAGTGGTATTTACCAGGTCAGAACTGGAACAGAAACAGTCTCCCTGATGGTCAGGTAAGAGTAATTATTAGAACCCCGGATTCCTATAACGTAAATAAATCAGCTGACTATCCGAAGAAATGTCAATTACATAAAAGCCGAAGATGCTTATATTGCTGATACGAACCCGGATAGTGCTCACCGGTCATTCATAAATTATTGAACCATGTCGCTGCAAGCTATTTTCGTTGATACCGGGTTAACTGTTAGCCGGTATGAACAGGTTCATGGTGGTGATATCAACAAGGCCTATTGTTTACACACAACAGCAGGCCAATATTTCCTGAAAGTAAATGATGCGGCCCTATACCCGAAAATGTTTAAGCAGGAAGCGGCAGGTCTCGACGAGTTAAGAAAACAAGCTGAGCTTCTTGTACCGGAAGTTGTACAGGTTGGTGAAGCAGGGCCTTTGCAATACTTGCTGCTGGAGTGGATAGAAAAGGGTACAGCAAAACCAGGTTTCTGGGAAGAATTTGGAAGAGGATTGGCCATGATCCACAAACAGGAACAACCCTTCTTTGGCTGGAAGACGGATAATTATATTGGTCGCCTTCCCCAATGCAATACTAAGCATACTACCTGGGATGAATTCTATACCGAATGCCGCATCATGCCCATGGTGGAAATATTATTTAACAAAGGAGATTTTAATAAGGAAGATATCGCAGCAGCAGGATCATTTTGTAACCAGCTGGATAAATTATACCCGGTTGAACATCCTGCCTTATTACATGGTGACCTTTGGAGTATGAACTTTACCGTATCATCAAAAGGGCATCCTGTGATCTTTGATCCCTCTGTTTATTATGGTCACCGGGAAATGGACCTGGGCATGACAAAGTTATTTGGTGGCTTTGACCGGCGTTTTTATGCTGCTTACAATGAAGTGTACCCGCTGGAACATGATTGGGAAAACCGGCTGAAACTCAGTGAAGCTTACCCCCTGCTGGTACATGCCGTTATGTTTGGAGGTATTTATACCAGCAAAGCAAGGGATATCCTGAGATATTTTAATGACTGGGCTTAGCAGGCAGTTCGCTGTTTTTATCTATTATTTAATTCGTTATCATAACGGAAGTGGCCTCTTATCAGACCAGCAATTGATATTGGTCATAGCAGGAAGCTGGGCATACAAGTAAGTTGCAGTAACATTTAACGCTTGCTATGTTAACAGATATTGCCATCTCCCAGTCGGCGGCTATCCGCCACATTAAAGACATTGCCGCTGCGGCCGGTATCAGTAATAATGACCTGGAATATTATGGAAAGCATAAAGCCAAATTGCCCTTATCACTGATCGATGAAGAAAAAATCAAACAACATCACCTCATTTTAGTAACAGCTATTACTCCCACTCCTGCCGGAGAAGGAAAAACGACGATCTCCGTGGGGCTTACAGATGGGCTAAATCAAATTGGGAAACAAGCAATGGTGGTATTGAGAGAACCTTCTCTTGGGCCGGTATTTGGTTTAAAAGGCGGTGCCACGGGTGGTGGTTATTCGCAGATCATACCCATGGAAGATATCAATCTTCATTTTACCGGCGATTTTGCCGCCATAGAAAAAGCAAATAATTTATTGGCCGCACTGATCGATCATAATCTACAGAATAAAAAGAGAAGTTTACAGATAGACCCGAGAACCATTGTGTGGAAACGGGTGATGGACATGAATGACCGGGCTCTTCGTCATATCATCATCGGGTTGGGCGGTACTGCCAACGGTATTACCCGGGAAGATGGTTTTAATATCACACCGGCTTCGGAGATCATGGCGATATTATGTATGTGTTCAGGTATGGATGATCTGAAAAAACGTTTGGGGAATATTTATATCGGTACCACTTTTACCGGCGAACCTGTTTTTGCCCGTGACCTGAATGCAGTCGGAGCCATGGCCATCTTATTAAAAGATGCGATCAAGCCCAACCTGGTGCAGACACTGGAAGGTAATCCTGCTTTGTTGCATGGCGGACCCTTTGCCAGTATTGCACAGGGAACCAATTCAATTCTTGCCACTAAAATGGGTTTATCACTGAGTGAGTATGTAGTGACGGAAGCCGGCTTTGCCGCTGACCTCGGTGCAGAGAAATTCTTTGATATTAAATGCGTGAATGCCGGTTTGAAACCAGAAGCAGTAGTGCTGGTGGCAACAGTCAGGGCTTTACGGCATCATGGAGGTGCAAAAAAAGAGGAACTGACCATTGCTTCCGTTGAAAAAGTAGAAAAGGGATTGGCAAATCTTGGCAAGCATTTGGAAAATATGCAGCTCTTTGGCATGAAGTCGGTGGTGGCGATCAATTATTTCCCGGGCGACAGCGATGAAGAGATCAATGCCATCAAAGCCTTTTGTGAACGCTATGAAACAGAAGCGGTGCTTTGTACCGGTTTCACTGATGGCGGCAAAGGAATGACCAGTTTGGCCCATGCCGTCATAAAAAGGATCGAACAGAATGGCAGTCATTTTAAACCGTTGTACGATCATCATACCGGCATTGAAGAAAAGATACATTGTATTGCCACTAAAATTTATGGAGCTGATGCCGTAGAGTATTCGGTGAAAGCAAAACCACAATTAAGACACCTGAAGGAGTTAGGTTTTGAACATATGCCCATCTGCATGGCCAAAACGCCAAAGAGTTTATCGGATGATGAGAAAAAAGTTGGGAGACCTGTCAATTTTATTGTGACAGTCCGTGAGTTTGAGTTTGCAGCGGGTGCCGGTTTCATCATACCTATACTGGGTGAAATGATGCGGATGCCGGGATTACCCGCCATACCTGCTGCCGAAGGAATTGATATTAATGCGAATGGTGTGATTACCGGGCTAAGCTGATCACCTCATATTGCTATCCAAATTTTACAGAGGTCATATTCAATGAACCGGCTACCAGTTTATCGTTAAAGAAGACCGGCTCTTCATTTTTTTCCTGCAACCCTAATGTGTACATCAAGGGGTAATAATGATCAGGGGTTGGTATGGCCAGTTTTGCCGATTTACTTAGTGTTTCATAATTGATCAGCGCCTGGTGATCCCCCTCCGTAATTTTTTTCTTAAACAGTTCATGCATTTCGATGGCCCAGTCATAGCCATATCCCGGTTGGTCCAGTTTATCCCAGGCCACCATACCGAGATTGTGCACCATATTACCACTGCCGATGATCAGCACTCCTTTTTTGCGCAGTGCCGCCAGTTCTTTTGCTAATGCATAATGATAAGAAGCCGGTTTGCTGTAATCAATACTTAATTGCAGCACAGGGATCTTTGCATCCGGGTACATCCTGCGAACAACGGTCCAGGCACCATGGTCCAGGCCCCAGTCATGGTTGAGACCGACATTGGTTGAATGAATTAATTCTTTGGTTTCAGCAGCTAACAAACTGTTGCCGGGTGCAGGGTATTGCACATCAAACAATTCCTGTGGGAATCCGCCAAAATCATGAATGGTTTTAGGATGGTCCATGGCGGTGATATGTGTGCCATTGGTAAGCCAGTGTGCTGATACCACCAGCACGGCAGTAGGGGCAGGAAGCTCTTTAGCTGTCTGTTCCCATTGCAAACTGAACTCATTGTTCTCAATGCCATTCATCGGGGAACCGTGCCCAATAAACAGTACCGGCATTTTCTCTTCCTGTTCGCCGAGATCATCTGTAAAACGTTTAAAACCGGTTAAGCTGCCCATAGTTAATAACCCTCCTGCGATTGTATAGATAAAGTTTTTTCTTTTCATACTAGCGTTCAAAGATACAAAAGTTCATTTATTTTAATGTTTAAACATTGATAAAATACACCTCACTTGCAGCCTCCAGCTTACCATTCTGGATAAAAATCAGGGATTTACTTGCCGGGAATTGTTAACTTTTAGCAACTAAACTTCCTTGCCATGACACATTATCACATTGTTTCCAGGATCTCCATCTACTTGTTATCGGTGGTACTCATCATCTTTGGCATTTTTCATTTCTTATATCCAAGAGACCTGCTGGTTTATGTTCCGCTGTCCCTTGTGGGTGGAATCAAATGGGCATATGTTGTTGGTTCAGCCTTTGTATTAGTGGGGCTTTCCTTCCTGACCAACCAGTATGTGAAGTTTACAAGTTATTTGCTGGTGATCATGCTGATCATCTTTATCCTTACGATCCATGTTCCGAATTATATGGATGCAGGTGACAGGGATATGCGTCAAATGGCTTTGATCAATATCCTGAAGGATACAGCAATAGCAGGTTTTGCCCTGCATATTGCCGCCGGTGCCCATCATCAGCATTTCCATTTAGAAGAAAGCGATTAGACCTCTCTCCCATTATTTCTATTGCATTAAACCACCCCGTAAGGGTGAAAGGATAGCTGTTTGCTGTATGACGGCCATGAATTTTACCTGGATTTTTACGATTTCCTCCCGGGATTTTCCCAGTCTTACCATACAAAATGGTTACATTTTTTAACAGCAAACAGTCCATCTCTAAATATCACCCCGTATTTACACTCATCTTTTTCTAAGGGTTATTTTATACCAATTTTTTGCATCATTACATTATTGAAAAATATATTCGTAGAAGTCCCTTAAAAATATCACCTATGAATCTTTCATTGGATCAATAGGTTATCCTGCAAAATCGTATAAATACCAGTAGCCCTTTCTTCGCTTTCACGAAATAGCCGCAGTATTTTTTCAGTAAATACTTGCAGTATATACTATCCTGTTATACATTTGCTCTGCAATCAGCAAAGAAGTAATTCAACTGGTTGCAGTAATTAATCCCGATACCTTTTAAAGTACCCTTAATGATGAAAACTTTACTCGTTTCTATTTCCCTGTTTTTTATTGCAACTGTAAATGCCCAACCCTGTACTCCCCTGGGCGACGAAACAACATATGGCACCGGTAATGTCTGGATCGGCTATGTGTATGACAACAGCAATCTAACCTCTTATAAAGGCTACATGAATGAAGGCACTGTGTCCAGCCCAAATTTTGATGAAAATTTTGGTACAAGCAACGGTAATTTCAATACCAACGGATGCCCTGTAAACGCATCTACATTCAGTGTCCGTTATAAACTGAGCAAAACATTCGCCTCCGGGTTTTATGATTTTATAGTTGGGGGTGATGATGGTTACCGTCTTAGCCTTGATGGTGGTGCTACCTGGATCATTAACAGGTGGAATGACCAGTCTTATACAACTACTACTTATACTGCACAACTGAATGGCAGTTATGATATCGTACTCGAGTATTATGAAAATGGAGGCGACAACCGCATTTCCTTTAATGTTGCAGCCAGTTGTTCCGGATCAGATGACACCAATCTCTATGGCACGGGTGATGTTTGGAGAGCTTATGTGTATGATGGCACCAGTTTTAACCAGTACCGTGGGTTTGTTACCCGTGGTATGCTGAACAACCCCACTATTGATGAAAGCTTCGGCGGCAGCAATGTAAACTTTGCAACAAGCTGTACAGGTGTTCAGACTGAAACATTCAGTGTTCGTTTCCGTCTCAACAAGACCTTTGCCAACGGAAGTTATACTTTCTTCGTGGGTGGTGATGATGGTTACCGCCTTAGTTTTGATGGTGGAGCCACTTGGGCCATCAACCAATGGAACGATCATTCTTACACTGTTTCTTCTTATACTGCTACCCTTAACGGTTCTTATAATATGGTACTGGAGTATTATGAGAACGGTGGTGAGAACCGTGTCACTTTCGCCCTGGCTTCCGGGTCTTCATTGCCTGTTAAGCTGATGAGCTTCAGTGGTGCTGCTTTAAATAAGAAAGCGGTGCTGAACTGGACACTTGCCGCAGGCAGCAATCCTGATTATTTTGATATTGAAAGAAGTGCCGATGGGGTTAATTTCACTACAGCTGGTAAGTTAACAGTACCTGCTGCAACCAACATGCAGGCAGACATGAATTTCAACTATACAGATGCGGCACCGCTGTCAGGTAAATCGTTCTATCGTCTCCGTATAACCGATCTTACCGGTATTGTTACTTATTCTAAAGCAGTTGCTCTTACTTTTAATGATGCTGCTAACCAGAATTTCAGCATCTACCCAACTGTTGTCAATGGCACGGGTTCCATGACCATACAATCCGCCAATACTGTTAAGTCAGCAACTATCGTGGTTACAAATGCTGCCGGCGTACGAATCAACCAAAAAGTGATCGGCCGGTTACAGGCAGGACAAGCTATCAGCTTTATGCCTTTTACTGCAACGGTAGCAAAGGGCATGTATATCATCCGCATTGCTGATGATAATAACATCCTCCACACTCAAAAGATAATTGTACAATAATATTTCTGTCAACCATTCTCTCAAAAGCCTGCTTTGCAGGTTTTTTTTTATACCATTACATCAACTAAAAGCAAAGCTGCTGGCATCACACCAGCAGCTTTTTTAAAATCAACGAATGCGGGAACGGAAAAATATTCTGCTCTTGCTCTTATACATGACCTTCGGCGAGCATGGCATCTGCCACCCGGACAAAGCCTGCAATATTTGCTCCTTTCACATAATCAATTGTTCCATCTTCTTTCTTACCATATTGTTTGCATTGCTCATGAATACGCTGCATAATGATGCGCAACCGGTTCTCCACTTCTTCCCTTGACCAGGAAAGACGAATGGAATTTTGAGACATCTCCAGCCCGGAAGTGGCAACACCACCTGCATTGGCAGCTTTACCAGGTGCGTACATAATATGGTTTTCCTGCAACAGGGCTATTGCTTCGGGAGTAGTTGGCATATTGGCACCTTCGGCCACTAGTATACAGCCGTTATCCATCAGCAATTGTGCATCTTCTTCGTTCAGTTCGTTTTGTACTGCACAGGGCAGGGCGATATCACAAGGAATTTTCCAGGGCTTCTCTCCTTCGTAGTAAGGCACTCCATATTTATCGGCATATTCGGATATACGGCCGCGGCGGACATTTTTCAGTTCAAGCAGGTAAGCCAGTTTCTCACTATCAATACCATCGGGATCATAAATAAATCCATTGCTGTCAGATGCAGTTAGCGGGATACCACCAAAAGCAATTGTTTTCTCAATGGCATACTGGGCCACATTACCACTGCCGGAGATCACCACTTTTTTATTTTTGATGGACTGCCCTTTTGTTTTCAGCATTTCTTCCACAAAGAATAATAAACCATAACCGGTTGCTTCGGGGCGAATCAAACTACCACCATATGTGAATCCTTTGCCGGTTAATACACCGGTAAATTCATTGGTAAGTCTTTTGAATTGTCCGAATAAATAACCAATTTCTCTGCCACCCACACCAATATCACCGGCAGGAATATCCGTATCCTTACCAATATGCCGGAACAATTCGGTCATAAAGCTTTGGCAGAAACGCATCACTTCATTATCAGATTTTCCTTTGGGATCAAAATCGGATCCGCCTTTACCACCACCCATTGGCAATGTGGTCAGTGAATTTTTAAATACCTGTTCAAAAGCAAGGAATTTTAAAATGCTCAGGTTTACATTTGGATGAAAACGAAGACCGCCTTTATAGGGCCCGATCGCATTATTCATCTGCACCCTGTAACCACGGTTCACCCTGTAGTTGCCATTATCATCCATCCAGGGTACCCGGAAAATGAGGATACGTTCGGCCTCCGTCATCCTTTCCAGGATATTAGCTTTCGTGTATTCAGGATGTTCTTCAATAAAAGGGATGATGGCATGCGCCACTTCAGCAACCGCCTGCAGAAATTCAGGCTGGCCGGGGTTCCGTTTCTTCATCAGTTGCATAAACCTGTCAACTGTGAGTTGTTTTGTAGTTATCATACAGCAAAATTTAAAATGTTAAGCAATCATGTATTCCACTTATTCCCTGCGCTTCAGTCTCCAAAAATAGAATGGGTAACTGCCTGAATTAAATGAGTAAAGTCAGCAGAATGCTGCTTTTCGTATGAGTAATGACAGGTTATTGACTATAAACGAAATGGGTAATAAAAGAGTGGTTTGTCTCTTTCATTACCCATCATCAAAAAATATTAGAAAATTTAAAACGCTTTAGGTTTTAAAAACCTATCGAACCATTGCTGGTAACGTTCCAGCCGGTCGGCCTGGAAACTTGGCAGCGTTATGCCATGAAACTGGCCGGGATAAATGACAAGCTCAGTCTGAACACCGTTAGACCGAAGGGCCTGGTACATTTGTTCACTGCCAATAGCTGGTACATTAAAATCCTTTTCACCGGTTATGAATAAAGTAGGTGTTTTGATCTTGCCTGCATTCAGGAAAGGATAAGATAACTTCAGATACTTTTCATAGTTCTTATCCTTCCAGGGCGGGCCCAGTTCATTATCCAGTTGCAGGATATACTGATCCACCCCATACATGGATAATTGCAAGGCACTGCCCGCACCACTCACCGCAGCTTTGAACCGATCGTCTTTAGCGATCGTATAATCGGTGAGTATGCCTCCATAACTCCAGCCGGCAATCCCCATCTTATCAGCATCAATAATTCCTTTGCTGATCAAATGATCCGCTGCCCCCTGTATATCCAGCACTTCCTTATTACCCCAGTCGGCATAAATGGATTTAGAATAATTAATGCCCCGGCCATTACTGCCGCGGTAGTTCACGGCCACTACTGCATAACCTTTGGCAGCTAATGTTTGTCTCGTTAAATCAAACCCATAATCATCCTGTCCAACCGGGCCACCATGAATAAAAAAGATGACCGGCAATTTTTCTTTACCAGCATTGGGCGGTAAGTATAATAGACTGGAAACGGTGGCCCCATCTTTACTCTTTGATACAAATTTTTCCACCGTGGCAAGGGAAAGTTCTTTTACAAAATCATCCTGTACTTTAGTGAGTCGGCGGAGATTATTGTTTTCAAACGCATAGTATTCGGAAGGCAATTGCGGGTTGGTCATGGAAGTGACCCAACTGCCATTGGGATGCAATTCCAGGGCATTGAAAGAACGGTTACCACCGATCAGTTTATTCATCTTCCCGTTCTTCGGATCAAAGGCAGCAATGTATCGTTCACAATCATCTGTTACCAGGGCAGCAATACTACTGCCGTCTTTATTCCAGCGGATATTGATAACCGGGCGGTCAACGGATTTACTTAACAGCAAAGGTTCGCCGCCTGCCGCCGATATTACTGATAATACAGGCTGGTCATACATCAGGAAATTTTCGTCGGAGGTACTCCGCAGGTAAGCAATGGTTTTACTATCGGGACTCCACTGTGGTGAGCCATCACTTCCTTTCCAGTTAGTGAGCTGTTTTGCTTCAGCACCGGGTTTGGCAGCAATAACAAAGATGTCGCTGTTACTGTTCTTATCCGGGTCTTCGGTGCGGTTACTCACAAAGGCGATAGAAGAACCGTCCGGGCTCCATTGCATACTGCCTTCATTATAATTGCCACGGGTGATTGTATCTGTTCTCTTGGCCGCCACATCAAAAAGATAAAGATGTGTTTTGCGTTTATCATATAAGTAGCCGCTGACATCCTGTTTGAAATGATACCGGTCGATCACCATCGGGTTATTCTTTTTCTTGCCTGTTGTATCTTCCTGGTCTTTGATCGCCAGTAATAGTCGTTTGCCGTCAGGGCTCCAGGCATAATCAGCCAGTGATCCTTTGGTGTCGGTGAGTTTGACAGCTTCACCACCCAGCCTGTTCAGTATATACACTTGGGTGCTGCCGCCGTTGCGGGCTGCGGTAAATGAAATGTATTTCCCGTCAGGGCTCCATTTAGGATTGCCTTCCCCATCCGGGCTATTGGTAAGCTGTACGGATTCAGTGCCCTCCCAGTTCATCATCCAGAGATCCGTATTGCGTTTATCTTTTGCTGAATCAACGGTGGTTAATGAATATAACATCCATTTCCCATCAGGAGAAATTTGCGCATCACCGGTGCTTTGCAACCGCAGGATATCTGAAGAACGGAGATTTCTTTTGCCGGTGCCCGGCTGGGCCAGCACGGAGCATTGCAGCACTAATAAACAGATAAAAGAAACCGGTATTTTCTTAAAAAGCATACTAATTATTTTATTACTACAGGAATATTTCGGGTGTACGCTTCTAAAAAGTCCTTGCAGTTTTTACATTATATCCTTTACGGGTTATTGTGCCGTTGCTCTCCTTGTACTCCCAGGCTATCTCCCCGAAAGACAATCGTATTTCCTCGAAGGTTTTGCAGGCAGGATTACATTCCGTATCTGTACTGACACCCGAGATGAATACTTCCTTTAAAATAATCGTGTAGCTTTCACTACCATTGATACCGATAAAAGTGATGGTAACAACAGGATAATGGGAACCGGTTACTGCCTTTATTGCCAGCAACGGCGATGTTTTATCCACCCCCTTTTTAATCTTAATATCACTGAAGGAAGGCCGGCCGGCCCCTGCGCCACCCATCTGCTTGGAGCCAAGATTTGACATAGACTGGTCAACCGAAACCAATTCGATCCAGCGTTCAAATCCACGTTGGGTTACAGCCCCGTCCACTCCATCAATCTTCATGAATACATCAGCCTGGCTGAAGGCCGATGTGGAAAGTATTGTGAACATCAACAAGGGCAATAAGATCTTCTTCATAGCTCATTTTTTAATGGTTATTGAAATAGTAACTGAATATACAAAAGAAGATCGCAATAAATCATTTCTCCAGCTTCAGCAAGGCAAAGAAATCTTGCTCGGGTATTTCCTTCACACAGCCCGGCTGCAAATCACCCAGGGAAAGGTCTTCGATACTGACCCGCACCAGCCGCTGGCACCGGTGCCGGATAGCCGCCACCATTTTTCGCACCTGGTGAAATTTCCCTTCGGTCAGTGTAATACGCAGCCAGGTATACTCAATATAATTGGTCATCACATACGGAGAAGAGAAACTGAATCCCGGTTCTGTTACGATCTCTACATCACAAGGCGTGGAGATATACTGTTCCCCTCCCCTCACCCGGATACTGACACCGGTTCTTAACCGCTGCAGGTTTTCATCCGACACTTTATGTTTCACTAATACGAGGTAGGTTCTTTTATGCGGCTGTTTGCCCTGGAATAAAAGGCGGGTGATCTTTTTATTGGTGGTAAGAATAAGTAATCCTTCAGACAGGTTATCTAAGCGGCCAATCGCATGAGTGCCTTCCGGGAAACTAAAGTTGATATCTCCCAGTAAGCCTACGGCATGTGAGCTCACAAATTGTGAGACCATGTTGTAAGGCTTATTCAGGATAAAGTAGCGATGCACGGATGATTGCATGAAAATAGTTGGTTCGTTTAAGCCGGTCACCCGGTTGTCCTGGTTCAGGAAGGTTCATGAAATTCAGCAGTGGTAATATGCGAAACTAATTGCCATTGCTTCTCCCGGTACGCATAGACCCGGATATAGTTGAGATGATAGCGGTCCGTTTTAGCCGCATTCCTTTTTTGAACAGCGAGTTTACCTCTTACAATGGCCATTGCAGGGTGCAGTTCCACCGTTACGGAATCATGATGGCGGCTAATAAAACTCCCTTTTGCTACGGATCTGAACCACCCCTTTTTACCTTCAATTTTTCCAGAACCATGACTGAAAACAAAATCGCTGGCATATATCTTATCCAGGGTGATGGTATCCTGCTTCACTACGAGGTCATCTACCTGCTGGTTCAATACTATAATATAACTGCTATCCGCAGTAGCTGCGGATTGTGTATGCAGCAGTATGTTATTCAGCAACAACAGCAGCAGGAAAACAATACCTTTTCGCTTCATACCATAAAGCTAAGTGATTTCATGGTTCAGAAATTCCGCTGCCATTCCCGCTTCAGCAAACCCGCTGACAAATTCTCAGCTACCAGCTGTGCCGACCCGATACAAAGAGCAGCACAAACAGCACCGAACTGCATACAGGTCTTTATGGGTTTATCCTGCATCCATCCAAAGAGAAAGCCCGAGAAAAAAGCATCCCCTGCCCCGTTGGCATCTGTCATCGGGTAATGCAGCAAGGCAGGTTGTTCGATCCATTCACCGGCGGGTGTTAAGGCTGTGGCACCCGCTTTACCGTGCGTACATACAACTAATTTTTTCCCTCCCGAAATAAAACGCTGCATCACGGACCTGTAATCCGGGAGATTATCAGAACTGAGATGAATGTATTGAGCAGCATTGATAAAATCGGTATGATAAAAACTTTTGCCATCATAATCATGCAGGTCGGTCCATACAGGCTTGCGGGTTTCCAGCACCATTGGTGCCAGGCCACGGCAATAAGAAATAATATTGAGTACAATAATATCAGCTGCTGCTAATGCAGCTTGTATCGGTTGAACAGAATAAGCAATATGTTCTGAGGATTGGGTGACGAACATAGATATCCTGTTGCCCGTTGCATCCATAATATTGATATGCCGTTCTGTTCCCCCCGGGTCATAATCATAAAAAGCAGGTACGCCTGCTGCGGCAAGATCTTTCTCAATGTATGCACCATAGGCATCTTTTCCCAGCACACTGTAAAAAATAAGTGGCACACCCAGTTTATGCAGGTTCAGTGCTTTCCCCGAACCGGTGGAACCGGTGCCTTCATGAAAAGCGGCCTGGTGAATCGTTTGCGGAACCGGTTGCGGCAGTTGCGGCAACTGCACAATATGATCAAAGGTGGTGCCGCCGATAATAAATACTTTCTGCATGCGATACAATTGAAAGATGAAAATAAGAAAAACAAGAAAAGCTGGTGATGATCCTGTATGAATGGTAATTATAATAGTAAGTTTGCTTTTCAGTACAGGCAATCCTACAAGACAGCTATGCAATTCATTAAAAAACACTGGAGCAATATTCTTTTCGCTTTACTGATAGCCCTGTTGCTGATCCCGCAAACCCGTTTACCCATACAGGTTTTTATACAACGTTTATTTTCCGGTGCGCCGGGAACTATCAGCAAGGAAAAACAGGATACGCTTACAGCGTATAACTGGCCCTTACAATCGCTTGACGGAAAGCCAGTCGATTTTTCTTCCTCTTCAGGCAAGGTGATTGTTTTGAATTCCTGGGCCACCTGGTGCCCGCCCTGCCTGGCCGAAATGCCTTCACTGCAAAGCCTGTATAATGACTATGGCAAAAAGGTTGATTTTTATTTTGTCAGTACTGAAGAAGCATCGGTCCTGCAACAATTCCTGGCCCGGAAAAAATATTCCTTTCCTGTTTATATAGAAACAACTGCCCCTCCTGCTGTGCTTCAGTCTTCTGCGCTGCCAACTACTTTTGTTATTTCCAAAACAGGAAAGATAGTGATGAAAGAAACCGGGGCTGCCGACTGGAACAGCAACAAGGTTCGCCGCCTGCTGGATGCCTTAGTAGCAGAATAGAAATAATTTCCAGTTGGAGTACTTTTTCATGCAGTTCACCCCGGCTTTACATTCATTTCATATGCAATCCCTACTTTTAGTTACAAATCAGCGTATGAATAAAAAAGAATTATGGCTGCGGCTGAAAGCTTATCATTTTGAGCATATCGTCAGTCCCGGTCTCTGGGATCATATCAATGCCCGGTTTGGAAAAACAGATGCCTCTGTACAGGCTTTTGCCGGGAAGATTGCCCGTAAGCACCGCTGGAAAAACAAGTTGGCGGTAAGGGCCATTGAAGAGTATAAAAAATTTATTTACCTCGGGCTGGTGAGTGATTTCCTGGTCACACCTTCCAAAGTCATTGATGTGGTATGGCATGAACATTTATTGTTCAGTAAAGCCTATCGTGATTTTTGCAATGAAGTGATCCGGCAACCTTTTGATCACTATCCCGAATTAGTGCCGGTGGATGATCAGACAAATCGTTTCAATGCACAATACCAGGATACCATTGAACTGTACCGTAGCGAATTTGGTATTGAACCGCCTGCAGCTATCTGGGGTAATACCAAGTTTGATAAAGAAAATACGGATATCAACACTATTCAGTCGGCCAAGAAGAAACGCAATAATGGGGATAGTGATGGCGGCGTTATTTATTATACGGATACCACGCCGTTGCACTCTTATTTTGATGCCGGTTCCGAAACTTCCTACCCGGAGTTCAGCGGTTATGGCGATGGTGATTTTGGTGGCGGAGGTGCAGGAGGTGATTTCAGCGATGGAGGAAGTGATAGTGGAGGGGATGGTGGCGGATGCAGTGGGGGCTGTGGCGGTGGTGATTGATCTGCTGTGTAAACAGGTCTTGTTGGTTGCGACTAAGACCAAGCCGTTATGCGGTATAAGTGCATCATCTTAAATTGCTTTTATAATCAGCCCTTTCATTTTTTTTTACCCCGCTTTCTCCTATTTTTCGCCCACAATATCCTTTATGCAAAAATTCTACGCAGCCCGGCGTTGTGCCACCACTTCATTTTTTACTTCTTCCGCCCGTTTACTGAGTTTCTTCTTTCTTATTGTACTGTTGCTTTGCCAGCAGACTGTAAAAGCGAATACACTGAACAGTGGAAGTATCGTCATCATCGGTATGAATGTATACACCGATGAGATCCGGATGGTGCCCTTAGTGAATATCCCCGCCGGCACGGTGATCAAAATAACCGACCGGGGCTGGAACCAGGGTACGGCTAGTTTTTCCGCTTTTATAACCGGCGACGGCACTATTACCTGGACCACTACCTCCAGTGTGGCAGCAGGTTCCGTATTACGATTAGTGCTGGGCGGTTCCGATAATATACCGGCCACTTCGTTTACTAACCTGTTAACCGGTGGTAACCTGCTGGGACAGATCAGCATCAGTGGTTATACCGTAACTGACCCGATACCTGTATCCGGCGACCAGTTTTTTATTTACCAGGATGCAGAAGCCAATCCTTATTTTATTTTCGGGGTCAACAGCAGCTTTGGAACCGTGGATGCCCAAAACTGGAATACTGTCATCGGGGCTGTTTTGCGAGATTCCTACCTGCCCAACGGAGTTGGCAGCCAGAATGCCCTGACCAATGGCCTCAACGCTATCGGGTTGCATGGTGGCACCTCACAAACAGACAATATGCAGTATACCGGTGCCACTTCCGCAGCTGGTGGTTCTGCCTGGTTATCCCGGTTCACTAACCTGGCTAATTGGTCTGGCGATAATGTATTGCCCGGAACAACCAGTTCCTCGGTTGGTAATTCTATTTCCATGTTGTCAACGTTACCTGTAAAATTATTATTCTTTACCGCTACACAAACCACTGCCGACGGTATCCTGTTACGATGGAAGACAGCAGCCCCGGAAGATGGTTGCCGCTATGAACTGCAACGCAGTATCGGTTCTTCCTTTACTTCGATCGGTACGCTTGATGGTGATGCGGTGCAAACAGATTTCCAGTTCAGTGATCAATGGACGACCGGTAATGATCAGCAGCAATACCGGTTAAAAATGACAGAAGCAAACGGATATACCAGTTACAGTCAGCAATTATTGCTGAGCCGTAACAGCGTTGCAACGGCCGGCATCAAAGCATTCCCAAATCCTTTTGCCGGAAAAATAAACCTGCAACTTGATTTGCCTAAAGCAGGAACGGTGCGGATTCAGTTGCATTCCATAACGGGTATGCAAGTATATCAACAGCAACTGCAGTTAGGAAAAGGAAGTTCGGTACTGGCTATTGAACCTGTTACTACTGTTGCCGCTGCTGTTTATTTGCTGACGGTGGAATATGCCGGGCAAACACAGTTAATGAGGCTGAGCCGGCAATAATTAGTTTTAGCCAATAAATGGAAGTTACCTGTTGATCGCTGCCGTATCCACCGCCTGGAAGAAATGTGTCAGCATTCCCTCTTTGACTGTCCATACGTGGGTGGCATTGGCTTTGAAGGCATTACCGGTAGCTTTGTTCGTTCCCTGGTAATAACCCACCATCACTACTTTATTATCTGCACCAAATATTTCGGTGACTGCTATATTGAACCCATCAAAGTGAACGGGTAATTGCATGAATACGTTGGTAACGATCGCTTCGGGGCCGATGAATAAACCATCGCCTTGTACAAAGGGCATTCCCTTGCATTCGTTCCATTCAATAGCAGGATCAAATAAGGCTAATACTCCCGG
>CADEDV010000023.1:56142-60076 GCA_902826165.1 uncultured Bacteroidota bacterium
ATATTCCGCTGGGCAATGGCGACTCCTTCTTGTAAAACGGCGGCTCTTTTTTCTTCCTGTGTCAACACGATAAATTCTGATAGTTTCATAAATGCTGGTTTTAATACGGTCAATTAAAAAGGCAAATACTAAACCCGCAGCTGGCAGAGACGAATCCCTGGTACTGGCGAAAATCAATGAACTTATGAGGCTGAGGCAAAAACTAAAACAAGAGGCAAACTACAATGGCCGGGTGGCCCGAGGCAGGCAACAAATATAGAAAAGTGGTTTTAATATTGGGTAATTTATTTTGGGTGTTTTTATTTTCACCCCCCGGGGGATTAAAGCAGTCAAAAGAACAGGTTCAATAGCAGTGCTTTCACAGGCTTTCCTGGCCAGGTTTTCCTTTCTTTTTCCCTTGATGGAAAAAGAAACAAAAAGATCAAGGCAAACGCTAATGCTCCGCAGCTTTGCCACCCCTCCCACCTATGGTGTGACAGAAAGCGGAAACATAGTTTTCATTCGTGTTGTGAGAATGGAGGATGAAGACTCCGGGGCGTGGTATGCGGCGACTCCGACTGCGCTATGTTTCGTCTTATATTTCTTATAGAAGTTAGCGGTTGCGGACAGGACGAAACAAGGCGCAGGAAAATCACTTTACCCCTGCTTTATTTTTTCCCGGGGTTCTTAGGGCTATATCCCCGTGAATTTATTTTTTCCGAAAGTGGCCAGGCAATCATTACCGCTGCAGCTGATAAGTACAGCGCCTTTGTACTTGCTCATTCTTTCCAGGAAATAAGTGAGGGCTGCTCTCTTCTCCTTGTCTTCATCACTCTCTGTCCGTTGCCCGAAGAGTGCATCGGCTTCATCAAATAATAAGATACAATTCATCCCTTCTGCCCTGTCGAAGAGCAGGGCCAGGTTCTTTTCTGTTTCACCAATATACTTACTGACTACTGCTGAAAGTTCTATGACGTACAGATCCTTACTTTGGCGGGCGGCTAACCAGCGGCCGGTGAGGCTGTTGCTCTCTTTATCTCCTGTTAGTACCAGCCGTAACCTGCTGCCTGCTGTTTGTTTTTTCTTGCCTGCAATTTCTTTGAGTAACTGGGTCTTTACCGTTTCTTTGATCGTGAGCTGGCTGTCGGCTGCTGTTACTTTTATATAACGGGCAAAGCCTGGTTCCTGGGCGGAAAGATAATGGGTGAAACCAATACCCAGCAATAGCAGAATGATCCTTGACATACAATTCTTTTGCTGAATGTAAATAAAAATAGCCGGTTACAGGGTAGTAACTTTGTAATCCAACCTGGACAAGCATGATCAACTATACCGGCCAATTCCTTCAAAGCACACCCGCCTTAGACGGCACTGATTTTGAAAAAGCCATTCTCTTTATTGCAGAAGACAATGAAAAAGGCAGTACGGGTTTTATCATCAATAAACCGTTTCCCCGGAAGCTGAATGAACTGGTGGAGTTTAAAGAAGCATTGCCCTTTCCGCTCTTTACCGGCGGGCCGGTAGTAACCGATGGTATTTTTATGCTGCACCGCAGACCGGATATCATTGAGGATTGCAAGAAGATTGCTGCTGGTATTTTTCTCGGTGGTAACATGCAACAGGCAGTTGCGGCTATTAATGAGCAAAGCATTACGGAAGCCGATATCAAATTGTTTATTGGTTACTGTGGCTGGGATGCAGGCCAATTACAGGATGAAGTGGAGGAAGGCAGCTGGGTACCCTTTATTGCGGAAGATTCTTTCTCCCCGTTTACTTAGATAAACAACAGTAATAACGTCAGCAGCAGGCCGGCCAGGGCAAAGTAGATCCCCCTTTTGAAGATTGTTGTTTTGGGCATAAACATCCAGAAGGAGGATACCACGAAGAATAATAAAGACAGGCCGAAAAATATATTCAGGTAAAACAGGGGCTGGTCTGAGTTGGCTTTGTGCAGCTTGGTGAGTTTATCCAGCAGCAGTGGTAATGATTTTACTTTATAGGTCAGTTCCCCGGTTCTTTTGTTATAACTGCCTTGCTTGAATACTTGCAGGTCGCCACTCTCCGATTCTATCTTCAGTTCTTTTATCCTTGTTTCTTTACCCAGTGCTTCCGGCGACAGGCCGGGCTCCAACGTTTTTGCAATGGTCTTTTCCTGTTTCAGAAAATCCGTGTTGCGAAAGATCAGTACGATACCACTGATGGCATACACAGCCATTATACCGGCGAGGAAAAATCCGAGGTACCGGTGCCATACCCGCATTGATTTACTGAGTGCTGCCATAGTTGTTTTCTTTTTTATGGCTGCAAAGGAAAGGGTTGCCGGCGGAATGGCAAATTGCAATGCGGAAAAAAAAGAGTGGGTTTTTATACAATCAGGAAAAGTTTTAATCTTCTTTACTTTTTTTCTTGACAAAATCCTTCGGCTACGCTCAGTGCAAGCTGCACAGGACCCTTCTTTTCTTTTTACGCCGTTGCTGGTGTTTCTCACCAGCAACACGAACTATCGGATTGTTTCAAAATTTAACCCGTCTTCTTTACTTTTTTTCTTGCCAAAAAAAGTAACAAAAAAGTCAAGGCAAACGCTATTGCTCCGCAGCTTTGCCATCCCTCCCACCTATGGTGTGACAGAAAAAGGAAGCATAGTTTTCATTCGTATTGTGAGAATGAAGGATAAAGACTCCGGGGCTTGCTGTGCGGCGACTCCGGCAGCGCTGTGTTCCGTCTGGGTTTGTTTATTGTGGTTGGTTGCTGAAAGGCGGACGGAACAAGGCGCAGGTATTTCGCTTGTACTGAAAAGATAAGAACATAGATATTCTCCAGCCTTATTTTGCAATCAGCTCTTCATACAACACATTCACTGTTTTCCGGATCACGGTATTGTGCCCGTCGGTATAGCCGGGAAGGCAGCCGTTGGTGATGACCACGATGCCGTATTTTTCTTTGGGGTCGAAGAACATGGCACTGTATAATCCATATGCCGAACCGGTATGCCCTTTCAGGGTTTTACCGGTGATGAGCCGGGTAGCGGTGGCAATGGCCAGTCCATAGCCTTCTTTGTCGGATAAGGCAGTTTGCATCGTGGCGGCACTTTTCTTTTTGATGATCCGTTTGCCATGGGCCTTACCCATCTTCATGTGCATGATCATATACTTTGCCAAATCGGTGGCGGAGATCTTCATGCCGCCGGTTGGGGAAAAGATGGGTGTACTGTAGCCCATCACATAGTTGGCGATCTCCTGGCTGCGGGGCGCATAGGCGCCGGGTGAAGGCAGCAGTTGTTTCAGTGAATCATTGTACTCGTAGATCGTGGCGAAGCGGGAGGCATCCAGCGAATCCACGCAATAGCCGCCATAGAGACCAAGGGGATCAAGGATATGTTTTTTTACATACTGGTCAAACCGTTCACCGGAAATTTTTTCGATGATGGTGCCGGTCATATTATAGTTCAGGTTGCAGTACTGGTAACCGGTGCCGGGTTCATAGTCGTTATAACAGTTGGCCCAGTTGGTATTCTTATCGGGATTGATAGCATCCAGTGTAAAATAACCTTCCTTATCATTGATGGAAGAACGGTGCGATAGTACCATGCGGAGGGTGATGACCGTTTCGGGGAATTTGGGATTGCGGATTTTAAAGCCCACCAGCTTACTCATATCATCCTCCAGTGATAGTTTCTTTTTCTCTACCAGTTGCATAATGGAAGTGGCGGAAAAAGATTTGGAGATGGAGGCAATGCGGAAAATGCTCTCCCCCGTTAACGGTGCCTTGGTTTCGGCATTCTTTAACCCGAAGGAATGGGTATAGCTGATCTTCCCATTTTTAACCACGGCCACGGCCAGGCCCACTACCTGGTGCTGCTGCATGATCTCGCTGATGGCGGCTTCGGCTTTGTCAGCCTGTGCATGGACAGGTGAAGCAGAGATGATGGTACTGATAACGAATACAAGAAGGACTA
>CADEDV010000024.1:0-4346 GCA_902826165.1 uncultured Bacteroidota bacterium
CTTCGCCTGCTTCGCATATTTGTCCAAACGGCCGGTTACACGATCATCGAAACGCATACCAACAGCGATCAGTACATCACATTCATTGGTCAGTACATTCGGCCCGTAGTTACCATGCATACCCAGCATACCCACTCCCAACGGGTGATCAGTAGGGATAGCACTCATGCCCATGATGGTCCAGGCCGAAGGAATGCCGGCTTTCTCAATGAATTTTTGAAATTCTTTTTCGGCTTTACCCAGTATCACACCTTGTCCGAAGATCACAAAAGGACGTTCTGCTGCATTGATCAGTTTTGCCGCTTCCTGTATATATTCTTTGCGGACGATCGGTTTGGGACGATAACTGCGGATATGTTCACATTTCTGGTAACCACTGTAATCAAATAATTGCAACTGTGCATTCTTGGTAATATCAATCAATACCGGGCCGGGTCTTCCGCTGCCGGCGATATAAAATGCTTTGGCTAATACAGCCGGTATCTCTGTGGCATCTGTTACCTGGTAATTCCATTTGGTAACAGGAGTAGTGATATTGATCACATCTGTTTCCTGGAAAGCATCCGTGCCTAATAAATGGGCAAATACCTGTCCGGTGATACACACAACAGGAGTGGAGTCGATCATGGCATCTGCTAAACCGGTAACAAGATTGGTAGCACCGGGTCCACTGGTGGCAAATACGACACCTGTTCTGCCACTTACCCTGGCAAAACCTTGTGCTGCATGAATAGCTCCCTGCTCATGACGCACCAGTATATGTTTGAGTTTATCATTATAATCATACAAGGCATCATAGATCGGCATGATGGCACCACCCGGGTAACCAAAGACTGTATCCACACCTTCTGCTAAAAAAGCTTCCAGCACGGCCACACTACCACTTACCTGGGTTGTTGGTTTGGTAGCTGGTTTCTCTTTTTTTATTATAAGAGTTTCCATAATCACTTGCTTATTTAGTTATTTTAAAAATTCATCTTGTTAATTCAGCCTAAGTCCCCCTTCAGAGGACAGGGGCATTATTCATCCGTCACACAGCCTTCACTTGCATCTTTTACAAACTTTGCATATTTGTATAATACACCCTTTGTTACTTTCAAAGCCGGTTGTTTCCAGTTCTTACGTCTTGTTGCTATTACTTCGTCAGCCACTTGCAGGGTGATCTTGTTATTCACTGCATCCAGTTCAATCACATCATCATCCTGTACCAATGCGATCAGGCCTCCTTCAAATGCCTCCGGAGTGATGTGACCAACAACAAAACCATGTGAACCGCCGCTGAATCTTCCATCCGTGATCAATGCCACATCTTTGCCCAAACCGGCACCCGTAATTGCGGAAGTTGGTTTCAGCATTTCAGGCATGCCCGGTGCACCTTTCGGACCTTCGTATCTTATCACCACCACATCTCCCTTTTTTACTCTTCCATTGGCTATACCTGCCACCAGATCTTTTTCGCCATCAAATACACGGGCCGGCCCGGCGAATTTTTCTCCTTCTTTGCCGCTGATCTTTGCCACACTTCCTTTTTCAGCAAGATTGCCATACAGAATTTGCAGGTGCCCCGTTTTTTTCAATGGTTGTTCTACCGGGTAAATAATTTTCTGTGTGTCAAAATTCAGATCCGGAACACCTGCTAAATTTTCTGCTACCGTTTTACCGGTCACTGTCAAACAATCGCCATGGAGCAAGCCTTTTTGTAATAAATACTTCATTACGGATGGAATACCACCATGTTGATGCAGGTCCTGCATCAGGTATTTTCCAGAGGGTTTGAAATCGGCTAATACGGGTGTTTTATCACTGATGGCCTGGAAATCATCCTGTGATAAGGCAACACCCACACTTTTTGCCATTGCTATTAAATGCAGCACGGCATTCGTACTGCCGCCTAATATCATAATAACGGTAATGGCATTTTCAAATGCCTTGCGTGTCATGATAGCAGAGGGCTTGATATCTTTTTCCAATAAATTCAGAATGGCTTTCCCTGCATCCAGGCATTCTTTTTTCTTCTCCTCACTTAATGCAGGATTGGAAGAAGAGAAAGGTAAACTCATTCCCAACGCCTCAATAGCTGCGGCCATGGTATTGGCCGTGTACATACCACCACAGGCACCGGCACCGGGACAGGAATGTTTGATGATCTCTTTAAAATCTCCTTCTTCTATTTGCCCTGCTATTTTTTTGCCCAATGCTTCAAAAGCAGAAATAATATTCAGGTCTTCTCCTTTATAATGACCGGGAGCAATCGTGCCGCCATATACCATAATGGAAGGACGATTCAGGCGGCCCATCGCCATGATACTACCGGGCATGTTCTTATCGCAACCCGGAACAGCGATCAGGCCATCATAATAAAATCCGCCACATACACTTTCAATACTGTCGGCAATAAGATCACGGCTTACAAGACTGTAGCGCATTCCATCGGTACCATTACTGATACCATCGCTGATACCAATGGTATTAAAGATCAACCCGACCATATTATTTTCCCAAACTCCTTGCTTGATATCTATTGCCAGGTCATTCAGGTGCATATTGCAGGTATTGCCATCATAGCCCATACTACAGATACCGACCTGTGGTTTTTTAAAATCTTCATCCTGCAGACCTATGCCATAGAGCATGGCCTGTGCAGCCGGTTGTGTTACATCCTGCGTTATCGTCTTTGAATATTTGTTAAGTTCCTTCATGCCAGTTCTAATGATGATTTATATTCCTTTTCAGTGACTTTATGTTTGTAGGCCTTTTGTATCGTTCTGCTTACTGTTTCATTCCAGGGTTTTGGAAATTTAACGTCATCCAGGCTTTCCCAACCAATAACTTCTGCAGCGGTTCCGCAATAGAAAACTGCATCCGCCAGTTTTAATTCCTCTACGGTAAATTGTTTCTCTTCCACCTCAATACCCAGCTCTTCACATATTTCCAGTACAGTTGCCCGGGTGATACCCGGTAAGATATTCCCTAAAGCAGGTGTTACTAATCTGCCATCTTTCTCATAGAATAAATTCGCACCGGGTCCTTCAGCAACAAAATCATTCATGTCGGTTAACAACGCTTCATCATAACCGGCTGCTTTGGCTTCCTGGCTGGCGAGAATGGAGTTCACATAATGACCACCAGCCTTCGCATGGATCTTAAATCCTTTCGGGTTCGGTCGCTGAAAAGAGCTGGTCATCACTTTTAATAATTTATCACCGAGAAAGGGCTGCATCTCCCATACTTCAATTACAATAAAGGAGGCTTTATTTTCCACGAAACTCATATTCGCGGGAGCATATACCACCGGCCGGATATAAGCATCCTGCAGGTTATTTTGTTTCAATACTTCATACGTAACAGCAATCAGTTCGGGTGTATCCCAGTGATAAGGCATATTCAGGGCAGCCGCAGAATTCTTCAGGCGTTCATAATGCTCCGTTTCTTTGAAGATCTTTGTTTCACCATTTACTGTTTTATAGGAACGGATACCTTCAAATACTGAATAGCCATAGTGTAAGGACTGGCTGTAGAGGTCCATCTTTGCTTCGGAAGCTTTTACAAAACTTCCGTTCAGCCACAGTACAGTATGTTCATTATAATATGCTGCCATTTTATTTTTTTAAGGGGTATAAAAAAAGAACCCCGCCTTTTTGGAGGCGGGGTTCTTTGTATTGTTGGTTTTAGTTTATATACAATGTCCACCTCCATGTGTTGCAGGAATAATAATCACCACCACAATAATAATTGCGGTTATAAACGAGATGACATTATTGATGCGACTGTTTACCATGAAGGATGTATTAATGCTAAAAATACACCCGCCTGCTGAAAAAAAGAACTGAATGCGAAAATTTATTTCTAAAAACAGAACGTTTGTTCTGTTTTTAGATGATCGTTGATTTTCTTAATTCGATATTTTCCTTCTTCACAGAACCCGGGATCTTGCCACTTACATAGTCACTGATCAGTTCGCCTAGAGTCGATGTGAAGTAAAAATTAACCGGGTCAATATCTTTTGTCACAAAACCATTTTGCAGTGTCCAGTTCACGGCCTCTCTTACCAGGCCGGCTTCTTCTGCCATACCCAGGTATTCCAGCATCATAGCTGCAGAGAGAATGGACCCGATCGGGTTAGCAATATCTTTTCCGGCAGCCTGCGGGTAAGAACCGTGAATAGGCTCAAACAATACAGAACCTTTGCCCACTGATGCAGAAGGTAATAAGCCGAGTGAACCGCTGAGTACACTGGCTTCATCACTGATGATATCACCGAACATATTCTCCGTGAGGATCACATCAAATTGTTTGGGATTTAAAATGATCTGCATCGCTGCATTATCCACGAACATATAATCAAC
>CADEDV010000024.1:4446-16754 GCA_902826165.1 uncultured Bacteroidota bacterium
CCGGTCAGTTCCCGGAAGATGATAAAATCAACACCTTCGAGGTTCTTACTTTTTAACGGCGATAAATGTTGCAAAGAAGGGTAGGTGCTGATGGGGCGGATATTAGCAAACAGCTGTAATGATTTACGCAGTTTCAGCAAACCTTGTTCCGGTCTTACTTTGGCAGTGGGGTCATTATCATATTTAGGATGACCAATAGCGCCAAACAAAACAGCATCGCTGTTCAAACAAGCTTCAATGGTTGCATCCGGCAGCGGGTTTCCTGTTTTGTCAATGGCATCAGCTCCCATCAACTGGTAGCTGTAGGTAAATTCATGACCAAAATTTTCTGCAATGGCATTCAAAACTCTTACCGATTGTTTGGTTACTTCCGGTCCAATGCCATCACCTTCAATTACTACAATGTTCTTTTTCATGATAGGATTTTATTTATACTCGTTGTTTTTCGAATGTTTCAATGGCTGCTTTATTGCTCAGTAAAAAATCTATATCATCATAGCCATTCAGCAGGCAGGTCTTTTTATAAGGGTTGATATCAAAATGCTCCTGTTCCCCTGTTGAATTGATCCTGATCGTTTGTTGTTCCAGGTTCACGGTCAGTTCGGTATTGTTATCCTGCAAAAAGATGCGTTGCAGAAATTCATCACTCACCTGCACCGGCAGTACACCATTATTTAAGGCATTGTTCCGGAAGATATCGGCAAAAAAACTGGAGACCACCACCCGAAATCCATAATCCAGTATGGCCCAGGCGGCATGTTCTCTTGAGGAACCGCAACCAAAATTTTTACCCGCCACTAATATCTCTCCGTCAAACTGCGACATATTCAGCGGGAAGTCAGCCCTTGTTTTGGAGGCATCATCATTATAATAACGCCAGTCACGGAATAAATTTTTTCCGAAACCATCACGGGTTGTTGCTTTTAAAAAACGGGCAGGAATGATCTGGTCGGTATCTATGTTTTCGATATTGACCGGAACGAACCTGCTTTGTATGGTAGTTAATGCTTTCATGATTAGTTCAACAATTCTCTTACATCGGTAATAACACCGGTAACAGCAGCTGCAGCAGCCGTTAACGGACTTGCTAATAATGTTCTTGCACCGGCTCCCTGTCTTCCTTCAAAATTCCGGTTGGAAGTAGAGATACAATATTTACCAGTGGGTATCTTGTCTTCGTTCATACCCAGGCAGGCGGAACAACCGGGTTGCCTCAACTGGAAACCGGCTTCTTCAAAAATTTTATCAATGCCTTCCTGTATAGCTTGCGCTTCTACTTGTTTACTGCCCGGAACGATCCATACTTCCACGCCATCAGCTTTCTTTTTTCCTTTGACAAAGGAAGCCACCATCCGCAGGTCTTCAATTCTTGAATTGGTACAACTGCCGATAAAAACATAATCGATTTTCTGCCCTTTGATAGCCGCACCCTGTTCAAGTCCCATATAGGCTAATGATTTGGCAAGACCGGACCGGTCGGTATCATTGATCGTTTCAGTCGTGGGAATGGTTTCACTTACACCGATACCCATACCGGGGTTGGTGCCATAAGTGATCATTGGTTCAATAGCTGCTGCGTTGATAAAAACTTCCTGGTCAAACGCGGCATCCGTATCAGAGAATAATTGTTTCCATTCCGCTACTTTTTTATCCCATTCAGCACCTTGCGGAGCAAATTTTCTTCCTTTGATATAAGCAAAGGTTGTTTCATCCGGTGCGATCATACCACACCTTGCCCCCATTTCAATACTCATATTGCAGATGGTCATTCTTGCTTCCATGCTCAGGGAACGGATCGCAGAACCTGCAAACTCCACGGCATAACCGGTGGCGCCGCTGGCAGAAATTTTAGAAAGGATATACAGCACAATATCTTTTGATACCACCCCTTTATTCAATACACCATCCACGTTGATGCGCATCAGTTTGGGTTTGCTTTGCAATAAACATTGTGATGCAAAGACCATTTCCACCTCACTGGTGCCGATACCAAACGCAATGGAACCAAAAGCACCATGCGTGGACGTATGACTGTCGCCACAAACGATCGTCATACCTGGTTGTGTAACTCCAAGTTCTGGCCCTATCACATGCACAATGCCCTGGAACGGGTGTCCAAGGCCATATAATTCAATACCATGTTCGGCGCAGTTCTTTATCAGTGCATCAACCTGCAACCTGGATAATTCTTCTTTGATTGGTAAATGCTGGTTCAGGGTGGGCACATTATGATCGGCTGTTGCCACCACCTGTTGCGGACGGAATACTTTGATTCCTCTTTTATTCAAACCGGTAAAAGCCTGGGGGCTGGTCACTTCATGAATAAAGTGCTTATCAATATATAATACCGATGGCCCGTCATCAATCGTTTTGACAACATGCTTCTCCCAGATCTTTTCAAATAAACTCTTTGCCATAAATTATATTGCTTCTACTGCGATTGTTACTGCCATTATTTTAAGATCCGAATCATCCACTTCTTTTTTGGAATCGGCGAGTTTCAGGAAACGTTCATACAACTCATCCACCTGATTGCGGTCGAAGCTGTAACCTAAATTTTTAAAACGATAGGCCAGTGCACTTCTTCCGCTTCTTGCTGTTAACACGATCTTTGATGTATCAGCACCCACTTCTTCCGGCGCAATGATCTCGTAAGTCGTTGCCTCTTTCAAAAATCCGTCCTGGTGAATACCGGAGGAATGAGAGAAGGCATTATCACCCACCACAGCTTTATTCGGTTGCACCACCATGCGCATCGTGTCAGATACAAGACGGCTCATCGGTAATAATCTCTTCGGATCAATATTGGTGTAGAGATTCAGTTCAGGATGTTTGCGTATCGTCATCACTACTTCTTCCAAAGAAGTATTACCCGCCCTTTCACCAATACCATTAATAGTACATTCGATCTGCCTTGCACCGGCAATAGCACCGGCGATGGAATTGGCCGTAGCTAATCCCAGGTCATTATGACAATGACAGGAAAGAATGGCTTTATCAATATTGGGAACATGATTCATTAAATAGGTCATCTTCTCGGCATACTGGTGCGGCAAACAAAAACCGGTGGTATCAGGAATGTTCACCACGGTAGCCCCTGCTTTGATCACGGCTTCGGTAAGCCTGGCTAAGAACTCCAGGTCAGCACGGCCGGCATCTTCCGCATAGAATTCCACATCATCCACGTAATTCCTGGCCAGTTTCACCGCAGCGATGGCCCGTTCTAAAATCTCTTCCCGTGTAGAATTGAATTTGTATTTGATATGATTATCGGAAGAACCGATACCGGTATGTATCCGGGGCCTCACCGCAGGCTTCAATGCTTCGGCCGCCACTTCAATATCTTTTTGCACGGCCCGGGTCAGCCCACACACAGTAGCATTCTTGATGATTTTGGCGATCTCGTTCACCGATTCAAAATCACCGGGCGAAGAGATCGGGAAACCGGCTTCAATGATATCAACACCGAGCTCCTGCAGTTTGAGTGCCAGTCCCAGTTTTTCTTTCGTGTTCAATTTGCAACCGGGCACCTGTTCGCCATCGCGGAGGGTGGTATCAAAAATGTGGACTTTTCCGTCTGCCATAATTAATTGATATATTGGTTGTGAGATAAAAATGCAGGCGGCTTATTTTTGTACCTTTTCATCATAAACAACCTGCCCGTCTAAATTACCGGCAATAAAGGGGGAGGGGAAATCAAAATAGGGGAGGATTTACAGCCCGTAAGGAGGCTTAAATTCGCTGAAACCCTTTACTGGTAAGGATTTTAAATTTTTGGAATTACGATGGCCAACCGTTCAACTGATGCCCTGTTTCAACTGGTAAAATCGCTGGAAAAGAGTGAAAAACGCAATTTCAAGCTCTTTGTCAAGCGAAACTCCGCCGCGGATGACCTGAAGACCATCCAGCTTTTTGATGCCCTGGATAAAATGACAGAGTATGATGAGAAGCAATTGCTGAAAAAAGCCAGTGGTATCAAGAAGCAGCAACTCTCCAACAGTAAGGCCCATTTATACAAACAGATCCTCGCCAGCCTGCGGCTGATCCGCGAAGAAAACAATATTGACATCCAGTTGCACGAGCAGATGGACCATGCCCGTATCTTATTCAATAAAGGGCTTTACCTGCAGACCCTGAAGGTCCTGGAGAAATTAAAAGAAACGGCCAAAGCCTATCACCAGCTTACCTACCTGCAACAGGCTTTGTTCTTTGAAAAAAAGATCGAGGCCTTATATATTACCCGCAGTATGCAGAACCGGGCTGATCAGCTAACGGTAGAATCCAATGCGGTAAATGAACAGCTGTCCGTGGTGAACCAGTTATCGAATCTTTCCCTGCAACTCTACAGTTGGTATATCCAGAATGGCCATGCCCGCAATGAAAAAGATGTAAAAGAAGTACAGCATTTCTTTGATAAACATTTACCGGCTGAAACGGGGCATTTGAAAGGCTTCTATGAAAAAATGTATCTCTACCAGAGCTACTGCTGGTCGGCTTTTATCCGGCAGGATTTTTTACAGTACTACCGCTATTCGCAAAAATGGGTGAACCTGTTTGAAGAACACCCCGGTATGCTGCAAACAGAAACAGCGATCTATATCAAAGGCATGCACAATTTGATGAGTGCTTACTTTGACCTGCTCAATCATAAAAAACTGGCTGAAGCCATCAAACAGTTTGAACGCTTTGCCGGAAGTAAGATCGTGGCGCAGAATGAGAATAACCGCATACTGGCGTATCAGTATTTATATACAGCCCGTATCAACCTGTATTTTTTACAGGGCACTTTCACCAAGGGATTACGATTAGTTCCCTTTCTGGAAGAAATGCTGAAAGAGTACGGGCCTTATTTGGATACTCACCGGGTGCTGGTCTTCTATTATAAAATTGCAAGTTTGTATTTTGGCAGTGGCAATAATGAAAAAACCATTGATTACCTCAACCGTATTATCAACCAGAAAGGTGACCTGCGGACCGACCTGCAATGCTATGCCCGTTTATTGCATTTGATCGCACATTATGAACTCGGTAATTTTGACCTGCTCGAATACCTGATCAAATCCGTGTACCGCTATATGGCCCGGATGGAAAATCTGAGTAAGGTGGAAGAAGAAATGTTCGATTTCCTGCGCCGTTCCTTCCATGTGGGTGCCCATGCCCTGAAGCCCGAGTTTGAAAAACTGTTAGCCCAACTTAAAAAATACGAAGGCAACCCGCTGGAGAGCCGTGCCTTTGTGTACCTCGATGTGATCTCCTGGCTCGAAAGCAAGATCAGCGGGGTGAATGTGCAGGATGTGATCCGGGAGAAATTTTTGAAGGGAAGCAGGTAGGGGTTTGATAGTCGGGAGTCGTTAGTCAATAGTCGTGAGAAAGGCTATTCAATGGGGTAAGCCGGAATCAGGAGAGTCTTTCTATTGTTTTCGTAAATCATTCTCCCGCACCGTTCTTTAAAATACCCGTCACAAGGTATTGCATAGCCCCGGCGGGGTATTACTTTTAATGTAAACTTGTAATACTATGCTCCATTCAATAAAGAAAACAGCCTTTGTAATGGCAACCTGTTGCTCTGTATCCTATGCGGTGGCCCAAACCACGGCTACAGAATGGTACAATGAAGGCCAGGAATTTTTTGAAAATAAAGAATACAAAGAAGCTGTCCTCGCTTTTGATAAGGCCGCCGGTTTAAATGCCCAGTATGATGCAGCTTTTTACAAAGCTGGTTGGTGCTACAACGATTTAGAACAGTATGATAAAGCAGTGGACCGCCTGCAAAAAGCGGTGGCCATCAATAAAACTCATGCAGAAGCCTGGCAGGAGCTGGGCTATTCCTATAAAAAACTGGGTAAATACACCGAAGCATTGAGCAGCCTGGACAAAGCAATTACCATCCGGCCTTCTTATGCACTGGCCTACCGGCAAAAAGGGGATATATATCAAAACATGAAGAGCTATCCCGAAGCGATTGATGCGTATAAAAAATGCGTGGAGAAGGATGCGAAGAATGAGCTGGCCTGTTATAACCTCGGTTATATTTATAATGCCACCGAAGATTTTACCAATGCCTTGTACTGGCTCGGCAGGGCAGTAAAACTCCAGGGGAAAACATCTACCTACAACGAGATCGGCTTTGCTTATTACAAACAAAAAATGAACGACTCGGCTATTGCGGCTTACCGGAATGCGTTGAGGATAACTCCTGAAAACGGAACAGCGTACAAAGGTATCGGTGATGTGTATCGCAGAAACTATAGTCCGGCCCGGGTGGAGGATGCTATTGAAAGTTATAAAAAAGCCATCCAGTATAACCCTAAAAGCTCCGGGTCTTATTTTGGATTGGGCTGGTGCTATAACGAAAAAAGCCAGTACAGCGAAGCTATTCCGCTGCTGACCAAATCACTGGAGCTGGATAATAAACTTACTGCCGCTTACACCGAGTTGGGCTATGCACAATACATGACCGGTAAAAATTCAGATGCCCTGGCCACGTTCAGGAAAGGGATTAACCTTGACAATAAGAATGCGCTGTGCCGGTATTACAGCGGGCTGGTCTATGTTCACCTGAAGGATAAGGTCAATGCCACGAGTATATACAATGAACTAAAACCAATTGACAGTAAACTGGCGGAAAAACTGCTGGTTAAGATCAATGCGCTGTAGGGTGAGTCGTTAGTCGATAGTCATTAGTCTGGGGCTATTTTCAATAAAAAACACCTTGTAAATGGCAGAGTCCCGTAAACAATAAATAAGTTATTTTATCCTTGCTTTTACTGCTTGCCCGTTTGGAGTAAACGATCAAACAAAAAATAGTTGCTATGCGGTTCTTTATTTCGTTCCTCACCCTTGTTTTCCTGGCGTCTTTTAATATCGATAATTACCACTTTGAGCCGAAGGATAAAACAAAATACTATTTTACAAAAACAGCCTATGATTTCTTTACCCTGACTCCGGAGGTTAAGATCGAACTGACCAAAGAAGAAAGGAAACTGATGCTGAAAACGACCGGGCTGAGCAATGAGGACATCGACTTTGTACTTGAGAGATGCCAGAAAAAATATGAACCGAAAAATTACCGGCGCAGCGAGAAGTTCATCATGTATAAGATTTACTCCTTCAATTGTGAGCAGCTTATCAACAGCAAAGGCAGCAGTTCACAGTGGACAACCTATGCCTTATTATATATTAAAAAATCCGACAACAAACATATGCCGCCTACAATGTTTCCGGCAGCAGAAGAAGGGTTTTTTCTATTGGTGGATGACCGGGAAGTATCCACAACACCGGCACCCGATGTTGTATTCAAGCCGGCTACCAATGAAGCAGGAACCAGGTTTGTTTTTGGATTTGGTTACAGCAGCAATAACAAAGATTCCGTATTGGTAACAAGGGTGCAGGGTAACGGACCGGCCTATGCGGGTGGTTTACGGGTAAATGACCTGTTGTTATCTGTGAATGGAATAGAACTAACGGGCAAAAGCGCCAATCAGATCGGATCGATACTGGCGGAAGCGGACTATATGGACAACCAGTTTCTTGTAAAAAGAGATAATGCCCGGCTTACTTTATCGGTCAGCAGGGGAGACTATACAGCATTTGAATATTTCTGTACCGGTGATTGTGATAACGGGATATGCACGGTGGAAGCAGTGAATGGGTTCACCATTAAAGGGCAGTGTAAAAACGGGAAAGTGAATGGGAATGCCATCATGACTTCAATGGAAGGCAAAGATTTTTATAGTGGTGAAGTAAAGGATAACAAGATCACCGGGACAGGCAAATATCTTTATGCGAATAAAGACATTTATGAAGGAGAGTTTTTAGATGGGTACAGGAATGGAATGGGCACTTACTTCTTTGCTAATGGTAAAATAAGTGTGGGATTCTGGCAACGGGATAAGTATTTTATAGACTCATTCGTAACCGGTTTTCCATTAGACCGTTTTAAAAGGGCAAGTAAAAAAGCCCATTTATATGATATCCAGAAAGACTTTACTTACCGGGTGCCGCCAATCCTGAAAACAGAGTTACAGAAATTGAAAGACAAGTATGATATGTCTGATCATGAGATCGGCAAATTGATTTCTCTTTGTGATTTTAAATACAAACCGGAAAACCTCAACACTCCTTCAAAGCTCAGGACGTTGATCAATAAATACCAGGGCAAAAATGAGTATGATACAGAGATGCTGGTAACGCTGGAAGGCCTAGATGGGCAGCAATATACTATTGTCCGGGTCACATACTTCGGGGATATAAGTTTACCGGAAGAAATGCGGCTGGGTTCTTACAATCAACTGTTTTTTTGCATCCCGGGTTCAGAAGTAAGATATATGAATTACCATGCTTATTACAGTATGAAACTGGAAGAGGCGCAGGCTGCAGCCAGGAGGGCCCGTGAGCAGGCAGAATATGAACGTGATGCTGCAAAGTATGAAGAGCTTAAAAGAAAAACCGGTATCAAACTGGCATTGAACGAAAAGATTTGTCCCACCTGTGAAGGATATGGCACTCACTCCACCAAATGTTCGATGTGCAACGATACCCGGTTTATCAATACCTCAAATCCGGACTGGTCATTTACCAGTTCAAGGACCGGGCTTCAGTATAGCAGCTCAACGGCAACACCCACAAAATCCTATTGCCCGCAATGTATGGGTGGTGTGGTCACCACCATTGGTTACATGAAACGAACCCAGGAACTGGCTAACAATGCATGTGTTCAATGTAAAGGAACAGGTAAGGTGAAGAGGTAGGCAATCGTTTACCGGCATTCTCAATAAAATGTTAACGCAATTCAGCAGGCGGATACTTCAATTCATCCGCTTGCTGATTTTTTTTCAGGGTTATTCATCGTTGTTTTGAGTCATCAAAAAAACCTGAAAAAAATTGTTATGCAAAAAACCTTATTCAACCCACTGCGCATTGTAACGATAGCTTTGTTTGGCCTCGTTGCCTTTTCTTCCTGCCAGAAAGAAAGCACTACCGGCAACCCGCCGCCACCTGCTGCCACAAAGATCAAAGAATTCAAAAATGGTGATGAGTTCATCCGCTTTACCTACAATGCTGATGGCAGCATTCAGAAAGCAACAGTAAAAAGCGAATTGAACACCGCCGGTGCCATCGTTGACTTTACAGTGAGTTATGATGCACAAAAAAGGATCAGTGAGGTAAACAGTACCTCCGGTGAAAAGATCGTTCCGGTGTATGAGAACAATGTGATGAAAAGAGCCGATGTATTCGACGGACCGGTGCGGACCAGCTATACCAACTATACCTGGGAAGCAGGTTTGCTGAAAAGGGTTACCATCTACCTGAACCAGGGTGCCGACTTTGAGCCCCTGCTGGAATTTGATTTCACTAACAATGCTGCCGGCAATCCTGTCAAGACCATTGTGATGATGAACAATGGTGTGCCCAATACGCTGAACCGTGCCGGGCATGTGGATGTACAGTTTGATACCAAACCCAATCCTTTGTATGAGCACCGTAATTTCCTGGCCCTGCTCTGGCAGCCTGCTGCAAAGAACAACCCGGTGAAGGAAGAACATTTTGACGCCAACTTTACCCTGGAAGATGTATATAACTATGCCTACACTTATAAAGCCAATGGCTTACCCGAGAAGGCAAATGTTACCATTACTTCTCCCGGCCAGCCGCAAACCACTTCGGCCCTGAATTTCGTATACCAGTAAACAGTCCTTTCAAATACAACAATAGCCATCCCCGTAAGGATGGCTTTGTTATTTCAAAACATGCCGGCACGCAGCAACGATATTCAGTAATAAAATACGTAAATAAAAAAAGTGGCTGACCTAAAAGCCAACCACTTTCAATGTTTTCAGCAACTGATTCTTTTACTGAATAAGTATTTTCTCTGTCTTCATTCCTGTTTCGTGTACCACTTTCAAAATATAAAGCCCTTTGGATAAGGTACTGGTTGCAATCTGTTTGCTGCTACCGGTAGCTGCTCTCCAGCTTTCAATCACCTGGCCGGCCTGGTTGTAAAGAGTGCCTGTATAAGTGGAAGGAGCAGCGGCAGAACTGGTGAGTACTACAATGGGTTCACCGGCGCTGATAATATTGGGCCGGATAGCGATGGCAATTTCATTCCCAAAGTTTACAAGAGCAATACGGCTATACATAAACCGTCCGTCTTTATCGATCACTTTTAACCGGTAATAACCTTTGGTAATAAAATTTCTTGCTTGCAGATCGGTAAATGAATAGGTTCCGGAACTGCTGTTGTTAACCGGCACACTGCCCACTACCCTGTAATCAGTGGAATTGATCCCGCTTCTTTCGATTTCAAAGCGGTCCACGTTCACCTGGTTTTCTGTCTGCCAGGTTATCCGGGTATTCGCATTTTCCGTGGCAGCAGTAAAGCGGGTTATATTCAGTGGTAAGGTAAAAGAAGGATATACCAGTAAATACAAAGTGGCATTGGTACAAACTGCAGGTGCACCATTAT
This sequence comes from uncultured Bacteroidota bacterium, assembly GCA_902826165.1. Lineage (GTDB taxonomy): Bacteria > Bacteroidota > Bacteroidia > Chitinophagales > Chitinophagaceae > CADEDV01. The sequence continues at coordinate 14,912 of CADEDV010000024.1, forward strand.
CGCAGGTCTCGTATGGGTAAATCACGGGGCCGCTGAAGCCGGACACCGGTGTAAAGGTATAAGCACCGCTGGTATTGAGCACCAATGTTCCCTTGCCGGGTATAGTGGTGGTTTGCGCAGTAACGGTTTGTGTATTTCCCTGCGGGTCGCTGTCGTTATTTTTTACATTGGAACTGACAGCAGTATTTAATGGGGTGCTGTTAAAATCATCAGAAGCAACAGTGCTGTTGGCACTTCCTGCCGGTTCAATGGTAATGATCTGCTGGGAACTGGCACAGTTAGGCGTGGGTGTTGCCGCATCACAGACCTGGTAAGTTAATGTGTCATAGCCGGTATAGCCTGCCGTTGGGGTGAAGGTGATATTTCCATTGGCCGGGTTCACACTGGTGGTACCATGTAAAGGAGCCCCGGTAACAGTTACAGAAGCGGGGTTCAGTGCCACAGGAGAATTATTACCGGTCTTGTCGTTGGCCAGGGTATTTAATGTAACCGCCGTGTTAATAGGAGTAGTGGCCCTGTCAATATTGGCAAAAGGTGGGTTGGAATAGGACGCTGCATCTGTTACCGTAATCACCAAGGGTACATTCGGGCAATCCGGCACCACCACACTGGGCGGACACATCGGAACGGTGAATCGGAATACACCGGCAACAGCCGAGGTAAAAGTATAAGAGCCATCTGCATTGATAGTGGGAACTGCAGGGCCCGGATTACCGGGAAGGGCAGTAGCGGCACCGTAAGCGGTTCCTGCAGGTTTAATATCGTTGGTGCCCACGTTGCCGGTGATAGCCGCATTTACAAAAGTGGTATTCAGGTCCGGGGGAACAGTCATACATTTTGAAAAGGAGAAAGAAGTAAATCCTAACGTGATGGTACTGGTTGATGCACTTCCTTTACCGGATACAATCACGATGCGGGTTACAGGACCAGCGATGGTGGTGGTGAAACGGTTGGTATTCACACCTGTTCCGCCTGCCGTATTATTACCCGTAAGTGTATTACCACCGGTGATGGCAATGGTGCCGCCATTACCCGGGTCATTTACAAAATTGCTGAAGTTGGCATTGGTGATGGTAATGGGTGTTGCATTGTTAAAAGCAGATATTACAACCCTGTCGGTATTATTCAATCCTGCTGTCCGGAAAGAATAATTATAAACCGGTTCAGCAAACTGGAAAGTGTAAGTGGCATTGTTTGCATTGGGAGAGTTGGTGGGCTGCACAAAAATATAGTTACCAACTGTTGCATCATTTTGGATCTGTACACCACCGGTCCAGGTAGTGGCCCCGCTCACACTGGCGGTAAAACTGAATAAACCGTTGCTCAGGTTATTGATGGTGGCAGTAGCTGTGTTATTTGCATTAAATGCACTATTCAGTGTATAATTGGGGGTGTTGATACTGGTGGTTTCTCTGACGGTGGCCGGGGTACACTGGGAAAAAACGAGTTGATGAAGCAAGATACTCATCAAAAACAGCAGTGGTTTTTTCATTTTTTTTCGGCGAATGTAGCGATTAAACAGCCACTAAGTGTTTACCATTAATAACAATATTTATTAACATATAACAGTTGCTGTTGAAAACCTTTACAAGGAACTATCTGACCGGGTGTTTTACTAAAAATGGATGGTGATATCCTTTTTTTGACGGTTGTGTACAGCTATCGGCAGGTTTATGCGGAATAAAACAAGGCTGTTGTCTCATCCCGGTTTGCCCGAAAGGAGGTGATTTAAGGAACAAGTGTGATTCGGCGGAAAAGGAATTGAGATTGTGTCTTATTCCACAAAATGCCAGCACACCCCGGCGATATCGATCATATTCACTTCTTTGCCATAGGGCTGTTG
>CADEDV010000024.1:16854-17992 GCA_902826165.1 uncultured Bacteroidota bacterium
CGTAAAGATAAAGATGGCAGGCTTTAGCTCTTATTCTAAGATCAGCTTAATATGTTCATGTTCACGGGTAATGTGCAGAATTGTTTCAAACAGCGATTCGCCTTTTCCACTTTTTAAATCTTCCAATTCTTTTTTAAGATATTGAATGTTTGTTGGATGACATTTCTTTAATGCTACTTCCAAATATTTAATACTCTATTGTTGTCCCAGGTCTTTCCTGCTTTTATCAGAGTTGATCCATTTGATGGTTAGCGGTTCTTCATAGTCATGTAATCCAAATCCTCCCCTTAAAACGTCATTATATGCATTGAGATTTCTTCCAAAACCTTTACCTAAACCGGGTGCTAATTTTATCTCCACCTCATCATAGAACCCTTCTAATGTGTGAAAATTAGTTCCCTCAATGATTACTTCCATCACCATCGGGGTTTGTTTAAACTAAAGATAGGACAGATGTATAATTGATAGATGCCGTAGCCGTACTTGTGTATTAGTTCAGTCAAAGCCGGAGTGTTTAGTCAATGCGTCTTTTATACTGGATCTGTAAAAATATATTGCTCTTCATAGGGAATTTCAAACTCAGTTAAAAACTGGCGGTACTCTTCCAAAAATGTTTCCTTCTTATGATGCGTTTCCTGGTTCTGTATGTACCTGATCACATCGGGCAATTCTTTTTTACTATACGAAAAGGCACCAAAACCCTCCTGCCAGGCAAAAGCTGCCAGACAAAATTTCTTTTCTTTTATCCATTTACTGGTTTCCGTTTTTACATTTTGTACCAACGCCGAAAGAGCCTGCACGGGCCGCAAGCCGATAAGGATATGAATATGATCCGGCATGCTGTTTACCTGCAATAACTTGTGACCGTTATTTTGTATAATACCTGTTATGTATTTATGCAATTCGTCTTTCCAGGAAGAATGTATGAGTGCCGCCCGGTGTTTGACAGCAAATACCAATTGAACATGCAGCTGTGTATAGGTGTTGGCCATGATGATGGGATAAGGTAAATAAATATACAAAAGATATTATTTCGTGTTCCAGCGGAACACATTACCGGTAGAAAATTTCATATTGCGGGTTGTGGCGTCCCGGAGGGACGCTTTGTGCCTTATAACAATTGCACAAACCGTTCCGA
>CADEDV010000024.1:18092-20789 GCA_902826165.1 uncultured Bacteroidota bacterium
GTGGCGTCCCGGAGGGACGCTTTGTGCCTTATAACAATTGCACAAACCGTTCCGATGGAACGGGGCAACATTCCTGCATTGATAGTCTACCTGGAAGATGTCCCTACGGGACAAAGGAGAGTTTTCGACGATGGCTGAGTTATGAACCGAACGTACAAGAGTGCGACGCAAGGAACGATGATAGTAGCACTAAAGTCGGGCTAATGACCCACCCCATTTTCTTAAAGCAATTGATTCTCTTAACTCGCCCCTCCAAGGAGAGGAAGGCCTCCTTGCTGTGTATAACTGCTGCAAAATTCCTTCCGGCAAATCCCTGATTCTGCCCTACATTTGCGCAATTTGTTTTACCCGCCCCCGAGGGGGATCAATAAAAAATAATGCCTGATCAATCTACTCCTTCTGTTCCTGCTGTGTTAGTGTTAGCCGATGGTACCGTGGCCCATGGTCGTTCTTTCGGAGCAATCGGCACCACCACCGGCGAGATCTGTTTTAATACCGGGATGACCGGCTACCAGGAAGTGTTTACCGACCCCAGTTACTTCGGGCAGATACTGATCATGAACAGTGCCCATATTGGTAACTACGGGGTGAAAGATGGGGATGTGGAAAGCGATGGGGTGAAGATCAGCGGGCTGATTGGCCGCAACCTGGAAGAAACCTATTCCCGCAAAATGGCCAAGGGTTCCCTGCACGAATACCTGAAAGCAAATAACGTGGTGTCCATCGAAGGCGTGGACACAAGAGCCCTGGTGGCGGAAGTGCGTACGAAGGGAGCGATGAACTGTATCATTTCCTCCGAGACCACCGATGTGGAACTGCTGAAAAAGAAACTGGCCGAAGTGCCTGATATGGCCGGACTGGAACTGGCTTCTAAAGTGAGCACCAAAGAAAGCTATGAACTGGGCGATGCCAATTCGGATATCCGTATTGCGGTGATGGACTATGGTGTGAAAAGAAATATCCTTACCTGCATGGTGGAAAGAGGGGCTTTTGTAAAAGTGTTCCCGGCAAAAACATCGCTGGAAGAAGTGAAACAATTTCAGCCGCATGGTTATTTTATTTCCAACGGTCCCGGCGACCCGGCCCCGATGGATTATGCAGTGGCTACGCTGAAACAAATATTGAAAGAAGAGAAACCGGTGTTTGGTATTTGCCTGGGGCACCAGCTGCTGGCACTGGCGAATGATATTCCAACGTTTAAAATGCACCACGGTCACCGTGGACTGAACCACCCGGTGAAGAATTTGATCTCCGGCCGTTCGGAGATCACGACGCAGAACCATGGTTTTGGCGTAGACCCGGAAGCCGTACGGAAAGCAGAGCATATCGAGATCACCCATGTGAACCTGAATGACCAGAGTATCGAGGGTATCCGGGTGAAAGGCAAACCGGCTTTCTCGGTACAATACCATCCCGAAGCCACCCCCGGTCCGCATGATAGCCGGTATTTGTTTGATGAGTTTATAGCGATGATCAGGGCACAGAAGAACTGATTGGCGGATGTGCAAATGTGCCAATTGGTGAATAGAAGGGTGATGCATCAACAAGTTCTTTCATTCGCACATTTTCACATTTATTAATTTTCAAATTATTCCTCTTGTTCCCGGAATTAGCAACCCAACGTTTTTGGCTCAAAGCCATACTTCCCGAAGACCAGGCTTTTATTTTTAAAGGATTGAGTGACCCGGCGGTGATCCCTTTTTATGGTGTGAGCTATTCCAGTTTTGAAGACACGAAAGCACAAATGGATTTTTATAACAGTATATGGAAAGAGAAGACCGGCTGCTGGTGGAAGATCGTGGACAAAGCAACGGGGCAACCTGTGGGTGCCTGTGGTATGAATTATTATTCACTGGAACATGAGAAAGGAGAAGTGGGTTATTGGCTGCTGCCGGAGTACTGGAAAAAAGGTATTATGCCGGAAGTGATACCGGTGATGACGGATCATTTATTCAAACACTGGAAACTGCACCGGCTGGAAGCAGTGATCGAAGAAGGGAATGAAGCGAGTTGCAAATTGTCGGAGAAACTGGGCTTTAAGTATGAAGGCACACTGCGGGAAGCAGAGATGAAGAAGGGGAAAAGGATCAGTTTGCTGATGTATAGTTTGCTGGCGACTGACCACAAATAAGGCCTTGCCACAGATTACACGGATCAGCACAGATTTATTTCTTCGATATGCAGCGAGCCCCTTAGTTCGGCAGTTTTCTGATTACTGAAACATTTTGTATTTAATTCGTGTAAATCTGTGTAATCTGTGGCTTAGTTTTTACTTTAGCTTATTATGAAGATCGCAATCATCAATGGCCCCAACCTGAACCTGCTCGGTAAAAGAGAGACCGGTATCTATGGCACCATGTCTTTTGAAGAGTTCCTGCCTTCGCTGAAAAAAAAATATGCCCATATTACGATCAGCTATTTCCAGAGCAATATTGAAGGGGAACTGATCACTGAACTGCAGCGGGTCGGTTTTGATGCAGATGGGATCGTACTCAACCCGGCGGGTTATACCCATACATCCGTGGCGATCGGGGATGCGATTGCCGGTATTAAAGCTCCGGTGGTGGAAGTGCATATCTCCAATGTACATGCCCGGGAAGATTTCCGGAAGCTCTCACATGTGTCGGCCAAAGCAGCCGGCAGTATTTTCGGCCTGGGACTGAAAGGTTATGAACTGGCGATAGAGTACTTAGTTTC
>CADEDV010000024.1:20889-46572 GCA_902826165.1 uncultured Bacteroidota bacterium
GGTGCGGGACTGTGTTTTTGTTTTTCCATTTTCTTCTTCATCCACTCCGGGTCTTTGCGCTGCATTTGTACATCATCTAATTTGGCCACGTATAAACTGCGGCCATGAGTGCCGAGTACAATTTCATTCTCCCGCTGCTGGATCGCAATATCATGCACCGGTACAGATTTTGGCATACCGCCATTCCATAACATAAAGCTGTTACCTGCATCAAAACTTACATAGAGACCACCATCAGTACCAACATACAATATGCTGTCATTCTTCGGGTCTTCTTTCACCACGTTGATAGGTTCATTGGGTAAATCTTTGCCCAGTTGTTTCCAGCTCATACCATAATCATCACTCACATATAAGTAAGGAGCGAAATTATCAAAGCGGTAACCATTTAAGGATATATAGACCCTTGCTTCTTTGTGTTGCGAAGCGGTGACACGGCTCACCCAAAGTTGGTTAGTTTGTAATTTTAAATATTCTGTTACGTCACGACTTTTTTTCTTTTTTTGTACAGGCACTTCAGTTTGGTTCAGTTGCTCCCAGCTATAACCACCATCCTTACTGATATGGATATTGCCATCATCCGAACCGGCGTACACTAATCCAAAACGTAACGGCGATTCACTGATGGTAGTGATCGTACCATAAGGCACATTACCGCTTACTTTTCCTTTGGTCATATCTGTACTCATTGATATCAGCGTATCGCCTTTGTTTAATGAACGGTAGAGGCGATTAGCACCATAATACAATACATCCTGGTTATGCTTGCTCAAAAGAATCGGCGTTTGCCAGTTGAAACGTAACGGTGTTTCACCCAGTTCATGCACGGGGCGTAAGAATTTTTGCGAGCCTCTTCTTTCTTTATTGTATCGTCCGTACACACCAAACTGTGAACCGGAATACACCGTAGCATTATCTCTTGTATCCACCTGTGCCTGCATCCCGTCACCACCATTAATACCTTTGTAGGCATACTGGCCGTTATCGATCCAGCCGGCATCTTCACGGTGGGTGGAAGGTCCCCACCAACTGCCGTTATCCTGCAAACCACCATACACGTTATACGGTTTGGCATCATCCACGGTGATGGCATAGAACTGTCCTACGGAAGGCATATTGGCTTTGAACCAGCTGGCACCATCATCATAAGTAATATTGGCACCGCCATCATTGCCATTGATCACATGCGAATCTTTTTTCGGGTTCACCCATAAAGCATGATGATCGGGATGCACATTGCCCTTGTCCATTGTTTTGAATGTTTTGCCGCCATCGGTGGAAACCTGTGCATAGAAACCAAGAATAAAAACTTTATCCGGGTTGGTATAGGAAGTATAAATTTTGGCGAAGTAGTAACCATAGGTATTGAAGATACCAATGGGTTTATCATGACTTTTTTTCCAGGTCTGCCCGCCATCTTCACTGCGGTACACTTCGCAACCGGCAATACCGGTATTCTGGAAACCATCATCACTGTCGAGGTAATCATATAATGCAGAAGGCTTCACTTTATCAGTCGCCACCATTTCCTTCACCATTTTGCCATTATATTTTCTCGGGAAACCATTCTTGCGGAGGAAGGTATCGATCAAATTTGTTTTGAGTGCAGCAAATTGTTCTTTGCTGATGGTTTTAAAATCTTCTTTCTTATAGAGTGAATCATTCTTTTTCGCTTCCACCGGTTTGGGAGTGTTATTATCAACAATGGCCCATACGATTTTTGGATTCCCCGGATAGACTGCCAAACCAATACGGCCGATCTTATCGCCGGTCATAAAACCCGAACCGGCACCGGATACTAATTTCCAGGTATCGCCTCCGTCATTGCTTTTATAGATACCACTTGTTTTACCGCTTTCTTCAAATTTCCAGGCCCGGCGCACCCGGTACCACATACCCGCATACACTTCATTGGGATTGGAAGGATTGATATCAAGGTCCACACAACCGGTGTTCTCATCCACAAACAACGTTTGCTTCCAGGTCTTGCCGCCATCTGTTGTTTTAAACACACCTCTTTCTTTATTCGGGGAGTAGAGATGACCCAATACCGCCACCCAGGCAATATCATTGTTCGTCGGGTGCAGTTGAATTTTACCAATATGATGCGATTCAGGCAGACCTGTATATTCCCAGGTCTTGCCATTGTTATTGCTTTTATAAACACCCACACCGGCATAGGAAGAACGGCTGCTGTTCACTTCACCGGTGCCCACCCAGATGGTTTTGCTGGTCCAGTTCACGGCAATATCACCGATGAACAACATATCTAAACTATCCATGACGGGAACAAAACTTTGCCCGTTATTTTTTGTATGCCATAAACCGCCGGTGGCATAGGCCACATAGAATTCGGTCGGGTCTTCGGGATTGGCATCAATATCCACCACCCGGCCACTCATGATCGTGGGCCCGATATTCCGGAAGGGTATATCATTCAACTGGGATTTACTGGCTGATGCTTTCCGCTGCTCCATTACTTTCATTCTTTCGGCAGCAGGCGTGGGGTTCACCTGGGCAGCAACGAAGGTGCTGATGAGCAGGTTAGCCGATATAAACAGGGGAAGCAATACGATACGGGCTGTGCACCCGGTATTTTTTAACAGGCAAAACATAAAACAGTTGAATTTCGTTAGTAAATTGCAAAGACCCGCTAAGAGCGGTTCAGAGCTTACTCTCAAACTTACTAAACTATGCGCTTCATTCTTGTTTTACTGCTCCTTATTTCTGTGACCGGTTACAGCCAGCCCTGGAAGAGTTATATCCTTAGCGTTAAAGGCGATACACTCAACAGGGTGGATATGAATGGCCGTAAACAGGGACCCTGGGTGATCAAAGTGGAAAGCCTGCGGGGCGAAAGAGGCTATGAAGAAGAAGGTTATTTTGAAAATGACCAGAAAACAGGCGAATGGAAACGCTTTTCCTTAGAAGGGGTGAAGATCGCTGAAGAAAATTATACCTGGGGCAAACTGAATGGCCGGCAACGCTATTATACCTACAACGGTGGTTTACTAAGAGAAGAAACCTGGAGAGCTATGGACCCGGCGAATGCCTATGATACCGTTTCGGTTTATGATGTGAATGACCCCACCCGGGAAGTGGACCGGGTGATTGTGAAAAATGAAGGCTTTGCCATGAAGCATGGTAAATGGACCTATTATGATCCGCGGGAAGGCACCATTGAAGAAACGGAGAACTATGTGATGAACAAATTGCAAACCGCCGATGGTCTTTACGGCGATGATGATATCAAACCCCTGAAAGTAAGTACCTACCAGCCCAAGACCGACAGCCTCGGCAATAAAGTGGTGACCAAACCCAAAGAGATCCTGGAATTTGAAAAGAAAAACTCCGGGAAGAAAAAAGTGAAAGTGAGAGATGGAAGTACAGGGAATTAGTATTTCTGATTTTAGAATTTGGATTGTAGATTTTCTTACTGGTTGCAATCTTTGGCAACTGTGTAATTGATATTCTTCTCGATGATATTTTCTTTTCCATCTTGATCTAAATATTTGATTTTAACCGGTATTTCATAATTACCGGGAATAGCTGGAACTTTTTGTTGGTAGCTGCTGTATCCTGCTTCATTGAGAGGGATGTGGCTGCCATTGATGGTTATTTTCGGCATAGCAGGTTTACTAAATGCCCCGATTGCGGCAATTATTTCAAGTGTTTCCCCTTTTTTAAGATTTGAACTGTTTTGGTATAGTATCGGATTATATAATGGGAAGTCATGTCTGCTTATAAACGTCTGTATTTCACAAACTGAAATGATCTTATTCTCTAAGTTTCTTATCGAACTCTGTAATTTGGTGAGGTATGCATCCTTTGCATCTTTACCAGCGTTGTCGAAGAATTTTTTATGAAACATAGCTGCTGCAATTTTACTGGTATCGGAGAAGAAAACTGTATATCCGGGGCCAGCGAAATTCATTTTAAAACTTTCGTCAGTTTCCAAAATATCTGTTTCAAAATGCTTCATTTTGTTGAATAAGGCCAGGGACTCATCTGCCGTCAGTATTTCCATTTTTTTCAGGCTGTCTAAATAATCATAGTAGCTGTCAGCGATAGATGCTATACGGACTGCTTTGGGGTACCATCTTTCAACCTGCCTACTGGTTGTGGGATCGAGCTTTTTCTCATCCATGCTTATAATAATGCTCCTGCTTGAATTGTGAATTTGCTGATTGAAAGTAGTCAGCGTATTATTCATTTCATTGATGATCTCTTTATCTGACGCAGATCGATTGGCACAAGATGATATTCCTGCAAACAGACTGAAGTATATCCCGGCAGAAAGGAGATGGAGTTTTCGCATCAGGTTTTATTTCCCGAAACGAATCATAAACAGTTTTATTTCTTCCCTGCAAAATATTCCCTGAAAAATAACAACTGGTATTTCACCGCATTCGCCCAGTAGGCCCAGTCATGCTTGCCCGGTCTTTCAATATAATCATGCGGTATTTTTAGTTGCAGCATTTTTTCATGCACGGCTTTATTCACCCCATAAAAGAAATCATCGGTGCCGCAATCAATGATGATGGATAAATGATCTGCCGGCTTTTGTTCAATAACGGAGATAGCGGAATAGTTTTTCCAGTTTCCGGGATATTCCGCAGAATCGCCCAGCATTTTCCGGATCTCCCAGCTTTTGGGAAAAGGACGGATATCGAGCCCGCCGCTCATACTGCCACAGGCCCCAAAAAGATCAGCATGCCGGAAACCCAAAAACAAACCACCATGACCGCCCATGCTTAAGCCGGTGATGGCTCTTGCTTTGCGGTTGCTGATAGCAGGGTAGTGCTGGTCAATATACTCCGGCACTTCTTTGCCGATATAGGTTTCAAAACGGATGGAGGAATCCAAAGGACTGTCGAAATACCAGCTGTTGCTGCCATCAGGGCAAACGATCATCAGCTGGTACTCATCCGCATAATTTTTTAGTTCAGGTACCCTGATCAGCCAGTTGGCATACCAGCCGCCGTAACCATGCAATAAATAAACAACCGGGAATTGTTTTGTTTCTTCTTTCGCCGCAGGTTGTACCACCACGCATTTGTAGGCTTTATGCATTGAATTGCTGTAAATGCTGACGGTATCAACAATAGCGGCATGTGAATGACCAGCCAATAAAAGGAGCGTAAAGAACAGGATTGCTTTTTTCATCATGCTTAAAATTAGTAATTGTTATTGTCAGACCCAGCCCTGTTGAATATCTTTTGTATGGAGAATTGATGGAGGGGATGAACGAGTCTTCAGATGAGAAAAAAAGAGCCAGCAATTTTTCGCTGGCTCTTTATCATTTTTCTATTTCATCTCTTAGGGTCTGTGTGTTGCTATTCCCCTCCTGCGGAGGGGTTAGGGGAGGCTCCTAAAACCCTTTCTTCTCCTGTGCTCTTTGCATCGGGTTACCCGCCTGTCCGCCGCCAGCTCTTCTGCCACCACCCTGTGTTTGTTTGAACACAGAAAAACGGGAAGGCTCAGCGATCTTGTTCCAGCTGTTATTATTCTCATTGATATCAGCCGTTTCCCGGTAAGGATCCAATTTCACCGAAGCCACTTCTTTATCCTTCACAAATGTTTTCACCACTTTATTTTCATTCAACCTCCATACCTGTGCAGGAATACGTTCCACCTCTTTCGTACCATCTTTATAGGTCCATTCAATGATGATGGGCATTACCAAACCACCTTTATTGCTGAAGGTGAGTTCATACATATTCTTATTGCCATATTTTTCTTTTTCCGCATCGGATAAGCCTTCCGGTTTGGTGCCCGGAATTTTCATTTCCATTTTGGAAGTATCATAAGGCTCCATACCACGGGCATACCGCCAGTAAAAATCTCTTACTGAAGTATCAGCATCAGTCTGGAATTTAATAGCCTTGTCTTCCCGGTTGCGGATCTTGGAGATATCATCAAAGGTTGGGACCAAAGGTTTATCCGCACTCCGTTGTATTGTTCTTTCAGGAGTTTCCGGTTGCACTTTACTTACATCCGCTTTCGCAAATTTTACGGTGTCCAGCGAAATATCACATACTTCGGTACTGTAGAACCAGCCTCTCCAGAAGAAATCCAGGTCTTCACCGCTGGCATCTTCCATGGTGCGGAAGAAATCAGCCGGCTCAGGATGTTTGAATGCCCAGCGCCTGGCATATTCCCGGAAGGAATAATCAAACAACTCCCGGCCCATGATCGTTTCCCGTAAAATATTCAAGCCCGTAGCAGGTTTGGAATACGCATTCGGTCCGAACTGTACAATGTTCTCACTGTTGGTCATGATCGGCTCCAGTTGGTCCTTTGGCAATTTCATATAATCGGTAATGAAAGCAGCAGGGCCGCGGCGGCTCGGGAATTTATTATCCCATAATTCTTCCGCCAAATATTCGACGAACGTATTTAATCCTTCATCCATCCAGCTCCACTGGCGTTCATCACTGTTGATGATCATCGGGAAGAAATTATGTCCCACTTCATGAATGATCACTCCCAGCATCCCGTTCTTTGTACTCTCACTGTAGGTGCCATCTTTTTCGGTACGACCGAAATTGAAACAGATCATCGGGTATTCCATACCGTTGGAAGCCTCAATACTTTGGGCAACAGGGTAGGGATAAGGAATGGTGAATTTGGAATAGGTTTTAATCGTATGCTCAACTGCTTTGGTAGAGAATTTCCTGTACAAGCCATAAGCTTCTTTCGGGTAACCGCTCATGCACATGATCTTCTTGCCTTCCACTTTCGTGGCCATGGCATCCCAGATAAATTTTCGGGAACTGCCCCAGGCAAAATCACGGACATTATCCGCTTTGAAGATCCAGGTTTTCTTTTTATCGCTTTTTTGTTTTTCTGCATTCTTCGCTTCATCCAGTGTTACCACTTCCACAGGTTCAGTGGCAATCTTTGCTTTATTCCACCGGGCTAATTGTGCAGCCGATAATACAGCAGGATAGTTCTGACATTCACCAGTTGACATGATCACATGATCAGCCGGAACGGTCATTGCTACTTTGAAATTGCCGAAGGTCAGCGCAAATTCACCACGACCGGTGAACTGGTGATTCTGCCAGCCCTGGAAATCGCTGTACACACACAAACGGGGATACCATTGTGTCATCGTGAATAAGTGGTTGCCATCTTCCGGGAAGAATTCATAACCACCGCGGCCACCACGGCTGTTACGGTCGGCCAGTTTATAATTCCAGTCGAGTTTGAATACAAAACGCTGCCCGGCTTTTAACGGTACAGGTAACTCCACCCGCATCATGGTTTTATTGATCGTGTATTTTAAAGCTTTGCCTGTTGCATCAGTCAGCTTCAGGATATTGAAGCCATAACCATTGTCGGTTTTGCTTTCCTCGACCCTGTCTAATTGCTGTGGGCTGGCTTGTGAATTCATTGCATTGCTGCCCTGGTAATTGGCATTGTTCACACTGCTGTGCTGGTTCTCGTCTAATTGCAGCCAGAGGAATACTAATTCATTGGGCGAGTTGTTGAAATAAGTGATGGTTTCACTGCCGTTCAGTTTCAGGTTCTTTTCATCCAGTTCACATTTGATATCGTAATCCACCCGTTGCTGCCAGTATTTTGGGCCTGGTGCACCGCTGGCGGTACGATACTCGTTGGGAGTGGGAAGAATGCTTCCCATTTGTTCAAATTTGTTGCCGTGATTGCTGTTGGGATTGTTGTAAATATTCTGTGCAAAAGAACCTGCACTGAATCCCAGCATCATTACTAAGCAGTAAATAAAGCTTCTCATGTTGTATGGTTATTTTTAATAATGAAAGGTAGGAAAGGCCGTCTTCAAAACTAAGGAAATCAAACTTGTTCTGAAGCAGCCAAAAAAAATAAAAGCCGCTTTTTTATAAGCGGCTTTTAATACAAATAATGATATGAGAAAGTCTCCCCTTCTGGGGAGATGTAGAGGGGCTAGAATCCTTTTTTCTCCTGTGCTTTCTGCATCGGGTTGATGCCCGGGGCAGGTGTTACGTTTTGTTTCAGCTTGAATACTTTGAATTTACTTGGCTCTTTAATATCACCATACGTGTTATTGGTTTCATCAATGTCTGCGGTTTCTTTGTAGGGATCCAGTTTGATGGAAGCCACTTCTTTTTCTTTCATAAAAGTTTTGATCACATTCTTTTCATTCTTCCTCCATACCTGTGCAGGTATCCTTTCTATTTCTTTGGTCCCATCTTTATAGGTCCACTCCAGGATGATGGGCATCGGTAAGCCACCTTTATTGGTAAAAGAAATTTCGTACAGGTGTTTGCCTCCATATTTCTGTTGCCCCTCCTGGTCCAGTGCTTCCGTTTGCGCTTTCACTACCACAGGATATTTAGCCGTATCATATTTAGCGATCTCACGGTCGTATTTCCAATAGAAATCACGGAGCGTAGTGTCCTTATCTGTTTCAAATACTATACGCTTATCTTCTTTATTCCTGATCTTGGAAAGATCTTCAAAAGGATTGACTGCCGGTTTGGGTAATGCCCTCATTACGGTGGTGTCCTTTGTTTGTGCAGGAATAGCCGTTACATCAGGTATGGCATGTTTTACGGTATCAATAGCAATATCACAGGCATCAGTACCATAGAACCATCCTCTCCAGAACCAGTCCAGGTCTTCGCCGGTAGCATCTTCGATGGTACGGAAGAAATCAGCCGGTGTGGGTGATTTGAAGGCCCAGCGTTTGGCATACTCACGGAATGCATTGTCAAATAACTCACGGCCTACGATGGTCTCTCTCAGTATATTCAACCCGGTGGCTACTTTGGAATACGCATTGGCTCCAAAATTGTTGATGTTTTCTGAATTGGTCATGATCGGCTCTAACTGGTCTTTCGGCAACTTCATATAGTTCGTAATGGTCCAGGCCGGCCCGCCATTGGAAGGGAATTTATTATCCCATAATTCCTGGGTCAGGTATTGTAAATAAGAATTCAATCCTTCATCCATCCAGGTCCACTGGCGTTCATCGCTGTTTACGATCATTGGGAAGAAGGTATGTCCTACTTCATGAATGATCACAAAGATGGCGGCATTCTTGGAGCCTTCTGTATAGGTGCCATCTTTCTCTGCACGGCCGGGATTGAAGGAGATCATCGGGTATTCCATACCCTGGTTGCCTTCCACGCTGATGGCAACAGGATAAGGGTAAGGAATGGAAAATTTAGAATAGGTCTTTAAGGTATGTGCAACGGCTTTGGTAGAAAACTTACTGTAAATAGGGTAAGCTTCTTTGGCATAATAACTCATAGCCATCGCTTTCTTTCCTTCCACTTGTGTACCCATCGCATCCCATACAAATCTCCTGGAAGAAGTCCAGGCAAAATCACGGACATTATCGGCTTTATAGATCCATGTTTTTTTTGCCTTGCTTTTTTGTTTGGAAACAGTGAGAGCTTCATCCAGTGTTACAATTTGCACCGGTTCTTTAGCGGTTTGTGCTTTTTTCCAGCGGGCCATTTGTGTGGCCGACAAAGTTTGTGCGTAGTTCTGGCACTCGCCGGTACCACCCACGATATGATCAGCAGGCACGGTCATCTGCACTTTAAAGTTGCCGAAACACAATGTGAATTCGCCCGTGCCGGTAAACTGGTGGTTCTGCCATCCCTGGTCATCACTGTATTTGCAAAGACGGGGATACCATTGTGTCATGGTATAATTATTATTGTCATCCTCATCAAAATGTTCGTAACCACCCCTGGCACCACCAAAGCGGATAAAATCACCCCGGTTGGCGAGCTTATAATTCCAGTCCACTTTGAAAATAAATTTCTGACCGGGCTTCAGCGGCACCGGCAGATCCACCTTCATCATCGTTTTGTTTATAGTATATTTTAAGGATTTGCCCAATGCATCGGTCATTTTGGTGATGTTCACACCATAACCGTTATCAGACTTTCTTTCATCAAAACGATCCAGTACTTTATCAACTGTTTGCTGGGGTAGTTGGTTCGCAGTCTGGTAGTCTGCGTTATTGACGGTGCTGTGCTGGTTCTCGTCTAATTGCATCCAGAAATAGGTCAGCACATCCGGTGAATTGTTGTAATAAGTGATCGTTTCACTACCGGTGAGTTTGTTATTCACCTCGTCCAGTTCGCACTTGATATCATAATCCACCCGTTGCTGCCAGTACTTGGTACCGGGAGCACCACTCGCCGTGCGTTGTTCGTTAGGCGTGGGTAAGATTGTACCCAACTGTTCAAACTTGTTGCCATGATTGGAACTGGCATTGTTCTGAATTTGTGCATTTGAACTGGCAGCAAGCACCAGCAACAGGCAGTTCAGTAACAGGATTTTTTTCATGTAATTGTTGATTTATATTGGTAAACGTTCTAATGACATTTTAAGGGCCAGGCTGAAAATGGCGGCGGATAAAAAGATCACCCATTCACGCCGGTTGATCCTGAAGCTGCTGATAAGGGCCTGGGTTATTAATAATAAAGTGCCCACCACTACGATCTGCCCCACTTCCAGTCCCACATTGAAACCAAAGAGCCCCATACCCAAACTTTGATCTTTAGCCAGCATAAAACGGATCGTGTTGGCAAAGCCAAGGCCATGGATCAGCCCAAAGAAAAGAGCTAAAAAATAATTGATACGGATAGACTTGGGAGTGAATTGCTTTTGAAAAAGATTACTGATCGCCGTGATCACAATGGTACAGGGAATCAGGAATTCCACCCAGTTGGATGGGAAGCGGATCACATCCAGTACACTCAACGCTAAAGTCAGTGAATGCCCGATGGTAAAAGCGGTTACCAGGATCAATACCTGTTTCCAGTCCTTTAATAAATAGATAGCCGCCAGTGCAGCAATGAAAAGAAGATGGTCCAGGGCATCCCAGCTCATAATATGTTCCCAGCCCAACCCGAAATAAAAATTGAAATCACTCATACTTTTTGTCCTGCTTAGTTCGAACCATTCCCCTATTTTTAGCGTCTTAATCCACCGGGCATCAAAGTAAGCCCTGTTTTGGTAATCCTGAAAAATATTGTGTCAATGGCTTCATTCATCAATAAATGGCTTCTTTTCTCCCTAATCTCAGCCATTTTAGTTCTCAATAGTGGTTTCCGGGAAAAAAAGGGGCTGCATCCCTTCCATGTCAGTGTGATTGAGATCAACCACAATGCTGCGGATAAAACACTGGAAATAAGCTGCAAGATATTCACGGATGATTTTGAAAAAACGCTGGCTAAAAATTATAACAGCAAAGTGGACCTCATCAACCCGCCGGATAAAAATGCGATGGACACATTGGTAAAAAAATATCTCTACAGCCATTTATCCATCAAAGCGAATGGCAAACCGGTTACGCTAAATTATATCGGCTTTGAAAATGATAAGGAAGCGGCTTATGGGTATATTGAGGTCAGTAATGTGCCGTCTGTTAGTAAAATTGATATCGGCACTAATATCATGTATGATATGTTTGATGACCAGGTTAACATTATGCATGTGATCGTAAACGGCGAACGCAAAAGCACCAAACTCAATTTTCCCGCCACCGAAGCAACACTTAGTTTCTAAAGAAGGATGCTGAATTGAATAACTCCCGACTCCCTACTACTGACTAACGACTCAAAACTCACTCCTCCATCTCTTCTCTCAATTCTTTGCTGATCTTCACCAGGACTTTATCAATACGATGACCATCCATGTCGATGATCTCGAGGGTGAAACCTTTCCAGTCAAATTTGTCACCGGTGCGGGGAATACGTTCCAGTTCATGCAGGATAAAACCGGCCAGGGTATCGAAATCATGTTCCCCTTCATTCATCCATTCTGTTTTTTCAAAACGGGTCAGGAAGTCATAGAAGGGGATCTGTGCATCCACGAGGTAAGAACCATCCTCCCGTTCCCGGATCTCGTAGTCGGTATTATTCTGTTGCGGGATATCACCAACAATCGCTTCCAGGATATCATTAAGGGTTAACAAACCAAGAATACTGCCATACTCATCCACGATGAAGGCAGAATGTATTTTGGATTGTTTAAATTTTTCCAGCACCTGGTAAGGCGTGTTATTTTCCGGGATGAATAAAGCCGGTTGCATGATCTCTTTGAACAGGGTGCTGTCCGGACTTACATACAGGTCTTTGATGGAAACCACTCCTTTGATATTATCAATGGAATCATCACAGATTGGATAGGCAGAGTGGGGTTCCAGTAATATTTTTTGTTTGATCTTGTCTTCATTATCATCCAGGTTGAACCAGATGATATCACTGCGGTGTGTCATGAGCGAAGTGATATTCCGGTCGCCGAGATGAAACACCCGTTCAATGATCTCCTGTTCAGCTTCATCAATGGTGCCGGCTTCCGTTCCTTCGCCAATCAGGGTTTTGATCTCTTCTTCTGTTACCGCATCATCCAAATTTCGTTTGATATTGAAAATGCGGAAAAAGATATTACTGGTCTTATTCAGCAACCATACAAAGGGGTGGGTGATCCGGGCAAATCCGTTCATCGGTTTAGCCACCAGCTTGGCGATCTTTTCGGCCCGCAGCAGGCCAATGCGTTTGGGGATCAGTTCACCAAAGACTATGGAGAGATAGGTAACAATGATAACAATGATGGTGGTGGAAATGGTTTCGGCATACGGTTTTAATATCACTATTTGCTCCACGTAAGGTTGCAGGTCTCTGCCAAATCGTTCGCCGGAATACACACCCGTGATGATCGAGATTAAAGTGATACCTATTTGTACAGCAGAAAGGAATAATTCAGGATGGTTTGACAGTTCCAGTGCAATTTTTGCTTTTTTGTCACCTCTTTCGGCCTGGCTTTCCAGCCGGCTTTTACGGGCAGACACCAAAGCGATTTCAGACATAGAGAAAATACCGTTCAGTAATATCAGGAAGCTTAAAATAAAAATATCCATCAGGGGCTGCTCATTGTTGTTGTTCGAAGATAGCAAATCCGAAACGCTTATTGAAGAAGGAGCCGGTAAAGCTTCCCACAGCCAGTCCCAGTATCGCTCCGCCGATCACATCAGCCGGGTAATGAACTCCCACATACACTTGTGCATACGCAATCAGTCCCGCCCATAAAAAACCGATCCAGGCCCATTTAGGCAACAGGTTCCGGAAGGTTACATAGAAAAAAGCAGCCATTCCAAAATGATTAGCGGCATGATTGGAGGTGAAACTATAGCCGCCGGAACAATTATTCACCAGTAAGCGTACAAAATGCGCAAACTCCGGATCGCGGCAGGGGCGGAGCCGTTCAAAATTATGCTTGAGCAGGTATGTACCTGTCATATCGGTCAGCGCAATGGTTACAAGAAACAACAGCAACCACCACCAGCTTTTGATCTTAAAATTCAGGGTCACAAAAAACAACAGGAAAACATACAGCGGTACCCAGGTAAGTGAATTCCGCATCCAGGGCAACACGGCATCAAAAAATGAATTGGTCCATTCACTGTTCAGTGTAATAAAAACAGAACGGTCCATATTTACTAATTCCTGCCGGATGTTCAGTAAGAGGTGTAACAACATGACTGCAAAAGTAGTCATACTTGCCAAGCTTGCCTGCACCCGTTCAAAAATCAGTTGCAGGCGGTATTGCTGGTACGGTTTAAATTGACTTTTTTTGTGGTCCTTCCGGAGTTGCTGAAGGCCTTTACGAATGCTGACACGATACAAGATACCAAAGACCATTCTCTGGGTAGCCAACCTGCTGGTTATCTTTCTGCTCATTTTCACCCTCTTCCGGCTTGCCACTTATTTTGCCTTTAAACCCAAAGGGCTTTCGTTTTCTGATCTGCTGCCCTCATTCGGAATGGGGATCCGCTATGACCTGCGCTGGATAGCGATCATTTTATTGCCAGTCATTTTATTCAGCCTCTCACCCAACTTGTCTCCTTTTTATTCAGCACGGAATAAAAAATGGTGGTCCTGGTACCTGGCCGTTGTCACTTTTATCGTGTTTCTTTTTTTTGCGGCCGACTTTGGTAATTTCTCTTACAATAAAACAAGATTAGATGCC
Organism: uncultured Bacteroidota bacterium; assembly: GCA_902826165.1. GTDB lineage: Bacteria > Bacteroidota > Bacteroidia > Chitinophagales > Chitinophagaceae > CADEDV01. The sequence continues at coordinate 34,888 of CADEDV010000024.1, forward strand.
GGGGCCATGAACTTTGCCGAAGACCCTGGCATTTCCATGCAAATGATGTTCCAGACCTACCCGATGGTATGGATGATATTGGGGTTGCTGGTGGCCGTTTTATTATTCCGCTGGATGTACCAGCAAAGCCACTGGCGGGTCATCAACCGCACCGATGGGAAAGGCATTCCGTATAAGCGAAAATATTTTATCATCACGGGCATCCTGTTTGTAGCGCTGATCTATGGCAGTTTTACCTGGCCTCCATTGGGAAGAAATGATAGTTTCAGGTTCAGGGATAGTTTTAAATCCTATGTGGCCATCAACCCCCTGCAAAATTTTTTCAGCACCCTGCACCTGCGCCGCCCGGAATTTCATGAACAAAAAGCAAGAGCTGCCTTTCCCTTAATGGCGGAGATGATGCAGTTGCCGCCATCAAAAAACTTTACCTACCGCAGGGAGATCCTGCCGGGCAGCCATGCATTGGAAAGCCGTCCCAATATTGTATTGGTGCAATGCGAATCCTTCAGCATGTATAAAAGCAGCATGAGTGGCAACCCTTTGAACACAACGCCTTATTTTGATTCGCTTTGCCGGAAAGGTATTTTCTTTGAACGTTGTTTCACCCCGCATTTCTCCACGGCAAGAGGATTATTCGCCACGTTGTTTGGAATACCGGATGCACAGTTATTCAAATTCTCCAGCCGCAACCCGATGGCTTTGCAGCAACATACCATCATTGATAATTTTACCGGCTATGATAAACATTATTTTCTAGGCGGTAGCCCCGAGTTCAACAACTTTGAAGGCCTGCTGAAAAATATTGATGGCCTGCAGATGCATACGGAAGAAAGTTTTACATCACCGAAGGTCAATGTATGGGGTATCAGTGATAAAGATCTTTTCTTTGAAGCGAATAAGGTCTTTAAACAACAAAGCCAGCCTTTCTTTGGTTATATACAGACTTCCAATAATCACCGGCCTTTTATGATACCGGCGGCTGATTCTGCGTTTAAGAAAATTGTGGTGGATGATATTACCTTAAAGAAATACGGGTTTGAGTCTTTAGATGAGTTCAATACGTTCCGCTACTCCGATTACTGCATTCAGCAATTCCTGGAAGCCGCACAACAGGAACCTTATTTCCACAATACCATTTTTGTTTTTATCGGCGATCATGGCGTGGCAGGTGATGCATCCGCAATGTACCCTGCTGCCTGGACCGATCAACGGTTAACGGATGAACATGTGCCCTTACTTTTTTATGCTCCCTTTTTATTACAACCACAACGAAGAACAGAAGTAGTATCGCAGATCGATGTGCTGCCTACAATTGCCAGTATGATTCAGCAACCTTATGTGAATACGACCCTTGGCCGTGACCTGCTTGACCCTAATAAGAAATACAATTTTGCATTTATCACCAACACGGCCGGGCAAATTGGTATGGTGACGGATGATTTTTATTTTTTTAAACACCTTGAGTTCCCGGAAGAACAATTGGTCCCCGTTCGCTACAGTGCCAGCCGCTTCAGCAAAGCACAGCAGGATTCCATCCGGCAACAACTTTCCACGTTTACCACGGCTTTCTTTGAAACGGCCCGTTATTTAATAATGAATAATAAGAAGGATTAGTGGGAATAGGCAATGAGCAAACCAGTACAACTACAAACTTCAAATTACAAACCTCAAACTTATCACTTACCTGCAACAATGATAAGCCTTGCTGTTTTCTTTACATCATAGTTGTTGAAATCATAATCACCGAACACTTCCTGCACCTGTAATCCCTGGAAACTGAGCATATCAGTAAAATCGCCTAAGGAGAACTTCGCCACTTTTTCCGTGTACACTAATGGTTCTTTTAGTGTTGTATCTGTAACAGTGATCTTTTTATAAAAATGAGTTTCATCATCCCAGCGGTGAATGGAATAGTGAGTGCCGTCGATCTCTTTCTCTTCCCGGTGTACCAGTCTTTCTTCGGCATAATGCACATTCAGGTAATCAATCACCAGCCGGCCGCCTTTTTTCAAACTTTGCGCAATAGTGCGGATGGCATCATCATGTTCCCTTCTTGTTTTGAAATAACCAAAGCTGGTAAAGAAATTAAAAGCAAGATCAAAATAGTTGGCATAAAAAGGCAACCGCATATCATGCACAAAAAAATCCAGGTGATCATTTTCAAATTGCCGGGCATACCGGATGCTGTCTGCTGAAATATCAATGCCGGTAACCATATAACCCATAGAAGCCAGGGTTTTGCTATGCCTTCCCTTGCCGCAGGCCACATCCAGCATACGGCTTCCCGGTGCCGGTTGCAGGTGCTGAACCAGTTTTTTGATAAAAGCTTCGGCTTCCAGCTCATCCCGGTCAAAATAGAGCTTATGATAGAAGGGGGAGTTGAACCAGTCTTTGTACCAGGCCTGTCCGGGCATATATAAGTTTCCGCAAATGTAGTATCAACAATCAAGAACTGTTGAATTTGAAAACCGTATTTTTGCAGCCCTTAATCAAAAAACTGAACTGTGGCGTTAATCAAAAGTATATCCGGTATAAGAGGAACGATTGGCGGAAAGCCGGGTGATAACCTTACTCCTGTTGATATTGTAAAATTTGCTGCGGCTTACGGCAGCATCATTACGGAAGGGAAAACCAGTGCAACCATCGTTATTGGCCGGGATGGCCGCATCAGCGGTGAAATGGTACAGCAGCTTGTGGTCAATACCCTGACCGCTTTGGGTATTGATGTGATTGACCTGGGTCTTTCCACCACACCAACGGTGGAAGTGGCGGTAAAAATGGAAAAGGCAGATGGCGGCATCATCTTAACGGCCAGCCATAATCCCAAAGAATGGAATGCACTGAAATTACTCAACAGCGAAGGCGAATTCATTTCTGCTGAAATTGGGGCACAGGTATTGGAACTGGCGGCCAATGAAGATTTCTCTTTTGCGGCAGTGGATAAACTGGGAACAGTAACCATTAATAACAGTTATCTCGAAAAACATATTGAAGCGGTAGTGAATTACCCGTTGGTGAATGCCAAGGCAATCGCCAAACAACATTTTAAAGTGGTGGTGGATGCAATCAACTCCACCGGTGCTATTTATGTACCGGCCTTATTAAGGGCATTGGGGGTAAAAGATATTATTGTGCTGAACGGGGAAGTAAACGGCAAGTTTGCGCATAACCCGGAACCCTTGCCGGAACATCTTTCACAACTCAGCAGCGAAGTGGTGCAGCAAAAAGCCCATTTGGGTATTGCCGTGGACCCGGATGTGGATCGTTTATGTTTTGTGAATGAGGACGGAAGTTTATTTGGTGAAGAATTCACCTTAGTGGCCATTGCTGATTATGTGTTGAGCAAAAGAAAAGGTAATACGGTCAGCAATATGAGCAGCACTAAGGCGCTGAAAGAAATTACCGGGAAGCATGGTGGCGAATATTCGCCTTCAGCCGTGGGAGAGGTCAACGTAGTAAAGAAGATGAAAGAAGTGAATGCCGTGATCGGTGGTGAAGGCAATGGCGGGATCATCGTTCCTGATTTTCATTATGGCCGTGATGCACTCATTGGTATCGGTTTGTTTTTAAGTCACCTCGCTGATTGCAAGAAAGGAATGAAATCACTCCGCAGCAGTTATCCCGATTATTTTATTTCCAAGAATAAAATTGAATTGCAGAAAGGGGTGGATGTAAAACCCATCTTTGAAAAGATCAAAGAAAAATATGCCCGGAATCCCATCAATACCGAAGACGGGCTGAAGATCGAATTTGATAACGACTGGGTACACCTGCGTACTTCCAATACAGAACCCATCATCCGCATTTACTCAGAAAGTGATTTTGAGACCAAGGCAGCAAATATTGCGATGCAACTGATGCGGGATATCAAGGAGTTTAGTTAGTTGCTGTCGCTGAGTGATGATAGTAACATCGAAAATCATCCCCGTTTTTTTCAGGCTAAAATTGTAAATTCACAGAAACCTTTTACTATGTCACTCACACCCCTTTCTGTTGAGTTGAACAATTACTGGGCACTACTGAATCCAGCACAAAAAAGGTCATTGCTGACTGTGATAGGGTCTTTCACGCAGCCGGCTGGTAGCAAAAATCCTGAACTGAATGAACCGGAAGCTTCGTATGACAATGAAAATACAGCATTGCCAGACTCTGTTTTACAACAACTAAACTGGGAACAAAAAGAAGCACTGGTAGCTCTCCTGCTTTCATTTGGCATTGAGATTCCCGGTCAGCGGGTAAGTGTGGAGGAATACAATAAGGAATTGAACGAGGCGATGGCTGAAATTGAGAAAGGCGAGTTTTACACTCACGAAGAAGTAGTGGCCATGTCGAAAAACTGGGTAAGTGGCAAATAGGATAATCCGCTGGGATAAAAGGGCCTTGACCCAGTTGGAGGAAGCTGTCAGACACATTGCGCTTGACTCTGTACCGCAGGCAGAGAAAATCCGGCTTGCCATATTACTGAAGGTTGCCCGCCTGGCAACACATCCTGCTGTCTATCCTCCTGATAAATACAAAAAGGACAATAACGGGAATTTCCGGGCTTTCGAATTATACCGCTATCGCATCAGCTATTATGAATCAGCAACTGAGATAAGAATTCTGCGGGTGAGGCATACAAGCCGGGAACCAAAGGAGTATTGATGCGGCTGTCACAAATTATTACAATTATCCTTAAAGCAGGAGAGAAGATATTTCTGGTTCAGAAGACACTGTTTCTCAGGTATCCCGCTTGTAGCTTATTGGGGATTAGAAAGTTGTTCCAGTAATTCAAATCTATTCTTATTCATCATTGATAGCGTTATCTTCTTCATCTCATCATCAGTTTGATTGGCAAGCAGGGTTTTAAGTACTTCATTAGCCTTTGTTGTGTCACCCAGCATAATATAGTTTATTGCTTTGTTCCCAAGCAGCATTTCATAGTCCGTGTTTTTCTTATTCATGCTGTCTAAAGTACTAGTACAGATTGCCAGTGATTTTTCATAGAATTTCCTGGCTGAAATACTGTCACCACTTTGTTCGTATAAAACGCCACCGGTTAAGTAAAGATCGTGTGCTGAAGGCCGGAGCCGGATTAGTTTATTGATTGTTAGGATGGCTTTGCTAAACTCTTTAAGTTGCGCATAAAACATCAGCTTGTTATAGTGCCCCAAAAAATAATTACTGTCCGCCGAAGTTGCTTTGTCTAGAAGTGCAATCGCTTTTTTTGAACTGTCAGGGTTGGCAATGAATGGCCATAATGCCATCGCTTTATTATTGAGATCAACGGCACCGGAATCAATTTTATTCTTTCCGGCCTTTTCCCCGCAAGAATAAAGTACAATAAACAATAGGGTAATGATGGATTTCTGAATAGTCATAAAATGTTCCAAACTAATTCAACCTATCAATTGATCCGGCGTCACCGGTAACTGCCGTATCCTTTTCCCCGTCGCATTATACACCGCGTTGGTGATGGCAGGGGCCACACCCACTAAAGCGATTTCACCAATACCTTTAGCTCCTGTCGGGCTGATGATATTGTCGGGCTTGTTCACAAACAATACGTCCACCGGCGGCACATCAGCATGCACCGGCACATGGTAGTCCACGAAATTGCTGTTGATATAACGGCCATAGCGGTGATCCATCAGTGTTTCTTCGGTCATCGCCATACCAATGCCGCCCACCGCACCTCCCACCATCTGGCTGCGGGCTGTTTTTTCACTGATGATCTTTCCGGCATCAGCTACGGATACAATATGTTTCAGTTTGATCACACCGGTTACCGGGTGCACATGCAATTTCACAAAATGTACCGAGAAAGAATTGGCCACATATTTATCCCGCTGCGCAAAACCCGTGGACGTTTTGGAAACCTGCAGCTCAGGCTTACTGCTCTGTTTCAACAGATCAGTAAAATGAATAGCTGCGGATGCATCCGTGGCAGCAACCAGTTTGCCATTTTCATAGCTGATATCTTCTGGTTTCAGGTTTTTAAAGGCAGCAATATTTTCGATCGCCATTTCTTTAAGGCTTTGCTTCAGTGCATCACATACTGCCATCACGGCTGTACCCACCGTAGTAGCTGAACCAGAACCTCCCTGTGTGGGTCCGCTGGGAAAATCAGTATCACCCAGTTCAAACCTTACTTTGTTATCATCCAATCCCATTTGTTCACTTCCGATCTTAACCATCGCAGTAGAAGTACCCGGGCCCATATCGCTTACCGCACTTTGCAGTAGCAGCGAGCCATCCTGTTTTAAAATCCCTTTGGCTGTGGCACCACCACGACCGGCACCAAAAACTCCCACCGCCATTCCATAGCCCACCAGCATGCCATCTTCTTTCAATGAACCCGGAACTGAAGGCCGGTTACTCCACCCGATCTTTTCTCTGCCCAATGCATAACATTCTTTCAGGTACTTGGTCGTCCAGGGCAGTTTACTTTGCGGGTGTACTTCTGCATTGTTGATGATACGCAGCTCAATGGGATCGATATTTAATTGATAGCTCAGTTCATCCAGTGCACTTTCTAATCCAAAACAACCAGAGGCTGGTCCGGGTCCCCGCATCCAGGTCGGCGTATTGATATGCAGGGGTAAAATTTTATAATCCGTATTCACATTCGGGCAGTCGTATAAGAACTGCGATACGTTCACAATGCCTTCGGCGAAATCTTCATACACAGAAGTATTACTTACTGCCTGGTGGGTGATGCCGTATAATTTCCCTTCTTTCGAGGCACCGATACCGATCTTCTGCCAGCTGTAGGGACGATAGCCCACCATCGTAAACATTTGTTCCCGGTTCAGCGTCAGTTTGACGGGCCGTTTTAATTTTCTCGCTGCGATGACAGCTGCATGCACATGCGGCCAGCTCCTTAAACCACTTCCGAAAGCACCACCCACAAATTCAGTGATCACTTTCACATTTTTCTCCTCCAGCTCAAACATCCTGGCCAGTTCGCCCTGCACTCCCTTTGGTCCCTGCGATTTATCATATACGGTTAACTTATTATCGCCTTCCCACACGGCAGTTGTTGCATGCATCTCCATCGGGTTATGTGTTTCGATGGGAATGGTATACTCTTGTTCCAGTTTAACAGCAGCATTTTTCCAGGCATCTTTCTCGTTGCGCAGGAATTCACCCCGGTTCTTTAAGAGCTTTCCATTGAATTTATTTTTTTCAAAATCAGTTTCCGGAACTTCTTTATCATACTCCACTCTTACCAGCGACGCTGCATGAACAGCTCTTTCAAAAGTATCAGCCACGACTAAGGCAATGGGCTGGCCATTACTCAGCACCAGGTTATTGAAAAAAACTTTATGCCCTGTGTAATCTCTTGCATTCGGATTCTTTGTTCTGTCAGCGGGTTTGTAACCGGGCACAGCAGGGCAATTGAGATAATAAATGATATCAATTACACCGGCTGCATTTTTAGCAGCGGCGAGGTACATATTTTTAATTACGCCTTTTGCAATCGTGCTGCACACAAAGACGCCATAGACCAGCCCGGGCAATTGATGTTCAGCGGTAAATTTTGCTTTACCGGTAACCTTCGCTAATCCATCCACCCGGTCATCATCTGCGAAGGGAGGGATATTGTATAAATTATTTTTATCCATAGAAAATGCTTGAAAATTGATAAGAATTATTGCTGAAATAAATCAGCTGCTTGCTTTGGTCAATGCTTCAATAATAGCCGCCTTACCCAGTTTGATCTTGTATTGATTGTGAGTATATGTTTTTGCACCGGTCATCGCTATTGATGCTGCTTCTGTAAACAGTTCCTTGCTGATAGGTTTGCCAGTTACAAATTCTTCCACTTCATACAGCCGCCAGGGTTTATGCGCCACACCACCCATGGCAATTGCTGCAGACCGGATCATGCCGTCTTTTACATCTAATGCAACTGCAACAGATACTAAGGCAAACGCATACGATAAACGGTCACGGACTTTCAGGTAATAGGCTTTATTAAATGAATGGGCAGGTATAGATACGGCGGTGATCAGTTCACCCACCTGTAAATTAGTATCCAGTTGCGGCGTATCAGCTGGCAGCCTATGGAAATCAGCAAAGGGGATTTTTCTTGTACCTTTTGTTCCGCTCACTTGTACGGTTGCATTAAGTGCAGCTAATGCCACACACATATCGCTGGGGTGAACAGCAATACATTGTTCACTGGCACCAAAAATCGCATGCATCCTGTTATATCCTTCCACCGCACTGCAACCGGTTCCGGGGTTTCTTTTATTGCAGGGCATCGTGGTATCGTAGAAATAAGAACAGCGGGTACGCTGCATGATATTACCACCCACCGTTGCCATATTGCGCAGTTGAGCAGAAGCACCGGCATTCAATGCCATAGCCAGCAGCGGATATTTTGTTTTCACTGTTTCATGGTCTGCAGCAACACTATTTGGCACTAAGGCACCAATACTTAATCCTTTTGGAGTAAGGCTGATCTCTTTTAACGGCAACGCATTGATATCAATCAGGCGTTCCGGTGCCGTGATCCCTTTTTTCATCAGGTCAACAAGGTTGGTGCCGCCGGCAATAAACTGCGAGGCTCCATTTTTTATCCTTGCTTCCGAAGCTGATTGGGCGGAATTGGCTTTTACGTATTCAAAGTTGATCATACCTTTTGCCCTCCTTGTTTTACTTCCATGATCGCATCCACAATATTGGGGTAAGCACCGCAACGGCAAATATTACCACTCATATACTCCCGGATATCTTCTGCACTGTTGGCATGGCCTTCCCGGATACAACCTATTGCCGACATGATCTGCCCCGGTGTGCAATAGCCACACTGGAAACCATCATGCTTCATAAATGCTTCCTGCATAGGATGCAATTGTTCGCCGTTGGCAAGCCCTTCAATCGTGGTGATCTTTTTACCCTGGTTCATCACGGCCAGCGATAAACAGGAGTTGATACGTTTTCCATCCACATGCACGGTGCAGCAACCGCATTGTCCATGATCACAACCTTTCTTGGTACCAGTCAGTCCCAGTTGTTCCCGCAGCAGGTCCAGTAAGGTAACCCTCGGCTCAACCGACAGGTTCTGCAACTGGCCATTAATTTCCAGTTGTAAAGGCACTTTTTCAAAATACGCATTGATCTTTTCTTCATTTTCCGCTGCCTTTACCAATAATGGAGAAGCCGTGGCCAATGCAGCCAGTGCGGTGGATTGTTTCAGAAAGGAACGCCGGCTTTCCCGCGGGCAATGATGTTGTTCTTCCATGTGCATAACAGAATTATATCTTTCTAAGTTAAAGTTTCCCGGGATGGAAGAAAAATAAATATGCCCTGCGGCAAACCTGTGCAGACTTACAGGCGATAAGAGTAAACCCGGGATTACCGGCCTGAATAATTATATTAGCATACCATGCGCCAGCTGCTATTGTTATCAACAGTTATTTTTTGGATATCCTGCTCCATCAGCAGTGAATTCAGTAAGAAGAAATTTTCTTTTTACCGCTTTGATAAACCCCGGGAAATTGCCATCAAATCACCTAAAGGTTTCCTGAAAGAACAGGTAAAAGTGGGGGAGTTTGGCAAAGAACAGTTTTATACCTATAAAGATGGCTCCTTATTGTATATTGGTCTTAATATGACCTGGCTTTCTGATAACCAGTCACGGCAAAATGTGCCCATTCCCGATAGTGTCCGCAGCCGGTCCGGTATCTATAAAGGGGTGGATAAAAAAGGGCTGCATTGGAAAGAGATCCATTTCGAAACATTCATACTGGGCTACAGCTATGTGCCTCCCGGCCGGCTGGAATTATTTGAAGAAGCAGTCAACTCCATTCATTTCAGGTAGCAGTAGTCTTCTATTCTTGTATCACTACTACCCGTGATTTCGCTTCATAGCCGATTACTTATCTTTGCTCCTCTTTTTTAAAAAGGAACTTTGCTCTTGTGCCTTGAATCTTGTGCCTTGTACCTTGTGCCTTGAGTTTTGTTCCTTACACCTGAATTTTTTATAATGGACCGTATTTATTTTGATAATGCCGCCACCACCGCACTTGATCAAGAAGTGCTGGATGCCATGCTGCCCTACATGACCACTCATTTCGGCAATCCCTCATCTATTTATTCTTACGGGCGGGAATCAAGAATGGCCATCGAGACGGCACGGAAAACAGTGGCAAGAATACTGAATGCGCATCCCGGTGAAATATTCTTTACCAGCGGTGGCACAGAAAGTGATAATATGGCCATCAGTACGGCCATACATGATCTCGGCTGCCGGCATATCATTACCTCACCGATAGAACACCATGCAGTACTTCATGCGGTGGAGCATTTTGATCATGATGATGTGGTCAGCAGCAGTTTTGTGAAGATATTACCCGATGGGCATGTGGACCTCTCAGACCTGGAAGACCAGCTGGCCACCCGTACAGAACGTTGTTTTGTTTCCCTGATGCATGCCAACAATGAAATTGGCAACCTGCTGGATATTTATGCAGCCGGTGAGATCTGTAAAAAATACAATGCTATTTTTCATTCCGATACGGTACAGACCGTCGGGCATTATAAAATAGACCTCCGCAGCAAGCCCGTGCATTTTGCAACAGGGGCGGGGCATAAATTTCACGGACCCAAAGGCGTGGGCATTTTATACATCAATGATAACATCAAAGTAAAACCCATCATCTATGGCGGCGGGCAGGAACGCAATATGCGGGCCGGTACCGAAAACCTCTATGGTATTGTTGGTTTTGCCAAAGCCCTGGAACTGGCCGATGCCACACTGGAAAAAGACAGTGCTTATATTCAATCGTTGAAGACTTATATGATTGAACAATTGGAAACACAGATCAAAGGTGTTCAGTTCAATGGTGATTACAACGGGCAAAGTTTATATACGGTACTGAATGCATCCTTCCCCAAAACAGAGAAATCAGAAATGATCCTCTTCAACCTCGATATGCAGGGCATCTGTGTATCCGGCGGCAGTGCCTGTAGCAGCGGGGCCGATATCGGCAGCCATGTCATCCGGGCCATCAATGCCAACCCTAACCTGGTGCCTGTTCGTTTTTCTTTTTCAAAACATAATACCAAAGAAGAAGTGGATATGGTGATCAGTAAATTAAAAGAACTGATCTGATCTTTTACCACATAGGATCATAGGCACATAGGAACACATAGCTCAGTGCCCTCTGTGTCTTTGTGCCTTCGTGTTTCAAATCATCTGTGCACCCGTGTATCTGTTGTACTGATAAAGGAAGAAACTCAACTCGCTCCCCCATTGTCCCTGTTCCATTTTCTGAATGAATCCCTTTCCTCCCCACTTTCCACTCTCCATTTTCCAAATAACCTTTAACAAAAATAAATTTGGATATCTACGAAAAACCCGTAGATTTACGAAAATTTCGTAGAAATGGAAAAACTCACCCATACCGAAGAGGAAACCATGCAGGCCGTCTGGCGCACCGGCGAAGGCAACGTAAAAGCCTTTATGGAAAATCTCGATGAACCGGCTCCCTATACCACCATTGCTTCCATCGTCAAGAACCTGGAGAAGAAAGGCTATCTCCACAGCCGCCTGGTGGGCAATGCCTATTTGTATAAACCGGCGATCACTGAAGAAGACTATAAAAAGAAATTCATGGGCAACGTGGTGAAAGAATACTTTGATAATTCCTATAAAGAATTAGTCAACTTTTTCGTGGAGCAGAAAAAACTCTC
>CADEDV010000024.1:46672-57650 GCA_902826165.1 uncultured Bacteroidota bacterium
TGGAAAAAAATGAATGGACCAACAGTGATGTGATAACCTGGGTGCCCGTGATCGTTAGCAGCAGCAGCAACTCACTCAGCACCTGGGATATGATTGTATTATTCGTGGCTGCCGGTGTGCTGGTCATGCTGGTACGTTTGCTGATTCAGTTACTCTCTTTTCGCAGCATGATGAAAAAATCAACAAAGGTCAGTGAAGAGGGGATGACGATCTACCAGGTGGATGACAATATCATTCCCTTCTCTTTTGGTAATTCCATCTTCATCAACCGGGCATTGCACAATGAAACAGAACTGCAGGAGATCATCCGCCACGAATTTGTGCATGTGAAACAAAAACACAGCATGGATATCATCTGGGGCGAACTGTTATGCCTGTTCAACTGGTACAATCCCTTTGCCTGGTTATTGAAAAAAGCCATCCGCCAGAATTTGGAATTCATCGCAGACCACAAAGTGCTGGAACACGGCGTGGATAAAAAGCAATACCAGTACCTGCTCTTAAAAGTCATCGGTAATAATCATTTTAGTATAGCCAATCAATTCAATTTTTCTTCACTCAAAAAACGTATAGCCATGATGAACAAAATGAAAAGCGCCAAACGAAACCTGGTGCGGTTCCTCTTCCTGTTGCCGGTGCTCGCCATCATCCTGTTGTCGTTCAGGGAGCAATTGAGCCGCACAACTTCCACCGAACAGCCACAGGAACTGGTACAAACTATCATTCCTCCTGCTTACACGGATACCGTTCCGGAACAACGGCACCCCAACAAAAAAGGGTATTACATTGATGTAAAGAATAACGAAGGCAATTGCCTGATCGTTGTCAAAGACAAAAACCGTAATGAAGTTAAACGCCTGCTCATGACCGAATGGAATGAGAAAAGCGATTACTATGAAAACCTCTACGGCAAAGTGCCGCCACCACCGCCACCCTTGCCCACCGAAGGCCAGTGGACAGAAGCAGCGAACCCCGATGTAAGATCCATCACGGTGAATAATGAGAAAGCTACCGTGGTTTTAAAAACCGGCAAGAAAGAAGAATATGATCTTTCCGATCCCAAACAGAAAAAAAATTTTGAAGATAAATATGATCTGCCTGAACCACCGGCACCGCCAGCAGCACCAACTGCATTAGGGGAACTGGATGCTCCGTTGCCTCCATTACCACCTCAATCACCAACCGGCGTAAAAAATCCCGCTGCACCACCGGTTCCTCCCAAACCACCCAAGGCACCAAAGAAAGGTTCAACCACGATGCTGATCAATGCGGATACATTAGTATGGGCCAGTGGAAAAGGAATATTGACCCTGAAAGGAAATGCTACCATGCAAACCGGCATCACCAGTGATATCAATATCAGTGCGGATGCTATCGAACTGAAAAATAATCCCCCGCTGGTTATTATTAATGGGAAAGAAGCTGACCTCAGTAAAGATTATGTAGCGGGCAGAAAATCAAAAATGAAACTGGTCAGCCTCGACAAAGACGATGCGATAAAAAAATATGGTACCAAAGGAAAAAACGGGGCTATCGAGATCAGTACGTTCTCCGAAGCTGTCACTCCCAAACAACCCGTTCAGCCTTCCTTCCTGTTCAATCCCTACCAGCAAAAAAAACCGGGAGAAAAAGCAGATGATGGTTGTTGATAAAAATGACTTTCCCACAAACCCGCCTGTCGGCAGACAGGGGCACTAAGAGCACAAAGTTTTTGGTGCCTTTTTTTTGCTTAAAGGGTTACAGGAAATCTTCCAGCGCCTTGTTCCGTCCTGTTAAGGAAACTGGCAATTGTAATACTGCCGGGCGGAACACAGCGCCTTCTGAAAGTACATAGGTCATGCAGCAGAGTCTTCAACAATCAGTACAACAGAAACATACTATTACAATTTGCCGGGGTCTTCGTGTGCGTTGGCCCGGCAACGCTGCGGAGCAATTGCGGTTGCCTTGATCTTTTTGTTTCTTTTTCCATCAAGGGAAAAAGAAAGGAGAGTAATTAAGAGCGGGGATCATTTAATCAGCAGTGTTGGAAACTTCAACACATAGTCTCACATAGCTCAGTGCCTTTGTGCCTCTGTGTTTCAAAACTTATGAATTACAATAAAAGGAAAAAATCAACCCGGGGTAAGACTCCCGGCTCCGGGCTAACGACTCCCGACTATAAATAATACCACGGATTCCGCTTCGCCGCCATCACATATTTCCGCACATTCCGGAAAAAGGCCAGCACCATGTAGATGATAATCGGAGAACCCATCGTCAGGATGGACGCATACATAAAATACTGCCTGATCTTGCTGGTGGCAATGCCCAGCCGGTTGCCAATGGCCGTACAAACGCCAAAAGCATTCCATTCCACCATATCTTTAAACCGGTTCATACCACTAAAGTAGAGAATTTGAACAATCCCGGCAATACCAAGTTATACAGACGGGTGATTTTCGTACTTTCGCAGCACTTTAAGAAAGACCACAGACGACAGACCACAGTCAACAGCCAGCCCGGGTCGTCTGCCGTCCATCGTCCGTGGTCCCGCCTCAAACCGTAAACATCAAACTTCAAACTATACTATGGTTTTCGATCTCGACCTCATCAAAAAACACTACAGTGAAATGCCTGCCAAAGTGGATGCCGCCCGCAAAGCCCTGGGTCGTCCGCTCACCTTAGCAGAAAAAATATTGTACTCCCACCTCTGGACGGGTGTGCCCATCACCGATTTTGAAAGAGGAAAAGCCTACGTGGATTTTGCCCCCGACCGGGTAGCCATGCAGGATGCCACTGCCCAGATGGCTCTTTTGCAGTTCGATACGACCGGCCGCAAAAAAGTAGCGGTACCGAGTACCGTGCATTGCGATCACCTGATCGTGGCCAAAACAGAAGGCAAGGCCGACTTAACCAAAGCCGTTACCGACAACGAAGAAGTCTATAATTTTCTCTCCTCCATTTCCAATAAATACGGCATCGGTTTCTGGAAACCCGGCGCCGGTATCATTCACCAGGTGGTATTGGAAAACTATGCCTTTCCCGGTGGTATGATGATCGGAACCGATTCACACACCGTAAATGCCGGTGGTCTCGGTATGGTAGCCATTGGTGTGGGTGGGGCAGATGCCTGCGATGTGATGGCCGGCCTCAGCTGGGAACTCTTAATGCCCAAACTCATCGGGGTAAAACTCACCGGCAAACTCAATGGCTGGACAGCGCCTAAAGATGTGATCTTAAAAGTGGCCGGTATCCTCACTGTAAAAGGTGGTACCAATGCCATTGTGGAATATTTTGGCGAAGGTGCCCAGAGCATGAGCTGCACCGGCAAAGGCACCATCTGTAATATGGGTGCAGAGATCGGCGCCACCACATCTACGTTTGGCTATGATGAAAGCATGAGCCGTTACCTCGCTGCCACCGGCCGTGCCGAAGTAGCTACGGAAGCCGATAAAATAAAAGCCTACTTAACCGGTGATGCAGAAGCCTATGCCAACCCGGAAAAATACTTCGACCAGGTTATCGAGATCAACCTCAGTGAACTGGAACCACACCTGAACGGGCCTTTCACTCCCGACCTCGCTACGCCCATTTCCAAAATGAAAGAAGAAGCCGCCAAAAATGGCTGGCCTACGAAGATTGAAGTGGGACTGATCGGAAGCTGCACCAACTCTTCCTATGAAGATATCAGCCGGGCGGTGAGCTTGGCCAGGCAGGTAAAAGCAAAAGGATTAAAATTAAAATCAGAATTCACCATCACGCCGGGTTCTGAACTCGTTCGGT
Organism: uncultured Bacteroidota bacterium; assembly: GCA_902826165.1. Classification (GTDB taxonomy): domain Bacteria; phylum Bacteroidota; class Bacteroidia; order Chitinophagales; family Chitinophagaceae; genus CADEDV01. Next base: position 50,435 of record CADEDV010000024.1, read on the forward strand.
ACACCATTGAAAGAGATGGTTTCTTAAATGTGTTTGAAGAAATCGGTGCCACCGTATTTGCCAATGCCTGCGGACCCTGTATCGGTATGTGGGACCGCATGGGTGCTGAGAAGCAGGAAAAGAACACCATCGTGCATTCCTTCAACCGCAACTTTGCCAAACGGGCCGATGGCAACCCCAATACCATGGCCTTTGTGGCTTCACCGGAATTAGTAACAGCCCTGGCCATTGCCGGCGACCTGAACTTTAACCCGCTGACAGATACACTCACCAACGATAAAGGCGAACAGGTAAAACTCGATGCACCCGGTGGTGATGAATTACCGGTCAAAGGTTTTGCCGTGGAAGATGCCGGTTACCAGGCACCTGCTGAAGATGGAAGCAAAGTACAAGTGGCCGTAAAGCCCGACAGCAAACGCCTGCAATTACTCTATCCTTTCGCTGCCTGGGAAGGCACCGATCTCAAAGGATTAAAACTGCTCATCAAAGCCAAAGGAAAATGCACCACCGATCATATCAGTATGGCCGGTCCCTGGTTAAAGTTCCGGGGTCATTTGGATAATATCAGTAACAACCTGCTCATTGGCGCTACGAATTTCTTCAATGAGAAAACAGACAGCGTTAAAAACCAGCTCACTGGTGAATATGGTACCGTGCCCAATACCCAACGGGCTTACAAAGCAGCCGGTGTCGGTAGCATTGTAGTGGGCGATGAGAACTATGGGGAAGGTTCTTCCCGGGAGCATGCGGCCATGGAGCCCAGGCATCTCGGTGTAAGGGTGGTACTGGTCAAATCATTTGCCCGTATCCACGAGACCAACCTGAAGAAGCAGGGTATGCTCGCCATCACCTTTGCCAACAAAGAAGATTACAACAAGATCCTCGAAGACGACAGCATTGATGTGGAAGGCCTGCTCGCCTTTGCCCCCGGCAAGCAACTGCAGCTCGTCCTCAACCACAAAGACGGCAGCAGCGAAACCATTGCCGTCAACCATAGCTACAACCAGCAACAGATCGAGTGGTTTAAGGCTGGTGGAGCGTTGAATGTGATCCGCTCAGAATTTGCGAAAGGATAAAAGACAATTATAGCATTTTATGAAAGTCCTGCTTATTCAGCGGGACTTTTTATTTCCATAAACAGAGTCTGCATCCTCCTGAATCGTTGCGCCAACATCTGATTCAAGGGAGGTGCCAAACTCAGCTTATAAGTTATCTTGGCAAGGGGTGAATACCGCATCAAGTTAAAAATTCTGTCTTTTAACGGATAAAGAACTAAAAAAGGGTTGTACACTTGTTTGGCGAACCATTTTTTTTATTTGTATTGATGCCCTAAACGCATAAAAATGTAAGAGTAAAACCTTGGTTTTCAAGTCGGACATTGTTCGAAAAATATGTTCTTATTGTGTAAATTTATATGTTAGTAACACGAACTTAGACAGTTTTAAGATTTATTCTTTACGGACTCGATGAATTAAAATAATTAAAACGACATTTTACTTAATATGCCTACGATTCCAACTGCATTTATTTCTGACCCAAATTCACAATGGCAAATCATCATTAGAGATTTGATTGCTCCCGGCACACGGTTTCATTTAAATAATAATAAACTGAATTATGACAAGAGTAGAAACGTTTGTCGGTTTTCAGCTTGTACAACACCTATAAGACGAAACAGAACTAGCGGTCTTTGCGACATACATCAAATACACCAACATTCTTTGTTTTTGGAGCTACAAAATCCACAGCATAATATAGTAAATGCACCCTTGCATTTAGAAATTGTTGATAAATTAATAGAGTGGGCAGGCACTAGGAACTTTGATTTGACGCCACTATTTCAAGACATTTCGTTCAATTTACTTGGCAATATAGCCGATGTATCTACTTTGTCCGGTGACACAACTCATCATGGCTTTGCACCCCCAACATTACAATCCTTAGTCAATGAAGTAATTCTTATTGTTAATAAACATTTACCTGATTTCAATAATTCTTCTTACCAAACATTAGCAACTAAACAAGGATTAATACCAGCGAGAATTCTTGCGTTAACCTTTGCTGGCCTTGTATTATGTGAAGAGGCTAATAGAGGGGACCGTTGGTTTAGCAGGATAATTCGAAAGCAAGAATTTCAAACAGAAATGTTAGGAGGTGCTATGCCAATTGGGTATTTTGCCGCCAGAATGTTTCCTTGGGGAATTGAGATTGGTAAAGCAGCTTTTCGTTTCGTTCCCAATGGTAGATAAAAAGATATATGTAAGAGATAAAAGATCTCCAGTACCGTCTAGCGAAATTGTTTCAAAGGCCATGAGCAGAAACAAAGCTAAAGATACTAAGCCTGAATTGTTTTTGCGAAAATCACTTTGGAAAAAGGGTTTAAGAGGATATAGAATTCACCCAAAGAACATTCCAGGCAAACCCGATGTCTGCTTTATTTCACGCAAAATTGCAATTTTCATGAACGGATGCTTTTGGCACAGATGTCCTTATTGTAACTATGAATTACCTACGCACAATACGCAATTTTGGGAAAATAAATTTAATAAGAATGTGGTAAGAGATAAGGAAAAGATAAAGCAATTAAAGAGGATGGGCTGGAAAGTGTTCACCGTTTGGGAATGTCAACTAAAGAAAAAGAAACTTGAAAAAACACTGAATTCTATAATTCGCAAAATCGAACTTTGATTTTGTGAATGGCATGTTGAAAAATATTTTGGACAGAATTTGTCCTTCTGGATTTCTTCTCTTACATTTGGACAAATTATGTCCCAAATGGCATCTTCAAAAAAAGTTATTTCGACAGTTGGGGAACAGCTTAGAGCAATAAGGGAAAAGACAAACCTTCCTTTAAGAGAGGTGGCGACAAGTATTGGAATTGACACTTCTCTTCTTGGTAAAATTGAACGCAATGAAAGACAAGCAACTAAAGAACAGGTTAAACAATTAGCTGCTTTTTATAAAATTGATGAAAAAAAATTATTGAAAGAGTTACTGAGCGACCAATTCGCTTTCAAAATACTTGAGGAAGATGCAGATATAGACATATTCAGAGTTGCAGAAGATAAAGTTGAATACCTAAAAACCAATCATAATGCCAAATAAAATTAGAGTTGCGGAACTGTTTGCAGGAGTTGGCGGTTTCAGACTAGGATTAGAAGGGTGGAAAAAAAAATCAGCCTCTTCGGGGTATACTAAATCCATTAAACCTGCATATGAAGTTGTTTGGAGTAATCAATGGGAGCCGTCTACAAAAACTCAACATGCATCATTAGTATATGAGGAGCGTTTTGGCAAAGACGGACACAGCAATGAGGATATAACAACCGTTGACGTTACAAAAATTCCCGACCATGACTTATTAGTAGGTGGTTTTCCCTGCCAGGATTATTCAGTAGCAACGACCTTGAAAAACTCTAAAGGGTTAATCGGTAAAAAAGGTGTCCTTTGGTGGTCAATTCATAAAATTTTGAGTGAAAAAAAGAAAAAGCCAAAATATATTTTTTTGGAAAATGTAGATCGCTTACTTATTTCACCATCAAAACAACGAGGAAGAGACTTTGCGATAATTTTAAAAAGCTTAAACGATCTTGGCTATGCAGCAGAATGGAGAGTAATTAATGCTGCTGACTATGGTATGCCTCAAAGAAGAAGAAGAATTTTTATTTTGGGGTATTTAAAAACAACTGCAATATATAAAGCCCTCAATAGAAGTGATCCTAGAGATTGGGTACTTAATGATGGAACACTTGCTTCTGCTTTTCCTGTGACTTCAAATGAATTAGTTCTTCCGACTAAATTTGAATTGAATGGTGATATTGTTGAAATATCTTCTTCTTTCAATAAAAATGGCGGAGCATCGATATTTGAAAATTGTGGTGTTATGGTTAAGGGCATTGTAACAACATTAAAAGCAATTCCAGAATTTCATGGTGAAACAATTGTGCTTAAAGATATAATTCAAAACGGTGAAGTGACTGAAGAGTTTTACATTAATGATAAAGATCTCGATAAATGGAGATATTTAAAAGGTCCTAAGAAAGAAATCCGTGTGAATACTGAAGGATTTGAATACAATTATAGCGAAGGTGGTATGGTGTTTCCTGATTCCTTAAACAAGCCATCAAGGACTATTATTACTGGTGAAGGAGGTTCGTCGCCTTCAAGGTTTAAGCATGTTATACAAACTAAAAAAGGGTATAGAAGATTGTCGCCAGTTGAACTTGAAAGACTAAATATGTTTCCAGATGGTCATACAAAATTGGATAGTGTTTCTGATACAAAAAGGGCTTTCTTTATGGGCAACGCATTGGTTGTAGGTGTAATTGAAAAAATCGGCATAGCTTTAAAAGAAAAGATAGAGAATGAAACCCTTGTACAACAAGTCTGATAAACAATCGGTTTTAGCATTTGCAAAAAAATTAAAAAACAAAACCCTCAGAGAGGTTTGTGATCCTATTATTTTAAAACACACTTATTCAGGCAAAGGAAATTTTGGACAGATACTTGAAAAATATTATTTCCAGTATGAGCCCAACTCTGAATCAGAAGCGGATTTCAACGAAATAGGCCTTGAACTCAAATCTTCTCCGTTAAAACAGCTGAAAAATAAAGAGTTTCGCTCTAAAGAAAGATTGGTTCTCAATATCATCAATTATCTCGAAGTCGTAAACCAAGATTTTACAACTAGTTCCTTTTGGAAAAAGAACGCAAGTATCTTGTTAGTTTTCTATTTATACAACGCCAATCAGAATCTTTTGGATTACATTATCAAATTAGTAGATGAATGGAACTTCCCAGAAAATGATTTAGAAATCATTAAAAGAGATTGGGAAACCATAAAAAAGAAAATTACTGATGGCAAGGCGCATGAATTATCAGAAGGCGATACATTCTACTTAGGTGCATGTACAAAAGGTGGGAAAGGTGGTAATGAAAGGCTGCAGCCAAACAATACGTTGCCTGCAAAGCAAAGAGCTTATTCTTTTAAGCAAGGATATGTTAACCATATAATCGCTTCAATTGCAAATGAAGCAGCAGGTGCTTATGGGAAACTCATCAAATCTAGTACTGAAGTCAAAAAGAAAAGCTTAGAGGAGATTGTCTTATCTAAATTTAAACCCTATTATGGCTTGTCAGTTGACCAAATAGTTAAAAGGCTAGGAATTAAACTAAATGTAAATGCGAAAAGTTTTTATGCCAGCTTGACAAAAGCGATTCTTGGTGTTGAACTAGATAAGGAAGTTGAAGAGTTTGAAAAGGCTGAAATAATAGTAAAGACTGTAAGACTTAAAGAAAACAACCTGCCGAAAGAAGACATTTCATTCCCAACTTTTAAATATAAAGAACTAATTGAAGAGGCCTGGGAAACTTCTGAGTTTAAAGAAATACTAGAACATAAGTTTCTCTTTGTATTCTTTCAATTTGTTAACGGACAACTTATTTTCAAAAAGGTAAAATTCTGGAATATGCCTTACAAAGATATTTTACAGGCAAAAAAAGTTTGGGTTAAGACAAAAGCTATAGTTTCAAGTGGCGGCATTGTAAAGAAAGTTGTAAATAAAATTCGCTACACCAATTTCCCAAATAAAAGGTTCAATACTGTATCACATGTTAGACCGCATGCTCAAAAGGCAAATGATACATATCCTTTACCGACAAAGGACAAGGTTACGCAATTAAATGAATATACTAAGCATTGCTTTTGGCTAAATAGTAGTTACATCAGAGATGAAATTTATCTTAAATAGGCTGAGTTACTTCCTTGAAACCTACTTTTATAGTTTATTATATCCTCGTCAGTGCTCCGTCGTCTATGAACTATGGACTATCCCCAATCCCCCTTATATTTATACCTAATTCCAACATATGCGCCGGTTAGTCCTTCTTGTATTCGTTATCAGTACCATCATCTCTGCTTCACCTGTCCATGCCCAGCCCGGCAAAGTCGAAGCCGCCATCGATGAGATCATGCAACAGCACCAGGTAGTGGGCCTGGCTGTGGCCGTGGTCAAAAACGGGAAGATCAGCTACACCCATTCCTTTGGGCTTAAGAATGCTGAAACCAATATGCCGATTTTTTCAGGCAACTAAATGTAAAAGGAACCGGTTATAAATCGTTTTCAATTAAAAAGACAGAGCGATGGAAAATCAAAATGAAATAAAAATATTCGAAGAAAAAAAAGTAAGAACCCTTTGGGATGCTGACCAGGAGAAATGGTACCTGGCAATAGTGGATGTGATAGCGGCACTAACCAATAGTCCTAATCCGCAGGTGTATTGGCGTGTATTAAAGAAGCGGTTAAAAGACGAGGGAAATGAAACCGTTACAAATTGTAACGCTTTGAAAATGGAGGCTCCGGATGGCAAAATGCGGATGACCGACGTAGCCGATACCGAACAGCTTTTCCGTCTCATTCAATCCATTCCCTCTCCAAAGGCAGAGCCATTTAAACTTTGGCTGGCACAGGTGGCATCAGAACGGTTGGATGAAATGCAGGACCCCGAACTTAGCATTGACCGGGCCTTGCAACAATACCTGAACCTGGGCTATTCTGAAAACTGGATTAACCAGCGGCTGAAAAGTATTGAAATAAGAAAAGAGCTTACCGATGAATGGAAGAAACGGGGTTTGAAAGAAGGTGTCCAGTTTGCAACGCTGACAGATATTATTACCAAAGCATGGAGCGATAAAACAACCAAAGAATATAAAACCCTGAAAGGGCTGAAGAAAGAAAACCTGCGGGATAATATGACGAACACCGAATTAATCTTAAATATGCTGGCCGAGGCCTCCACAAAAGATATTTCTGCCGCTACCAATCCTGAGACTTTTGAAGACAGTAAGAAAGTAGCCAGGCAAGGCGGCAATGTAGCCAAAGTGGCAAGGAAAGAACTGGAGGCTAAAACAGGCCGAAAAGTTGTTACCGCCCTAAACGCAAAATCTGCATTACAATTAAAATCAACGGATACAAAAAAGAAGAAAAAATAAATCCTGGGAATAACTCTATAATAAAATCCCGGACCTGCAAAACTCCAGGTCTCGCAGTTATAGTATAATCTCCTCCTCTGTAGTCCCCGTCCATGGACTATGGTCTATCGTCTATGGACTATCCCTCAATCCCCCTTATATTTATACCTAATTCCAACATATGCGCCGGTTAGTCCTTCTTGTATTCGTTATCAGTACCATCATCTCTGCTTCACCTGTCCATGC
>CADEDV010000025.1:0-45752 GCA_902826165.1 uncultured Bacteroidota bacterium
TGATATCACCTGATCCGCTGACCGTAGCCGTGAGTTTATCGGTTAAACTGATATGATCAGCATTGATGCTGCCCGATCCGCTTACACGAAGGTTACAAGTAGTGGCACTCAGGCTGCCGGTCATAAAGAAATTACCGGAACCGCTGAGGTTGACCATATCAGCTGAAGGCGCACTGATAGTAACGGTAATGTCTTCATGTGATTTGACCCGCTTGCCATCTTTGATCTTGATGACAAGTTCATCACCCACTTTATTCGTTTCTAAAATATCCAGGATATTCTGTTGTGCCTGCACTTCCACTTTATAAACAGGATCGATCTTGTAATTCACTCTCCCGCTGATACTAACAGACACAGCTTTAAAACCGGAAACACTTCTTGTTTGAGTTACTACAGGGCCCTCTCCCACCACTTTTTCGCAGGAACTAAAGAATAATGCAGAAAGAGTTGCTAATAATACAATACTTGTCTTTTTCATGGTTTGTTGTTTTTGATAATTGATAAGGTTTTTATGCGATTTGATTGTTACAAAATTCACTGGTGAATGAGTTTCAGTCAAGGTCTTTTGTCATGAACTGAACTGTTCTGCTATTGAACTGCTGTATCAGAACTCCACTTTATAATTCAAGACGGGGATGATGCCGGTTTGGTACAGGTTTTTAATTTGTTCTTTGTCTTTATCGTAATACTGGTTGAACAGGTTCAGCCGGTTGGTCAGGTTCTGTATATCCAGTGATAAGGTACTCGTCATCCGCCTGCGGTTCCATTTGATGCTCACCCGCAGGTCCGTTCTGAAATAGGCCGGGTTTTGCAAACTGTAAGCTTCCTTTTCCTTGAATATGGTATAGCCGGCTGTTCTTGATGCTGCCAGATCAATAGGTGTTGTCCGTAGTCCTCCCGCTGCAATCGTCCGCAGGTTCAGCCCGATCGTTTTTGCTTTTCGCTCATTCACAAAATCCTTCCCGGTGATCAGGGTAATGATATAGTTCCCGTTGAATCTTGTACTTCTTTCTTTACCATCCGCTGCGGTATATTTTGACTGGTAGAAAGAATTACTGAGTGTGAGGTAAAAATGATCCTGCAGGTATCTTTCCAATGACAACTCCACACCATAATTTTTTCCTTTCCCTTTATTCACCAATGGATCGGTGATATAATCATATTCAATGTTCAGGGTGGAAATGGTGCTGCTGTCATGCGTTGCAATGGGGACATTGAATAACTGCTGGTAATATACTTCTGCTTTCAACTGCATATTCTTTGCCAGCCGGTAACTGTATGACAGCACATAATGATGCGAACGGGTCAAATCCAAGTTCCTGTTGGGCATTATTGTTTCACCCGTTGGAGAAGTTGTTTGCGCAAAATAAACATTGAGTGTCTGCACCTGGCTGTGCAATCCATAACCCGCTGCCAGGCTGCTGCGGTTACTCATATTCCATTTAGCAGAAAACCTTGGTTCAACTGAAGATGTGTTATTATGCGCCAGTCCCAGGTAATGCAGCCCGGCTGTCAGTGCCACTTCATTCGACGGCTTATATTGCCACTGTGCAAATGCCTGTCTTGTAGCGGTGCTGCCCCTGCTGTTTAGTTTTTCTTCCAGCGGGTCACCATCGTTGTCGGCTGATAACCTGTAAAATTTGTAATTGATCTCTTTATTAATAAATCCTGCACGCAGGTTCAGTCGCTTACTGAATTGATAATTGGCCGTAATATTAAATAAGAGATTCCTGGTTATAAACTTTTCCCGGTGTGATGTTGTTAACGAAAAATCATCTTCTGTAAAATCTTCATCATAGGCAATTTTGGTAGTAGAAACTCCGACACCTGTATTGATCTTTAATTTACTGCCCACCAACAGCGAGTGGTTAATGCCGCTCATTCCCGTATTGGAAATGAATGTGGAAACATAGCGGTCTCCCCGGCTTTCCCACTTGGACGAATCTTTTTCCGGCTGGTAATCCTGGTCGCTCAAACCACCAAAACCAAAGATGGTAAAGCTGCCTGCTTTTTTAGTGGGGAGAAAGATATTATACGAAAGATCCTGGAAATTGGTCATGTTATCATTGGGCAGCACCCCGATCTTTCCCAGTAATGAAAGTGTTGAATACCGGTAATTGATGAGATAGGAACCTTTGTATTTTTTGGAGAAAGGCCCTTCTGCAGATGCATTCAACCCCAATACACCTGCCTGCAGGGAAAATTCTTTTTTCTCATTATTCCCTTTTCTCAGTTTCAGGTCAAATACGCCACTCAGTGCATTTCCATACTCCGCTGCAAAAGCAGAGGTCACAAAATCAGAATTCGCCAATAACTGCGAACTGAGAATAGAGATACCGCCACCGCTTAATCCGGGCTGGCTGAAATGGTTCGGCGAAGGAATATCCATGCCTTCCATTCTCCATAACAAACCCGTGGGAGAATTGCCACGGATAATAATATTGTTGTTGCCATCATCGTTGGCCATTACGCCGGGGAAAGAAGCTGCCATACGTAAAGGATCATTTACCGCCGCTGCATATTTCTGTGTCTCTTCCACGGTAAATGCTCTTGCACTGACGGCACTCATATCATTCAGTGGTTTATTCTTTTTGTTATTGGCTTTAATGACCACTTCCTTTTCTGTTCGCACCAATACTTCCAGTGGTACTGTCAATACTGTTTCCTTGCCGGAATTAATAACAATATTATCCAGTATGGCTTCCTTAAAACCAGAGAAGCTGATTGTAATACGATAGGTGCCGACAGAAAGGTTCTTAAAACGAAAGTTCCCGTTTGCATCAGTGATCACCGATTGATCACCGATCGTAACAGTGGCTCCCTGCAGGGGTTGTTGCAATACCTGGTCGGTGACAGTACCCCTGAGTTGTTGGGTGAACTGCGCTTTTGTGACCAGTGTTAAAAAGGATAAGGCAATCAAAAAACGGATCTTCATGTTCTTCTTTGTTGTAGTTGATTAATGGTTTTATACTACAACAACTGAAGTAATCCCTACCCCTACCCGTTAACAAAATTTTAGAAGAAGTTGATACCGGCATTCCAGCCAAACCAGCCTTTCACCTGATCGCTGAATTTATATGTATTATACCCGGATGGCGGAACCGGGAATCGGTAGCCGCTTATTCCTGTCGCCTGATCGGATATATACACATTAAACGAAGGTCCGGCAAAAAGCGAAACATATTTATTCAGCTTCACATTCAGGTTTAGCTGAAACTTATTAAGGATATTGGTATAATCCCAGGAACCGAGATAAAGATATTGCGAACTCAGCTCAGGGTTCAGGGTAAGAGATTTTCTTTTATTCAATGCAAGTTCACTGCCCAGGCCATAACCGAAACTGTACACTTTGGCTGAATCACTCACATTTGCACCTGCCATCAGGATGCTGTATAACTTAGCATTCCCGGTTTTAAAAGCTGCATTCACATTCAGCACTTCATTGGTGGAGAAGCTGAGCTTATGATAACCTTTCAGTACAATATTGATCAGCCCGATACTATATCCTTCTGATGTGTCGCAAATATTAATGAGACCAAACTGGACGCCTTTCAATTTTTTTGTATAGTTGAAAACACCGGATATCTGCACCCCGTTGATCTCTTTATTACTGAAATTAAGTACCCCGGCGATCTGTACACCGCTTACTTTTTTCCGGGAAAAATTTCCCACCCCACTAACCTGTACACCTTTCACACTATCGGTGACATGATTATAAACACCTGCCACCTGGAACCCGGTGAAATTACCTCTTACCACGTTGTTAACCCCCGCAGCCTGGAAAGCTTTCACAGTATCCAGCACCATATTATTGATACCTGCGATCTGCACACCTTTTACTTCACCACCTACCGCATTGAACAAACCGGCGGCCTGGAAATATTTTACTTCATTCTTATTAATATTAAACAAGCCACCGATCTCTATGCCGTTGGTACCGGCTGTATAACCTCCCAATGCATTCAATGAAAAATTGTTGACGACCTGTCCGCCCATCCTGCCATGTGATCCCAAACCGGGAACAAAGGAGAACTGGAAAGGACGGGTGGTAAAGAATTTTTTCAGGTTCAGGCTTTGCACTTTCTGTTTGGCAGATAACAAAAATCGCCCCATACCGGTGCGTTCCACTTTGATCGAGTCTCTTTTGACAATAGTATTAATCGTGTCGATTGGCTTTATCTCCTGCACCGAATCGGTGAGCAGGTAATCTTCCGGGCTGATAATAACCCGGTCCTGCTCCCTGTCTACCGGTATCATGGTAATGGTCAGTTCCTGGCTGAGCCTTGGCTGAATAACAATGGAAGTATCCTCGTAAAATTCTTTGCTGATCGTTAGGGTGGCTGTACTGGCTTTACTGCTTTTTAGTTTCAGTTTAAAAAAACCTTCTGGGTCGGTTAGTGCGGAAACCAATTGCCGTTTTTCATACACGCTGGCTTCATTGATGGCAGTACCTGATTGTTCGTCATACACATGGCCGCTTACGGCATATATTCTTTCCTCTGTCACCGCTTTATTCGTTACAATGGTCATTCGTATTGGTGCCCTGCGGATAATAATATAGTTCCCACTTTCCCTGAATTCGTAGGCCGTATTGAAGAGAATACTTAATATCTCCTTCACGGTTTTATTACGGGCATTAAATGTTACCAAGCTGTCTTTCTTAATGATATTCGAGTTGTACGAAAAATAGAAATCGCCTTTATTACTGAGTATCTCCAGCACATTATCCAACCGCTGCCGGTTTACTTCCAGGGAGATATTTTTTGATAAAAGATTTTGCCCAAAACAACCAAGGCTCACAAAAAGAAGAACTACCGCTCCCAAAAACTTACCGTATCTCATTGCTCTTATTGAATTATTCAAGGATTATTTTGTCAGCAGTCTTTGTAACCTTAATACTAAATGTCAGCCGGATCACTTCCAGCACCTGGTCCAATGATTCATTGACAAAAATGGTATTCATTGGCAGGTTCCTCAGTTCAGCCCTCCCGATTTCAATATTGGCTCCATAAGCTTCATTCAGCACATCTACCAGTTTCCAGAGTGGCGTATCGTCACATACAAATTCTTTGGTACGGTAATAATTATACAGTTGATCGCTTACCACCTGTTTCTCCGCCATCGCTGTATCAGCAGCACCGATCAGTATTTTTTCCCCGGCCTTCAGTTCAACCGTTTTGCCATTTTTAGTAACTCTTACTATACCGGTTTCCACCAGCACTTCTGTTTTATCATTATGGCTTTTAATATTGAAAGAAGTACCCACTACTGTCACCTCTACATCATTCACATCAATTACAAAAGGTTTTTTCTTATCGGGAGTCACATTAAAGAAAGCCTCTCCTTTTAAATTGATCTTCCTTTTATCGCCTTTAAATTTTGACGGATAGCTGATGGAAGAATTTTTATTCAACACCACCACCGATCCATCGGATAAGGTATCATTCAATACCTGCTGTTGTGTTTGCACCAGTAGTTCTTTCACCGGTGCATCTCTATTGAATACATTATAGCCCAGCCATCCCAGGCTAACCAATACTGTAACAGCTGCCGCCACTTTCATCCAGGAGTAACGGCTGCGTTGTTCTGTTATCTTACCCTCTTCACTTTTATTGATCCGCTGCTGAAATTTTTCCCAGGCCATCTCCGTATCCACCGTGGATACAGCTGCCAGTTGCCGGCTGCTTTCCCAGATTCGTTTCAATTGGTCGTAGTAAGCCTGGTTAGCTGGATCTTCATTCATCCATTGCTGTACCAGTTGCTGTTCAGCAGTATTGGCCTCCCCCAGCAATTGCTTCACCAGCAGGTCATCGTTAATATGGTAGAATTTTTCTTCCAGGGTGTAGGTATTAAAAATGAATAATTAAAAACAGCAGGGTTAAAAAATCAACCAGTTTGAGACGCAGCTGCTTTAGCGCCTTGCCCATCTGGTTTTCGACGGTCTTTATGGAAATATCCAGCTGATCAGCGATCTCCCGGTATTTCATTTTTTCAAAACGGCTGAGTTGGAAAACAGTACGGCATTGCTCGGGCAGCTCATTCAATGCTTCCCTGATCTTTTGTTCCAGCTCCTTGCTGATCATTTTCGCCGGTCCATTCACAGATTCATTCTTCATACTATACGCCACATGTAACTGGTGATTTGCTTTTACTTTCTGATGCTTCAGCTGGTTCAGGCATTGATTATGAACGGCCCGGTATAAATAAGCCGCCACTGAACCGGAGAAAGAAAGGTGCTCCGCTCTTTCCCATAATTTAAAAAATACCTGTTGTACGGCTTCTTCTGCATCGGCCTCATCTTTCACTATAGTGCAGGCATAGGCATGCAGGTTCTTAAAATATGTTTTAAAAACCTCCTCGAAAGCGGACGAATCTCTCTTCGCCAGCTGTGCCGTAAGGGTGTGCTCCTGCAATTCCATGCTGATGGCCCTGAGTCCTTGTTCTGCTATTAAAGCTGCGCCCAAAAGTACTTTTTACTATAACACCCAAACTACCGTTTACCCCTATTTAAGCATGAAAAATAGTTTCGGTTGAACAGGCTGAGGGGTTACCGGGATGAATTGTCCTTCCCTGGTACCCGGAAAATACCACGAAGTGGGAATTGACTCCGGCTGGCAGCAGGGTTACCTTTAGTAGCTTTTATTATTCACCAAACCCCACGAACCATGGCACTTTCTGTTGAGATCATCAAAATGGCCCAAAGCATTTTGAATGAAAAAGGACATAATGCAGGTGATATTGATGGCATTGCCGGAGATAGTACAGCGGCTGCATTAAATAAAGTAAATGATCTCCCTAAAAGCTGGAGCCTCGAAAAAAAGATCACCGGCCTGATCCAGTTATATGCGAAAGGCCGTGGTATTGACCCGGGTGATATTGACGGCCTCTGGGGGCAACGTACCCAGGAAGCTTATGACCAACTGAAACACCAGTTGTTGTTTGGTCATACCGAAGATCCCTGGCGGCCCGAGGAAACAACGATCACCACTAATCCTAATAACTGGCCGGTTCAGACACAGGCGGCCATGAATGCATTTTACGGACCAGCGATGGCTACGGGAAATCCTAACCTTACCAGTATGAACCTGCCTTACCCGATGGTAATTGCCTGGGACCCCACTAAAACAATTACTAAGATCACCTGCCATAAAAAAGTAAAAGACAGTATTATCAAAGTGCTCACGAATGTATTCGATGAATACGGTATTGAGAAGATCAGGGCATTGCGCCTCCATTATTTCGGTGGCTGTTTTAATTACCGGTTGATGCGGGGCGGTACGCAACTCAGTACGCATTCCTGGGGTATTGCCCTTGATTTTGATCCTGAGAACAACCAGCTGAAATGGGGACGGGATCGGGCACTTTTTGCCAAACCTGATTATATCAAATGGTGGGAATGCTGGGAAAAAGAAGGCTGGGTAAGTCTTGGCCGGCAACGCAACTACGATTGGATGCATGTGCAGGCAGCAAAATTAAACAGCTGAGCCATTAATTTATTTTTATCCGGACGGTTTGTATAAAGGGATGCTTTTCGAAGCATCTCTTTTTTATCTTTATCCAAATAAGATTATGAAAAATTTGCTGCTTTTTCTGTTTGCCCTTCTTTCCGTCACATCCTGTACTAACAATACAAAAGACCATCCCCAAACAAAACCACCTGCAACAGCTGTTACAGCCTGCACCCTTTCAGAGATCAGTTATTGCAGCCAGCCACAGGATTCCCTCACAAAGTATTTACCCGGCTGGAGTATCGTATGGCATCCTGCATCTGTCAATGGCAATTATGCTTTTGTTGCCACAGATGGATATAATTATGCGATTGCCATCCGTGGCTCTGTTATGGATTTTAACAGGGATGCACTGAATAACTGGATCTACCAGGACCTGCATGTGGCCGTGCAGAAAAAATGGCCATACACAGATAGTGTAAGCGGGGCAAAAATTTCAGAAGGCACTTATGATGGCTGGAAGAATCTTACTGCCATGAAAGACATACAATCAGGGCAAAGCCTTGAACGATTCCTGGATAGTGTGACCAGTACCACAACACCCATTTTAATTACCGGTCATAGTTTGGGCGGCAATCTCGCTACGGTATATGCTTCCTGGTTATATACCCATTTTGAAACAGCAGGCAAACTGAATGAGCATATCAATGTGATCAGTTTTGCCGCACCCGCAGCAGGCAACAAAAATTTTGCGCAGGATTTTGACAAAAAATTTCCGCAGTCCGTTCGTTTTGAAAATAAAAATGATATCGTTCCGAAATTCCCGGTGGCCGAAAGGATCGAAGCACTGGGTAAATTATACGATTCTGTTCCTGCTGCCGCGAAGATCGAAGTGGGATATAACAGTGCCACCGTTCCGTTAAGTTCTGTTTTTGATTTTATCAGTATTGCCGTCAAGGGCATTGAACTGGTCAATGGGTTTTCCACGTATACGCAGACAAATGGCAACGGCGAGCTGATCAATATTCCTTTATCGGGTAAAAATAATTCGCATGATATCAGCAGTTGGTTTGCCGAAGCTGGCTATCAGCACAGTATAGAACAGTATGCTGCCTTTCTTGGTGCACCTGTTATAAAAACACCGTAATAACAGGCTCTCAGTTTGCAGCAATACTCTCTTTTGTTTTGCGGATATTCAGTTTATACCGCAACAGCACATCTTCGTTATACATGACATATAACCATTGTGTATGCTCATTATCAACAGGGAAATCGTAAGTCACCCTGGCTCCATTTACAGCAACAGGTTTAATATAAACGTACGAGGGAACGGCCTGTTGTACTAACAGCTCTGATAAAGAATCGGGTGAAATCTCCATAATCTCCCGCCTGACCAGGTCCAGTTGAAGTTCAAGACGAATGGTATCCCAACTACAGCTTCAATTATTCCTTTTGAAGGAAGATAGGATGTGATAGAATACTTGCTATAAGATCGTTGCCGGTAAGGCATATAGCGGAATTCACCAAGAACAGGCGTTTCCGGTAACAATGTCCACCGGGTATCATCCGGGTAATGATGCTGAATAAATTTAGCCGGCGAACTCAAAAAATACCCGCTGTCGTAGTATTTAACAAAATCTCCCGACGGCATGGCAATATATCCACTGGCCCAGGTCACATCCAGCAGGAACCAACTGTTGTCAATATAGACAGCATTCCAGGAATGATTGGAACGAAAATTTGCATTGGCCTTATTCGCATCAGTGCGGGCATAGCCGGTAATGATCTCTGCCCTGATACCTGCATATTCGCAAAGTGATTTAAAGAGCCGGGCATAGCCTTCGCATACGGCGGTTTTTTCCTGCAGCACTTTCGTTGCTACCCGGTCGGTGAGTGATGGCAATGCTTTATCATCCAATTCCTCCTGCTCAAAAAAAACGGTCTTGTTCTTTGCCTTCCGATTTTTGGCAACCGGCCTGTAATAAGCAATATTACCCGTGATCCAGTAGAAAATGGCTTTCACTTTTTCTGTTTGCGTGGAGCAACTCTTTGTAAGCAGGAATGAAAGCCTGGCAGGATCGGTTTCCTTGTATGCTTCTCTTTCAGCTTTCCCCAACTGCTGCTGCGAGGAAACTGATACAGTTAAACAAATAAGGCTTATCGTCAGGTAAATTTTCACGTTGCCGGTTGGGTGTTTATAAAGTTATTACAATTATTACGTTTTCCCCATGCCCGTGACAGGCCAAAAAACCCGGATACCCCTTCTCCGGCTTGCCGGAATCCTTTATCTTTACGGGGATTAAAAATTATAGTCCTATGTCATTACTGAATCAGAACAATAAGAAAGGTAAAAAGAAGGATAACAAGAAAGCTCCTCCCGGCCCTAACCAGGGTTCCAAATTCATCCAGAAGCCGAAATCAACCGGCTTTGTAAGTAAACAATCGAATACCGGTTCACAAAGAGGCAGCTGATCTCCCTGTCGCATTATGACTAAAGAAGAATTGCTGCGGGAATTATCCCAGGAAATGTATGCCATGCTCAAGCCATCGCCTGTGCATGGCATCGGTGTTTTTGCGATGCAGGATATTCCCAAAGGCTGCCGGACCATATTTTCAAGAAATGTAGGCGAATGGATCAAGCTTCCCATTGCTGATGTTGAAAAATTGCCGGACCATTCCCGCAACCTCGTAGAGACCTATTGCCTCTATGATGAAGAACATTACTATGTCCCGGATTATGGTTTTAAAGTGATGGACATGGTGAACTATCTCAATCACTCCTCCACACCGAATATCATTTCGGTAAATGATGGTGAATATTTTGAAGCTTTAACAGATATTGCGGCTGGTGAAGAACTGCTGGTCAATTATGGTTTGATAGTGGATACAACCGAATACGATTAGGATCACCGCTTCAGGAATTTCCCTCTCAATAATTTTTCCATGACTTCTTCTTTCAGGTTACGGCTGATCGGTATATGATGTTGCCTGATCGTAATATCATTCCCTTCAATACTGTCAATCTTTGAAGCCGCCACGATGTACGATTTATGTGTCTTGATAAAACGGTCGGCCGGCAGGTAATCCTCTACTGATTTAAAAGTGAGATAAGTGATATATTTTTTATCCTTTGTGTGAATAAGGACATAGTTCTGTAAAGCCTCAGCAAATAAAACTTCCTCATAATCCAGCTTCACCAGTTTATTATCTGCCTTAATAAAGAAATAATCTGTTCCGGGTGAAGAAGCTATTACCGAATTCTTTTCTCTCACTTCATAAAACTCTTTCGCTTTTAAAGCCGCTTTCAGAAAACGGGCAAAAGAAATGGGTTTGACCAGGTAATCCAGGGCATTCACTTCAAACCCATCCAATGCATATTGCGGGTAGGCAGTCGTGAAGATAACCGGCGGTGGTTGTTTTAAGGTCCTGAAGAATTCCAACCCTGTGATCTTGGGCATTTGTATATCCAGGAATAGCAACTGTACTTCTCCTTTGCTGATTGCCTCTGTTGCCTTCAGCGGGTTATCAAATTCACCGGCAAGCTGCAAAAAATCCGTATCAGCAATATATTCCTTCAGGCCCTTTCTTGCCAGTGGCTCATCATCAATGATAATGCAATTAATGCTCATGACAGGCTGAGGTTAAGTTGTACTGAAAATTTGTTGTTGCTGTCTGTTATTGTCAATTCGTGTTTCCCGGGATATAAAAGTTCCAGCCTTCGCTTCACATTAGTTAGCCCGATTCCTCCTTTCTCTTCAGCCGGGACAGAACTCATATTCTCTTTTGAATTCTCCACACTGAAAGAGAAGCTGCCATTGGACCTGTTCATTGCCAGCTTTACATAATTAGGTTTTCCCTGGTGATGTGAAATATACTTGAAGGCATTCTCCACAAAGGGTATTAACAATAAAGGTTCGATTGAAAATCCATTTACTTCCGGTGCACACTGAAAGCTTACGGTATAATTCTCATCCTTTCGCAAGTGTTGCAGATCCACATAATCATGGAGGTAACGTATCTCTTTCTCAATAGGTATCTTATCTCCTCCCATTTCATACAACTGGTAGCGCAGCATTTCAGAGAATTTATGCAGGGCTTCCCTGGCTTCAGCATTATCCTTCTTTATCAGGAAATAAACGGAGTTCAGTGAATTGAAAAGGAAATGCGGGTTGATCTGTGATTTCAGGAAATTCAATTCAGTTTCTGCTTTTTCTTTCGCCACTTCAGCCAGCCGTTGCTGCATTTTGGTATAATCAAACATCAGCTTGAAAGCAGCGCCTGCTGTTACCAGGAAAAAATGCGGGATCATATTATCATATATCCGGGTCCGCCAGCCGGAACTGAAATCCAGCAATGCAGGAGCATTTAACAATCGTCCCAGCACTTGCATCTTCAGTAAACTGCTGGCGATGATCATCCCCAAAAAAATAACAATGAAGCCGGCGTATCTCTTTTTGTAAAACAACTTAGGCAGCAGCAGGTAATTAGTGATATATACCATAATGGCGAGGTCAACCACTTTGACCAGTGTGACCTGGAAGGCTGTGCTTTCCTTACTGTAATCGTTCCGTCGTAAAAAAAACCAAAGCCCGAAGACCAGCATCCAGATAAACAGGTGATGCAGCTTATACTTCAAAAAGAATTCTCTGTTGTGCATACTACAAATTAAATGTACAAATTCCCGGCCGCATAGCCGATTACATCATTGGCGGGGTTTGCGTGACGAAAGACAAATTTCAGTTCGTCAAGCTTAGACTGCCTTTTATGTAATCCATTTGCAGGAAATCAAATAGTGGAGGAATTTTAGCAAAACAGTTTATATGAACACTCCATTTATCCTGCTTGCCTTCTTCTGCAGTTTATCATTACCGGCTTGCACACAGCCCTCGTCTGCAACCAAACCCGATATAAAAGTGGGAGGACCCTGTGAAGGCTGCGAAGCCGTTTATGAATGTCCTGTTCCCTTTGACCAGCTCAATGAAGTGGATACACTGCCGGACTTCAATGATGCCGGTCCCAAAATTGAGATCAGTGGTACTGTTTACAAAGCAGATGGCAAAACTGCCGCAGCAGGTGTGGTCATTTATATTTATCATACCGACCAGGCCGGTGTTTATCCGCGAAAAGGAACAGAGAAAGGATGGGCCCGGCGGCATGGCTATATCAGGGGCTGGGTTAAAACCGATGCAACCGGTTTTTATAAATTCTATACACTGGTACCGGCATCTTATTCCAACAGTAATAACCCCAAACATATTCACCCGGTGATCAAAGAGCCCGGAAAGAGTGAATACTATATTGATGAATTGCTGTTTGACAATGATCCGTTTCTAACAACTGAAGAAAGAAACCGGCAGGAACAACGTGGTGGGAATGGCATACTGGTCACAAAAGAAAGAAACGGGAGATGGTATGCCGAACACAATATCATACTTGGAAAGAATATCCCGGGTTACCCGGCCAATTGATATCAGCGGATGTAAAACTCAGCCCTGACCTTATAATAAGTAACACCTCTTTCCACCATATTGGCCAGCATGCCATTGATCTTTATCTTCCAAAGTTCTTTGGATTCATCAAACACAGATTCAACGATACCGCTGGAAAGAGCAACGAAAGAAGCTGAGCCACCGGAGCGAAAAGAATATTTAGCTTCCACTTCATCCTTGCTATCAGCTGCGGAAGTGATCTTATATTTTGTTGACTTTAATTTTTTATCCCGGAAAAAGACGGTGAAGAACTGGTCCCGTTGCTGCACCTGCACCCTTAGTTTTCCATGATCCCTGTACACTTTAACCGTAGCCGGCTGCAGTTCCAGGAAAAAATTATTGGCGCTGACCGTGTCGGTAATAAAAACCGGGCAGCGGCTCAATACGGAATCTTTTTCTTCCTGCCCGGCGGCAGCAAGGGTTGCAAAAACAAAGATCGCTGCAAGAATGGTTCGCATGGTGGGTGAATTCGAACGCAAAAAATACGACTATTTACCGAAAACCAGCCTACCCTCTTGTGGGTATCAGGCGGGTTTTTGCCGTTCGCCGAATAAGAGGCTGCCGATCCTGACCATATTGCTGCCTTCTTCCACCGCTATTTTATAATCACTGCTCATGCCCATCGAAAGAGTTTGAAGTAGCTGATTTGAAGTTTGAGGTTTGGCGTGTTTATCGAAAAGCGTCTTTAAATACCTGAATTCTTTCCTTACCAAATCCATGTTATCAGAAAAAGAGGCCATGCCCATTAATCCGCAAACCCGTACATTATTGAGAACATTTAATTGGCTGTACTTTGGTAAAGTGTTTAACAAAAGTGATAATTCATTTTCGTCCAGGCCAAACTTGGTTTCTTCTTTAGCAATATATATCTGCAGCAGGCAATCAATAATCCGGTCCTTTTTTTTTGCCTGCTTATCAATCTCCTGCAACAATTTAAAACTATCCACTCCATGAATGAGGTGAACAAAAGGAGCAATGTATTTTACTTTATTACTTTGAAGATGCCCGATAAAATGCCAGCGGATATCTTTGGGCAACTGCGCTTGCTTGTCCACCAGTTCCTGCACATAGTTCTCGCCAAAGTCGCGGTGGCCGAGTTCGTAGAGCTCAAGAATATCTTCGACTGGTTTTGTTTTGGAAACAGCCACCAGCGTCACATTCTTTGCATCCAGTTCCTGCCTGATCAATTTATATGCTTCTTTATTCACTGCCATACGCAAAGTTGCTGAAAATAAAAATGTGCTGATCATTTTCAAATCAGCACATTTTAAATTCATTTAAATAGCCTTACTTCAAAATACTTCTGCTGATCACAATCCGCTGCACTTCACTGGTGCCTTCGTAGATCTGGGTGATCTTGGCATCCCGCATCAGCCTTTCTACATGGTATTCTTTGACGAAGCCGTATCCGCCATGTACCTGCACGGCTTCTACAGTCGTCCACATGGCCGTTTCAGATGCGTATACTTTAGCCATGGAAGAACTCAATGTATAATCAAGATGGTTATCTTTTTCCCAGGCAGCTTTTAAACACAATAAACGGGCGGCTTCAATTTTAGTAGCCATATCCGCCAGCTTGAAAGCAATGGCCTGGTGATTCATGATCTCGGTACCAAAGGCTTTTCTTGTTTTGGAATATTCTTTCGCCAGTTCATAGGCACCACTGGCAATTCCCAATGCCTGTGAAGCAATACCAATCCTTCCCCCTGCTAATGTTTTCATAGCGAATTTGAAACCAAAACCATCCTCACCAATGCGGTTTTCTTTGGGCACTTTCACATCGGTGAACATGACAGTATGTGTATCGCTGCCGCGGATACCGAGTTTATTTTCTTTAGCCGCAACCGTTACGCCGGGCCAGTTCTTTTCTACGATCAGGCAATTGATGCCTCTTGATCCTTTGGAAGGATCTGTTTGTGCAATCACTAAATAAACTGAAGCGGTGCCGCCATTGGTGATCCAGTTCTTGGTACCGTTCAATAAATAATGATCGCCTTTATCTTCTGCCGTGGTGCGTTGTGAAGTAGCATCACTTCCTGCCTCCGGCTCACTCAGCATAAAGGCGCCGATATATAATTCACCATCCTTTTTACCCTGGGCCAATGGCGTTAAATACTTTTGCTTTTGTTCTTCATTCCCATATTCCTGCAGGCCATAACAAACAAGACTGTTGTTCACACTCATGCAGACACTCACACTGGCATCAATTTTTGAAATCTCTTCCATTGCCAGCACATAGCTGATCGTATCCATACCTGCTCCGCCATATTCAGGCTTCACCATCATACCCATAAAACCGAGATCGGCCAGTTTCATGATCTGTTCACGGGGAAATTGTTGCTTCTCATCCCTTTCAATAACTCCGGGCAAACATTCATTTTTGGCAAAGTCCCGGGCCGCCTGCCGGATCATCATCTGCTCTTCAGTCAGTTGAAACAACATACGCTTGTTAGATTTTCACAAATATAAGGGCAAAGCCTTCTTGCCAAAGAAAATTTGGAGGCTTTGGCGGTTAAGTTTTAGCCTCTTTTTACGGAGCCAATACCGCCTGAAGGGTATATATCATGAACCGCTAAAGTCTACTTTTGAAAAAACTACCTGTATGATCAAATTGCTTACCGGGATATTTTTCCTGTTTTCTACATTCAGCCTATCTGCCCAAACCCGGATCTATTCCTGCAGCTACTATGGTGAAAAAGCCAAAATGACCCGGATGGATATCTGCCTGGAGAATAACTCTTTTGCTTTTGGGCTATCCGATGACAGCCGGGCCATAACAATAGTAGATAAGATAATGGAGGAGGTTGGCCTGCCCCGGAATTTTTTAGTGGTTGAATGCCCGGAGATCGAGAACTGCAAAGCGGTAAACTATCTTGCTAAAACCGGTTCACTTCGTTATATCGTTTATGATGATAAATTTTTGCGGACACTGGATACAGCTTCTGCCACGGCAACCGATTACTGGGGTTCCATCAGCATCATGGCACACGAGATCGGTCATCATCTTTGCGGCCACACACTGGACAGTATCGGTAGCCGTCCCGACAAGGAATTGGAAGCAGATGCTTTTTCCGGGTTTATTATGTATAAACTCGGTGCCAGCCTGGACCAGGCACAGGCTGTATTTAAAGCTATGACAGACTTGTATGGTGATGCAACGATCGTTTCCACCCATCCTCCTTTGCGCAACCGGTTAGCAGCCATCCGCAGCGGATGGAATAATGGATGGAGCAGCAATTATCGCCAGCAACAAAATAAAAACGAAAGACCCGTTTTAGCGTCCTGGGATGATATCGCCATGGAATTATACAACGATGCCTATCTCTTGAACAAAACAGCTAAACATAAAGAAGCCGCCTTGAAAGCTTCCACCGCTATCCACCTGAAAAAAGATTTTGCTGATGCTTATGTACAAAGAGGCCTGGCAGAAGCCAACCTGTTGCAAACAACGGAAGCACTCAAAACACTGGATTCCGCATTAACGATTGATCCTTCCTTGACTATTGCCCGGGCTTATAAAGGAAGGGCTTATACAAATGCAAAATCATACAGCTTTGCGGAATTTGAATTCATTCTTGCCATGAAAAAAGATTCTGCCCATCCTGTAGCCTGGGCAGAAAGAGCCTTGCTGCGAAATACCCAGGGATTGTACGATAAAGCGATCAAAGATGCTGAAACAGCACTTGACCTCGGCTACCAGGATGTGCATATACCATTAGGAGTAATTGGCTATGCGTACTTCAAGAAAAAGAAATATACAGAAGCCACTTATTTCTTTGCGCAGGCCCTTGAATACAACCCAATTGATGAATTTTCAAGCAAATGGGGACAACAGGCCTATAAACTGATGAAAGCGCAACAGAAGAAGCCAAAAGCAGGAGTGAAAAAATGACCTTACTCAGGCTTCGGACTGAAACAAAACAGGATAGCATGATCTAATTTGACCTAAATTTGCTGTTGCAAAAAAGCAAATACAGGTTATGAAAAAAATCCATATTATTCTGCTCGTTTTGATTGCCGGTGCGATTGCCATTTTGATCAGTTTTTTGAACACCACTGCCACTTATGAGACCATTGCCGGTGCAAAATCAAATCCCGGGAAATTTGTGCATGTAGCTGCCCAGCTCGATAAATCAGTTCCATTGGATTATGATGACCTGAAAGACCCTAACCTCTTAGGTTTTATAGCTTACGACACTACCGGGGAAAAAATGAAAGTGATCTACCGGAAAGGAAAAATTGAGAACCTGGAGATCAGTGAAAAGCTGGTACTGGAAGGCCGTTACGATGCAGCAGCCAACCAGTTTGAGTGCAAAAGAGTACAAACAAAATGTCCCTCCAAGTACAAAGACGATATGAAAGCAGCGCAAAAGAACATTCAGCATAATGCTGCTACAGGAAATACTAACGGAAACAATACTACTTACTGAAAATAATTACCCCGCAGCATGGATTACGCAGGCGAGCACCTTTTACCAGGCCAGTTAGGACATTTTTTTATCGTTCTTTCATTAGTCGCTTCCCTGGTTGCGACTTTTGCTTATTTCATGGCCACCCGCACCAAACCCGAACAGGATGCCGGGTATTGGAAAAGACTGGGACGTTTTGCTTTCATTACTGAATGTATATCTGTATTTGCCATCTTTGGCATTCTGTTCTATATCATCTACAATCACCTATTCGAATATAAGTATGCCTGGCAACACAGTAGTTTATCGCTGGAGTTCAAATACCTGCTGGCTTGTTTCTGGGAAGGACAGGAAGGAAGTTTCCTGTTGTGGAGTATCTGGCATTGTGTGCTGGGGTTAATATTAATAAAAACAAGCAAGAAATGGGAAGCCCCGGTAATGACCGTGGTAAGTTTTGCGCAGGTTTGGCTGGCAACAATGATCGCCGGTATTTATGTTTTCGGTCATAATATTGGTTCCAACCCGTTCCTGTTACTCAGAGACTCCGGAGTGCTGGATGGGGCCGCCGCATTACATATCGATCTTGATGTAACCCAGCCGTTGAAACCGGATTATCTTTTATCCATCAGGGATGGTAACGACCTGAATCCATTGCTTCAAAACTATTGGATGGTTATTCATCCACCGGTACTGTTCCTTGGCTTTGCATCTACCATTGTTCCGTTTGCTTTTGCTGTTGCCGGCCTATGGACAAAAAATTTTGGTGACTGGGTAAAACAAGCCATTCCCTGGACTTTATTCGCCACAGCTGTTCTGGGTGTTGGTATCATGATGGGCGGCATGTGGGCTTACGAATCGCTTACTTTTGGTGGTTACTGGGCCTGGGACCCTGTAGAGAACGCATCATTGGTGCCCTGGCTGATATTGGTTTCGGGCTTACACACTTTACTTATTTATAAACACAGCGGGCATTCATTACGTTCAGCTTACCTGTTCCTGATACTCTCTTTCCTTTTTGTATTGTATTCTACCTTCCTCACCCGGAGTGGCATATTAGGTGAGACATCTGTTCACGCCTTTACTGACCTGGGCATGAATAAGCAATTATTCCTGTTCATGTATTCCTTTGTATGGCTGGCAGGAATCATTGGTGCCAAAAACCTGAAGTCATTACTAGGAGTGCTGGCCATAGCAACCGTACTGGCACTGCTTAGTAACTATGTTGATATCGCATGGCTGGGTTCATTAGCCTTACTTACAGGTATTGGTTTTACTATTTACCAGGTACAAACACAGGTACCCACTGTTCAAAAAGAAGAAGCCACTTCCTCCAGGGAATTCTGGATGTTCATTGGCTCCCTTGTTTTTTTCCTATCAGCGATTGTTATCATCGGGCAAACATCCTTACCTGTATTCAATAAATTATTTGATATCAAAAAAGCACCTTCAGAGGATCCCGAATTTGCCTATAATAATATCCAGATCTATGTAGCTGTGATACTGGCTTTGCTCACTGCGGTAACACAATATTTGAAATATAAAAACACCCCCTCTTCTTATTTCTGGAAAAAGATCGTCACCCCAACGGTGATCACTGCTATTTTAGCAGTGGCATTGTTTGCAATGTATGATATCACTTATACAAAAAAAGGACCTATGTTCCAGGGTGCTATCTGGCTGGCTGTTGTTTGCAGCATCTATACCATGGTGGCCAATATCTCTTATATCTGGCTGGGATTAAAAGGCAGCCTGAAATTATCCGGCGGTTCCATTGCCCACTTTGGATTTGGAATGGTGCTGTTTGCGATCCTCATCTCTTCTTCTAATAAAGAGATACTGTCAAGAAATACCAGCGGCATCTTTGTGCCACTGGGTGAAGGCAGCAAAGAAAATCCCGGTGAAAACCTGACACTCGTGAAAGGTATCAAAACCGATATGGGTAAATACTGGGTGACCTATGAAAGTGATTCGATGCACCCCAAAAAACAGCAATGGTATTACAATATCCATTTCCAGCGCAAGGATGGCAAGGAAGATTTTATCTTACAGCCTAATGCTTTTGTTAACTATAAAGGCAATGCAGGCCTGATG
The DNA here is from genome assembly GCA_902826165.1 of uncultured Bacteroidota bacterium. Classification (GTDB taxonomy): domain Bacteria; phylum Bacteroidota; class Bacteroidia; order Chitinophagales; family Chitinophagaceae; genus CADEDV01. The sequence goes on from CADEDV010000025.1 coordinate 19,438, forward strand.
GCCAACCCTTCTTCCCGTCATTATCTTGATCATGATGTATTCACCTATATCACTTCCTTACCTGACCCTGAGCAACAAAAAAAAGATACCACTACGTTTAAAACAAATGTGTTGAAACCTGGTGATTCTCTTTTCTACTCCAACGGGTTTATGATCCTGGAAGACGTTGTTGCTAAAACAAACTTGCCGGAAGATCTTTTTGGCAAAGAAGGATCGTTGCACGAAGCTACTGTCAAAATATTTTCAAAGAATGGCACCAGTTATACAAAAGTACCCAGGCTGGCCATTGCAAAAGGAGAATTGCTGGCCCTCCCTGACACCACCCTGGCGGAGAGCCTGGTGCTGCAATTACAGAAAGTGAACCCCGACAAATCGATTGAGCTGGGCGTAAAAGAATCAGATGCGGTGATGAAATACGTGACATTAAAAGCCTACAAATTCCCCTATATCATTTTGCTCTGGCTGGGGGTGGCAATAACAGCTATTGGCATACTGGTCAGTATGGTAAGACGTATCCAGCTGAACCGGCTGAAGGCAGAAAAACTTGAAATATAACTGGCCATGTACAGCGTTTCAGGTCGTTTTTCTGTCTGTACATTATCAGCAAGCATTTTGTATTTTTAATGACTGTGAAAACGTTATTACGATACCAGTTTCATTTCTTTATCGCCGTTGCCTGTCTCCTGGCAAGTGCAATTGCCCTTGGTCAGTCTGAACAACAGCCCCGCACACCTTCCATGCATGAAGTAGCCCGGAACTGGGGCTCCAATGACACGATGATCGTAGATGCCATTGTGTATGAAAATGAGGTGATGCCTTATAGAGAACTGGGCATGGTTTGGGTGGGCAATCTATCCGGCAAAAAATTAGAAAAGTATGTGAAGGAATGGACCCGTTTGAGAAATGCCGTGTATGTTACCTATCCTTATGCAAAGATCGCTGGTGCCACTATTAATGATATCAATACCAACCTCGAAAATGTCAGTTCAAAAAAAGAAAGAAAAGCCTATATCAAATCACGGGAGAAAGAATTAAAAAAACAATTTGGCGATCCTTTATCTAACCTTTCTGTTTACCAGGGAAAAGTATTGATGAAACTCATCAACCGCCAAACCGGTAATAACTGCTACGAAATTTTAAAAGAATATAAAGGCGGGGTGAATGCAAGGCTTTACCAGACGATCGCTTTCTTTGTCGGTGGTAACCTGAAGCAGGATTGGGACCTCGCCGATAAGACCGACCGCCAGATCGAAAACTTCGTGGTGGAGATAGACGGGGTCTGGTATAATAACCCTTACAGGAAATAAGACCGCCTGCTCCTCCTCCTGCATAAAATTTCTTCTCAATTCCATAACTTTATCATCAGGGATGATCTTCTTCTGACTCCTTACTAATCGTTTTAAAAAGAAATATGAAACTAGATATACTTGCCATCGGTGTTCACCCGGATGATGTGGAACTTGGCTGTTCCGGTGTATTGATCAATGAAATAAAAAGAGGTAAAAAAGCCGGTATTCTTGACCTGACACAAGGAGAGCTGGGAACAAGGGGCACTGTTGAAACCCGTTACCAGGAAGCAGCGAATGCGGCAATGATCATCGGTGTACAGGTAAGAGAGAACCTGAAAATGAGAGATGGTTTTTTCAGGAATGATGAAGAACACCAGTTAAAACTGATCACTGCCATTCGTAAGTACCAGCCGGACATAGTTATTGCCAATGTGCTGAATGACCGCCACCCTGACCATGGCCGTGCGGGAAATATGATCGCTGATAGCTGCTATTTATCCGGGCTGGCAAAAATTGAAACTAAAGATGAGAACGGGACTGCACAGGCAAGGTGGCGTCCCTCTTATGTGCTGCATTATATACAGGACTGGTATCATGAACCCGACCTGTTGATTGATATCAGCGATGTTTTTGAACAACGGATGAAATCCATCGAAGCGTATACAACACAATTCCATACACCAGACAGTGATGCAGATGGTCCTCAAACCTATATCTCCACACCTGACTTTTTAGACGCAGTTATTGCCCGGGCAAGAATGTTTGGCAAACGCATCGGTGTAAAGTATGCCGAAGGATTTATCAGCGAAAAAAAGATCGGAATCCGTCATCTTGATGCCCTTGTCCAGGTGGAAACATGATTTTGTACAACAAATCAGCCTCAAAAGCAGTATTGTGATAATCAACACACTTATTTCGGTGATTTTGAGTTACTTTTACCCATTATTTAAGACAATTCATTTCTAATGGCAATTCCTAAATTTTCCAATGTTCCCCACTCCTTTCACACTGAGCTGAAAAAAAGGATCAGTGATTATTTTGAGCAGGTGGGAAAATCAACAACCGGTAATTACAGCCTCTGGTTAAAAGCAATTTTGTTAGTGATCAGTTTCCTGTTTGTATATATTCACCTTGTTTTCTTTACACCCGTTACCTGGGTAGCCATCCTGGAGTGTTTAATCCTGGGCGGCCTCACAGCAGCCATTGGTTTTAATGTGATGCACGATGGTGCTCACGGAAGTTTCAGCCGTTACAAATGGGTGAATGACCTGGCAGCATTATCGGTGAATTTCCTGGGTGCTAATAATTTCATGTGGAAGACCAAACACAATGTGATTCACCATGCTTATACCAACATTGATGGCGTGGATGATGACATTGAAGCAAGACCTTTATTACGTCTTTGCGAAACACAAAAATTCTACAAGATACACCGCTACCAGCACCTGTATTTCTGGGCCGCTTATTCATTGCTTTATATCTGGTGGGTGTTTGTAACAGATTATAAAAAATATTTCCTGAAAAGGATCGGGCCAATGCCTTTGAAGAAGATGACGACAATGGATCATGTTTCTTTCTGGTCATTTAAAGTATTACACGCCTTTTTATTTGTTGCATTACCTATTTACCTGCTCGGTTTCACACCCTGGCTGATCGGGTTCCTGATCTATGGCTTATTTGCCGGCTTTGTACTGAGTATTGTATTCCAGTTGGCTCACACCGTTGAGCATACCCATTTCCCTGCTGCAGACCCTGTAACAGGTAAAATGGAAGATGAGTGGGCTGTACACCAGTTGAAAACAACCGCCAATTTTGCTACTAAAAGCAAGCTGATCTCCTGGTGGGTGGGTGGCCTGAATTTCCAGATCGAACACCATCTTTTTCCAAAAATTTCGCATGTGCACTATCCTGCTATCAGCAAGATCATTAAGAAAGCCTGTGCGGATTTTAATATCCCTTATATAGAATATCCAAAGATGAGAACAGCTGTTGCCTCACACGTTTCTTACCTGAGACATTTGAGCCATCGCTGATCAGTTATTCTTCTGCAGGATAAAAAATAATTCGGTATCCCTTCGGGGTGGAATGGAGTTGTAACACAGCTCCATTTTTTTTATGATGAACCGGGGTGAAAAAAGTAATTCGTATTCTTCTTTGCTGCCTCCAAAAGGCGGCCCTCCTTCAAAAAACCGGTTGAATAAAACACCAGCCAGTTTGCCACCGGGCTTTAACAAGGAATGCATTTGTTGTGTATAAGCCGGTCTTAACGATGGATCTAATGCGCAGAAGAATGTTTGCTCCAGGATAAGATCATACTGCTCATTATGTGCAAAAAAATCCTGGTGAATGATCCGTATAGGTTTCCCGGCAAAGCGTCCCTTTATCCGGCTGACCAGTTCTTCTGATATATCAAGAACGGTAACATGGGTAAACCCTTTCTCCAACAGGTAAGCCGCTTCCCAGGCATTACCACAACCTGGTGTAAGAATTTTGAGCTCTTTATTGCTTAACTGGTTGATATACTCCTGCAATGCCAAAGAAGGATAGCCTATATCCCAGCCGGTTTGGCCCTGCCGGTATCGGTTGGTCCAGAATTGTTCATCAAGATGAGAATCTGCATCCCTGTTCATAGCCCGAAAATACAGTCCATCCCCCTGAAAAAACAAACATTTGCGGTGCAAACAATGATTTTGCCACCCGGCTGTTCCCAATTAACTTGCACCGTTTTTCAATTACCCGCTATGTTTGATCTGAGTACGTACGACCCCAACAGTGTCAGTAATCCCAACAACAATATTTTTGGCCTTCCTTCCAATGAAGAAGAAGCAAGACTGATCATTCTTCCTGTTCCCTGGGAAGTAACCGTGAGCTATGGATCCGGCACCGCCCGGGCACCAGAAGCCATGTTCAAAGCCAGTATGCAGGTGGATCTTTTTGACCCCGAAGTGCCGGACGGATGGAAACAGGGTTTTTATATGCGCCCGGTTGACCGCAAGATCTTAATGAAAAGCGATTACCTGCGGAAAGAAGCCGAACTCTATATTGATTATATAGCACAAGGCCAGGAAGTGGCTGCCAACCAGTTCATGTGTAAAACCATGAAAGAAGTAAACGAAGGCGGGGTGTACCTGAATGGATGGATCTATGAGCAGACCAAGGCTTTATTGGACAGAGGGAAATTGGTGGGCATACTGGGTGGCGATCACAGCACTCCATTAGGCTATTTTAAAGCGATTGCTGAAAAACACAGCGACTTTGGCATCCTGCAAATTGATGCGCATTGCGACCTGCGGGAAGCTTACGAAGGTTTCAACTATTCGCATGCCAGCATTATGTACAATGCGCTGAATGAAATTCCGGAAATAAAAAGAATTGTGCAGGTAGGTGTGAGAGATTATGCAACAGCAGAATGGGAATATATACAGAACAGCAACTACAGGGTGGTCACTTATTTTGACAAAGAGATCAAGAACCGCCAGTTTGAAGGAGAGACCTGGAAACAAATTGCTGAAGAGATCGTGAGCAAATTACCGGAGAAAGTGTATATCAGCTTTGATATTGACGGACTGGACCGGAAACTGTGCCCGCATACAGGAACGCCGGTTCCGGGTGGATTTGAAACAGCTGAAGTATTCTATATTTTCCGGAAAGTGATTGAAAGCGGCCGTAAGATCATTGGTTTTGATCTTTGCGAAGTGGGTGTTAGCGATAGCGACTGGAATGCGAATGTAGGTGCAAGGATGCTGTTCAAATTGTGTAATTTACTGATCGCAAGTAATAGCTGAGTATGCCGCAATTTGAACTGCTTTTGAAAAACGGGAAAGTAAGATCTTACCGGCTGATACGATTCTTTGTATTACTGGGCAATGCTGCCGGCATGTTTTATATTTTGTTCAATGCGGTTTCAGGTAAAGAGAAGATATGGCCGGCTTTTGTACTGGTATGCATAGGATTTCAATTCTTCTTCTCCGCAGTAGAGGGATTCATGAAAAAGTTCACGAATGACAACTGGGCACGGTCTATTTATATCTGGTGCGCTATTGCCTGGGCAAGAACAACATTCTGGTGGCTTTCATTACTGATGCTGGCACTTGCCTTATTGGACTACCTGGCTCACAGGAAATTACTAGTAAAAATCAATAAGAACTATATTCAATACCCTGGCTTCACCACCCAAAAAATTGAATGGCCCGAATTAAACAATATTGTATTGAAAGACGGCCTGCTGACCATTGATTTCAAAAACAACAAACTTTTCCAGCATGCCATCCTGACTTCGGACTGGGATATTGATGAAAAATATTTTAACGACTTTTGCAGGGCACAATTAAATAAATGAGTTTACCACAATCACCATATATCCTTTATTCCGACGGGAAGGGTAATATTTTTGAAGACACTTCCTTGTATGTGGCCGGACGCACCGGCTGGGATGCCATGCCTGTTCCCGAAGAAGAATGGATCGAATTACCGGACGGGGGTTCTTTATATGAGTTGCCCGGAAGACGTGGTATCGGCATTGATGTGGAAACCGGCGATATGCGGCTTTGTGAAAAAGGCTGGGCCGTAGCTGCTTTTATTCCACCTGCACATACCGGGTTTTATTTAGCTGCTTACGAAACTGCACCCGATGCTCCTACGCTTCCTTTGTTTTGTTACACAGCTGCAGGATGGTATAAAGAAAAATTCTATGTGCCTGCCACAAGAATTGAAGCCGATATCAGACAGGATTGTGAAGGATATGATCAGCAAAAAGTAGCCACAGGAGCAAAAGAATTACTGAAGCATTACCCGCACAACAGGTTAGTATCCCATCTCATGAACAATTGTGCACTGACCTATACTTGCCCGGCCGCCCGAAATTTTGCGTTGGGGAGATGGGAATGTCCCGTGCCTGCATCACCTGCCTGTAATGCAAATTGTGTTGGATGTATTTCCTTACAACCCGATGAAGAACCCATTGTATCCACGCAGGACAGGTTAACCTTTAAACCAACGCCGGAAGAGATCGTTGAATTCACGGTGCCTCATTTAGAATCCGCTCCTTTCCCGATCATCAGCTTCGGGCAAGGTTGTGAAGGTGAACCCTTGTTAATGTGGGAGACGATCCGTGATGCGATCATTGAAATCAGGAAACATACTTCTAAAGGCAGCATCAATATTAATACCAATGGCTCCAAACCCGATGCGGTAAAAGCCTTGTGCGAAGCAGGACTTGATTCGATCCGTGTTAGCACCAACTCAGCCCGGAGAGAAATCTACATGCCGTATTACCGGCCGAATAATTACGACTTTGATGATATTGTTGAAAGCCTGAAAGTGGTCAACTCATTTGGCGGCTGGACATCTATCAACTATTTTGTATTCCCGGGGATGACGGACAGTGTGGCTGAATACGAAGCCCTGCGCCAACTGATCAAATCAACAGGATTGAAAATGATCCAATGGCGGAATTTTAATATTGATCCTGACTGGTACCTCGGCAAAATCGGCGTAACTGATACCGGTGAATGCATGGGAGTAAGCCAGCTGCAGCAACTGATCAAAGAAGAATTCCCGAGCCTGAAATATGGCTATTTCAATCCACCGATAGAACGTATCAGGGGGAAATTTGAAATGGATTTTGCCCACCACTGACAGTATTAATTATCTTGAAGAATCGTACTACATTAACCGGGATTGGTCTTGCTGTGCTGGCCACATTTATCTGGTCGGGCAATTTCATTGTGGCCCGGAAGATCATTAAGGATATACCACCTGTTACCCTTTCTTTTTACCGCTGGCTGACGGCTTCCATCATTATACTTCCCTTTGCCTGGAAATACCTGCGGGCAGAATTCAGTACGATCAAAAAACATCTGCCTTATTTCTTAGCTACGGGTGCCACAGGTGTCAGCATGTTCAATACGTTCGTATATATCGGCGGGCATTATTCCGAAGCCATCAACCTGGCGCTGATCGGCACCACTTCCTCTCCTATCATTTCAGTAATCCTTGCCCGCATATTTTTGAAAGAACAGATCGGTGTTTATAAGATTGCAGGAATGTTTGTTTGTATCACCGGTATCCTGTTATTACTGAGCAAGGGGCATTTGGAAAATTTACTGAGCTTATCATTTTCAAAAGGTGATCTCTGGGTACTTGCGGCAGCATTTTCATTCTCAGTTTATAATACCCTGGTCAAAAAGAGGCCAGCGGCGGTACACCCGGTCAGTTTTCTTTTCGTGGTATTCAGTCTCGGCACTTTAATCTTAGTGCCCTTTTACCTGCAGGAGTATAACCGGGAAGCTGGTTTTGCTATTAGTTTAACCAATATCTCCGTTATACTGTACCTGGGTATCGGCGCCTCCGTCATTTGTTTCCTGATCTGGAACAAGGCCATCAGTAAACTGGGTGCAGGCCGCACTGCTTTATTCGGTAATCTCATCCCTGTATTCAGCAGCCTCGAAGCAGTACTCATCTTACACGAAACGATCAGCTGGATACATATCGTAAGTTTCGCACTGGTCATTAGCGGACTTATCATTGCCAATTACAGGAAATAGGTCCTTTAACAGTAATCTTAACATTTCATATATCGCCACCTGTGCAAGTTGCACAGGGTTTGCATCGTTAATAACAGCTGTGAAGAAACAGTAATACCTGTCATTAATTACCAAAGTGTACATTTGTATGAACAACAGTTACGTAATGTCTGCATCACTTGAATCCAAGCAAAATTCGACTAGAGCCTATATGGTCACGGCAGGCTTTGCCGCCTTTATGATCCTGCTGATGTTTTTGCTGAAATGGAAGGTCCCTGTTTTTGAAAAGATCATCGAAGAACCTGCCATGGAAGTGGAACTGAACCTACCGGAAGAGCCAGAGATACTGGCTGGTGGTGGCGGAGGAGGCGGCAACCCAGTTGAAGCACCTGAACCTGCCGGTATTGCGCAGGCTACTCCCCCCGCACCGGGTGTGGATGAAGATTCCAAAGATGTGGAAACAGATGAAACGGAAAAAGAAGCCCCGGCGATTGTAAAGCCAGTCAATCCCAAACCTGTTGATAAAGTAGTCACCAATACATCTCCTGTAAAGACGGCTCCCAAGCCGGTTGAAAATCCTGCACCGCCTAAGCCAAAGGCCGTATTGGGTAAAACAACTACAGGTGCGGGGCAAGGTGGTGGCGTGGCCACTACCTATGACAGGAGTGGTGGCAGCGGTAACGGAACCGGCGTAGGAAATGGCAGTGGTACCGGAGGCGGAACAGGTGGTGGTACCGGAGGCGGCAACGGAACCGGGAGTGGAACAGGTAACGGCCCTAAAAGAGTAAGCGGCAGCCGCTATGTGATCAATCAAAAATCTATGGATGCCGGGGAAAATCTGAAAGGAAAAGTAGTTGCAGAAATAAGAGTATCAGCAGATGGTATCGGAACCTTTGTTAGAGCTGTAAGAGGCTCCAGTTATACAAGCGGGCAAGCTATCGAGATCATCCGGGAATGGCTAAGAAAGAACAAGTTCAATAAAGCTGATGCAGAATCCAATGTGGTTTATGAATTCAACTTTGTACTGGGCGGATAAATGATATATTGAAAAAACCGGAAGCGGCATCCATGATGCCGCTTTTTTATTTCCAACAACTACCTTTGGAAAATGGACCCAAGGATACAATTAATTAAAGGTGATATTACCAAACAAAAGGTTGACGGTATCGTGAATGCAGCAAATTCTTCGTTAATGGGTGGAGGGGGTGTCGATGGGGCTATTCACAGGGCCGGGGGGCCAGCCATTCTTGATGATTGCAGAAAAATTATTGCCAGACAGGGAAGCTGCAAAACTGGTGAAGCGGTTATTACTAAGGCCGGAAATTTACCAGCTTCTTATGTTATTCATACAGTTGGTCCTGTATGGAATGGCGGGGAAAAAGGCGAAGCAGCTAAATTGGCGAGCTGTTATATTAATAGCTTAACCCTGGCAGTTGAGTATCATCTGCCTACTATCTCATTTCCCAATATCAGTACGGGCATCTATGGTTATCCCAAAAAAGAAGCAGCTCTTATTGCTATAAAAACAGTTTCCGGTTTTCTCCTTGAAAATCCTTTTATAAAGACCATTTTCTTTGTCTGCTTTGATGAAGAAAATCATAACATCTACAACGATCTCCTAAGTAAACAGTCATTATGAAAAACTTATACTTCTTTAAATACCCGCTGGCCGTTTTCATGACTGGCTTCCTGGTACAGTTTGTTGGGGGATTGTTTAAGATACGACATTGGCCGGGAGCCGATGAGTTGATCACTATCGGTATTATTGTTGGTGGTGCAGGAATATGCTGGGGGATCATTAAACTTCTTCTGCTGAAAAAACCCGAATAAGTATTTTCTATTCTTATGTTTGCCACCCACTCATGAACTACCAGCAAACCCTCGACTATCTCTTTACCCGGCTGCCCATGTTCAGCCGTATCGGCGCTGCTGCTTATAAAGCTGACCTGTCGAACACGATCCGTTTGTGTGAATCCCTCGATAACCCGCAACATAAATTTAAAAGCATTCATATTGCCGGCACTAATGGCAAAGGGTCGGTAAGTCATATGCTGGCTGCCATTTTTCAAACAGCAGGATATAAAACAGGTTTATACACTTCCCCGCACCTGAAAGATTTCCGGGAGCGGATAAAAGTGAACGGAGAGATGATCGCTGAACAGGCGGTGATTGATTTCACTGCACATATTCAGCCACTGATCGAAGAAATTGAACCCAGTTTTTTTGAGATCACGGTTGCCATGGCTTTTGATCATTTCGTAAAGGAACAGGTGGATATCGCTATTATTGAAACCGGGCTGGGCGGAAGGCTGGACAGTACCAATATTATCACCCCCGAATTATCCGTTATTACCAATATCGGCTGGGATCATATGAACCTGCTGGGTGATACACTGGAAAAAATAGCTGCTGAAAAGGCGGGCATCATCAAAGAAAATATACCCGTGGTCATCAGTGAGCTGATCCCTGAAACAAAAAAAATATTTGAAGAAACAGCCCGTACAAAAAATGCCCCTTTATCCATTGCTTCTCACAACAGGCAGGTAACCGACTGGGAATGGGAAAACCATCAACTGGTTATTACAGTAGCCAAAGAACATTCAGCAGATCACAAAGAATACCAGCTTGATTTGCCGGGGATTTACCAGGCGAAAAATCTTTTAGCTGTCCTTGAAGCCTGCCAGCTGCTGCATACAAAAGGATGGCAAATTACAGATGATATCATTCATACAGCATTACGTAAAGTAAAGAAACTCACCGGCCTCCATGGCCGCTGGGAGCTCATCCATACTCATCCCACCGTAATTATGGACGTAGCGCATAATGTTGATGGCATCCGCCAGCTGGTACAACAAACAGAACTTACGGAGCATCACCAGTTACATATTGTGATGGGTATGGTAAAAGATAAAGAAGTGGAAAAAGTACTGGCCTTATTGCCTAAGGAAGCCAACTACTATTTTACAAGAGCTAATATACCGAGGTCATTACCTGAAAATGAGCTGGCAGCAAAAGCGGCAACACTGCAATTAAAAGGAGAAATATTTCCTGACGTTAACAAAGCCCTGCACAAAGCATTGGAAGAAGCAACCCCAGAAGATCTCATTATTATTTGCGGCAGCGTTTTCCTTGTTGGAGAAGTAAATACAGCTATCCGTTAAAAAACTGGAGTATGCTCAGGAGAATAGTTTATCAATGGTTTCAGCATCCAGTAGTTTTGTTATGAAAGCGTCTCCATTGATCTTCTCTTTAGTAATCCCTCCTTTCCTGATCGCCTGTTTAAGGTTCTTCAGACAAAGAGAACGATCCATCAACCCGGCTGCTGCCCTGGCCATCAGGTAATAAGAATTCAAATGAGCAGGCTGAAAAAAAGAAAGTATCCAGGCTGTCTTATACGCCTGCCCATACTGCCTGATCTCCATGAACTGAAAATAATTTTCCGAACAAAGCCGCCAGCTGAAATCAAATTTCCTTTCCCCAGATAATTGGTAATATTCATTACTGCTGTTCCTGTTCAATTTACTGCTCATGGCCTTCCAGGTATCGTCATTACTGATTGAAATATCATTCACAGCAACCGACTGACTGAAAAGCAACGAAAATTCATCCATATACTTTCTTTCCTCCTCCATACTCTCAGAAAAACTACGCCTGCTTTGCTTAAATCCTTTTGCAGATTCAATTTGTTGCCGCAAGGAATCCGCCGCTTTTCCAAAGTTTTTCAGTTGGGCAAATTCATTGGCCTTCAGCCATGCATGATACATTACTTTCTCATCCCTGATCATTTTTTGCAATTGTTCATCTATTGCTGGTTGACCGGGCAGCAATGGTTCTTCACCTGATAACCAATAAGCAGCTATATTCAATTGCTCAACCGGTGGCCAGCTATGTCCACCATTAAATAAAAGAAGAAGGCTTGACTGGTCCGCCCGGTCCAGTGTTTCGTTCGCCTGCAGCATTTCTTCAAAATTCATATCTGCAGTGCCAACGATCCAGGCAAAAGGAATTTTTCGGGCATAGGCTGTACTCCTTTCGCCGGCAAAAGCAGCTCCACAGGCAATAACGCCATCAATACGGTCATGTGTTTCTGCATAAAAAGAAGCCATCCTGGCTCCGCCGGAAAAACCTGCGAGCCATGTCTTACTTATTCCAACAGGGAATCTTTCCAGCAGGTCTCTATGAATAGCATCAATGGCATTAACGGAGGAAGCTGCGTCAAAGTTGCGGCTATTGTAAGAACAGGTAAGAATTATACCATAGTTGTCTGCTACAGAGCGATACTTATTAACCGGTATCTCACCCCTGCCCCCGGGATCAAGAAATAACAGCACCGGGTATTTCTTTGTTGCTGTAAACCCTTTCGGAAGATAAAGACTGTACGCCTGTGCAGCATCCGACAAACAGGATATCTTAATAACAGAATCAACTGGAATATCCTGGGCAGCTAACCTGGTGCTGAAAAAGAATACCAGCAGGGAAAAAAAGACTGAAGTAGTTTGTGCTTTCATCCGGACAAGCTTGTTATAGTACAAGCTACTTTATTCTGTTCGCCGGTGAACTATATTTTATATGAATGGTTTTTTGACAACCTGAAGAAAATATCACCAGCTCACCTTTCCCATTTTTTCCAGGGCATACAAGATGCAACTCACATGCATGGCCTGTATTATTTTATTTTCTTTCAGCAATTGCTTTAGTTCATCAATTGTGAGGTAAACCACTTCGATCTCTTCGTTAGCATCCAGTTTTTGATCGGCTACTTTTTTTCCGCCCCTTGCCAGGAACATGTGCAGCACATTATTATTGGACGAAGGATTAGCTGATATTTTTCCGAGGTATTCATAGGATGAAAAACTATACCCGGTTTCTTCCAGCAATTCACGGGCAATCGCTTCCTGCGGGCTGTTGTCTGTATCATCCACGCAGCCTCCGGGAATTTCAATACAAACTTCTCCCAAAGCATGCCGGTACTGTCGAACCATCACAATGCGGCCATCTTCCGTCACCGGAACAGCAGCCACCCAGGTGGGAAATTCATATACATAATATGGATCAATGATCTTCCCCATCGGGGTTTCGCATCTATCCTTTCTTACCGTGAACCAGAGATCTTTAAAGAGGTATTCAGAAGAGAGAATTTTCCATTTCATAGTAACAGTTCATAGTTAATAGTTCATGGTTCATAGTCATCGAAAGGATTTCCATGAACACCCGGCATTACCATTTCATCCGTTCACGGAGGCTGGTAATATGTGCCACATGGTGTTTGCCATGCCAGGCATACATACCCAGCAAATACCATAGACGGAATGTTTTCTTATAATCAGGACGGAAGACGGTACGGTTATTCCAGTCATTATCGGCTACATCCTTCAGGGCTTCATGCCAGCGGGCATGCAAAGCATGCAATAAGGTGATTGAAATATTGATCGGCAATTTCTGCACATCATGCATCTCCGCCCAAAGTTTTTCCTCGTACGATTTGATCATCGGGTTCTCTTCTGTGAGTGCCAGTTTGAACCGGCAATAGGCATTGATATGACTGTCGGCTACATGATGTACCAACTGGTGAACCGTCCACCCGCCTTCCCGGTAAGGAGTTTGCAATTGCTGCTCGTCCAGGTTGAGCACCGCATTCTCCAATTGCAATGGCAGGAATTTTATATCGGCAAGCCATTCTACTTTTTGCTCAATAGAAAAAGGCTTCGGTTCATACTCACCAATGGGGTAGCGAAGATCAACAGTCATTGTTGCCATATGAATATTTATTTAATGATACTGATCAGTTCCACTTCAAAGATCAGGGTAGCACCACCAGGTATATCACTGCCGGCACCCCGGTCGCCATAAGCCAGTTCGGAGGGTATCCATAACCGCCAGTGGCTTCCTTCTTTCATTAATGGTAATGCGATCTGCCAGCCCTTGATCAGGGAACGAAGCGGGGCCGAAAACGGCTGCCCCCTTTTAAAGGAATTATCAAACTCTTTCCCATTCAGCAGGGAACCTTTGTAATGTGCCTTCACACTATCCGTCACTAATGGTTGCGGGCCCGTTCCTTCTTTGATCACCATATACTGCAGGCCTTCCGGCAGCTCAATCACGCCTTCCTTTGTTTTATTCGACTGAAGAAAAGCATTGCCTTCTTCTTTTTGCTTGTCAATTTTACCAGACATAAATTCTTTTAGTTTATTTTGAATACTCATACTGAAAATTTTATTCTTCTCTTAATGAATGACCCGTAAGGCTAATGAACACATCTTCCAGGTTTGCCTGTTTCACTTCTTTGGGTCTTTCAAAACCGGTAGCCACTAAATTATCAATCAGCCGGTCAGGGCTGTCTAAGGCCACAATATTCCCCGAATCAATGATCGCTACCCGGTCACACAGGTATTCGGCTTCGTCCATATAGTGTGTGGTGATGATCACTGTTGTTCCCCGTTCCCGGATATTCTTTACCAGTTCCCACAAACTTCGCCTGGCCTGCGGGTCAAGACCGGTGGTCGGTTCATCCAGGAAAATGATACGTGGCTCGTTGATCAGCGTAGTAGCAACAGAGAAGCGTTGCTTTTGCCCGCCACTCAGGTCTTTGAATTTCGCTTTGGCTTTATCCTTCAGGTTTACTGTTTCCAGTAATTCCATCGGTTCAACTTCCCGGTTGTATAAGCCGCAAAACAATTCTATCAGTTGCACCAGGTTCAGACCCGGGTAATAGCCGCTGGATTGCAATTGCACACCGATAACCTTTTTGATCTCGTTAGGCTCTTTATCAAGATTCAGTCCGTCCACGATCACTTCACCACTGGTTTTTTCTCTCAATGTCTCAATGATCTCTAAGGTGGTTGATTTCCCGGCACCGTTGGGACCCAGCAAACCAAATATTTCCCCTTCATACACCTCAAAGGAAATTCCTTTGACGGCATTAAAAGCACCGTAATTCTTAACGAGATTTTTAACCGATATGATCGTATTCGCCATGTATATGAATTAGTGGACTAAAGATAATTCCATTTTCACATCTGCCGTCAGGAAAGGTGCGCCGGTAACCGGCACATGACGGAACCCATACTTTTCGTACAAGCTTAACGCCGTCTTTAACTGGCTGTTAGAATACAAAATGATTTTTTGGGCCCCGGATTTTTTTGCTTCAGACAAGCATCGTTCCAGCAGCAACTTACTGATCCCTTTTCCCCGGTAAGCCGCTTCCACTCCCATTTTAATTAATTCATATTCCTCTTCACTCTCTTTCCAGAGACCAGCCGTTCCAATGATCTTTTCTCCTTCTTTGGCCAGGAAGATACAACCGCCCCTGGCGATAACAGTTCCTTCCGGATCGTTGAGTATCTCCAGATCATGGCTTTCGGTAAGATTATACTTATCCAGCCACTCCAGGTTCAGTCTTTTAAAATCAGGCTGGTATTTATTCTCGTATGATATTAATTCAATCATTTTCTTCCAGGCATTTTTCGAGTTCTTCCATCATTAATTTACTTCCCACAAAAAAAGGTGACCGCTGGTGTAATTCAGTTGGTATCACATCTAATATCCGCTGTTTACCATCGGTTGCTTTTCCGCCGGCCACTTCTACGATAAAACCAAATGGATTACACTCATACAATAAACGCAATTTGCCTTTTGGCTTATCAATGGTGCCGGGATAGGTAAAGATGCCCCCCTTGATCAGGTTACGGTGCACATCCGCCACCATACTGCCGATATAACGTTGCGTATAAGGTCCGCCGTTGGTCTTATCTTTTTTCTGGCAGGCCGTGATATATTTTTTTACCCCTTCTGAATATTTGAAAAAATTTCCATGGTTTACCGAATATATTCTTCCTGTCTCCGGGCATTTGATATCCGGATGACTTAAAGTCCATTCTCCAATGGAAGGATCCAATGTAAACCCATTGACTCCCCTTCTCGTGGCATAGACCATCATGGTGGAGGAACCATAGATCATATAACCCGCTGCCACCTGCTGGTTACCGGGTTGTAAAAAATCCGCCGTTGTAGCAACAGTTCCCAACGGAGATACCCGGCGATAAACACTAAAGATGGTCCCGATAGAAACATTCACATCAATATTGGCACTTCCATCCAGCGGATCAAAGAGCACCACGTACTTTGATTTCTTGCTGACCTCATCATCGAAGATCACAAAATCATCCAGCTCTTCACTGGCGATGCCGGCACAACTGATTCCATGCCGCAATACACCCATAAACTGGTTGTTGGCATAGATATCCAGTTTCTTCACTTCTTCTCCCTGTACATTAATAGTACCTGCATCACCAAGGATATCCACCAACCCTGCCTTATTCACTTCCACATTCACTCTTTTTGCGGCCAGGCCCATATCTCTTAAAAGACTTGACAGTTCGCCTGTGGCATGTGGAAAATCCCGGAGCTGCTGGATAGTGAATTCATCGAGGGTCAGAACTTTACGGTTGACGATCATACAAGCAGGTTTAGGTTGAGGCAAATGTAAGGCTTTGCCCCATAGTTGAAAAGTTGATATGTTAAGTGGTTTGCAAGTAGTGCAAATACCCGATTTTTGCACTCTTATAAACCCGGCATTCTGTAATGAAAGTATTCAAATTCGGTGGCGCCTCCGTTAATAGTGTGGAAAGGATCAAAAACCTGGCTGCCATTCTTCAGCATTACCCCTCTGAAAAATTACTGATTGTTATTTCTGCCATGGGCAAAACAACCAATGCCCTGGAAAAAGTAACGGAGGCTTTTTATGCCGGTAAAAAAGAAGAAGCCCTGCAATTATTTGAACAGGTAAAGCAACAGCATCTCAGTACGGCTAAGTACCTGCTCGTTACACATTACCTGGCTTGTGAAGCCCAGCTCCGTGATTTTTTTACAGAGGTGGAATGGCTGCTGCATGATAAACCGGTTCGTGATTACGACTATTACTACGACCAGGTGGTTTGTGCCGGCGAATTATTATCAACCGCTATCGTCAGTGCCTATCTCAACGAAGCCGGGATATCTAATCAGTGGATAGATGTCAGGGATATTTTCAGAACGGATGATGATTTCAGGGATGCCAATATTGACTGGACATTCACCCAAACTGCTGTCAGCAATATAGTGGTGCCTGGTTTGCAGCAACACAGGATTTTACTGACACAGGGATTCATTGGTTCTACTGATGAAAACGAAAGTACCACCCTGGGGAGAGAGGGAAGTGATTACAGTGCTGCCGTATTTGCCAATATGCTGGATGCAGAAAGCCAGACCATCTGGAAAGATGTGGAGAGTGTGATGAATGCGGACCCTAAAAAATTCCCGGATGCTCAACCTATTCCTGAATTAAATTATAATGAAGTGATCGAGATGGCTTATTACGGCGCACAGGTCATCCATCCGAAAACGATCAAACCTTTGCAGAATAAAGGCATCCCGTTGTATGTAAAATGTTTTTTAGATCCTTCCCTGGCCGGAACGGTCATTCATAATAAACCGGTGCATCACCTGCCACCCGTTATTGTATTAAAAGAAAAACAGGTGATGCTGAAACTCACCTCGAAAGATTTTTCATTTGTGGGTGAGCATCATGTCGGGCAATTATACAGCCAGTTTGAAAAACTGCATTTAAAACCCAACCTGACACAGAATGGCGCCATCAGTTTTATTTGTGTGCTGGATGACTGGGCAGAAAAAGTAGAAAAACTAGCTTTTGAGGCGTCCGCCATCTTTGATGTGGAGCTGATGAAAGGGTTATCACTATTAACCGTTCGACATTACACGAAAGAAGTGTTTGAAAAATTAACAGAAGGAAAAACAATTTTGCTACGGCAGCAAACCCCGGAAACGATACAATTGCTGCTGCAATAGATCATTTCGCCTCCACCGTAATGGTCTGGATCATTTTCTTGGCAACAGGTTTATCATTGAGCATAGCAGGCTGCCAGGTACCCATATTCTCCAGCCGTTTGATCAGTTCATCAGCAAAATCTTCATCAATGGTTCCCTTGAGTACTTTGATATTGACAGGAACACCGTCTTTATCCACCACAAACTCCACCTGCACAAATGCTTTGCGGGTACCGGTTGGTAAATAAGCCACCATATCACGACCCAGTTGGTCAAGGTATTTGGCAAAAGTTTCTCCGCCACCTGGATATTGTGGCCACTGATGAACCGAAGAAGGCAAGCTGCTTACTATTCTCACACGATGCTCCATTGCTACTTTTTTAACCTTCGCTTCTTTGGGATCTGGTGCTGATCTCTTTGGCACAGCTCCGTTAACGAGGTATTCCCCCTTTTCATTGACCATGATCACCGGTAACTGGTGAAATTTATCGAAGTAATCAAAAGCCTGTTCGAGCCGGTCAGAGAATTTTTTTAGTGCCGGGTCATCCTTGGTCAGGTTAGCCAGGTAATTCGCACTTTTAGGGACATTATAGCGGATCGGGAAAATATGCACCGGGATAAAGTCCTGCCCTTTGTCTTTTGCATGGGCGGCCAGTATGTACAATTCATCGATCTGCTGATCAGTGATCGGGATACAACCTACGGTAACGCAACTGCCGTGAATATAAATAGCACTGCCGGGCCGTAAGGAATCACTTAATATTTTATCCGAAGCATTGGGATAATTCAATCCTAAGGAGAGATAATAAGAACTGTTCGGATTGAATTCATTGATATAATAAAAACCTTCCGGCACCTGGTAATCGCCTTCTAATCTTTTGGGGCCTAAAGTACCTGCCAGTGCACAAACCTTATACGTTTTAAACAACTGGAACTTATCCTTTATATCATTCTTTACCCAAACTTCCAGCTGGCTGTCGTACTTGAAAGAACGGATATAGATATACTTAGCAGGCCATTCCAGCTTCTTTGCTTCAAATTGTTTTTGCAGGGTATCTTCTTTTCTTTTCAGTGCTTCACCGGGTCTTGAAAAGGCTTTCTGGTAATCAATAAAAGATTCATAAGAATTGCCGCCTCTTGAAGTTGGCTGCGCCATGGCGGAACATAAAATTGCGGAGAACAGTATGGACAGATACAGGCTTTTCATGCGCATTAACTAACTTTTACCTTAACGATACCGGAGCGGATTTATTTCCGGGTAATTGGTAATATTATGTAAAGATAACCTGAAAATCAGTTCGTCGTGCAAATGAAGCCGCAGGAACTAACAACCGCTGTCCCCATTCGTAGTTCTTACCCGTACTTTCTCACAAATTACCACGGGCTTCCTGCTCTCTTTCGATGGCTTCAAACAGGGCTTTAAAATTTCCTTTACCGAAACTTTTAGCCCCTTTTCGTTGTATGATCTCGAAGAAGAGTGTCGGCCTGTCTTCTACCGGCTTGGAAAATAATTGTAAAAGATAGCCTTCGTTATCACGGTCCACCAGGATACCCAGTTCTCTCAATGGAGCCAGGTCTTCATCAATATGTCCCACCCTGTCGAGCAGGTCGTCATAATAAGTGGTAGGCACTTTTAAAAATTCCACACCGCGGCTCATCAGGTCTCTTACAGTTTTTACAATATCATTCGTTGCCAACGCCACATGCTGTACTCCTTCCCCATCATAAAATTCCAGGTACTCTTCCACCTGCGATTTTTTCTTTCCTTCTGCAGGCTCATTGATCGGAAATTTGACAAAGCCATTGCCGCTGCTCATTACTTTACTCATCAATGCTGAATATTCTGTCGAAATATCTTCATCATCAAATGTGAGGATGTTTTTGAATCCCATTACCTCCTCATAGAATTTCACCCAGGGGTTCATCTGGTTCCAGCCCACGTTGCCTACACAATGATCCACGTATAACAAACCGGTATCAGGCGTTTGAAATAGCGGGTTATTCCAGGGCCGGTAGCCGGGCATAAAGGCACCCTGGTAATTTTTTCGTTCGATAAATAAATGCACCGTATCGCCATAGGTATGAATACCACTCATAACTACCTCGCCCTGCTCATCTTTCAACCGCTGCGGTTCCATATAACTTTTTGCTCCCCGTTGGGTGGTTTCTTCCCATGCTTTGGTAGCATCAGGCACCCGCAGTGAAAGTGATTTTACACCATCGCCATGTTTATGGATATGATCGGCGATCGGGCCGCTGCTACGAAGTGGCGTTGTCAATACAAAAGTCAGTTTGTGCTGGCGCACAGCATAACTGGCCCTGTCCTTCAATCCTGTTTCAGGTCCGGCATAAGCCAATGCCTGGAAACCAAAAGCAGTCATATAATAATGAGCCGCCTGTTTGGCATTGCCTACATAAAATTCTACATAATCGGTTCCTTCCAGCGGAAGAAAATCAGTTGTTGTTATTGCAGCGGGATTTGTACTTGTTGATACTGACATGATCCTGAAATTTAGCTGGTGAACATATAATTTCGAAACAGCCGGCGTAGTTATTCCCGGCATCACTCATGATCAGTTGCTGTCCATGGCCAGTGTTACCATCAGCAGGCTGAAATCGCTGCGGTGGTCATTGAATAATTTGTGGGCATAGTCGGGACGCATGAGGCAAATTTAGAGACATTCATTACAAACTGCAAACTACACAGCATAAACTTATCTTTGCCCTATGAAGATCGGAATACTCGGCGGTGGCCAGTTAGGCAGGATGTTGCTGCAGGCAGCAGCTAATTACCCGGTGGAAACATTTGTGCTGGAAAATGACAGCGAATGTCCCGCTGCCCATCTTTGTCATCATTTCACCAAAGGGGATATCCGCAATTTTGATGATGTGTATGCGTTTGGCAAAAAACTGCAGGCCATGACCATTGAGATCGAGAATGTCAATATTGAAGCCCTGGAGAAATTAGAACAGGAAGGCATCAAAGTATTTCCCAAACCGGCGGTGCTAAGAACGATCAAGAACAAGATACTCCAGAAAGAATATTATAACAACCATAGCATACCCACTGCCGAATACCGAATCACCCGTGACCGGGAAGACCTGAAAGAAGCAGAACATTTCCTGCCTGCTGTTCATAAAATTGGCGAAGGGGGGTATGATGGAAAAGGTGTACAGTTATTACGCAATGCCTATGACCTGGAAAAAGGTTTTGATGCACCCTCAGTACTCGAAAAGATGGTTCCGATCCATAAAGAAATAGCACAGATGGTGGCGGTGAATGAAGCAGGCGAAACAGCCCTCTACCCGCCTGTAGAAATGTTGTTTGATCCCGAGCTGAATTTATTGGACTACCAGCTTTGCCCCGCCGAAATGGATACCAAGACACTCTGGAAAGTGGAGGCAATAGCTTTGGCGGTTGTACGAAATTTCAAATCTCCCGGCATCTTTGCCGTTGAAATGTTCATTGATAAAAAAGGCGATGTGCTGGTGAATGAAACGGCCCCAAGGGTGCACAATAGCGGCCATCATACGATTGAAGCCCATTACAGTTCCCAGTTTGATATGCTCTGGCGGGTGATGCTCGGTTACCCGTTGGGCAATACCGATGCCATCATGCCCTCCATTATGGTGAATATTATCGGGGAAGAAGGTTATACCGGTAATGTCCGTTACGAAGGACTTGAAGAAGTACTGAAGATCGAAAATGCCTTTGTACACCTGTACGGTAAAAAGCAAACCAAGCCGGGCCGCAAGATGGGCCATGTAACCATCCTCAGCAACGAAAAGCAGGATCTGCTCCACCAGTCCAACAAAATTAAAAGGGCATTAAAACCAATCGCTTAGACCCAACCATCCTCCGGCTTAACCGTTTATAATTGCCAGGATATCCACAGCAGGAACTCCCTTGTTTTGGCGTCCAACAGCAGGTGATTATCGTTACCTTTAACCCCCGACATATTTAAATAATTGCACATCCGAAGCATAACATGAGATCAATACTACTGGCATTAACCGTTTTGCTGCTGGCAGCATGCGGTGGCAACGACAAAAAAAAGACAGACAGCCCGGCAGGTCCTCCCAAACAAATGGCGATGAAAGTGGATGGTTATATAGTCAGCCCGCAATCTTTTGGCGAGAATATTGAAGTACCCGGTTCCATTGTGGCCAACGAAATGACCGAAGTACACCCGGAAGTATCCGGCCGGATCGTGCAATTGAATGTGGGGGAAGGTAAATATGTAAGCCGCGGCACTTTGCTGGCTAAGTTATATGACGGCGACCTGCAGGCACAACTCAAAAAGATACAGATACAATTAAGCATTGCTGAAAAGACAGAAGAAAGACAGATGCAGTTGCTGAAGATCCAGGGCATCAGCCAGCAGGATTATGACCTGAGTTTGTTACAGGTGAACAACCTGAAAGCAGATATCGACATCATCCGCACCAGCATTGGTAAAACAGAGATAAGAGCCCCTTTCAGTGGCAAACTGGGTTTGAAGAATATCAGCCCGGGTGCTTATGTTACCCCGGCATCGGTGATAGCTGTCGTTAACCAGACCGATCAGCTGAAATTAGATTTTACGGTACCGGAAAAATATACCGGGCAGATCAAGATCGGGCAGATCGTTTCTTTCAGCTATGAAGGTTCAGATAAAAGATATAATGCAAAAGTGATCGCTACCGAATCGAGTGTGGCAGAAAACACCCGCAGCCTGATGGTGCGTTCCATTGTACAGAACAAAGACCAGGGATTGTTGCCCGGTGCTTTTGCGAAAGTGCAATTAAGTTTTGATCCCGACCCCAACGCTATCCTGATACCCACACAGGCAGTGGTGCCACAGGCAAGAGGGAAAAAAGTGATCCTGTATAATGGAGGGGTTGCCAAATTTGTTGAGGTGACAAAGGGTTAAAGAGACTAATAGAGAGTGCAGGTACTGAACAGAATAAAAGCAGGCGATACCGTGGTGGTAACAGGATTATTGAGTGTAAGGCCTGAAGCTAAAATTGATATTGCCCGGATCGTGAATGCACAAAAGTGAGTTTGTAATTTGAAGTTGTGCAGCAAGAACCTGTCATTAAAATTTGAAAAAGCTGAACAGTATTACCGGAAGTACAAGAGTGCGACGCAACAGGCGATGCCAGTAGCACAGTTGCCGGGATAAAAAATATTAAGCATGAACATTTCAGAATTAAGTTTACGGAGACCGGTGCTGGCCATTGTGCTGAACATCATCATCGTGTTGTTTGGTGTGATCGGTTTTAAATTTTTAGGTGTCCGTGATTATCCGGCTATTGATCCCCCGAATATCAGCGTCCGGACCTCTTATCCCGGAGCCAATGCGGATATTATTGAAACGCAGATCACCGAACCACTGGAAAAAGCGGTGAATGGTATTGCGGGTATTAAAAATATTACGTCGAGCAGCAGTAATGGTTCCAGTAATATCAACGTGGAGTTTGAACTGAGCATTGACCTGGAAGCAGCAGCGAATGATGTAAGAGATAAAGTATCGCAGGCACAACGTTCACTTCCTTCTGACCTGGATGCACCGCCGGTGGTATCAAAAGCAGATGCCAGCTCTGACGCAATTCTGTCAATGACGGTGCAAAGTAACACCCGCAACCAGTTGCAGATGACCGAATATGCGAATAATGTACTGGTGGAAAGATTGCAGACGATTCCGGGTGTGAGTGGTATCCAGATATGGGGAGAAAAAAGATATGCGATGCGTATCTGGATCGATCCGGCCAAATTAGTTGCTTTCAATATTACCGCCAATGATGTACAGGCGGCTTTATTGAGAGAGAATGTGGAATTACCATCGGGAAAAATTTCCGGTAATGCGACTGAGTTAACCGTAAGAACATTCGGCCGGTTGAATACGGAAGAAGAATTCAATGATATCATTATAAAAAATGCTGATGGTGCGGATGTACGGGTAAAAGATATTGGAGAAGCCGTATTAGGACCGGAAAACGAAGAAACCGTATTGAAAGGTGACGGAACACCTATGATCGCATTGGCCATTGTGCCGCAGCCCGGTTCCAACTATGTTTCTATCTCTGACGAATTTTACAAACGCCTGGAGCAGATCAAAAAGGATATGCCGGAGGATGTAAAGATCAATATCGCATTAGACCAGACCAAGTTCATTAAGAAATCCATTTTAGAGGTGGAAGAAACACTAATGATCGCCTTCCTGCTGGTGGTAATGATCATTTATTTATTCTTCCGCGATTGGATCATTGCGATACGTCCTTTGATCGATATCCCTGTTTCACTGATCGGTGCGTTCTTTATCATGTACCTGATGGGTTTTACCATCAATGTTCTTTCATTATTGGCCATTGTACTGGCCACCGGCCTGGTGGTGGATGATGGTATCGTCGTTACCGAGAACATCTATAAAAAGATGGAAAAAGGAATGAACAAATGGCAGGCCGCTGTAGAAGGTTCCAAAGAAATCTATTTCGCTGTTATTGCCACGTCAATTACGCTGGCAGTTGTGTTCCTCCCCATCATATTCTTACAAGGATTTGTTGGTCGCCTGTTCCGTGAATTTGGTATCGTGGTGGCCGGTGCGGTGCTGATCTCTGCTTTCGTATCATTGACATTGACACCGGTACTGAACGTAAAGCTGACCCGGAAAAATGTGCATAAACATTCCTGGTTCTATAATGCAACTGAACCCTTTTTCCGCTGGATGGAAAATAGTTACCAGGCCACGTTGAAACGATTCATGCATGTGCGATGGGTAGCCCTGATACTCGTTGCAGTTTGTGGTGCAATTATTTTCTTAATTGGTGGTGGTTTACAATCTGAACTGGCACCGATGGAGGACCGCAGCCAGTTCCGTTTACAACTATCTGCTCCTGAAGGAACCTCCTTTGATGCAATGGATAAATATGTGACCCGGCTGACCAATTTCATGATGGATTCGGTTCCTGAAAAAGAAGTGGTGCTGAGTGTTACCTCACCCGGTTTTACCGGTTCCGGCAATGCAAACACCGGCTTTGTAAGGGTAACACTGGTGCCGCCGAATGAAAGAGTAAGATCACAGAAGGAGATTGTAAATATGGTCAATAAGAATTTACCTAAATTCTCTGAGGGCCGTGCCTTTGCCATTGAAGAGCAAACCATCTCCGTGAACCGCCGTGGTGGCCAGCCGGTTTCTTTTGTAATACAGAACAACAATTTTGATAAACTGACCAAAATACTTCCTGATTTCCTGGAACAAGCCAAACAGAGTAATGTATTGATGAATGCTGATGCGGACCTGAAATTCAATAAGCCGGAACTGAGAGTGGAGATTGACCGGTTGAAAGCAGCACAGCTTGGCGTGAGTGTGAATGATATTTCACAAACACTGCAATTAGCTTATAGCAACCGCCGCCTGGGTTATTTTACCAAAGATGGAAAACAATACCAGGTGATGGGACAGGTGGCCCGTAATGACCGGGATGACCCGAATGATTTGAAGACCTTGTTTGTCCGCAACAGCAGGAACGAAATGATCAGTATGGACAATCTTGTTACGGTTAACGAATCCAATACACCACCAACGATCTATCACTTTAACCGGTATAAATCGGCTACGATCTCTGCCAGTTTGCAACCCGGCTTTACCATTGGTGATGGTATCGAAGAGATGAACAAGATCGCTGATAAATTACTGGATGAAACATTTGCCACATCCCTTTCCGGTTCTTCCAGGGACTTTGCAGAAAGCTCCAGCAATACCAGCTTTGCCTTCTTGCTGGCATTAGCATTGATCTTTTTGATCCTGGCGGCACAGTTTGAAAGCTTCGTGGATCCATTCATTATCATGTTTACGGTGCCGCTGGCAATCGCCGGTGCAGTATTAACGCTCTGGGCCTTTGGTCATACCCTGAACATCTTTTCACAGATCGGTATGATCATGCTGATCGGGCTCGTAACAAAAAATGGAATCCTAATCGTGGAGTTTGCCAACCAGAACCAGGAAAAAGGGATGGGAAAAACAGAAGCAGCCATCTATGCCGCCACACAACGTCTCCGCCCTATCCTCATGACAAGTTTAGCGATGGCATTGGGCGCATTACCATTGGCACTATCCCTGGGAGCTGCCGCCACCAGCCGTATCCCGCTGGGTATTGTTATCGTGGGTGGTATTATGTTCTCCCTTGTATTAACCTTATTTGTGATCCCGGCTATGTATTCCTTCTTATCCAGGAAAAGAAAGAAAAGTGAAATAGATGAAATGCTTCACCAGCAGGCTGCTGAAACAGCAACTGCTGAAGCGCATGCTTAATTAATTACAGAATGATCAACCTGATGAAAAAAAATATTCTCCTTGTATTCCTTTTAAGTGCTGCAACAGGAATTGCTCAAACTTCTTTGTCACTGGAGGAAGCCATTGCCACCGCTTTAAAAAATAATTACGATATCCAGTTGTCCAAGAATGATTCAATGGTGGCAGCACTGGATTATTCCTTCCGGAATGCGGTGTTTTATCCCAGGCTGAATGGAACCCTGGGCACCACCTGGAACAATAACGACCAGAAACAAACTCTCGCCGATGGTTCCAAACGGGAACAGAATAATATCAAATCGAATAATATCAATGCAGCCCTGAACCTGAACTGGACCTTGTTTGACGGATTGAAAATGTTTGCCACCCGTGATAAAGCCGCAGAG
>CADEDV010000025.1:45852-47113 GCA_902826165.1 uncultured Bacteroidota bacterium
ATCAGCCAGTTGCGGGAACAACTGAACCAGGTCATGAATGTGAAGGAGCAGGCGAATTATGAAGTGGCCGATTCTATCCCGCTGAATACACAGCTTGCATTGGGCGATATTCAGAATGGCATTGAAGCCAGCAACCCCACCCTGCTCATCAGCAAAAAGAATCTTGATATTGCCGGTATCACACTCAAAGAACGTAAAGCAGAAAAATTACCAACCGTTGCTTTTAACTCGGTATATAATTTCACCCGCACCAATAACCAGACGGTGATCAATCCTTTCTCACCTTTATTTAACCAGAGTAAAGGATTGAATTATGGTGTTACCGCTTCTATCCCCATCCTCAACAACCTGACGAATAAAAGACAAATACAACAGGCCAAACTGGATATACAGTACCAGCAGCTCATTTTTAATAACCAGCAATCACAACTGAACCTCGCTGTTATTAATGCCTTTAAAGAATACGAACAACAGAAAAAGGCACTGGCGCTGGAAGAAGAGAATATTTTACTCGCCAAAGAAAATGTCTATATCGCCTTAGAAGTGTACCGGCTCGGTGCATCTACGATCATCCAACTACGGGAAGCACAAAAAAGCCTGGAAGATGCGTATAACCGGCTGATCGCTGCAAGGTATAATACCAAGTTGTCAGAAACAGAGTTATTGCGGCTGAAAGGCGACCTGGTTAAATAGACCAGTTTGTCGTTTGTAGTTTGAGGTTTGTAGTTATTTTTGCTGCAAATACACAGCATGACTCCACTCGTAGGTATTATAATGGGCAGTGACAGCGACCTCAACGTAATGCAGGCCGCTTCGGATATCCTGAAACAATTTGATATTGCTCATGAAGTGACAGTGGTGTCTGCTCACCGCACTCCCTTACGGATGGTGGAATATGCACAAAAAGCCAAAGAAAGAGGATTGAAAGTAATTATTGCAGGTGCCGGCGGGGCCGCCCATTTACCCGGTATGGTGGCTTCCATCACACCCTTGCCCGTTGTCGGCGTTCCTATTAAATCTTCCAATTCGATTGACGGCTGGGATTCTGTTCTCTCCATTTTACAAATGCCAAATGGTGTGCCTGTGGCCACAGTAGCCCTCAATGCAGCCAAGAATGCCGGCATCTTAGCCGCCGAGATCATTGGCTCTGCAGATGAAGCCGTATCACAAAAAGTGTTGGCCTATAAAAACTCCCTGAATAATGAAGTGATCGAGAAAGTGGAGAAGCTGAAGAAAGATGGATGGGAGAATAAGTTTGATT
>CADEDV010000025.1:47213-54596 GCA_902826165.1 uncultured Bacteroidota bacterium
AACAATGATCGTGTTAAAATATTAAAACAGGCAAATGATTTCTGGGTCAGTTCGGTAGGCACAGACTTGATTGCCCATTGGAAGAATACCGCCTGGGATTTTAATGGAACAAGCACTGTGCCCGGCGAGGGATCTATTGCCTGTGGTTTTTTCGTCACTACTTTATTGCAGGATATGGACCTTAACATCAACAGGAGAAAACTGGCCATTTGTGCTTCCTCCGAAATGATGAAAAGTTTGGTCCCGCACCAGCCGCTTCTCAATCTTAGCAATCTGTCCTATGCCAGTTTTGCCAATACAATGCAAAATGCAGGCAAAGGTGTCTATATAATCGGGCTTGACTTTCATACGGGGTTTATTTTGCATGACGGAACTGACACCTGGTTTATTCACTCAAACTATATTAACCGGAAAGGTGTTGTAAAGGAACTATTAGAAAACTCAGCAGCGCTACAGGCGTCAAAAACAAAATGGGTTGTCTCCATTTCAACTGACCGGATATTTATCGAAAGATGGCTTAAAATATAAGTACCGGGAGAAATCGGGGATTTTTTACCTTTAAATATGCGGCCGCTATGCATATTATTAGCAATACTTTTATTCATGACCTCCTGCGACAATAACACCCAATTTCTTCAATCCGTACAACAATATAAAGACTATCCCTCCGCCTCTGCCATTGAATTTCATAACAACCATTTTTATATCGTGGGCGATGATGCCCCTTCTGTATTAGTTCTCGATAGCTCCTTGCAGGAAGTTGATGCCATCCCTTTATACGACAAGGCGATAAAAAGAATACCCAAACCGGTAAAGCCCGACCTGGAAGCCCTCACTATCGTTTATAACAACAAGAAGCCTTACCTGCTGGCGATTGGCTCCGGTTCCTTAGTACCTTACAGAAATACGGCTGAATTAATTGATCCTGCCACCAAAGAACATACAACCATTGATCTTTCGCTTTTCTATGAACGCCTGAAAGCATCCGGTTTACCTGAACTGAATATTGAAGGAGCCTGTACCATTCCCGGTGCAGTAGTACTGTCCAACCGCGGGCATAAAGACTATCCAAAAAATCATTTGATACTTACCTCATCGAAATTCTGGGAAGAACAGGCGATGGCTCCCATCACATTACTCTATGTTGGCAGCAATGAAGACAGCAGCCATTTCCAGGGTGTATCGGGTATCAGCTATGCGAAGAAAACCGATAAGCTGATCCTCACCATTTCTACCGAAGACACGAAGAATGCCTATGATGACGGCAGCATTGGTAAAAGTTATTTATGGATCGTGGACAATTTCAGTTCCAAGAAAAGATGGACGGGTATGAACCCGAACCGTATCATTGACCTGGAAAGTATTGACCCGCAATTCAAAAATCAAAAAATAGAATCCGCCTGTGTGATCCGGGAGACCAAACATTTTATTGAACTGGCACTGGTGGCTGATAATGATGATGGCAGCAGTACGTTGTTCCGATTAGATATATCGAAGAAATAAAGAAGAGGTCAGAAGTCGGAAATCAGATCTCAGACTTCCTGCACTACCACAAACTCCTGTTCCAAACTTAATGAGTGAGTATATAACTGTTGAATGAAATCTTTCCCCCATTTGGCATAATACGGCAGGAAGTTATCGATCCGTTCCTGCAAACCATTTTTGGGGAATAACTTCTCTTTGATCGTATGAAGCTGGCGTTGCTGGTCAGTGAATTTTCTTTTCTCGGCCCGCAGCATTTTCTTTTCCAGCTCCTGTAAGCGATAAAGCGTTGTTGCTTTCAATGCATCCACATGCCTGCTAAGTGTGCTGTCAATAGCTGCCGCCTGTTCTTTGATGCTGTTATATAATTCTTCGGTGGCAGATAAAGTGCCGTTCAGCTTTAATTTCTTATCACTGTCACGGGCCACGAGCCTGTTCAGTAATTCCATTTCAGGTAAAAAGAAATCCTCCGTGGTAAAACCGGTCTTCCTGATCTTTTCCTGCCATTTCTTTTCCACCACTAAAAAAGAATTGCGCAGCACCAATACCGGGAACGGAACTTCATAATGATTAAACAGGTCTTTCAGTTGCAGCCAATAAGCGGTTTCCCCGCCGCCCCCGATAAAAGCGATATTCGGCAGTATTGTTTCCTGGTAAAGCCCTCTTAATATCACATTTGGACTGAAACGTTCAGGATGTTCAGAGAGTTCTTGCAGCAACTCTTCTTTGCTAAAAGAAACTCCGGTGTTCAGCACTTCGTATTTTGCACCTCGCACCTCGATCCTCTCTCTTTTATCATCTTTCAAATAAAACAAATTGATCTCTCTCGGGTTAGCCTGCACTTTATATCCTGCTTTGGATAATTCCGCCGCTGTCTTTTCCACAATACCCGATGCGGTTTGGTTCAGCAGGTCATCTTCAAACACAGCAGTCATCTGCTTTTTTAATGCTGCATTATCCGGCAACAGGATAATCAATCCGTATTCGCTGAATAATGCATGCACAAACCTGAATGTTGCTTCCTGGATGGTTGATCCTTCCTTATAACATTCTTTTACCAGCAATAGTATTTCATTGCCATGCGGCAATACAGTCAGTTGGCCTTCAATAGCCGTTACTAATTTCAATAAGGCTTTGTCTATCTTCATTCTTCCCACCGCACCGGTTTGTTTAGTTTCCCAAACCAACTTCTCCCCTTCAAGCCAGATATGATTCAGTTCATCCAGGTCGGCATCTTCCGAACCGATATAATAGACCGGTACAAAATGATTTGCCGGCATTGCTGCTTTGAGCTGCTCTGCTAATTTGATCGCATGAATGATCTTGTAAATAAAATATAAAGGCCCGGTGAAGATATTATTCTGGTGCGCCGTGGTTACCGTGAATGTATTGGCTGATAAAAGTGATGCAATGTTCTCCTTTACTTTTTCTCCTGCATCAACCGCAGCGTATTGCTTTGTTAATTCCTGTACCAGCACTTCCCGGTTGCCGCTGAATTGCTTTCTTGCTTCGATGTTTTGCTGAATCCCGGCCAGCGTTGCCGCATTACTGTAAAAAGGTTTCAGGGCGTTGACATGGTCCAGGTAATCTAAAACGATCCCGGAAAAAGCATGGGCCTGGCGGTAAGGTAAACGAGTAGCTGTACAATCCATAATAAGTCATAAAATTAAGGAGTCTCCCTGAGAGTAAACAAAGACAAAACGGATGGAGCAGACCAGCGAACCAATTTTAAGAAAATCTTGCAGGGTCGAAGGCTTGTAAAGCAATACTTGCTTTTTCCCCGCTGATGATCTCTTTGACCAGCAAACCTGTACCCGCAGCCGCACTCACTCCAAGCATCGCATGGCCGCCGGCATATATCAAATTACTGAAAGCCCGGTGCCTGCCGATATAGGGCATGCCATCCGGGCTCACCGGCCGGTAGCCATACCAAACCTTATTCATGTCGGGTTGGGGCAGGTTCATAGCGGGATAATATTTTTTAAACGCTTCATGAATTGACTGTACCCGTTTGGTCAGAATATTATCGCTGTGTCCGCTCAGCTCCATCGTACCACCAATTCTTAACCACTGATCAATCGGCGTGGTGGCAGTTCTGTCATCCACGAGTATCGAAGGGTATTGCAGATTTTCAGCAAGACCATTGTATTCCATACTGTATCCCTTTCCGGGCTGCATCAGTACTTTAATACCTAACAATTTGGAGATTTCTCCCAGCCAGGAACCATTGGCGATGACCAATTCGCCACAGGGTATATCCGCCCTGTCCGTTATAACAGTATTTATTTTACCATTTGCTGTTTCAAAACCGGTGACTGTCGTATTCAGCCAGAACTTCACTCCCATTTTTTGTAACTCGCTGTACAACGATTGCATGAATTTCCCCGGGTTCACATGACAATCGTCGAGATACAAAACACCTCCTGCCACATTCGTTTCCACTTCCGTTTCATATTCCTGCACCTGTTGCGGCCTGCAGATAATTGTTTTCAATCCGAACCGGTTGGCCTGTTCCGATAAATGTTTCTCATGTTCGCCGGTCTTTTCATTTTTCCAGAGCATCCAGCAACCTTTCTCGGTCATATCAAAAGGCTGTGGCAATTCCCGCTTCATATCTTTCATCAGTTCACGGGTCAGTTGCAGCAGATTATTCAGGTGTGGTGCATTGCTCTCCACATTCTTTGCATTGGCTTTTTTCCAGAAGACCAGTCCCCAGCGAACAAGATCAAGGTTTAGTCTTGGCTGGATATAAAAAGGACTGGAAGCACTCAGCATCCACCGCAATCCCTGTGCAATGATGCCCGGTGTGGCCAGCGGAATAAAATGAGAAGGAGATATATAACCCATATTGCCGTAAGAACAGCCATCCGTGAAATCATTTTTCTCGATCACTGTTACCCCGTAACCGGCCCTGCGTAAATAATAAGCAGTGTTTAAACCAATAACACCGCCTCCGACAATTACAACATTCATATTTTATTAACCCGGCTTTAGAATTTCTATTCAGCTTTTGTTGCGTCGCACTCTTCAGCGTTCTTTTCGCTGCTCATCTTATCAGAGCTTCGGCAGTTTATATCCATTGTGATAAGGCGCTGCCAAATATTTTTTATTGATCGCCTCATCAGTGAACCTTCCTTTCTCTTTATTCCAGTTCAGTTTTTGCCCGGAACGAAAAGCGATATTCCCCATCTGGCTCAGCACTGCTATATGCGAGGCATCCTGTATAGAACATTTCAGTTCGTCTGTATTCCGGGAACGGATCACACTTACAAAATTTTCCATATGCCTGTCTAAGCCATTATCCACCGATTTCCGTCGTTCCACTTTGGCTTTCTTATCACTCTTCGGTTCTTCCATCACTTCCCAGCCACTCCGGTCAAGTTCGAGTGTGCCGTTATCGCCTACAAACGCAATTCCATGAGGGGTTTTATTCATACCGCCTTCAATACCGATCGTATGCTCCCATTGTAAATTGAATTTATCAAACTGGTACAAAGCACTCATGGTATCCGGTGTTTCCTGCGGTGACATGGGATCAGCAAAATTACCTCCCAGTGCACTGATTGATGCAGGAACAGTCGCATTCATTCCGATCAACGCATAATCCAATAAATGAACACCCCAGTCGGTCATTAATCCACCCGCATAATCCCAGAACCAGCGGAACGTAAAATGAAAACGGTTGGCATTAAAAGGCCGCATCGTGGCCGGGCCCAGCCATCTTTTATAATCTACTCCCGCAGGAACGGCACTGTCAGCTACAAACGGTATTGGTTTTTTCCATCCCACGTAGCACCACACTCTCACCGTACGGATATTACCGAGTTGACCAGTACCAATAAAATCTACAGCATCTTTAAAATGTTGCTGGCTGCGTTGCCATTGTCCTGCCTGCACCACCCTGCTATATTTTTTCTGCGCAGCGATCATGATATTGCATTCTTCAATTGAATTGCCCACCGGTTTTTCCACGTACACATCTTTACCGGCCTGGCAGGCATCCACCATCTGTAAACAATGCCAGTGATCAGGTGTGCCGATAATGACGGCATCCACTTCTTTCATATCCAGCAACTGCCGGTGATCATTGAAGGTTTTTACTTTCGATGCATCCACATTCATGGCGGCCAGTTCACTCATTCGTTTAGTCAGCACATTCTGATCAACATCACAGAGTGCCACTAAATTCACTCCCGGAATTTTCAGTATCGCTTTCAGGTCCGACCAACCCATGCCATTGATACCGATCACACCGATATTCAACTGGTCAGACGGGGCGATCCTGTTTTTGAAAATGGCAAATACTTCCTTGCCAAAAGAAGAAGCCAGGATAGTTCCTGCTGTTAATGCAGAAGCCTGGTAAAGGAATTTTTTTCTTGATTGCATAGTCATGTTTTAATAAGTAACCGTCTAAATCAATCCTTCTTCCTGAATATATTCCCGATGCTACAGGCAAGCTAGTTTCTTAAATCCCCGAAACCCCATTTTCTATTTCCCATTCCCTAAATCACCTGGAACCCATACGCATACGGATCATCCTCTTTATCGATCCATATCTTATTGTAGCCATATATCTTCGCCCATCCTTCCACGCTGGGTCGTATGGCTGCTTTGCCGGCCACGGTCAGTTCTTCCTCAATCCTCCCGGTGAATTTACTCCCGATTATGCTTTCATGAATAAACGGTTCGCCTTTTTTTAATTTTCCTTTGGCATACCATTGCGCCATTCTTGCGGAAGTACCCGTACCGCAGGGGGAACGGTCAATGGCTTTTTCTCCATAAAAAACGGCGTTCCTTGCTGTTGATGTATTGTCTAATACAGCACCCGTCCATAAAATATGTGAACAACCATTGATTGTTGCATCTTCCGGGTGAATGAATTCATACTTTGCATTGATATTCTTCCGCAATTCTCTTGCCCAGGCGATCAGTTTATCCGCTGTATAATGTTCCAGTCCTTTAAAATTTTGTTGCACATCCACTATCGCATAAAAATTTCCGCCATAGGAAACATCCACCACCAATTCACCAAGCCCAGGACAATCAACTACCAGTTCTGTTGAATGAAGGAACGCCGGCACATTTGTTAACTTAACACTTTCCACTTTAGATCGTCGATGGTCCATCGTCCATGGTCCATCGGCGTTCATATACTCAATCATCACCAATCCTGCCGGTGCTTCCATTCTTACAATGCCGGGCACTTTAGGTTGTATCAATCCTTCTTCAATGGCAATAGTGATCGTACCGATGGTACCATGCCCGCACATGGGCAAACAACCGCTGGTCTCAATAAATAATACGGCCACATCATTAGCCGGGTCATGCGGCGGGTATAAAATACTTCCGCTCATCATGTCGTGGCCACGGGGTTCAAACATCAGCCCGGTCCTGATCCAGTCATAGTCGCGGAGAAAATGCTGCCGCTTCTCACTCATGTTCTTTCCTTCCAGTACCGGTCCTCCTTCTTTCACCAGCCGGACCGGGTTGCCACAGGTATGGGCGTCGATACAGTTAAAAATGCCCCCCTGCCCCCTGAAGGGGGAGTCAGCATTTTTATAGTTAGTTAGTTTCATTTGATAAGAAATTTTCTCAAGTCCTCCCCTCCAGGGGAGGATTTAGGTGGGGCTTTTGTACATTAGCTGCATATTGCTTACTTATGGAACAGTACGGAAAGATACTACTCATTGCTATGCCGGCCTTCCTGCTGCTGGTACTTTTTGAAAAATGGTATGGCTGGCGCAAGGGAAAAGATACCGTCCGGAATATGGACATGGTGAGCAGCCTCAGCAGCGGTGTTACCAATGTGACCAAGGATGTGATCGGGTTATATCTCGTCGTGTTATCGTATCCTTTTTTCCTGCGGCATCTTGCACTGACCAGTATTCCCAATACGATCAT
>CADEDV010000026.1:0-10098 GCA_902826165.1 uncultured Bacteroidota bacterium
GTCTTATTGTTATCTGCATAGGCAGCAGAAGGCTGTGACTGAGCTTGTTGCTGCTTGTATTGCTCGTTCATTTTTTCCTGCATTTCCCGGAAACCCTTTTTG
The DNA here is from genome assembly GCA_902826165.1 of uncultured Bacteroidota bacterium. Taxonomy (GTDB): domain Bacteria; phylum Bacteroidota; class Bacteroidia; order Chitinophagales; family Chitinophagaceae; genus CADEDV01. The sequence continues at coordinate 103 of CADEDV010000026.1, forward strand.
ATCGTCCTGGTGGTTTTGTACACAGGTATGACCAACTTAAAGATGAACTGGTACAGGAACCAGATCAGCAGGGCATACAAAACATATTTCATACCGTAAAGATAGTACGGGCTGGCGGGTCATCACCGTTTTTTGGATGTGGTTTACCGAAATCTTAACCGGCAGAGAGTATTTGGGTGATAAAGGGTATTTCCCTTACATTTGCAGCGGAAAGAGCAGATAGAAGGGAACGAGGCCGTTCCCTTCTTCTTTTGTATACTATGAACAGCGAATCTCAAATACAGGCCCTGGAGCAGAAAGTGGAGGCATTGATCAGCTCGGAACCCGGATTTTTCCTGGTGGAAGTGAAGATCAAACCCACCAATAATGTAAAAGTGTTTATTGATGCCGACCAGGGAATCAGTATTGACAAACTGGTGCAGCTGAACCGGAAACTGTACAAAGATCTTGAAGAGAACAGTTTTTTTCCCGGCGGGGATTTTTCCCTGGAAGTATCTTCTCCCGGCCTGGACGAGCCCTTGAAGATGCATCGCCAGTATACCAAGAATATCGGCCGCTACCTCGAGGTGCTGACCAATGAAGGAGAAAAAAAGGAAGGAAAATTGCTGCTGGTGAAGGAAGGAGAGATCGTACTGGAAGAAGAAAAAGGAAAGAATAAGAAAAAAGAGATAGTACAACATACTATCCCATTTGCAGCTATTAAGACGACCAGGATACAGATAAAATTTTAACTAAGCGGAGTCTTACTCCCCTTCTCTGAAGGAGAAGGGACCAGGGGGATGAGGCAATAAAAAACAACAAAAATTCAAATTAAATTCTGATTGAGGCTGGCAGGACCAGCCCTGATCCCGGTACATACCGGGGCAACAATCAAAAAAACGTAAATCTTTTTTTGCTATGGCAAGTATCAATCTTATTGAGGCATTCCAGGAGTTCAAGGATGCGGAAAATATTGACCGCCCCACGATGATGAAAGTGGTGGAAGACGTTTTCAAAACACTGCTGCGTAAAAAGTATGGCAGTGATGAAAACTTCGACGTTATCGTTAACGCCGAAAAGGGTGACCTCGAGATCATCCGCCGCCGGATGATCGTGGAAGACGGACAAGTGGAAGACCCGCTGGCACAGATCGGCTATACCGATGCGGTGAAGATCGAACCCGACTTTGAAGTAGGTGAAGAATTGTACCAGGAGATTGACCTCTATGATTTTGGCCGCAGAGCAATTTTAGCTGCCAAGCAAACACTGGCCAGCCGTATCAGCGATCTGAAGAAGAATGTACTGGCCAAAAAATATGGCGACCGTACCGGTGATATTATCAGTGCAGAGGTGTACCAGGTTTGGAAAAAAGAGATATTGTTACTCGATGAAGAAGGAAACGAACTCATTTTGCCAAAAAGTGAGCAGATTCCACAGGATTATTTCAAAAAAGGTGAGAATATCCGTGCCGTGGTGAAGAAAGTGGATATGAAAAATAATAGCCCGGTGATCATACTTTCCAGAACTTCGCCAGACTTCCTGGCCAAATTACTGGAGATAGAAGTTCCGGAGATCTTTGATGGCCTGATCGTTATCAAAAAAATCGTTCGTGATCCGGGAGAAAGGGCCAAAGTAGCTGTTGAATCTTACGATGATCGTATCGACCCGGTTGGCGCCTGTGTAGGTATGAAGGGCAGCCGTATCCATGGTATCGTTCGTGAATTAAAGAATGAGAATATTGATGTGATCAACTGGACCAGTAATACACAGTTATTGATCCAGCGTTCACTGACACCTGCCAAGATCACCAGCATGGAGCTCGACCAGGAAGGACATCATGCAAATGTGTACCTGAAACCAGACCAGGTTTCTCTGGCTATCGGCCGACGGGGTGTTAATATCAAACTGGCCTGTGAATTGACGGGTTATGAAATAGATGTGTACCGCGACAGCGAAGAGGAAGAAGAAGGATTTGATATTGATCTCGATGAATTTAGCGACGAGATCGATGCATGGGTTATTGATGAACTGAAAAGGATTGGTTGTGATACGGGCCGCAGCGTATTGAAGCTGACAGCAGAAGAACTGGAACGCAGAACTGACCTGGAGAAAGAAACCATTGCAGAGGTCCGGAAAGTGCTGAAAGAAGAATTTGAAAAAGAATAACGCAGTGTGCGGGTGAGAAAATCATTTTCGAATTTCTAAGATCCGCCACATTGATACATTAATTAAATAAACTGAATGGCAGAATTAAAACTTCCAAGATTATTAGCCGCCGCTAAGGAGTTCAACGTGGGACAGGATACGTTGATAGACTACCTTATTGGCAAAGGTTTTCCCAAAGATGATCTGAAACCTACGTCCAAGCTGACGGAAGACATGTACCGTGCCCTGCAGCAGGAGTTCCAGAGTGATAAAGCTGCGAAGATGAAGAGCGACCAGGTGGATCTTCCCAAAGGTGCTGCGGCAGAAGCCAAGAAGAAAAAAGAAGAAGAGGAGATTGTCTTTAAGAAAGAGGAGAGGAAAACAGTTAAAAAAGAAGAACCAAAACCGGAAGAAATCCCTGTTGTTGTAGAAGAGGTGAAGCCGGTTGAGGTACCGAAGAAGGAAGAAGAAATAGTGGTAAAAGTGGAGGCCCCGGAAATTGAAAAGCCGAAAGTGCTTGATAAAATTGACCTTTCTGCCATTGATTCTTCCACCCGTCCTAAAAAACTGGTGAAGAAAAAAGAGGAAAAACCTGTTGAAGAAACAGTAGCGGAAGAAGTACCCGCAGAGACCAAGAAGAAAAAAACGAAGAAAGAAGAAGAAAAAGTTGAAGAAACAGAAGAAACAAAGAAGGAAGAACAGCCTGTAATAGCCGAAGAGGTTAAAAAGGAAGAGGAAGATGTACCACCTGTTATCGAAAATATCGAAGTAGAAAAATTGACCGGGCCTAAGATACTCGGGAAGATCAACCTGCCGGTTGATAACGATACAAGACCCAAGAAAGACGAGAGCCGGAAGCGGAAGCGTATTCCAATTGCTAAAAAAGATAACAAGCAGGCAGCAGTTCCCGATAAGGATAAACGCCAAAGCGGACCCGGCAATTTCAACAGGGATAATCGTGGAGGAAGAGGTCCTGGTGGTGGCGGAACCGGTGGCGGACGTCGTGATAACAGAACCCGTGAAGAGAAGCTTATCGACGAAAAAGAAATTCAAAGAAAGATACAGGAAACACAAGCCAAACTTTCCGGTGGCGGTGGCAAGGGTAAAAACCTGAAAGCAAAATTGCGCCGGGAAAAGAGACAGGAAATGGCTGATGCCATGGACGGCACTGATGATAACAAATTACAGGTAACAGAATTTATCAGTGTGAGTGAATTGGCTAACCTGATGGATGTAAGTTTTGCTGATGTGATCAGTAAGTGTATGGGGCTTGGTATCATGGTGTCTATCAACCAGCGTTTGGATGCCGAAGTGATCGAGTTGGTGTCGAGTGAATTTGGTTTCGATGTTGAGTTCATCAACATGGAAAAACAAATGGAAATGGAAGTGGAGGAAGAAGAGGATGATACTGCCGAGGAATTGAAACCACGTTCCCCGATCGTTACGATCATGGGTCACGTTGACCATGGTAAAACATCCTTGCTTGACTATATCCGGAGTGCAAACGTGGTAGCCGGAGAGGCCGGAGGTATTACCCAGCACGTTGGTGCTTACCAGGTGGAATTACCAAATGGTAAAGAGATCACTTTCCTTGATACTCCCGGTCACGAAGCATTTACTGCGATGAGGGCAAGGGGTGCCAAGGTTACTGATATAGCCGTTATCGTTATTGCTGCTGATGATGCGGTGATGCCACAGACCCGTGAGGCGATCAGCCATGCGCAGGCAGCTGGTGTACCGATGATATTTGCGATCAACAAGATTGATAAAGACGGGGCTAATTCACAAAAAATATACGAGCAGTTATCACAAATGAACCTGCTGGTGGAAGAGTGGGGTGGTAAATACCAAAGCCAGGAGATCGCAGCAAAAAAAGGATTGAACATTGATAAACTACTGGATAAAATTTTACTGGAAGCCGAGATACTGGATCTGAAAGCGAACCCCGACAGGGAAGCCAGCGGAACCATCATTGAAGCCTCCCTGGATAAGGGCCGTGGTTATGTAGCTACTTTACTGGTTGAGAACGGAACATTAAGGGCCGGTGACCTGGTAGTGAGCGGACAGCATTATGGCCGTGTGAAAGCCATGTTCAATGAAAGAAATAAAAAGCAGGATGAAGCAGGTCCTTCTGCACCTGCAGTTATATTAGGATTGAATGGTGCACCTCAGGCCGGTGAGAAATTCAAAGTATACGATGATGAGGCAGAAGCAAAAGAGATCGCCAATCGCCGTGCACAGATATTGAGAGAACAAGGTATCCGTGCCAAGAAACATATCACACTGGATGAGATTGGTCGCCGCCTTGCATTGGGCAACTTCAAAGAACTGAATGTGATCATCAAAGGTGACGTGGATGGTTCAGTAGAAGCCCTGAGTGACTCCTTACAGAAATTATCAACAGAAGAGATCGCTGTAAGAGTGTTATTGAAAGGCGTGGGCCAGATATCTGAAAGTGACGTGGTTTTAGCAACCGCTTCCGATGCGGTGATTCTTGGTTTTAATGTTCGCCCATCCAGCCAGGCCAACAGGCTGGCCGAGAATGAAGGTGTGGAGATCAAGTTATATTCCATTATCTATAATGCCATTGATGAGATACGCAGTGCAATGGAAGGAATGCTGGAACCCAAAATGCAGGAGAAGATCGTTGCGAATGTGGAAGTACGGGAAGTGTTCCGTTTTGATAAAGCAACCGTTGCCGGATGTTATGTGAGAGATGGAAAGATCAAACGGGATTCGAAGATCCGCCTGATCAGGGATGGTATTGTTGTGTACCCGATCGGTGAAGGGGCGGTGGCAGAACTGGCTTCCCTGAAACGTTTCAAAGACGACGCAAAAGACGTGCAGGCCGGTATGGAATGTGGCTTAACGATCAAAAACTACAGCGATGTCAAAGTCGGGGATGTGGTGGAAGCCTACGAAGAAGAAGAAGTAAAACGTACATTATAAGATCAAATAATCAGCTGCGGGTAACTTATCCGCAGCTGATTCATAAATAGCGGGGCTTTCCCCTCAAACTTTTGTTAAATACCTGTTCGGGATTTACTCCGTCATCTATAGGAAATTACTTTTGAAGCCATGCTTTACACAAAAAAACTAGTCACTGCTTTTTTCCTGGTTCTTGGCCTTGCGGTAGCAGCCCAGGGACAGCCCAAAAAAGCAGTAGGTGATAAGATCGTTGCCATTGTTGGCGACCGCATCATTCTTCAGTCTGATATCAGGAATTCTATTTTGGATATGCAACGGCAGGGTCAAACCATGCCTGACAGTGCAGAATGTTTACTGATGCAGCAAGCTGTTATTTCTAAAGTACTGATGCTGCAGGCAGAGAAAGATTCGCTCCCGGTTACGGATGAAGAAGTAGAAGCTGAACTGGAACAAAGGATCCGTTATTTCATTAACCAGGTAGGCACACAGGAAGCCCTGGAAGAAATGGCTGGCAAAACCGTTTACCAGATCAAAGACGATGCAAGGGAGTCGGTCAAGGAAAGGAAACTGGCGGATGCGATGCAGAAGAAAGTAGTAGAGAATGTCCGCATCACCCCGGTGGAAGTAAAAGCCTTTTTTGATAAAATACCCAAGGACAGTTTACCATTTTACGAATCACAGTTAGAAATAGGCCAGATCGTTATTTATCCAAAAGCTTCACGGGATCTTGAACAGTATATCGTAAGCGAGATGAATAACTATAAAAAGCAGATTGAAAGTAAGCTGACCACTTTTTCTCAGCTGGCGATGAAAGTTTCAGAAGATCCCGGTAGTAAAGAAAGAGGCGGGTTATACGAGATCAACCGGACTGAAAAAACCTGGGACCCTGTTTTCTTATCTACAGCATTCCGGTTGAAGGAAGGAGAGATATCGGCACCGGTAAAATCAAAATTTGGTTATCATCTTATTACACTTGAACAACGGAATGGCGATAATGCCGTGGTTCGTCACATCCTTCGCATCCCTCCTGTTACGGATGATGAGATTAAACAGGCTATTGTTAAACTGGACAGTATCCGTGCAAAGATCATTGCGGGTACAATCGGGTTTAATGAAGCGGCCACCAAACATAGTGATGATGAGTCAGCCAAATTCCTCGGACCATTCCTGACCAGCCGCGATGGCTCTACCTATGTTACCATTGATGAACTGGATAAGGATATGGTGGCAATGATCAGCAAAATGAAAGTGGGTGATATCTCCCAACCAACCCCCTTCCTGAGTGAGCAGGGAAAAAAAGGTGTCCGGATCATCTTCCTGAAATCAAGATCAGAACCGCACCGGATGAATATGCGGGATGACTACAGCAGGATATCCCAGTTTGCCCTGGAAGAAAAGAAAGCCAAAACCCTGGATAAATGGATGAAAGCTATTATCCCTACTTACTATATCATGGTGGATAATATCTCGGCAGCGGAATGCCCCCTCTTGCAGAAATACAATACAACAGATAACAAGGGTTTCTAATAAGTAAAAAACCTCGTTTTAATAGTAAGCCGTTACTGCAGTAACGGCTTTTCCCTTATTTAGAATTCCCGGTCGCTAAACAATAGCTGACAGGCTATTGATACTGCTGAATATGGTTTAATTTTATATACCCTAAAAAAAACGATTAATTACCAATTAAGGCGCATGACAGACTTGTTCCGTACAAAAGCATTAAGCAGATACTTCCACAGCTCTGGTCAGTTTTATTATATACTTACTGATTTGCAGGGGGATTGTTTTTACATTAACCCGCTGTTTCTCCAGTTAAATGGATTTACCGGTACCGATGCAGAAGGAACCCCGTTCTCCGCTCTTATTCCTGTCGCAGAAAAGAGGATGTATCAATCCATCGCCAAACAATGTTTTTTACGACCCGGTGTTACCTTTTTGGCAGACTTTCATCACCAATTACCTGATAATACCTTTAAGCCCATTCGCTGGGAATTTCAAACCGTTCTGAACGATAATGAAGAACCCGAAGCCATTCAGTGTATCGGCATTGCCATCAAAGAAGTACAACAACAGGGAGGAGATAAAGAGGAGAACCAGGGAGAATATTTTGAGCGTTTCAAAGCCTATGAGCTGAGTGCGGAAGGATTATGGAAACTGGAGCTTGAGATACCGGCACCGGCTGACTGGCCTGCTGACAAACTTATTGAACATTGCCGGCAGCATGCCTATATGACGGAATGCAACGATAATATGGCCCGCATGTATGGTTTGAACAGTGCCGGGGAAATGGTCGGGATGAAAATGGAGAACATGATGAACCTGGATGATCCCAAAATAGTGGAGTATCTCTCAGCGTTTGTTGCAAATAGTTTTAAGATTACTAATGCCGAAACCCAGGAACATGACATCAACGGGAACAAACTTTATTTCATTAACAACATGACCGGTATTATTGAAGATGGTTTGCTGAAAAGAGTATGGGGCACGCAGCATGATATTACGCAAAGAAAAAAAGCAGAAGAGCAATTGTTGCGCAGTGAATTGTTTTACAAGAATCTTATCAGCGATTCTTTAGATGGGATCATTCTTACGGATACTAACGGAACGATCACTTTCTCATCTCCCTCTGTCGAAACTATATTAGGGTACCGTCCCGAAGATATTATCGGCACTAATACATTTGATTATGCACACCCGGATGACCAGTCGGCCGCTTTGTCAGCTTTCCAGGAAGAAGTGCAAATGGAATCTCAAACCAAGTTCATAGATATACGGTTAAAAACAAAATACGGCCAATGGCTGTGGTGCAATGTACGTGGGCATAACATGCTCTATAACCCGTATGTAGGAAGAATGGTTATTTATTTCACAGATGATACCTACCGTAAAAAAACGGAGCATGCTTTGCGGGAAAGTGAAAACCGGTACAGGAACCAGGCCATGATCCTGAGTAATGTGACAGATGTGATTGTTACCGCAGATCTCGATTACAAAATTACTTCCTGGAATAAGATAGCGGAGGAGACCACTGGCATTAGTGCAGAAGAAGCTATTGGTAAAGATTGTAAAGAAGTTATCGCATTAGATTATTCCCCTTATTCCCGGGAGGAAGTGGCCGGTATCCTTGCCAAAGAAGAAGTGTGGAGAGGTGAATCATCGTTTCTAAATAGTAAGACCGGCGAAAAAAGAGTTCATCTTCATACGTTTTCATTAGTATATGATGAAGCAGGAAATAAGAAAGGTATTCTTGTGGTGGGAAAAGATATTACGGAGCGGACGAAGATGGAAGCAAAACTCCAGGAAAGCGAATCTTTTTACCGTAACCTGATCGCAAACTCCCTGGATGGAATTGTATTGACCGATGAAGAGGGCAGGATTACCTACTGTAGTCCTTCAGCAATAAAGATATCCGGCTATAGTAAAGGTGAATTAGCAGGACATTTTTTATTTGAGTTTATTCACCCGGAAGATATGCCACTTGCACAAGATGCTTTTGCTGTTGAGGTCAATAAAGAATCAGTGCTAAACTATGTTTTGTTAAGATTACGGCATGCCAGCAGGGGTTGGGTCTGGTGTATGGTAAGGGGGCATAATATGTTTGCTAACCCTGGTATCAATGCCATGGCGATCTATTTTATGGATGACAGCCGCAGAAAACATATTGAAGACAAATTGAGAGATAGTGAACAACGGTTCCGGGACCTCATTGATAATTTGGTAACCGGGGTTGTTTTACAGGATACAGAATCACAAATGCTGATCTGTAATAAAGCAGCCTATACATTGCTGGGGCTTACCGAAGACCAGTTATTGGGCCGGAGCTCATTCGATTCTTCGTGGAATGTGATACACGAAGATGGTACTGATTTTCCCAGTCATACACACCCGGTACCTGTAGCCGTAAAAACAAGACAGCCGGTGCGGGATATTGTAATGGGTGTCTATCGCCCGGTCACAAAGGATAGGGTATGGCTGCTGGTGAATGCGGACCCCATCCTGGATGATAAGAATGAGATCATTCATGTCATCTGCACTTTTACGGATATAACAGAGCAGAAAAAATTATCCCAGCAATTGGTGGAACAGGAAATACAAAAGCAAAAACAGATCACTCAGGCGACTATTGACGGACAGGAAAAAGAACGGCGTGAGATTGGCAAAGAGCTGCACGATAATATTAACCAGCATATTACCACCACCCGGCTTTACCTGGAAGTAGGGGAAGAGAAAGCGGCTGGTGAGATCAAAGAAATGATACAGCGGGCAAGGAAGGAACTGACAGAGATATTCAATGTGGTCCGGAACTTGTCCCAGTCGCTGGTGCCACCCACACTGGGCGATATTGGGTTAGTTGAATCAATAAGAGATATATGCAATTCGCTGAAAGTAACCCATAAGTTCAATGTCCACTTCAATCATTATTCTTTTGAAGAGAATACGATGCCGGATAATATGAAACTGATGTTGTTCCGGATCATCCAGGAACAGATCAATAATATAGTCCGGCATTCGGCAGCAGATACTATTCATATCCGGCTTATTGCCGATGCGGAAGAGGCGGAACTGACCATTAGTGATAATGGAAAAGGGGTTGACCTTTCCCAGGGCCGTAAGGGCCTGGGACTGACCAATATAACAAACAGGGCAGAATTGTTTAATGGAAGGGTTGCTATCAAAACTGCACCCGGCGAAGGGTTTGTTCTGATAGTTACAATACCCTTAAAATAACAAAATAGTCTGCCCTCAATGGATTACCTTTGCGGCTTCTCAAACAAAGGCGGCTTTCATGAGTGACCCGATCAAACACGAATGCGGTCTTGCATTCATCAGGTTAAGGAAACCTTTTTCGTATTACCATCAGCAGTATGGCACCGTTTTATGGGGCCTGAATAAACTGTACCTGTTGATGGAAAAACAGCACAACCGGGGCCAGGATGGAGCCGG
>CADEDV010000026.1:10198-11557 GCA_902826165.1 uncultured Bacteroidota bacterium
GGATATAACCTGAGTGAACCGGTACTGGATGCGATTGATCATGATTTAAGGAATACTATTTTTTCCTATATACCCAATACAGCCGAAACTGCATTTTTTGGAATGCTGAAAGGAATGGAAGACTACCTGAGTAAAGTGAAAGTGGAACGGATACTGAGCTGGGGTAAAGATTTTGATGAAGAGAAACTCACGGAAATGGTGAACCGGCGTATCCGTATTGAAAAGATCGCTATCAAAGATGTGAAGATGCGGACTTTTATTACGGAAGATTCCGGCCGTAATGAAATGGTACAACACGTTTATGATATTACGTACGGTACTGTCCGACCGGGACAGGATACGCTGGTGGTGATCGATGATTCTATTGTAAGAGGAACCACCCTCAAAGAAAGTATTATCCGGATGCTGGCCCGGCTGAAACCAAGGCGTATTATCATTGTTTCCTCTTCGCCACAGATACGTTATCCTGACTGCTATGGTATTGATATGAGCAAGATGGGTGACTTTATCGCTTTTAATGCAGCAGTGGAACTGATGAAGGAAAAGGGAATGCTGGGTACACTGTCTGAACTTTTGGAGAAATGCAAAGAGCTGCAGCGCAATAATAAATTACATACTGAGAATGTGGTAAGGCATTTATATAAACCATTTACTGCAGAAGAAATATCGGCCAAGATAGCCCAGCTGATCACTCCTCCGGGTTTGAATATACCTGTGGATGTGATCTTCCAGCGAATTGAAGACCTGCACAAAGCCTGCCCGAATAACCTGGGCGACTGGTATTTTACCGGTAACTACCCGACCCCAGGTGGTAATAAAGTAGTGAACAAGGCCTTTATGAATTATATGGAAGGAAAGAATGTTAGAGGTTATTAATGCACGAAGAAAGAATTGAAAATTATATTCAGCACCAAACATTCTGATTTGAAAACTCTTTTGCTTATCCGCCATGCCAAGAGCGACTGGAATGACGCTTCCTTAAGCGATTTTGACCGCCCTTTGAATGAAAGAGGTAAACGAGATGCACCCCTGATGGCGCAACGGTTGCTGGATAAAAAAATTGCTATTGATCTTTTTGTATCAAGCCCTGCTAAAAGAGCTAAAAAAACGGCTACTATTTTTGCTGAGGCCTATGGGTTCGATAAGGGGCAGGTTGAATTTCATGATGAACTCTATCTCGCCCCGGAACCAGTTTTTGCTGCTGTGATCAGTAAGCTCAATAATAATTCAGATACGGTTGCAGTCTTTGCTCATAATCCCGGCATCACCGATTTTGCCAATTCGCTTACCAATACAAGAATTGATGATATGCCCACCTGCTGCATTTTTGCAGTTCAGGGGAATTGTAAGGACTGGAAT
>CADEDV010000026.1:11567-29239 GCA_902826165.1 uncultured Bacteroidota bacterium
GAATGATTTTGAAGCAGCAAAAAAGAAATTCCTGTTTGTTGATTATCCCAAAGCATAAATTATTCTTCGATGACCGGTGTGTTTTTCCGGCTCACTAAATAAACACCTGTAAAAATCAGTATTCCGGAAATGATCTTTTCTGCTGTAAAATGCTCCCGCAGGAATACCGTGGCAATGATTGCTGCAAAAATGGGTTGAGTGTATATATAAGACCCTGTGATACCGGCACCAAGATGGTTGATACCATAAATATTAAAAGAGTAAGCCAGGAATGTTCCGCAAACAACAATGAATGACAGAGAAGCAAAATGAGACCAGTCGTATTGCTGCCAGTCAATAGCCGCAAACTGGCCCCAGCCAAATGGAAGTATCATCACAAAACCAAATGTAAACACCCAGCGGATGACATGTAATGGCGGATAGACCAGCATCAAAGGCTTTACAATGATAAAATAGATGGTATAAGCAATAGCATTCAACACAATAAAAAGATCACCGGATAATGTTGCTGTGCCGGTTTTTTCTTTGGACAGAATAAGCAATACTGCACCACCAATGCCCAGGGAAAGCCCCAATGCTTTCAGCACTGTGACCTTTTCTCTTAATACCCAGAAAGCGAGGATGGTGATCAGCAGTGGCGTACACAACATGAGTAAAGAAGCATGAATGGTGGAGGTCATTGTCAGGCCTTTGATAAATAACATCTGGTTGATGGCCACACCGGTTAACCCGCATAACAAAAACCGGGTAAGATGTTCTTTACGGATACCGGCTTTTGTTTTTCCAAACAGCCAGAATGACCAGAATAACAAAAGACTCACACCCACCCGGATAACGTTCAGCCCATAGGGCCCGACTAACGAAGGAGAAATATATTTTACCAGGCTAAAATTGCTGGCGAAAAACAGGTTGGTAAACAGGACAGCTATATGTGCTTTGGTTGTCGTCTTCAGAAGAAAAAATTATGCTGCAAAGTTAACCGGGAAAAGTGGATGGCGAAGAAAGCGATTGTATAAATGAGGAAATGGTTTCTTTTAATCTGTTCTGGTTATTTACAGGAAAGGGCTGGTAAGAAAATGCAGTAGCTTCTGCTAATGCAGGCAATAAGGAGAATTTTTTTTGTGAGACGCATAATGCCATTTTTTTCTCTGATAAGAATTGAGCAAGATATTCCTGCTCAGTTTGCCCCGGTGTTGGAATCAGTATCGTTTTCTTTTGCAGGGCAGCCATATCCATTATGGTACTATAACCACTCCGGCTGATTACATAGGCTGCCCGGCTAATTTCTTTTTCTAGTTCTTCAGCGGGCAAATGATTATAAAAACGGATCATATTCGTGGAAGGCAAAAGCGATTTTCCCGATGGCAGGCCTCTTACAACGGTTGCAGTTCCATTGTAATGCGCAATTTCCCGAACGATCTTATCCTCGAGTAATGAACGTTGGGGCTCAGGCCCTGAAAGGATAAATAAGAGATGATTGTTGGTCTCTTTCGTTTCTTCAGCAGAATGATTGAACCGGGATAATGAGCCAATATAGTTGGATGGAATGCGGGGCATTGTACCGGGATGTGAAAGTGTTCCTGCCAGGCCGTTTATCATCTCATCTGGTATCCAGCATTCCGTAAAACGGTTGATATAACTGTAATTTCTTTTTTGGATCAGGCGTTCACTCCATTTTCCCAACGGGCTTTTGATCGTTAACTGGTGTGTAATAAAAACAGTGGAAATATTTTTATGGTAAAGGCCAAAACGGTTATCACTGATCACCGCATCAAAATGATGCTCAGCAACCATTTTTTTCAACCAGGCATGTTCTTTTTTTATTATTTGTAGAAACCTTGGTGCCTGTAAAAGCATTTGCCAAAGTAAACCAGTTGCAGAAACAGCATAACGGGCACGGTATCCTTCCAGTTGCAAAAAGGATAAGGCGGGGAATTCTTGTCGCAACAATGCTTCCTGGGGGCCTTCCCCGGCCAGCCAGACCTCGCAATCAAGGGCTAAAAGCTCCCGGATGATGGGAATACAGCGGGTGGCATGGCCCAACCCCCAATCCAGCGGAGCCACCAGGATACGGGGTTTTCCGTTGATTTTCCGGCCTTCCGGCTGATTCGTGTTAATTTTTTTTATTCCGGGGCTCACCGATACTAAATTGTTTGTAAAATAGTTTTAATTTAGAAAGCAAGAATATGAAAACCATCAACAAAATAGCGATAGTCCTGTTATTAACTGTGTTTCTGGCTTCCTGCAGCAAGAACTACTATTCCGGCAGTGGAAAAGGTGGCGGCGGTTGTGGTTGTCCAAGCCACAAAGGAATGTCAGGCTACTAATCAGAACATTAGAAACGAAAACTTTTCATGAGAGGTCCCAAACGTGACATCCTTGTTGTTGTGAAAGATCAATACCTGAGTGAGCAGGATATTGAACAGGAAGTGCAGTACCTGAATGAAATGCTCAGGATTACCGAGACGCATGAAGAGTTTTGCAAAGCACATGAATTAGTAGATCGTAACCGCATAACAAACAGGCCCCAAAAAATAGTAAAGGCAATACAGTTTTCAGAACTTCAGCCGTTCCGGTTTTTGATCAATAAGAACTAAATAAAAAAGAGCCAACCGGCTCTTTTTTATTACGCTACTTTTTTCAATGCTTCCCTGAGCTTTGCTATCATCTCCTCAATCTCTGCTTTCTTACAGGTGCCCACACTTAAGCGGTACCAGGCTGAACTTTTGTCAGCGCCAAATGCATAGAATGGAACAACGGCTAAACCAGCTGTATTAAGAATGTATGCTGTTACATCGCCCTGGTTAGCTAATAGTTTTCCATCTGAAGTTGTTTTGCCTGCCAGATCAATTTTTATGGTCAGGTAGATAGCTGCTTCCGGTGCAATGGCATCCACGGCTAACCCTTCCGATTTTAATTGCTGAAAGCCTTCATAAATGCGGCGAAGCCTTTCTTCTACTTCTTTTTTAAAATTGGAGAGATACCGGTGAATATTCTCCCGTTGCCCCAGGTAATAAGCTACAGCTTTCTGTTCTGCCATCGGAGCCCAGGCACCGATATGGGTAAGTATGGCTTTCATTTTACTGATCACAGTGGCCGGTCCCATACTCCAGCCAACTCTTACTCCTGTAGCTGCAAAAACTTTACTGATCGCATCAATATAAATAGTGTACTCTCTCATAGCTGGCCGGAGAGATACAGGATCATAATGTTTGATATCGCCATAGGTCAGGTGCCAGTACATCTGATCGAACATAACATACAATTTCTTCTCACTGTCAGTTCTTCTTTTATTCTCTTCAATTACCAGGTCGCAGATGGCTTCCAGTTCTTTTTTGCTAAAAGTGGTACCGGTTGGATTTTGTGGTGAACAAAGAGCAATCAGGGTAGCTTCTTTTACAAAAGGCCTTATAGCAGCAGCAGTAGGCATGAAGTTAGTAGCGGCTGTTGCTTCGATTACAATATGTTCAGCACCGATAAAATGTGTATAGTGATTATTATTCCAACTGGGAACTGCATAGATGATCTTATCACCTTTATCACAAATGGCTCTAAATAAAGAATAGATCAGTGGTCTTCCGCCGGAAGCTACCAGTATCTCAGTGATACCGTAATCCAGCCCTTCTTCATCTTTGAGAAAAGAATGAATAGCTTCCCGGAGATCAAGATTACCTTCCGCGGCCGGGTAATTGGTAAAATGTTTACGGTAGGCTTCAACGATAGCATCTTCCAGTTCTTTAGGGATAGGAAAAATGGAAGGATCAAAATCACCAACGGTAAAATTATAAATACGTTCACCCTGGCGGATCTTCTCCCTTATTTCACCACCCAGTTTTACGATTTCAGAACCGATCAGCGTTTCGGATAAATATGATAGTTTCATAACCCAGCCTTTGGCGCAAATGTAACAGGATTGCCGGAGACGACCATCATCCGGGTATCAATAAAAAAGCCGGGCAATGAACCCGGCTTCTGTATTCGTCAGCTTATTTTATTCAATCGGTTTATACTCTTTAAATAAATTAACCTTTGTGCCGTCCACCTGCTGCCGGTAGTTTTTCCATTTCTCTGCATAGAATGTATTTATTTTTTGTACCACATCATTCACAGCAATCTCTGCCATTTGAATGATGGTTTCAACCTGGGTGCCGGGAGCAACCATTTTACTGCCAATAGCCTGCTGGCCCTGCTGTAAGCGGCTCAAAACAGAAATTTCAAAAGGGCTTCTCGAAATTCCTTGTTTATCGCTTGTTTTACCGCTGATGATCTCACGGATCGTTTTTATTTCACCCTGCAATTTCGTAGTCGTTTTTCGTAAGGAATCCACTTCTTTGCCTTCCACACCTTTTAGTTGAGCCTGCATTTTAGTAAGCAGTTCCTCGCTTTCGGTGAGTTGGTCCATACCAATCGTTAATTTATCGGCACTCTTTCTAAGCCGGTCATACATGCTGCGTTGTGCCAGTTTAATGTCATTGCGGTTGCCCAGTCTCGGATCATCTTTTACGGTTACATAAGTTGAATCAGTTGTCCTGGCATAAGTGAGTAATAATTTGTACGTGCCGGGCAATACCTGGAAACCGCCGGGTTCTTGAGCACCGGGTTGTGGTTTAGGAGAACCGGGCTGACGGAAACCTTTTTCTTCCATTCCCCAATACATACGGTTGAATCCGGTATCAGCATTCCATCGCAAGGTGCGGATGAGTTTGTTACCTGCATCATAAATTCGAACCATTACACTATCACCCCCTCTGCGGCCACCGCCACCTGCTCCGCCAAATTCACCTCTTCCGCCACCTCCGCGGCCACTACCGCCTCCCTGGGGAGCACCAGCAACTGGTTGTTGTGAAGGAGCTGTTTGCACGGGTTGTTTGGCAGCTGAATCGGATGCTGCTTTGGGTTTATTAATAAAGAAAGAAACGGCAGCACCTCTTCTCCTGTTCTCTCCGTCATATAAGCCATATGTACTCCATTCATAACCCGTAGCTGCTTTGTATTGGGCCTGGTAGGCTTCCGGTGCAGCAAATGCAGTTACCGGGTTTGTGAATTTCATTCCTTTATTCGCAGCTGCTTTTCTGAGGGGGCGAATATCGTCCAGTATCCAAAGTGCCCGGCCAAAAGTGGCGATCACCAAGTCAGCTTCTCTTTCCTGTAAGGCAAAATCATAGGTGGATACAGAAGGATAACCGTTTTTGAATTGTTCAAAAGAAGCACCATTATCAAAGCTGATCCAAAGACCATTCTCGGTTCCCACAAAAATGAGATTGGGTTCCGTTGGATCCTGCAACACACATAATGCATACCCTTTTACCTTATTGTCATCAACCAATTTGGTCCATGTTTTACCATAGTCAGTAGTACGGAAGATATAAGGTTTCATATCACCGCGGCGATAATTATTCGCCACCACTAAAGCCTCGCCGGCATTATGAACCGAAGCTCTTACCTGGGGAATCCAGCAACCAATTGGTAAGCCGGGAATCTTTCCGCGGAAGCTCGTCCATGTTTTTCCGCCATCTCTTGTCAGTTGCACATTGCCATCATCAGTACCGATCCAGATAGTGCCCTGCTCTTTTTTAGAAGGCTCAATGGTAAGAATGGTGCAATGCGTTTCTGCACCGGTGATATCTAATGTTAACCCGCCGGTATTTTGATAGGCAGCAATTTTTACCGAATCATTCGTGGTAAGATCAGGCGAAGCAGTTTGCCAGCTCACACCTTTGTCAGTACTTTTATGCATAAACTGGCTGCCGAAATAAATTGTTTTCTTATCAAAAGGGTCTTGTGCAATGGCGGAGTTCCAGTTGAAACGCAGTTTGGTATCTGCTGTTAATGCCGGAGGTTTGATGAACCAGCTTTCACCGGTCTTCCAGTTTCTTCTGCCCACACTTCCTCCCTGGCTCATACTATATACCCAACTGGCATCTTCCGGATCAGGCATTACATCAAAACCATCACCACCACCAACATTATTCCAGTAATAGTTTCGAATACCACCATTGGTCCAGGTATAAGCAGGGCCATGCCAGCTACCATTATCCTGCATACCACCCATGATATTATAGGGAATTTCATTGTCAACATTGATATGATAGAATTGTCCAGCGGGTAATTTTTCATCAAAGACCCAGTTCTTACCACGATCCCTTGAAATACCAATACCACCATCATTTCCTTCGATGATATGGGTAGGGTCATTGGGGTTGATCCACCAGGCATGGTGATCAGGATGGATGCCCGAATAGGGGATCATTGTAGAAAATGATTTACCGCCATCTTCACTGAACGTAATGGTGGAATGCACATCATAGATTCTGTTCTCGTTTTGCGGGTCCACATAAATTTCCTGGTAGTAAAAAGGGCGATCTGTTATTTGTGCCGGATCGCTATTGACCAATGCCCATTTAAAACCGCCATCATCACTTTTATATAAACCATTTTTAGTGGCTTCTACTTTTGCATATACTCTTGATGGCATACTCCGGCTGAAGGCCACGCCAATTCTTCCCAGCATGCCATCGGGCATACCATCTTCTTTGGTCAGGGGTTTCCAGTTCTTACCGCCATCAACCGTAATGAATAAACCACTTCCTTTACCACCACTCTTTAAATCCCAGGGTGTGCGGCGGAACTGCCACATCGCTGCGATGAGTTTATTAGGATTAGACGGATCCATCACCAGGTCAGCACAACCGGTAGTATCATTGGCATATAAGATCTTACTCCATGTCTCTCCGCCATCTGTTGTTTTAAAAACACCACGATCAGGGTGTTCTGCATAAGGGTTACCGATTGCTGCTGCATAAACAGTATTCGGATTGACAGGATCAATCACCACCCGGTGAATACAAACGGTTTTATCCAATCCCATTTTCTTCCAGGTTCTGCCACCGTCCAGGGTTTTATAAATGCCGGCACCAAGGTTCAGCGAGTTGCGGGGATTTCCTTCACCCGTTCCCACCCAAACTACTGAGGGGTTGGATTGCTGGATAGCGATTGAACCAATATTCTGAATGGGTTGCTCATCAAAAATGGGCGACCAGGTATGGCCGCTGTTCTCTGTTTTCCAGATACCACCACTGGCGGCACCTACATAGATAATATTGGGATTAGCCACCACGGCATCAATAGCTGTGATGCGGCCACTCATTCCCGCCGGTCCCACATTACGGGGTTTTAAATTCTTGAACTGGTCTAATGTTATTTTTTGTGCCTGGATAAAACAGGCTATAAAAATAAAGACAGATAGCAGGGCTATTTTTCGCATACAGGTAAGTTTTGGAACATTAAACTTACTGATTACGAACCGCCATGCAAAAAGTTTATATGAACGGTTGTTTAGCGTTAATTATTCCACCAGGAAAATGATCCTGGTGAGCCATTTGGCTGTATCCTTGACTACACCCGGATCATTCATATACTGCTCAATGACCGGTGGTTTTTGTTTCAGGTTATTGGTCAGCAGGTAGGCATCAATCGTTTTATACGCATCAGCTGTTTTATCATACGCACCATAGTAGTCTACATAAACAGCTTTTGATCCGCTTATATCAACAATTTTAATACTATCACTGACAAGTTTTGTTCCTGTGGCAACTGGAATGGCGGCGGCCATATCAGCCTGCTGGTTCTTTTCATCCCATACATAGTAAAGTCCTGTTGGTATTCCGGGTTGTGCGCCAGCTTTAGACACTGCCTCATATATTTTGGGAAAATAAACATCGAAGAACGAAGAGATATCTTCCCATTTTATAGTCTCCCTGTACAGGGCAAAGGAAGAAGCGGGGAAATTCATGGGGGTTACCTCGTACGTTTTACCTGCAACCGCTGAACCTGTTTTTTCAATTGCTGCTTTCAGGTTTTGTAAACCTTCTTCAAAATCCTTTCCCATTTCTTTATCCATGCTGGAAAAAAGATTAAAAATATTGGAGGGCCTTGGTGTGGCTAATTCAAAATCCCAGGTCACTTTGGTTTGCCCGTTGATCTCTTCCAGCGAAAAGTCAGAATCAGCTTCCATTTGCCGGGGCTTTTCAAAATTGAGATGGTATTTTATTTTTTTGTTCAGCGTAAGGCTGATGATCTGCATTTTTCCTTCCCCCGATAATGCAGCATCACCAATCCAGGTATTAACAGCACCTGGCGTTCCATCCGTACCGGTGATTGTATTTTTTATAGTTGAATCATTCCGGCTCCAGACTGACCACTTATTGAAATTCTCCAGCTTAAGCAGGTAATTATATACTTCAGTCACCGGTGCATTGATAGTTATGCTCCGTTCTGTTTTTTGTTTTACAGGGAGTACCAATACAAGGATCAGCGCAATAGCAATCACTACTAACAAAAGTATAGCCAGCTGTTTGATGATTTTCATATCATGGTTTTAATGCGGACACACAAATTTAATTTTTTAAATGGTATGTACTAAAAAACCCCGCCGGGGCGGGGTTTCTCTGTTAAAACGGTTTAAGTGTTTTGTCCTCTGTTTTCTCAGGCTTTAAAACGGCCCTGATATATTTTGCAGGGTTGACATATTTTTTGGCAGCAGCCTGGATCATTTTTCCGGTTAGTTCACTGATCTGCTTTTCTTTCTGTAAAATAGCTTTTGGGTCATTGCCATAGAAATAAGCATCAAACAAACTGGCTGACCAGAACTGGTTTTGCTTCATATCCACTTCCAGTTTTCTTTTTTGTTGTTCTTTGATCTTGGCCAGGTCTTCCGCCGTAACCCCATGTTTAATGATCTTGTTCAGCTCAGCGAACGAAGCTTTGGTAAGCGTATCGGCATTCTCCGGTGCACAGGGGAATGAAATATAAAAAGAAGAGTAGGAGTAAGGGATCTTTTGCATGGACCCACCGGCACCAACGCCATACACACCACCTTTCTCTTCCCGCAATTGTTCCACCAGTTTAATACTCATCACTTCACCGAGACTTTTTAGCGCATAGGCATCTTTGGCATTATAAGGAACAGGGGTATTAAAAACTATATTCACCTGGCTTTGCGGCTCCGTTCCTTTGTTGATCTGTTTTTCCACTTTACCTGCAGGCGGGCGGATGCCCAGATCTTTGAAGGTTTCTTTCTTGCCGGTGGAAGGAAGGCTTCCCAAATATTTTTCCAGTAATGGTTTGATGCTGTCTTCATTAACCGCACCTACAAACAGGAAGGTGAAATCACCGGCATTGCCAAACCGCTCTTTATAGATCTGTATCGCTTTATCAAGATTTACTTTATCAAAATCTTCGGGTTTGGGGAACCGGCCGCCGCGAAGATGATCTTTGCTCATCAGTTTTTGAAACTCATTACTGTAATAATATTGCGGATCGGACAGTACATTGGCATAAACCTGTTTTTGTTTGGTAATAAAAGAACTGAAAGCGTCTTTGTCTTTTCGGGGAGCAGTGAAATAAAGATGAGCCAGCTGTAAGAATGTTTCCATCTCTTTAGGGATAGTACTGCCATTCATTCCTTCGCTGTAGTTCGTAATATTGACAGAAAGGCTGGTGTTTTTTCCTTTCAGCATATTGCCCAGGTCAACGGCATTAAAATCACTCACCCCGCTTTGCTGTACGATGGCGGCTGCATTGATGGCAGAATAATAATCGGCATCTTTTACCAATGAATGCCCGCCTTTACTGAAAGCTCTCACAATGATCTCATCGTTTTTGAATGTAGTGGGTTTCAGTATTACTGTAACCCCGTTGGATAATTTCAGCGTGGTGGTTCCCAGCTCTTCATCGTTGACGGATGATATGATCTTGCCGGCTTTCAGTTTACTGCCATCCATCAACGAACTGGCGAGTATTTTTTCTTTATAGGGCTCTATAACCGCCACGTCTACTGCACTGATAATATTTTTTACTTCTTCTTCAGACGGAATTTTTACACCTTCTTTATCCGGGGCATTCATGGTGACCACCATATTGTCTTTGCTGATCCAGCCGCCTGCCAGTTTGTTGATATCTTCCAGCTTTACGGTGGCCAGGTATTGTTTGACAAAATCATACTCCCATTCAATACCGGGGATTGGTTCGCTGATCAGGAAATTATTGACATATTCACTGACATATTTAAAAGACTCTTCTTTTTCCCGTTCATTGAATACTTCATCATAAAAACTTTGTGTTTGTTTTTTCTGACGGTTGAATTCCGTTTCAGTAAAACCATGCAGCTGGATACGGCGGGCTTCTTCGAGCAGGCTTTTAAGCGATTTGTTCATACCCGTATCGCTGCTGTTGGCATATAACTGGAAAGCATCTTTGGTCCTTGCGTAGCTGCTGCCATAATAAGAACCGGCACCGATAAAAGGTGGATTGGGTTTTAAGGCCAGCTCCCGGAACCGGCTGTTGAGCATACCGGTAAACAGCATTTGATTCATGTAGCGGACATAATCACCCATGGTCTTTTCGGGCTGCGTTTCTTTTTTGAACATTACCTCAATAGCCGGGAAGGCTGTCTCTTTATCTTTTGCAACTACCGTAAGTATCTCCTGGTGATCAGGAACCGGGAATGATTCCCTTTTGCGGGGAGCAGGAGCGGCAGGTATATCTCCAAATACTTCTTTGATCTTTTTCTCCATTTCGTTCACATCAATATCACCCACAGCAATCACCGCCTGCATATCGGGACGGTACCAGTCTTTATAAAAATTTCTTAACGCTGCATGAGTAAAATTTTCCAATGATTGTTTGGTACCAATAGGAAGCCGGTCAGCATATTTCGATCCACGGTATTGCACCGGCAATGTCTGTTTCATCATCCGCTCATCGGCCCCACGGCTCAGTCTCCACTCTTCAATTACAACACCTCTTTCTTTTTCTATTTCTAATGAATCAAGTGTTGCATTATGTGCCCAGTCTTCCAGTATCTGTAATCCTTTATCGACCAGGCCGGGTTTATCAGTCGGCACCGGCAGTATATAAACGGTTTCATCAAAACCGGTATAAGCATTCAGGTCGGCTCCAAACTGCACCCCGATACTCTGCAGGTAATTCACCAGTTCATTTTTGGGAAAACGTTTAGTACCGTTAAAATTCATATGCTCCATAAAATGAGCCAGCCCCAGCTGGTCATCATCCTCTAATACAGAGCCGGCATTCACCACCAGCCGCAGTTCCACTCTTTTCTCTGGAAGGCTGTTCTTGCGGATATAATAGGTAAGACCGTTGGCCAGTTTACCAATCTTTACATTGGGATCAACAGGCATCAGTTGTGAACGGTCGATCTGTGACCAGCCAGTTTGCAACAGGCAAACAGCTATAACAGACAACAGCAAGTGTTTTTTCAAATTGTTCATACCGGTTTCTTTTGGGAACGTAAATGTATTTACAAGCCGTTGCTTTGAAAAATAAAAAACCCCGCTTTGGATAAGCGGGGTTACGATCATAAGGAGGATCAGCTCTATTGTTGAGGTTTTTCCTTGTTGTACTGTTTTTCAGCGTCTTTAGCCTTGGCAAAATCCAGGATAACTCCGTTGATACAATAACGGAGACCTGTTGGAGGAGGTCCGTCTTCAAATACATGTCCCAAATGCGCTTTGCAACGGCCACATTGCACTTCTGTTCTTTCCATGCCGTGGGTATTATCAGGGGTATAAATAATACTGCTTTTGCTAATGGGTTGGTAAAAGCTCGGCCAGCCGCAACCGCTTTCAAATTTAGTGTCACTTTGAAACAGGGCATTACCACAGGCGGCGCAATAATAGGTTCCTTTTTCTTTAAAGTTCTCAAACTTGCTGGTCCAGGGTCTTTCGGTTCCTTTTTGGCGGGCTATATAATACACATCTTCGGGTAATATTTTCTTCCAATCCTCTTCGCTCATGGTCACTTTGGAAGAGTCTGAATTTGAATACACAGGGTTCTTTTTGTTGCTACTGTCCATTTTCGGGGTATTAGTGGTTGATGAATTATCCTGGGAATAACTGCATTGCTGCAGCAGGGATGCGGTAAGTAATGCCAGTATAAGTCTTGTTTTTATCATATCCATCATTTTAAGATAACAAATCTACGGGAACAAGGTTGGGCTGGTTTGCCAGCTGAAAGACAAACAGCTGTTCTTAACTTTTCATTAGGCTGCATGATTATCATCAAAACTTAGGGGTGAAACAGGATTTTTAGCCCCGGAACATTATATTTGTTCCTTCACCAAGGTTAGCCATAGCATATGTTTAATTTGATCCTCTTTGGCCCTCCCGGCAGCGGAAAAGGCACACAATCAGAAAGATTGGTTGAGAAATACGGGTTGGTCCATCTTTCCACCGGTAACTTGTTGCGGGAAGAGATTTCCCAGAAAACACCCCTGGGGCTGGAAGCCAAAAGCTTTATGGATAAAGGCCAGTTGGTACCGGATGAGGTGGTGATCGGTATGGTGGATTCTTATTTTGATAAACATAAAGAAGCCAAAGGTTTCCTGTTTGATGGCTTTCCCCGCACCGTGGCCCAGGCTGTAGCACTGGATAAACTGCTGGAGTTGAAAAAAACCGGGATCGCTTCGGTACTGGCACTGGAAGTGGGAGAAGATGAACTGGTGAAACGACTGCTGAACAGGGGAAAGACCTCGGGCAGAAGTGATGATACCAACGAAGAAGTGATCCGGAAACGATTTTTTGTATATAGTAATGAGACAACACCTGTGGCAGAGCATTATAGAAAAGCCCGGAAATTTCATCCGATCAAAGGAGAGGGGACAGTGGACGATATCTTTTCTGCCATCAGTGATGCCATTAATAAGAAATTAAAATAAAGGAACTATAGTCTGTTGAAATGCCGGTGTAATGACCGGCATTTTGTTTTGCAAAACCGGTTTTCGTAAACTTGCAACCTGTAAGCTTGTCACATGAGTATTGAAAAGGAGAATTTCTTGCGCACCAAATTAGTTGCTTACCTGCAACAGCTGAATCCCGCCACAACAGCCCGCTGGGGCAAAATGAGTGTGCAGCAAATGATTGAACATTATGCAGGTGATGCTGTGCGCAATGCAAATGGCCGCTTAAAAACAGATAGCATACTGACGCCGACCGGTAACCTGGAACGTATGCGGGAATTCATGATGAGTGATAAACCCTTTAAAGAAAATACTAAGAACCCGTTACTGGGGGAAGAGCCTGCACCACTGCGGTATAAAACAGTGCAGGGCGCCATTGGCGCCCTGCAACAGGAATTGATCTACTTTTTTGAAGCTTTTGACAGAGAGCCGGGATTGATTACCCGCAACCCTTTTTTTGGCGACCTCAACTTTGATCAGAATGTGCAGCTGCTCTATAAACATGCTTTGCATCACCTCCGGCAGTTTGGTGTGGAGCCGCTGAGAACCTAAAGTTTTGCTTTCAGCAGGGAGTCCGCTTTTGCAAGACTGCCCAGGATCGCTTCTTTCACTTTGCCTACTTTCATCTTTTCGTCGGTCAGGTATTTTATTCGTTGCTCTGCATCATTCAGCGAAGAGTCCATATTAAATTCTTCCATCCATTTATTCATGGCAAACTCAGCATAACTCAGGTCCTTAGCCAGGCTGTCGATCTTTGCTTTCAGCGGAGCGGCTGCCTGCTGTGCCTTTGCTGGCAGTTTGGCAATTGAATCCAGCCATTGCTGCGCCTGTTTTTGTGCAGCCGATAATTTTGGCATTTTACCCATCCCCACGTCATGCCCTTCCATCACTTCATGCATCAGGCTGTCTGCTTCAGTTTTTGGAGCAGAGCCGGCATGGTTATGTTTGTCATCGTTGTTACAAGCGAATAGTATGAATGCACTTGCGAAAAGAAGGATCAGTTTTTTCATGTAGTAATTGCGTTTAAATATTCCGGAATGATAAATACAATTGCAAATTTATCACTGTTTATGATCTTCACCTTTGCATTTTTCGGTCATTTCATGAAACAGGTCATGCAAAGCAGTTAATTTTTCGGTGATCTGTTTGTCTGTTCCATTGTTTTTGATCAGTTTTTGCAATTCTTTACTGCCTTTTACCAGTTTTTTTAATTGTTCTTTAATGGCAGCTTTATCGAAACCTTCCGGGGCGGTGGAAGTTTTCCAGGCTACTGCTTTGTCGATCATTTCCTGGCTGCGGGTTTTAATAGGATCCAGTTTACCTTCTTCAGCCGGGTGGAAAGTGGCACTCATGATATCATGGAAATCGCTTAATTCTTTCCATTTGGCCTGGGCCGAAACAGCAACAGTAAGTCCCAATAAAATAACGAGCAGGCTGGCAATCTTTTTCATAATCGTGTGTTTTTAGACGTCAAAGTTAAACGGCCCTGTTTTTTTTACTATGACTAAAATCATTTGACCGGTTCTTTTTGTTTTTCGGGTAATTTCGTTATGGCTAAAAGATGCTTGCAATAATGAATAAACTACAGAACTATACCAATGGTGAGTGGGTGAACGGAGATGGGGACGGACAACTTCTCTATAATGCGGTGACGGGTGAACCGATCGCTGCGGCCGGTACAAAAGGGCTTGATTTCAAAGCGATGCTGGAATATGGCAGATCAGTGGGTAATACCGCCCTTCGGACAATGACCTTTCACCAGCGGGGCAATATGCTTAAAGCCCTGGCCCTGCATTTAAGAAATCATCTAGCTGAATTTTATAGGATCAGTTACCAGACCGGGGCCACCAAAGCTGACAGCTGGGTGGATATAGAAGGCGGTATCGGGAATCTATTTGCCAATGCATCGCTGCGCCGCAAATTCCCGGACGAAGTGTTTTGTATCGATGGGGAAAGTCATAACCTCAGCAAGCAAAATACGTTTATGGGTACGCATATCCTCACACCGAAAGAAGGGGTGGCGGTTCATATCAATGCCTTTAATTTTCCTGTGTGGGGAATGCTGGAAAAAATTGCTGTGAATTTATTAGCAGGAATGCCGGCCATCGTAAAACCGGCAACGGTTACCTCCTACTTAACAGAAGCGGTGGTAAAAGAGATCATCACCTCCAAAATTTTACCTGAAGGGGCATTGCAACTCATTTGTGGTTCGGCCGGTGATATACTGGATCATGTTAGTTCGCAGGATGTGGTTACGTTCACCGGTTCTGCCTCCACCGGGCTGTTATTAAAATCCAATAAAAATATATTAGCCAATAATGTTCCTTTCACGATGGAGGCAGACAGCCTGAACTGTATTGTGCTGGGACATGATGTGCAACCCGGTATGCCGGAATGGGAGGTATTTGTAAAAGAAGTGCGCCGGGAAATGACACTGAAAGCCGGTCAGCGCTGCACAGGTATCCGCCGCATATTTGTACCCGAAAATAAAATGGAAGATATGTGGAAGGCGATCGCTGCGGCGCTTTCGCAAACAACAATTGGCAACCCGCTGAATGATAAAGTGAGAATGGGAAGCTTAGCCGGTGAAACACAACGGCAGGAAGTGAAAGCACAGGTGCAAAAATTATTAGCCTCTTCACAGATCGTGTATGGTTCATTGGACAGTGTGGAAGTGATTGATGCAGATGCCGGGAAAGGCGCATTTATATCACCGGTCTTATTAATGAATGATAAACCTTTTGCAACAAAGGAAGTGCATGAAGTGGAAGCTTTTGGCCCGGTGAGTACGATCATGCCGTATAAAAATGCTGATGATGCGATTGCATTGAGCAAATTAGGCAAAGGATCATTGGTGACAACTATTGTAACAGCGGATGAAAAGATTGCCCGCCACTATGTGATCGGTGCCGCCACACATCATGGAAGAATTTTAGTATTGAATAATGAATGTGCCAAAGAAAATACCGGGCATGGTTCACCGCTTCCTTTATTGGTGCATGGTGGTCCGGGCCGTGCCGGTGGCGGTGAAGAAATGGGTGGTATCCGCGGCGTAAAACATTACCTGCAACGAACAGCCCTGCAGGGTTCACCCACAATGATCACCGGTATCACAAATGTTTATCAACCCAACGCTAAAGGAAAAGATCCCGGTAAACATCCGTTCCAGAAATACTTTGAAGAGCTGCAGGTGGGTGATCAGTTGCTGACGGATAAAAGAATTATCAGCAGCGAAGACATAGACCGGTTTGCCGACCTGAGCGGGGATCATTTTTATGCACATATCAAAACAACCGATTTTAAAGGTACCATGTTTGAACAGCAGGTGGCACATGGTTATTTGATCATGAGTATTGCAGCCGGTTTGTTTGTGGACAGTTATGCAAAGAACCCGGTGTTACTAAACTATGGTATTGATGAACTGCGTTTCACCAAACCGGTTTATCCCGGTTCGGAAATACAAATTCGTTTTACCTGCAAAGAAAAATTACCCAATGATAAAAGAGTGGTGGAGAAGCCGGAGGATATGAAGCGGGGAGATGATATTGATAAGGGTATTGTGAAATGGCTGGTGGAAATGCTGGATGGAACAGCTGAGCCGGTAGTAGGTGTGGCCACGATATTAACGATGGTGGCAAAAAAGAACCAATAATTACTTCAAATCGTTTTTTATGTCAGACGCATATGTAAGATCATCTTACCATCACGGGATAACAACTATTGAATTCTTTCACCCGCAAAGCAATTCATTGCCCGGTAAGATACTGGATGAACTGGCACAGGCCATTCATGGTGCGGGAAATGATTCAGAAACAAAACTGGTCCTCCTTCGTTCGGCAGGAGAAAAAGCATTTTGTGCCGGGGCCTCATTTGAAGAATTAGCCGCTATACAAAATGAAGAACAGGGACTGCAATTTTTCAGCGGCTTTGCCCAGGTGATCAATGCGATCAGGACCTGTCCCAAGTTTGTGATTGCCCGCATACAGGGTAAATGTGTGGGTGGTGGCGTAGGTATTGCTGCGGCAGCTGATTATGCAATAGCTATGGAAGGTGCAGATGTGAAGCTGAGTGAACTGGCAGTTGGTATTGGTCCTTTTGTAGTAGGTCCTGCGGTAGAAAGAAAAATAGGTGTGGCAGCTTTTTCACAACTGGCTATTGATGCCACGATGTGGCGCAATGCCGAATGGGCCCGGAAAAAAGGATTATATGCAGAGTTGCATCATACAACAGCAGATATGGATGAAGCGATACAAAAGCTTTCACATACATTGATGCATTCGAGCCCGGAAGCTATGGCCGAGATGAAAAAAATATTCTGGAAAGGAACTGAACATTGGAACCAGTTGCTCGTTGAACGGGCAGCGATCAGCGGAAGTTTAGTGCTGAGTGATTTTACAAAGCAGGCGATCGCAAAATTCAAAAAAAAATAAACTGCCCGGTATCGCTTGAAAAAGAATAACCCCGCTGCCATTCAGACATTCAGTGCGGCTGATTTCAATACTATTTGTAATCAATTGGCTAAAAAGGATAAGGAGCTGCAGGCTATTATTAAAGAATATGGCCATCCGCCCATGTGGACAAGACCGGCCACTTTTCAAACCCTTATTCTCACCATACTGGAACAGCAGGTTTCACTGGCCGCTGCTTATGCAGCATTCAAAAAATTAAAAGAAAGGATCGGGTATGTAACCCCGGCTAAAATTCTTTCACTGAACGATGAAGAATTAAGGGCCTGTTATTTTACCCGGCAAAAGACCGTTTATGCAAGGGAACTGGCACTGGCCATTCAATCAAAACGGATCAGCCTGAAAAAACTATCGGCATTGCCGGATGAAGCAGTTCGTGAACAACTGATACAGCTCAAAGGCATCGGCCACTGGACCATTGATGTGTATTTAATGCATGCATTGCAACG
>CADEDV010000026.1:29339-40036 GCA_902826165.1 uncultured Bacteroidota bacterium
TTTTATACTCTTAGTTTATATATTCAATCCCCCACATACGCTGATCGTTTGCCCGGTGATATAAGAACCCATATCGCTGGCGAGGAATAAAGTAACATTGGCAATATCTTCTGCAGTAGCAAAACGTCCCAGTGGAATACCTGCCCTGTATTTATCACCGGCTTCGCCTTCTTTTAAATAACTGGTCATATCTGTTTCCACAAAACCGGGGGCAATGGCATTGCAACGGATATTGCGGCTGCCCAGTTCTTTGGCTACTGATTTGGTGAAACCAATGATGCCGGCCTTGGAGGCTGCATAACTGCTTTGGCCGGCATTACCCATTTCGCCGATCACTGAACTCATATTGATGATGGCGCCGCTTCTTGCTTTCATCATGGGTTTAATGACCTGCTTGGTCATATAGAACACACTGTTCAGGTTTACTTTGATCACATCATCCCACTGATCCGGGCTCATGCGCAGCAGCAGGTTATCTTTTGAAATACCGGCATTGTTTACACAAATATCAACGGTGCCGAATTCTTTTAAGACATCGTTGACAAAAGCTTCGCACTGGGCAACATCACCGGCGTTACTTTTATAGGCTTTTGCTTTTACACCCAATGCTTTTAATTTTTCTTCCAGGGCCGCTGCTTTTTCAGCGCTGCTGTCACTCACATATGTAAAGGCAACATGAGCTCCCTGTTGGGCAAATTTTAAGGCAATTCCTTCCCCGATACCACGGGCGGCACCCGTAACGATAGCAACTTTATTATCCAGCAATTTCATAATTCAGTTATTTAGGAGTTGGCAAATGTACTTCTATTCAGTTGTAAAATTTCTTCCACGTATTTCCTTTCATTACTCAGCCTCGGCACTTTATGCTGCCCGCCTAATTTTCCCCGCTGCCGAAGCCACTCGGTGAACGCTCCCTTCCGCAGCGAATGAATAACAGGCAAACCCAGGGCAATACTCTTATGCCGTTTGGCTTCATAGTCGCTGTTGATACTTTTTAAAGCTGTATCGAGTTCATTTGTAAATGCGGTGATATTTCCGGGTTCTTTTTCAAACTCGATCAGCCATTCATGAGCACCATTGGCATTGTCTGAAAAATAAACCGGTGCGGCGGTATAATCATTCACGACGGCTCCTGTTCTTTCACAAGCCATAGTAATAGCTTTATCTGAGTTATCAACGATCACTTCTTCGCCGAAAGCATTCATATAATGTTTTAAGCGACCCGATACTTTTACCCGATAAGGTTGTAAGGAAGTGAATTGAATAGTATCACCAACAAGGTAACGCCACAAACCGCCATTAGTACTAATTATAAGGGCATAATTTTTTCCAATCTCCACATCCTGCAGGCTGATCGTTTGCGGATCTTTTTTCCCGTACTCACTCACCGGCATGAACTCCATGAAAATTCCATGATCAGTAAAGAGTAACATGCCTTCATCACCGGGAGTATCCTGTGCTGCAAAAAATCCTTCGCTGGCATTATACATTTCCAGGTAATTGATCTTTTTACCAATGAGTTTCTGAAATTGTTCTTTATACGGAGTAAAGGAAACACCGCCGTGCATGTATAACTCCAGTGAAGGCCAGACTTCTGCCATGGTTTGTTTGCCGGTAATTTCCAATATCCTTTTGAAGAGCACTAACGTCCAGGTGGGCACACCGGAAATTGAGGTCACATTTTCTTTGATCGTACTTTCGGCCAGTTTTTCAATCTTATTTTCCCATTCATCCATCAGGGCAATACTGAGATCGGGTGTTCGCAGCCAATGCCCCCAGAACGGTGAGTTTTGTAGCAATACAGCACTAAGATCACCATACTGTGCATCGGTATTCATGGGGTTGATATTGTGACTGCCGCCGATCACTAACCCTTTACCGGTGAGTAAGGCTGACTCCGGGTTATACTGGTAGTATAAAGACAATACATCTTTGGAGGCTTTATAGTGCCCGTCCTGCAGGCTTTCATCACTAATTGGAATGAATTTGCTCTTATCGCTGGTGGTGCCGCTGCTTTTTGCAAACCAGTAGATCGGTGTATTCCATAAAATATTCTGCTCTCCTTGCATGATGCGTTCGATATAGGGTTTTATATCATCATACTCATGAATGGGAACGGCCTGTTTGAATGCTTTTACATTGAATAACTGGGAAAAATTATATTTCCGGCCAAACTCGGTATACTGGGCGGATGTGACCAGGTCCTGCAACACTTCCCGCTGAGCATCCAGCGGATTATTCTTCCAGGCTTCGATGCGCCAGAGGCGCATCCGGGCAAGCGATGATATGGCAGGGCTCAGCAGGCTCATGTTGTTGGCAAGATAAAATTATTTACCTGAATATACAGCCTGTTTATACAGCTGAAAAGTATTATGCTTTATGTTTTTTATGTAAGACCGGAGTATAGTAGAAAAACAACCGGAAGGTATTATTAAGATCGTACTGGTAACCGGAGAATTTTTGCTGGTACACGATCATATAACCGGTATCAAAACTCAAGTTATTACTGATCTTTTGGCGGATGCCGGCAAAAAGACGGTTCTGGTCAAATGTATTATATACCACATCTTTTCCCATATGAAGTAATATTTCATCAGCGAAGCAGAGGGAAGGAAGTTTATCGTTTTTAAAAACAGGGATGGTAACACTTAGCAAATACCGGAACCGGTTGGTAAAACGGTTTTCACCCGTGAGTTTATCCCCGGCTATTTTTTGCTGCCAGCGTTGTTCATTCCTGAATCGTTGCAGCAGGGTGGCTTTATGAAATTTAGAGGTGTAGATCACCTGCTGGTAGATCCTGTTCTCGTTTGACACTGTTTTCCAGCCTGGAGTGGTGGGGTGCAGCCACATATGGCCATAACCCAGTGCTACGGATAAATTCTTATCAATATTGTATTGTATGCCTGCACGGGCAAAATCAAAATTACTTTTTGCCATAAAGCTGGTTCGCCGCTCATGCAGGTCCAGTAATACGGACCAGCGGTCAGTGATGCGGGCCGTGGTATTTACAGAGAACCAGGCTTGCGACTGCTGATTGACCTGGCGGCTGGTTTGTGCGATGGTAGTGGTAAAAGCAGGTAAAATCAATAGCGGTAATAATAAAATTCGCAACAACGTTTTCATGGAACAAAAATACCGGGCTGGCCCGGGATGGAATATGATACAGGTTAGGGTTTCGGGAAGGAAAACCTGATTAAAGTTTGCCAAATCTTAAGTTAAGTCAGGTGACTACTTCTTAACTGGTGGTAGCAATATGAAACTGTATTTTCTGCAGGGAATTTTTTACTTCTGATACAAGGCGTTCAAGCCTGGAAAAAGTGGGTATATAAAAAAAACTGATGAAAAAAAGAGCAATGATTCCAAAAATAAAAATATTCATGAAATTATTGTAGAAGCCGAAGCCTGTTTTATAGTTGTTGAAATTGATCTCAGGAATCTCAGCGGCCATCCCGGCTAATTTTTCATCATTATTCCTGGCAGCATGATCTGTAATAAACCGCTTCATTTCCGCCACATATTTTGCATATTCGGACAAACCTAAACTATCAGGAGTTGCCAGGCTGCCTTTATAAACGCCGATCTTACTTAATATATCAAGCTTTCTGTCTGTTTCGCTAATACAGGAGTTAATACTCGTCGTTATTGCATCCTTGCTTATTGGTTGAGATGAGGCAGATTCAAGGGGTACACCAGGCGATGTTGCATTTTTTTCTTCCCTTGCTTCTTCATGCAAATAATCCTTCCGCTTTAGTTCAAAATTTCTGCCGAGGTAGAGTTTACGCACTTGCTCATCATCGGCCAGTTCTTCGGCAGTGCCGTGTTTGAATATTTTTCCTTCGATCAACAGGTAGGCCCTGTCACAGATAGACAATGTTTCGGTTACGTTATGATCAGTAATGAGGATACCAATGTTCTTTAACTTCAGTTTGGCCACGATGCCCTGTATATCTTCCACGGCGATTGGGTCAATACCGGCAAAGGGTTCATCTAATAAAATGAATTTGGGATCAACTGCCAGTGCACGGGCAATTTCGGTACGTCTTCTTTCACCACCGCTCAGCACATCGCCATTGCTTTTGCGTACATGATGCAGCCTGAATTCATCCAGCAGGCTTTCGAGTTTTTCCCGTTGTTGCTGTTTGGACAGGGTTGTCATTTCCAGCACTGCAGCAATATTATCCTCCACACTCAGTTTGCGGAATACCGATGCTTCCTGTGGCAGGTAACCAATGCCCATCTTCGCTCTTTTATACATTGGTAACTGTGTAATATCCTGGTTGTCCAGGAAAACCTGGCCTTCATCGGGCTTTATCAGCCCCACCACCTGGTAGAAAGATGTGGTCTTACCCGCCCCGTTGGGGCCGAGCAGGCCTACAATCTCCCCCTGTTTCACTTCAAAAGAAACATGGTTCACCACCGTGCGGCTCCCGTATTTCTTGACCAGGTCCTTGGTATGTATTGTAAGCGGCATGGGCGCAAAAATAAGCTATGCCCTGTTATGGCAATGCGGGTAATTTCATTTAACGCGGCTTTGACTAATGGCCCTGCATCGTTAGCTTTGCAACTCCATGAAAGTAATCGACCATATCAACCAGGCCAAAGACACCTTAGTATCATTTGAAGTGCTGCCCCCGCTGAAGGGTAAAGGCATAGAAGCATTGTACAGACACCTTGATCCCCTGATGGAGTTCAAGCCTTCGTTTATCAATGTCACCTATCACCGCAGTGAGCATGTATTTAAAAAGAGAACTGACGGCAGTTTTGAAAAAGTGATCATCCGGAAAAGGCCCGGTACCGAAAGTATCTGTGCGGCCATCATGAATAAGTACAATGTAGACACGGTGCCCCACCTGATCTGCGGCGGGTTTAGTGTGAATGAGACAGAGGATGCGCTGATCAACCTGCGTTACCTGGGTATTGATAATGTGCTGGTACTTCGTGGTGATGCCGCCAAGAATGAAACAGCTTTTGAGCCAGAACCAGGGGGTCATAAATATGCCAGCGACCTGTTGCAGCAGGTAGTGAACCTGAATGCGGGCATTTACCTGGAAGATGACCTGAAAGGAACCCAAAAAACAGAATTTTGTATCGGTGTGGCCGGTTACCCGGAAAAACATTTTGAAGCACCGAATATGGAAACCGATCTGCGGTACCTGAAACAAAAAATTGATGCCGGTGCAGATTATATCGTGACGCAAATGTTCTTCGACAATGCGAAGTATTACGCATTTGTAAAAGCCTGCCGGGAAGCTGGTATCAATGTACCTATCATACCCGGGTTAAAACCGGTGTACAGCAAAAAG
The DNA here is from genome assembly GCA_902826165.1 of uncultured Bacteroidota bacterium. Lineage (GTDB taxonomy): Bacteria > Bacteroidota > Bacteroidia > Chitinophagales > Chitinophagaceae > CADEDV01. The sequence goes on from CADEDV010000026.1 coordinate 34,643, forward strand.
CAACTGACCGTTCTTCCCAAGACCTTCCATATTGATCTTCCTACTGAACTGTCTAATGAAATTCTCAAATGTAAAACAGATGAGGATGTAGAGAAAGTGGGACAGGAGTGGTTGTTAACGCAGTCAAGAGACCTGAAGAAAAACGGCGTCCCTGTTTTGCATTATTATACATTAGGTAAACCGCATGTAGTAGCGAATGTGGTGAAACAACTATAATGAATAAAGTAATTAGAATAATAAAAAACTCCGGGTGACCGGAGTTTTTTATTTAGTGCTTTCTATCTTATTTAAGTAAGCTTTCTAAAACCTTTTCATCCACTTTCACCGGGTATTTCTCTCTCAGCCGTTTGATCCATTGTTCTTCCAGCAGTGCCTGGTAATCGTTGATCACTAATCCTTTGGCTTCATTGAATGTTCGTTGTGCCGATTGCGGATATACTTTGCTGATATAGGCAAAGGAAGCAGTATTATCAGTTGGATTGATCAACGGAGTTGTTACCAAACCGGTATAAGGAACGATCCTGGTTTTGCTGGGCAGCTGCGGCCACTCATAGCGGGAAGAATCAGCTACAACTTTTTCCACCAGGGCATCGGTATAGGTTTTCCAGTTAGCCGGGTTTTTCTTTACCTGGCTAAATAATAATTCAGCCGTTTCTTTATCCGAACAAAAGAAGATCACGGCATCCGCACTTTTGGACCAGTTGTATTTAGTCTTATTCGCTTCGTATAATGCTTTTTGTTCCAATGTGTCCGTACCGGTGCGGTTCCATATTTCCTGCTGCATGATCTCGAAGAATAAATTACCTTCTTTGAATTCATTCATCTGGTTACGGAAGTCTGCATTGAAGAGTTCAAGATGGTCACGGTAGTATTGCATCGCCACCGCATTCACATGATCGGTCATCACTTCCTCATAAGTTTTTCTGCCAGAGCCATCCGGTTTATAGCGAAATGCCTGTGCATAAGTGATCCAGTCGGATACTTTTACTGCCGTATCTCCCAATGTAAAAACCGTAAGGCCAGGATTGATATTCTTTCCTGTTCCTAACGGGCGGCGATCCAGCAGGCTGTCGGTATAAGCCCAGAGATGGTTCTTATCATAAGCTCCGGGTTGAAAACCTGCTTTTGTCTTTACGTTATTATAGATCACTTCACGGGATTCTTTCCAGCGCTGGTCCCGGTTGATCTTCTGCCGGAGTTCCTGTTCATTGGATTTATTATTCGCATCGGTCACAACAGGAACAATACCGGTACGTTTTACAATATGATAGCCATGCGAAGTAAGAAAAGGTTTTGTAACTGCTCCATCTTTTGTAAGCCCCCATACTTTCGCTTCGAAAGCAGGATCATATTGTCCCACACCAAAATCAGGCATGGTGCCGCCGGTAATGGCCGTGGTATAATCATTACTGAATGCGGTGGCTAATTTGTCAAAAGACTCACCGGCCAGCAAACGTTTATAAATCGAATCAGCTTTTTTGCCGATCTTTTGTTGAGCCGCCGCATCGGAGCCGGGAGGAAAGGCCAGCAGGATTTGTTTGGCTTTCATTTTACCCACTGCTTTTCTTTCAGCGATATTTTTGAAGATATGGTAACCAGCTTTTGAACGGGTAATAGTACTGTACTTACCGGGTGCAGTTGCATACACAGCATTTTCAAAAACATAAGGCAACGTGAATGCAGTGATCCATCCCATATCGCCTTTATTGGTTTTAGCAGCGGGATCCTGTGAAAACTGTTGCGCCAGCGCAGCAAAATCTTCTCCTTGCTGCAAACGTTCATAAATACTGTTGGCCTGGTTGAATGCAGCAGCTGTATCGTTATTATTCGCAGCAATGAAAATATGGGCCACATGAATATCTTTCTGGCTGCGGGCAAAAGCTTCCTGGGTTAATTTGGTCATGGTCTGCGGATCACTCATGAAGTTTTCAATGATCTGGTTGCGCAGGTTGGTTACTTCCACGGTTATTTGTGGTAAGGTATCGTATCTTCTTTCCAGTGCTTCCCTGATCTTGAGGCGGGAGTTGATATAGAGGTTAAGATAATCCCGCATGGCTTTTTCCTTATTGGCAGCCGGGGCTGTATTGTTCTTGTTATATGCTTTTACAAATTCATCGGCCTGTACAGCATAGGGGCCATAGGTAAAAAGTGTTTGGGAAAAGGAAGAGAAGGATAATGCACTAATAATGATCAGCAGGAAAAATCTCTTGTTCATAGTTTTGAATTTTCAGGTATGTTGGTGCTGTTTATTGTGCCTTCATTTTTATTTGCAGCACTTCATCGGTTTGCTCCCAGCTCAGTTTCTTGGCAATGATCCGTTTGTCTTTGTCCAGCAAATATAATGTAGGGAAGGTCAGTACGTCATAAAGCTGGGAGTAGCCGGGAATACCGGCCTGGATCTTTTTCTTCTCTTCTTCTTTGGAATAATAGACATGTGTCCAGTTCTGCAGGTTCTTTTCATTGACAAAACCCAGCCAGTCTTTTTTAGTGCCATCGGTTTCTTTGGCTACCGCAAATATGTTAACACCAATTGCTTTCCATTTGGCCCGGTACATCGAATCTAATTTAGGAAGCACTTCTTTACAATGCCCGCAGGTGGGGTCCCAGAAACAGACAATGGTATAAAGGGACGAATCCGCATACATGGATCGCACCACACCCAGGCTATCAGGCAATACAATATCAGCAGCCGGGGTGCCCACTATATTGGCCATCATGCTATAGGCCCTGTCGGTAATGGTCTTGTATTGTTTATCATCATACCAGTCTGGTTTTTTGGCGGCCAGGTGTTTTTCAAACAAATGGACAAAGATGGCATCTTCATACATGTATTTCTGGTTGATGTAGCGGTTCACAAACTTAGACAGCAAGAATTTATACATCTCCTTATTAACGGAAGCATAACCCAGCATCCAATCCAGTTCTTTATTCACCGAATCTGCATCCGGCACCACCAATTGCGTAAAATATTTGTCAAGCTTATCTTCAAAAAAAGGTGTTTGCAGCATGCGGTTGTCCCAGAAATTGATACCATTCCAGAAACGGTCTTTATAAAACCGGTAAGCAGCTAAGGAATCAGCCTTGGTTCGTTGCTGTTGCAACGCAACAGGTAACTCCGGTTCCCGCATGGCCTGTAGAAGGGTAGTAAGAAAACTGGTGGGGTTCTTTTTGATAATATTTTCCCGGTAAGCTTTAACGCTGCTGTCTGTTTTAAGCAGTTTTGCATTAATAGTGGCTGAATCGGTTGCTGTAGTGGCTGCACCCAGTTGTTGCCGGAGGTTGTTGATCTCTTTTCCTTTTTCAGTCATGTAGAGCTGGTAACCGTTGAAGATGGTATTGTCCGGGTTGTTCTGGAACTGGATTCCTTTCTTCAGCGTAGCCGTATCGGCAACAATGCTGAACTTTTGTTGTTTGTCCAGCAGTATTTCAAAAAAGCCCTGTTTGTTGGGATAGCCCACCAGGTAAATACCGCCGGGGAGTACTTTCTTTCCTTTAAAAGTTCCGGTGCTGTTCGCATCCAGTTTCACCGAGTCAACGATGGGCAATGTCTTCCCGGCATAATGACCCAGGTAGATGAACTGGTTCTTAAAAGGCTTGAAAGTTACTTTGATCTCGTAACCCGTTTGTGCAAAGGCCGGAATACTGAGTAAAAGGCCCGCTATGATGCTCCATTTTTTCATGAGTCAGAATAAGTCGTAAAGATATTTAAAATGGGTTAAAAGGATAAGTGGTTTAAAGAGGCGGCTGGCCCGGAAACAGTTGCGTAATAAACCAAAAGAAACCCTGCTTTTTAGCTGCCTTTCAGGCGATGGGCTTAGTTTTGCGCCGTGAGAAAAAAGAAAAAGAATATCGTACTGGAAAAGGTCCTGGTGGAGGACTATGCTGCCGAAGGCAAGAGCCTGGCCCGGGTGGATGGTAAAGTGATCTTTATTGAAAGGGTGGTGCCGGGGGATGTGGTGGATGTGCAGCTGGGCAAAAACAAAAAGGACTGGGCAGAAGGATGGCCATTGCGGTTTCACTCCTATTCCAAAGACCGGGTGCAGCCTTTCTGTTCACATTTCGGGGTCTGTGGCGGCTGCCAGTGGCAAATGCTGCCCTATGAAAAACAGCTGGAGTTCAAACAAAAGCAGGTCAGGGATAACCTGCAGCGGATCGGCAAAGTGGTATTGCCGGAGATACTGCCGATCATGGGTGCGGTGGCCACACAGCTGTACCGCAACAAGATCGAATACACGTTTGGCAACAAACGCTACCTGCAAAAGGAAGAACTGAACGATCCTGCCGTCAATAACGAACAGAATGTGGCAGGTTTTCATGCCCGCGGCATGTTTGATAAGATCGTGGATATTGAGACCTGCTATTTACAGGCCGAACCCACCAATGCGATCCGGCTGGCGATCAAAGAATTTGCAAGACAGCATGACTATAGTTTCTATGATATAAGAAACCATGTTGGTTTGTTAAGGACCATGCAGGTGCGGTTGTGTGAAACCGGCGAGCTGATGGTAAATATCGTATTTGGAGAAAACGATGAGGAAAAGATCAACGCCTTACTGGAACATTTGCTGGAAAAATTTCCTGTGATCACCACGCTGCTGTATACGATCAATACCAAAATGAATGACAGCCTGCACGACCTGTCACCGATAGCTTATTATGGAAAGGGATATGTGATTGAGAAGTTAGAAGAGTTTCAGTTCAAGATCGGACCGAAATCTTTTTTCCAGACCAATACCAAACAGGGTGAACGGTTGTACCAGGTAACAAGAGAGTTTGCAGAGCTGACAGGGAATGAAATTGTCTATGATCTCTATTGTGGTACCGGCAGCATTGGCATTTTTGTAAGTGAAAAAGCAAAGAAGATCATTGGTGTGGAAATGATAGCCGCTGCTATTGATGATGCCAGGGAAAATGCCGCACTGAACAATCTTAAGGAGGCGGAATTCTATGCAGGTGATGTAATTGATATCTGCAATGATGATTTTTTTGCCCTGCATGGTAAACCTGATGTCATTATCACCGACCCGCCGAGGGCCGGTATGCATGAAAAACTAGTAAAGAAGATCCTGGAGATCGCAGCACCAACTGTGGTCTATGTAAGCTGCAACCCGGCCACGCAGGCAAGGGACCTTGCCCTGCTGGATGAAAAATATGCAGTTACGAAAATTCAACCGGTGGATATGTTCCCGCATACCCTGCATATTGAGAATGTGGTGCAGCTGAAGTTGAAGAATGGTTAAACATCTGTACAAACCTTTCCTGCAAGTGAATAACTACTAAATTTGAAGAATGAGTAATTTTCGATTTACCCGGCCCAGTGGTTTTCCCCCTATCGTTAAAAACCTGATCATCATTAATGTGATCGTGTGGCTGGCCCAGTTGTTTTATGATAAG
>CADEDV010000026.1:40136-51130 GCA_902826165.1 uncultured Bacteroidota bacterium
GGCTTTATTATCTGTTTTATCTGGAACAAAACCAACCGGCGAACGTTATACTAAGCTAAGAGGTGAAAGAGAGAAGGAGCAAAAGAGATTTACGATAACAGATATGTTATGACTGGCCAGGAAATAATGAAATCAGTAACACAAGATTTTCTCTTCAATCTCTTTCCACTCTTTTGAACTCTTAGCCTACATTTACAGCCTGATAAAGTGAGCCATGGCCTACACCGAAAAAGAATACCAACAACGCATTTCCCTGGGGCAAAGTAATAATGCCCTCACCAAACTGCTCGTTATTCACCTCGTGGTGTTTGTGATCCTGTTCTTTATTCAAACGGTTTTTTATTTTCTCTATAAAGAAGATAATAAGTACTCGCAGTTATTTTTTGAAAAGATCCTGAAATGGTTTGTGGTGCCGGCCGACCTGAACCAGTTAGCGTCACGACCCTGGACCATCCTCACCAGTATGTTTGTGCATACCGCTTTCTGGCCCATACTCGCCAATATGCTTTGGTTATGGACCTTTGGTTATATCATGCAGGACCTGACAGGTAACCGCAAGATCATTCCTGTTTTTCTTTATGGAGGCTTTGCGGGTGTAATTGCATTCATCGCTGCCTTTAATCTTATTCCCTCTTTACAAGGGCAGTTACCTGCTGCGGTGAATTTTGGTGCAGCGGCGGGTGTAACTGCGTTGGCGATTGCTACCACGATGGTCTCTCCTGGTTACCGCCTTTTCCCGATGCTTAATGGAGGTATCCCGTTGTGGATACTGACCGCTTTCTATATGATCGTGGCCGTGGCAACGGTACCGGCTTACAAAGTAGAAAGTTACCTGCCGCATCTTGCCGGGGCTTTTACCGGGTTCTTATTTATGATGATGGTGCGCCGCGGCTATGACTGGAGCGACTGGATGAATAATTTCTTTGACTGGGTGAATAATCTTTTCAATCCCGATAAGCCGAAGAAAGGGAAAAGCATCAAGGATGAATTGTTCTATAAATCGGCCACGCATCCGTATAAGAAAACACCCAATATCACCCAGGAACGCATTGATGATATCCTGGATAAGATCAATCACAAAGGCTATCACTTTCTTACCGATGAAGAAAAAGAACTGCTGAAACGGGCCAGTGAGGAAGACCTTTGGTAAGGATGCCCTGAAAGATTTGTAAATTGCGGCAATGGCCAGCAAGTTCCGACTTTTTACGAAACGCTTTTTTATTTACACGAACGTTGCGGTCGTCTTCTTCCTCCTGTTGGCCTGCCTGGCTCCCTACCTGAACCCGCAAAAATGGTGGTTCATTTCTATTCTCGGGTTAGCATTTCCTTTCTTACTGGTCATTGTATTGGGATACCTGATCACATGGCTGATCATCAAGCCCAGGCTTTCGCTGATCTCAGTTGCTGCACTGATCATTGGTTTGAAAAGTATCAGTGTGTTTTTTGCATTTAATAATCCTGCTGCGTTCAATTATAAAAAAGAACCCGGTCATATCCGCATTGTTACATGGAACGTGGCCAGGTTCGTAGAAATAAAGATCAACAATAATAAAGGCAGCCAGACAAGACTGAAGATGATGGACCTGCTGAAACAACAGGATGCGGATATACTGTGCTTGCAGGAATTCCAAAGCTCCGGACTCTCCGATTATTATCACAATATTGAGTATGTGCAGAAGGAGCTCAACTATCCTTATTACTTTTTTATGTTTGATGAGGATGGCGATAAACAATATTACAGTTCCATCATTTTTTCCCGGTTCCCGATCATTGATACCGGTGTGATCCGTTATCCACGGCCTACGTTGCCGGATGTACTGATCCATGCTGATATCAAAGCGAATGATGATACGTTCAGGGTTTACACCACCCATTTGCAATCACTGCAGTTTAAGAAAGATGATTACCGCCGCATTAATGAAATCAAGGAAGTAGATGATAGTTTACTGACCAACTCCAAAACGATCTTCTCTAAAGTGAAACTGGGCGTGAGCCACCGCAGCATCCAGGCCGACCTGATCGACCAGGTGATCGATGACAGTCCCAACCCCGTTATCTTTTGCGGCGACCTGAATGATGTGCCGAATTCTTACACCTATTTTACGGTACGGGGAGCCATGCAGGATGCTTTTTTGAAAAAGGGTTTTGGTATTGGCCGCACCTTCTCTTCGCTGTCGCCCACCCTGCGGATCGATTATATTTTTGCGGATAAAAACTTTGCCGTCCGCCAGTTCAACCGGGTGGTGAAACGCTATTCTGACCATTATATGCTGGTGGCCGACCTGGAATTGAAAAAATAAACCGGATCAGCTATCTTTGAACCAATGAACAACTTCCTCTCCCATCACCGTTGTTGTTGTTGTCTCCTGTTGACAGCATAATTGCTACTTTTGCCCATCCGGCAACAATTCCTTTTATTCTTTACCATTTAGCCGATCAGTATTATGAGTGACCTGAAGATATACAACACATTATCCAGAACAAAGGAAACCTTTGAACCCTTAACTAAACAACATGTGGGTTTATATGTGTGCGGACCCACTGTGTACAGCGATGTGCATTTAGGTAATTGCCGCACTTTTATTTCTTTCGATATTATTTACCGCTATCTCCGCTACCTTGGGTATAAAGTGAGGTATGTAAGAAATATTACCGATGCCGGGCACCTGGAAGGAGACCGGGATGAAGGGGATGATAAATTTTCGAAGAAAGCAAGACTGGAACAATTAGAGCCGATGGAGATCGTTCAGAAATACACGGTCGGTTTTCATAAAGTGATGGAATTGTTCAACACATTACCGCCAACGATTGAGCCTACTGCTACGGGTCATATCACCGAGCAGATCAGAATGGCGCAGCAGATCATTGATAATGGCTATGCCTATGTAGTGGATGGCACTGTTTATTTTGATGTAGAAAAATATAATAAAGAAAAGCCTTACGGTATTCTCACCAACCGTAAACTGGAAGACCTGCTGGAAGGAACAAGAGAACTGGGCGGGCAGGATGAGAAAAAGGGAAGGCTTGATTTTGCACTCTGGATCAAAGCCGGCCCTGAACATTTGATGCAATGGCCTTCACCCTGGGGCATGGGCTTTCCCGGCTGGCATATTGAATGTTCGGCCATGAGCGAAAAATATTTAGGAAAGCAATTTGATATACATGGTGGTGGTATGGACCTGGCCGCCACGCATCATACCAACGAGATCGCACAGTCACAGGCTTGTTATCATACTTCGCCGGTGCGGTACTGGATGCATACCAATATGCTTACCGTGAATGGCGTGAGGATGAGTAAGAGTGCAGGCAATGGTTTTTTACCCGAAGAATTATTCAGCGGCTCACACCCGTTGCTCGAAAAAGCCTATTCGCCGATGAATGTCCGTTTCTTTATGCTGCAAACACATTACCGCAGCACCCTGGATTTCAGTAATGAAGCCTTACAGGCAGCTGAGAAAGGGCTGAAGCGTTTGTGGGAAGCTTATGAAACGGCAGCTGGGTTTAACCATCCCGGAAATGATGATAAAATAATTGATGCAGCCCTGGATAATAAAGTATTGAAGCTGGTGAATGAATTTGACGAGCACATGAATGATGATTTCAATACTGCCAGGGTACTGGCCAGTATGTTTGAACTGGTGCCTGTCATCAATTCGATAAAAGATAAGACCATTGCTTTGCAAGCCCTGTCAAAAGAAACAGTGGCCCTGCTGCAAACAAAATTCAAGAGCTACCTGGAAGATGTATTTGGATTAAAAGCAGTGAATGAAGCGGACAATGCCAAATTACAGGGAGTGATGCAATTGCTGATTGATATCCGCAAAGAAGCGAAGGGCAAAAAAGATTTTGCTACGTCGGATAAAATCAGGAACCAGCTGGCCGCACTCGGCATCACCTTAAAAGATGAGAAGGGTGGAGAGATGAGCTGGAATGTGGACTAACAGCAGGTATATTTTTCTTCAACCCGGTGCGAAAGTGCCGGGTTTTTTATTGCCCCGGTAAAAAAGCTTAAACAAACTCACCCTTTACTAACAACGATTCACACTACCGGCACAACGATTCACTCCTGCAGCGGTATTATCTGTTCCTGTCAATTGTCATTTACCTAAACAAAACAATTTAACTATGGAACTCAAAAATTTTTTCCGTCAAACAGGTCTCATGCTGGCCTTTAGTATACCGGTTGTCTTTATCAGTTGTGAAAAAGACGATGATGAACCGGCAGTGGATAATACGATCACCGGTGTGGTGGTGGCCGCTGGCGATTTCAGTACGCTGGAAGCAGCCGTGTTGAAAGCTAATTTACAAGGTACGCTCAGCGGTACAGGTCCTTTCACCGTATTTGCTCCCGATAATGCCGCTTTTGCAGCAGCAGGTATTGACCAGGCCGCATTGAATGCATTAACACCTGCACAGGTATCCAATATTCTTCTTTATCATACACTGGGTGCTAAAGTAGTGGCAGCCGATGTGCCCGCCGGCCCCAATGCCAAAGTAACTACCGCCAGTGGTGATTCTGTATTTGTAACTAAAAACGGCAGTGGTGTTTTTGTAAATGGTATCCAGGTTACGCAAGCTGATATCAGTGCTTCCAATGGTGTAATCCACCGTATCGGCCGTGTGCTGACTCCCCCCGCTGGCAATATTGTTGAAACAGCCGTAGCTGGAGGATTAGATTCATTAGTGAAAGCAGTATTGCGGGCTACCAATGGTCCCGGTGGAGATCCATCACTAGCAGGTACCTTAAGTTCTGCAACGCTTACCGTGTTTGCACCTACGAATGCAGCGTTCACACAATTACTGGGAGCTTTAAGTCTTTCAAAAATTGATGATATTCCTATGGCTACTTTGCTGGCTGTATTGCGGTACCATGTAAGAGGTGGCAGGGCTTTCTCTTCTGACCTCGCCAATGGCAACCTGGCTATGCTGGCCGGTGGCAATACCACGATCAACCTGACCAACGGAACGGGCGGAGGCCCGACGATTACCGGTAATGGTAACGGAGCCAACCGGTCAAATATCACCGCTACGAACATTGTATGCCGTAATGGTGTTGTACACCTTATTGACAGAGTTTTGATACCCTAACTCATTGCTATAACCAGGTACCCCCTCTGAAAAACCTTTGTCCCGTCCCGGCCATTACCGGGGCGGGACTTACTTAAAGGAATGATATATGTTCAGTCACCGCTACAGATACCTGTTTATCCTGTTGCTCTCGCTGTATACATTTATGAATACAGCCCTGTGCAATGTGTATCATTATTTCGATATTGATATTGAATGGTATTATGCGTTGCTTACGATCGCCGGTATCACTTTTCTTACCTGGGAAGGGAACCGGCTCATCAAGCCCTGGTTCAAAAAAAGATTCCTGGGCGCAAAGACCAAGATCCGGTTCCTGGCTTTTTTCTTTTTTGCCGGGAACATCGTAGCACTCGCAGCCGCTGTTGTGGTGGTCTATCTCGTAGGTAATATCCTGCACGGGTACAGCTGGCAGGAAAACAGCAACCCGCTTAAGCTGAATATCATTTATGCCAGCCTGATCAATTTATTTTTTCATTTGCTCAATGCCATCCTGTTCTTCTTCCGGGAATACCGGAGGCAATGGGCCGAAGCAGAAGAGTTAAGGCGAAACAGTTCGCAGGCACAGATGCAGCTGATCAAAAGCCAGATCAACCCGCATTTCCTGTTCAATAACCTGAACGTATTATCGGGTATGGTGATCAAAGACAACCCCGAGGCCAATCATTTTATTGAAGAATTCTCCAAGGTGTACCGTTATATCTTAAACAACCAGGAAAAAGAACTGGTGGAACTGCGGTCGGAACTGGAATTTATTCAACCCTATCTTTTTTTATTACAGAAACGGTTTGACCAGGGATTAACGGTGGCCATCAATATTCCTGATCATTATAAAACATGGCATGTGGTGCCGGCGGCCCTGCAAATGCTGATCGAAAATGCGATCAAGCACAATATAGTTTCCCGGAATAAACCCTTACATATTGATATCCATGCCAATGGTGCCCAAACCCTGGTGGTGAAGAATAATTTGCAGCCCCGGCAGGTGGTGGAGCCTTCCACGAAGATCGGCCTGCAAAATATTATGAAGCGGTATGAACTGATCAGCGGCCGGAATGTTATAGTAAGGCAGACGGAAGTAATGTTTGAGGTAACCTTGCCTTTGCTGAATCTTAATTAACCAACTATCTTATCCAGCTATGAAAGTGATCATTGTAGAAGATGAACAACTGGCGGCTGAGCGATTGCAAACCCTGCTGAAAGAGTATGACCCCGCTGTGGAAGTACTGGCCTGCCTGGAAAGCATTGAAGAAACGGTGCAGTATCTCCGGCATCGTCCGCATCCTGATCTTTTATTACTCGATATTCATTTATCCGACGGGCATAGTTTCGAAATATTCAAACAAGTAAGTTATAATAAGCCGGTGATCTTTACCACGGCCTACGACCAGTATGCACTGGATGCTTTCAAAATGTTCAGTATTGATTATATCTTAAAACCGGTAACGCTGGAGGCTCTCGGTATGGCCCTCAATAAATTCAGGTCTTTATCGGTTTCCTTTTCCGCCGTTGATTTTAATAAACTGATGCCCGAGTGGCAGCACAGCCGGTATAAAAAAAGATTCCTGGGTAAAGTAGGGCAGCGTTTATTTTTTATTGACGGCCATAACATTGCTTTTTTCCAGGCCGATAATAAGATCGTTCACCTGGTGGACACAGAAGGCAACCGTTACCTCGTGGATCATACGCTGGAAAGATTAGAAGAACAATTGGACCCGCAATATTTCTTTCGCCTCAACAGAAGGTTTATCGTTAACATCAACGCCATTCAGCAGGTGAAGCCCTATTATAACAGCCGGTTAAAACTCTCGGTGAAAGGGGCGCCGCAAACGGAAGAGATGGTCATCAGCCGGGACCGGGTGGCGGAGTTTAAACTATGGGCCGAAGCCTGATCTTTACTCCCAATGCTCTATATTTAATTTTCATTTTAAATAAATATGGAGTACATCGCCCACTTATCCAAAGACAAAAAGTTAGGTAAACTATTAGCCACTGCTGAACCGCACCAGTTAAAGAAACGGAAGAATATCTGCATCTATCTCTGTGCTTCCATCATGAGCCAGCAGCTGAGCACCAAAGTGGCGGATGTGATCTATAAACGGTTTATCCATTTATACGGAGGCAAGGAACCCACCGCCCGGCAAATCATCGCCACGCCTTCGGAACAGTTAAGGGCCATCGGTCTCAGCAATGCCAAAGTGAGTTATGTAAAAAATGTGGCGCAGTTTGAAATTGATTTTGGTATGGACGCCAAAAAGCTGGGCAAGATGAGCAATGAAGAAGTGATCGAATACCTGGTGGTGATCAAGGGAGTGGGCCGGTGGACCGTGGAAATGTTACTGATGTTTGCCCTGGGAAGGGAAGATGTATTTGCCATTGATGATCTCGGTATACAAAACGCCATGATCGGTTTGTATAAACTGGACCGCACAGATAAAAAGCAATTCAAAGAAGACCTCTTACGGATATCTGCCAAATGGAGCCCTTACCGCACTTATGCCTGTGTGCATTTATGGCGCTGGAAGGATAATGCCCCGGTGCAGAAAGTGAAGCGGCCGAAGGAGAAGATCAAATAATTGATTATGAAAAGCGATGGCGGTTCTCCAGTTATAGTTGATGGTGACCTGCTTTTTCGAGAATATTATTAATGAACGCTGTGGCTTTTATTTCTTTTAAAGCAGCATATCGCTTCCGGTCCTGGTTAGCTTCTGTGGCAATTGCATATTTCAGTTGTTCATATTGTATCCGGGCATCTTCGTGGGTGAGCAGGTAATCCCTGAACCGGAGATGCCGTTGCAGCTCTTCACTATTGGCCGGGCAAACATAGAGGTGATGAGCAACACTATCCAATACTTCCTGTACAGCTGCTGTTGCATCTCTTTTAAATACCTCCCGGCCGGGGATACCCTGGTTGCCGTGGTGCCGGTAGCCAATAGTTGCTAACCGGTCTTTTATTGTATCAAATGCTGTTTGCTCCTGCATTACGATATCAATATCAATAATGGGCTTGGCCGCTAACCCGGGAATGGCCGTACTGCCGATATGTTCGATGGAAACCGGCAGATGAACTAATGCTACCCTGAGTAACTTTTGTATAGCGAGGAAGTTGGCTGCCCATTGTGGATTACATTCCTGGATTAAGATGGGTATATTGTTTGCCATTGGTTGTATTTGAACGAGGGGCTGCCGTGTTGAATTAGCAAAGTATCAATATAATGGTCTGAAAAATAAAATCTGTAACTAGTCGGTTTTCTACACAGTTCATGTTATAGGCATGCGTTCAGGTGGCTTTGAAACTTCTTAGCAGCACGATAAGAAAGACCGAAATCAATAATCCCTTTTAAGGCTGATCTGTCACCTCCCATGGTATTGTACATAATTTTATCATCTGCCAAATACACTCTTAGGTCTACAATCATGAAATATTTATTTCTATATCTATAGCTATAATAATTCTCTTCTTTTGTTTGGAAAAGGAGTTTCATCTTCGATAAATATTCTTCAACTATAATTCTCTTAGTGTCTATCGAAGCAGTACTAAACATTTCGTTTACAATATAGTCCTGCTTGATTCTCCACAATCCATATAGGCCAAAAGTAAGCGGAATGGCAGAGGCCAATAATGACAATGGGTTTGGTGATAATTCATTATGGGAAAATTTTCCTTGTAAGAATTTAATTAAAAAAAATAACCCCATTAATATGAAGGCAATACAGATTGTGTAATTAACAACATTGTCTGTCTTATAGTATCTTATTATCTTATGTCTGAACTCTTGTTTAGTCATGAATAAGCTTGCCTACGTTGACGGCTTGCTGCTGTGCTGGAATTCATTGATTGTCCAGCCCGGAACCGCAGCCGATTTGAAAAACTGAAGTTGAAGTTAACAACAAAAAGCTGAACAATGAACGTCGAGCCCGGACTACTGCTCAGCTAAACCGTAAAAAAAATTGGCTTTTTGCTTGGTTTTTTACACAGTTCATGTTGCCTGCATGTGCTTCTATTTTAAATCACTCTTTGACAATAATGTGGTAATTATAATATTCTCGTTTGGTCAAAAGTGATGTAACTGGTTCAACTGCTTTGTACGGTAAGTTCGCTGCTCCTGTAACTACTATTTTGTATGGATCAATATTATTTTTATTATCAACAATAAATTTATCAAGCTCTGATATTTGCGCCAGAACAGCGGTCTTCTTTAATAATGAAGTTTCGAAAGAGCTATCTCTTATTAAAATTATCAACACCGTTGAGTCGGCAAGATCAATGTCTTTTTTGAACGGTTTTGTGCTTTGAACGATAATTGGTGATGTTTTAGGGAGTTTTCCTCCAACTGAAACAAGTTTATACTCCCTAATTTTATGCTCAGTCATTAAATCAAGCGTAGTTATAATTTTCTCATAAGATGTTTGTGAGTCGGAAATAATACTCATTTTATTTTTAATGATATCTTTTCTAACCTTTTTTATAAATAGTGATAATTCCTGCTCATTTGCCTTTTGATGTTTTACTCCATTAATAACTATTATGTAGCCACTTTGAGTTAAATCAATGCAATGCTCGTAATCCCGCGGTGATACAATATCTTCTTTACTTCCTTTTGGCTCAAGGAGATTTAATGTGTCGTAATATATTTTTTCCTCTTTTGGCTTAACTTCCTGTCCGGAGCATCTAACCAATAGCAATGTCAATAAGAGTACAAGTAGGGAGATTTTCAAGTTTTCAATTTTAATATCTGTGTGTGAATAGCATTGCAGCCAACGGCCACAGCTTTGCGTTCGGCAGGGCATTTGGAAAACGTCCAGTCTGGAACTGCAGCCGACCGAAGTTACAAAAGTTGAGAATATATTCTGTTGCTCATCCGTGTTCGGTCAGCCGGATATGTAGCAGATATTAGTACTGCCGATGAGGATTTATTCGTCGCCCCCTGCTGACGCAAAACTGAATGTTATGCACAGGGCTTTCTCATTACGTTGTGCGATGAACTTCAATTGCTGAATTGTCAACGCCATGATTTACTCTTACTACAAGTCCGAATGGATTGTCATTAAATGTATCTGATAATTGTCGCCAGTTTTTTGATAAGAACCAACCGGCTCCCCTTGTACCGCTTTCTCCAAGTCCTGCAAGAATAATCCATGTTCGGTTGGGAAAATTATCATGTCTATACTTTATTATAAACCCATAGTCATATGTTGGGTCAATTTGGAAACTGGTGTTTGCATTTTGCGTACTGACAATAGCATTTCCATTAAAATTGTAAAACCTGTTATGTTGTTGAGCTAACACGTAAGAGCAATAAAAGCTACTACCTCCAAATGAAATGAGAGATAAATCCAATTGGTTTTGTAAATCTTCGTCTGTCACAATAACGGACTTTGACCCTAATGTTGTAGCTACAATGTCAAGAATGTACTTTAATGAAACAGTATCAGAATATGCCAAGAGCTTTGAACTTCTAATAAAAGCTCCGCCAAATTTTACAAGAGGAAATTGGTTGCCTTGTAAGTTTGATGCTTGCAGGAGTTGTAAAACATCTGGTCGGACAGATAGGGCTGGTATTACTAAGTGTAGTCTGTCCTTATTATATGCTCCAAAAACTCTTTTGAATTTTCGATGAAGAACGTAAAGTCGCCAGTATTTGTAACTCTCAATGATTCCTATTGTCAAAAAGCCAGCAATTAAACTACCAATAATGCCTTGCACTATCGGATTCGCAAAAATGTCAAGTAGCAGCATTTGTTAAGATGTTGTTTTGGTGGTTGTGTCAATAAGCCTTGTGCATAACGGGCAGGTATTGCCGATGGTGGGGAATTTTATATTCGTCCGCCGGAACTACTGCCTGGCTTTTTGATGACCCGTCCTGAAAAAAGTTTACACTTGTGGTTAATAATCCTGCTGTTGGTTT
>CADEDV010000027.1:0-18784 GCA_902826165.1 uncultured Bacteroidota bacterium
GTGCCCGGGACTGGATTCGAACCAGCACACCTCGCGGCGCCGCCACCTGAAGACGGTGCGTCTACCAATTTCGCCACCCGGGCTTTTGATAACGGGCAGCAAAGATAGGGGAAACCAATAAATTTCAAAAAGCCAACAGTTCTTTTGTCTGCAAGGATCAATATATTAAAAAAATATCCACACCGATGGCTGTTGCGTAAAAATACGAACAACTGTTTAGAGCAATGCCTTAAATTGAAAGACTAACATTTTACTACACACCAAACCAATTCATCATGAAAAAAATTCTGTTCTTAGTCACAGTTTTGTTGTGCAACAATTTATTATTTGCACAACAAAGCTTTTGGCAGGAAGCTAACGAACCTGCAGCCGGCAGGAATTTATTTGCTGACCGTCACCGGCCTTCTGTTTTCAAATTGTTCCGGTTAAATGAAGCCGGATTTGTCAACCTGCTGGCCGATGCGCCATCCGAGAAAAATGTGACTGCTTCACAATCCGGTTTTATCATCAGTGTTCCCAATGCTGCTGGACAACTTGAGCTATTCCGGGTGGTAGATGCCCCGGTGATGGATCCTGCACTGGCCGCCCGTTATCCCGGCATTCATTCGTATGCCGGCGTTTTGATCAACGATCCTTCCACAACGATCCGTTTTAGTGTATCCCCGCTTGGGTTTCACGGAATGATCCTTTCTGCACAACGGCCTACAGTCTATATCGATCCTTTAGCGGATGATTATTATATGGTGTTGTCAAGAGCGGATGTGGCTGATTACCGCCAGCCTTTCGATTGCCAGACTTTGCAGGATGCTTCTGTTGCCGCAAACACAGCTGCAGAAGTTATGCGTAATGCAGATGACGGAAGGTTGAGAACCTACCGCCTTGCCCTTTGTGCCAGCGGTGAATTTTCACAGTACTGGCTGAATGGCACTGAAACCACGGATGTGGAAAGAAAGGGAAAAGTGCTTGCCGCCATGAATAACCAGATTACCCGGGTGAATGGTATTTATGAAAGGGATTTTGGTGTTCGTGTGGTGCTGATCGCTAACAATGATGCAGTGATCTACCTGAATGCTTCAACAGATCCGTTTGGTACCTCTTCCGGCAGTTGGAACTCACAAACGCAAACCACCTGTACCAATGTAATCGGAAGTGCTAATTATGATATTGGCCACCTGGTGCATCGTGGCCCTACCAATAACGGTAATGCCGGTTGTATCGGTTGTGTATGCACATCCGGATCAAAGGGGAGTGGCTGGACTTCTTATATCGACCTGGCAAGTGATTACTTCGTGGTTGATTACTTAACCCATGAAATGGGACACCAGTTTGGCGGTAACCATACATTCACCCATTCTAATGAAGGTACTATTGCCCAGTGTGAGCCCGGCAGCGGTTCCACTATTATGGGATACGCTGGCATCACCGGTGCAACTACAGACGTTCAACCTCACAGCGATGATTATTTTCATGCCCGGACCATTGAGCAGGTAACGAACTATATTAAATCTGCAAGTGGTGCATGTGCTGTTTCAACTGTAACGGGCAATGCAACACCTGTTGCCAATGCGGGTGCTGATTATGTGATACCAAGATCAACACCTTTTACATTGACAGGCAGTGCCAGCGATGCAGATGCCGGCGATGTGCTTATCTATAACTGGGAACAGATCAACCAGCGGGCAACAGGTTTTTCAACTGTGCCCAGTGCCACTGCTACTGCCGGGCCACAATTCCGTTCTTATCTGCCCACTACATCTGCCAGCCGCACCTTTCCTGTGCTGAGCTCAATACTCGGAGGCACGAATGCCAATAAATGGGAAGTACTGCCTTCCGTTGCGAGGACATTGAATTTTCGTTTCACGGTCAGGGATAATCACCCCGGTGGTGGAAATAACAAAAGTGATGATATGGTGCTTACCATAAACGGTACAGCAGGACCTTTTGCCGTATCTGCACCCAATACTGCTGTAACCTGGAATGTCGGAACTACGCAGACAGTTACCTGGACAGTGAACAGCACCAATGTAGCTCCTGTTAACTGTGCCAATGTTAATATTCTTTTATCAACTGATGGAGGGTTAACTTTCCCGGTTGTATTGATTGCTAATACAGCTAATGATGGTACACAGGCAATCACAGTTCCTGCCAATCCTTCCACAACCTGCCGGGTAAAAGTGGAAGCAGTGGGAAATATTTTCTTTGATCTCTCTAATACCAACTTTACAATCAGTGGTACAGCTCCGGCTTGTGCAGTTCCCTCCGGCTTATCATCTTCTGCTATCACCAGCAGCAGCGCCACTGTAAGCTGGTCGGCTGCAAGCGGTGCTCTTTCTTATGATGTGGATTATAAGACTACTGCCTCGGGTACCTGGATCAATGCAGCTACAGCTACAACAGCAACCTCGGTGAATCTTAGCGGGCTGGCACAGGCTACTGTTTATGACTGGAGAGTCAGAACAAATTGTGCTGCTGAAAGCAGTGCTTATTCGCAGGCGCAGTTCACAACAGCTTCCCCGGCTACCTGCAATGCAGCAACGGGATTAACCTCTTCTGCAGTAACCAGTACCAGTGCTACTGTTAGCTGGACATCCGTTAGTGGAGCCCTTTCTTATGATGTGGATTATAAGACTGCTGCCTCGGGAACCTGGATCACAGCGGCCACTGCTACTACGGCTACTTCAGTTAACCTTAGTGGTTTAACTGCTTCTACATTATATGACTGGAGGGTGAGAGCCAATTGCGCATCACTGACCAGTGCTTATTCACAGGCACAGTTCACCACAACAGCTGTTTCTGTTTGCCCGGGAACTTATGATATATCAACGAATGGTACAAGAAACGGGGCAGCGACCATTCCTCTTAATACAGATATCAAAGGATTGATCAGCCCTTCCGGTGATAATGATTATTACCGGTTTGTGATCAGTACCGGTGGAACAGCTACAGTTACGCTTACTACTCTGCCAGCGGATTATGACCTCCGCCTGTATAATAATAGCGGCTCACAGTTGGCTATTTCTCAAAATGGGAGCACAACCAGCGAAACGATCACAAGAACTTATACAGCGGGTACTTATTTTGCCAGGGTCTACGGGTATAACAATGCCAACAATGCTTCTAATTGTTATACGTTGCGGGTCACAACAGGTACTGCTACAAGAGGTGAGGAGTTGATCGTTGATAATAAGATCAGCGTATTTCCCAACCCTGTTACAGACAGAGTAAATATTAAGATCGAAGACCTGCAGGGTATGGCAGATATCCGTCTCTTTGATATATATGGTAAACTGGTGTTGCAACAAAGCAGCAGCAGAAGCAATACCCAGATGGATATTACAAAATTACCTTCCGGAGTTTATGTAGTGAAAGTGAGCAATAGCGGTAAAGAAAACAGCATAAAGATCGTGAAGCAATAAACTTCCCGGTACAAATGCATTTACACAGAAAAGCCTTCCTGGTCAGGAAGGCTTTTCTGTTAAACAATAAATTTTTATACGCTTACATTAAAATCCCGCAATGCATCATTCAGGCTTGTCTTGAGATCCGTACTGGGCTTGCGTTGCCCGATGATCAGGGCACAGCCCACGCCATATTCACCCGCCGGGAATTTCTTGGTATATGAACCCGGGATCACCACACTCCGGGCAGGCACCCGGCCCTTCATTTCAACAGGTTCTGACCCGCTGACATCAATAATTTTAGTGGATTGGGTCAGCACTACATTGGCACCCAGTACCGCTTCTTTCTCAACGATCACACCTTCCACCACGATACAACGGCTGCCGATAAAACAACCATCTTCGATGATCACCGGGCTGGCTTGTAAAGGTTCCAGCACGCCGCCAATGCCCACACCACCACTCAGGTGAACGCCTTTACCGACCTGGGCACAACTGCCCACAGTAGCCCAGGTATCCACCATCGTTCCTTCATCCACGTAGGCTCCGATGTTCACATAAGAAGGCATCAGCACCACATTTTTGGCAAGGTAGGCGCCATAACGTGCAACGGCATGTGGCACGGCCCGGACCCCAAGCTCTTTATAGTTTTTCTTGAGCAGCATCTTATCATAAAACTCGAAGGGTGCTACATCCCAGGTCTGCATTTGCTGGATACCGAAGTACATCAGGATAGCTTGTTTCACCCATTCATTTACCATCCAGCCATCGGCAGAAGGAGAAGCGGTTCTTAATCTGCCTTTATCCACTTCTTCGATCACGGCCCTTACAGCATCACTGTAGGTATTATCTTTTAATAATTCACGGTTGGCCCATGCTTCCAGTACCAATTCTTTCATTGATAAAAATTTGCTGCGAAAATAAGCTAATAGGAAGATTTACGGGCTGGCAAATATGCTGCTGGGCGGAAATTAATTCGCACATTTGCATAACCAATTATGAATATAGGGTTCGACGCAAAACGGGCTTTTCACAACGGAACAGGATTGGGGCATTACAGCCGCACACTCATTCGTTCACTTTCGGAATTTCACCCGGAGCACCAGTATTATTTATGCAATCCCAAACCGGCCAAACGGTTTTCACTCAAGGCGGATAACCTGCATGAAGTATTGCCTTCAGGGTTCATCAATAAACTATTCAGTTCAGCCTGGCGCAGCAGCTGGGTTAAAAAAGATCTGCAAAGACTGAAGATCGGTTTGTACCATGGTCTCAGCCACGAGATACCATTGGGCATTCAGCAAACAGGTATTAAATCAGTCGTAACTATACATGACCTGATCCATGAACGTTACCCCGAGCAGTACAATGCAATTGACGTAAAGATTTACAGTAAGAAATTCCGGTATGCCTGTGAACATGCGGACCGGGTGATCGCTATCAGTGAGCAGACCAAACGGGATATTATGGAGTTTTACAAAACTCCGGAAGAAAAGATCAGGGTTTGCTACCAGAGTTGCAATCCAGCTTTTGGTAAAGAAGTTACCGCTGCAGAAAAAATGATGATCAAGCAGGCGTATGATTTGCCGGAAGAATATTATTTATATGTTGGTTCCATTATTGAACGGAAAAACCTGCTGAATATCTGTAAAGCTGCTTTCCTCTTACGGAATGAATTGACAATACCATTAGTAGTGATTGGCGAGGGAACGAAATATAAAGAACAGGTAAAAGATTATATCAGCCAGAACGGCCTGGAGAAGAAGATCATTTTTTTATCGGATAGCCCGGCGGCAAAAGCAATCAGTTCTTTTAAAACAGCAGATGATTTTCCGGCCATCTATCAGTCAGCCATTGCCATGATCTATCCTTCTTTCTTTGAAGGATTTGGCATTCCTGTACTGGAAGCCTTATGGAGTAAAACGCCGGTAATCACTTCCAATGTTTCCTGTTTACCGGAAGCCGGTGGTGATGGGGCTTATTATGTGAACCCTTCCAGTGCGGAAGAAATAGCTGTTGGTATGCAGAGAATTTATACGGATAAAGAATTATCGGTTTCATTAAAAGAAAAAGGCTGGCAGCATGCACAGCGGTTTACGCAGCAAAAATGTGCAGATACTGTCATGAATGTATATAAAGAGTTATGGTAGATTTTGAAAAAGATATCGAACAGTGTTTGCAGGTCCTGAAGAAAGGCGGCCTGATTTTATATCCCACCGATACGGTGTGGGGAATCGGTTGTGATGCTACGAATGAACGGGCCGTATCAAAAATTTACGCATTGAAGCAACGGCCGGATGAAAAAGCCATGATCGTACTGGTGGCCGATGAGAGAGATGTGATGCAATATGTGGCGGCTGTTGACCTGCAGGTATTTGATTACCTGGACCAGGCAGTAAAGCCTACCACGGTTATTTATGAAGGCGCCATCGGCTTTGCCGGTAATTTAGTAGCCGCAGACGGTAGCATAGCCATCCGCATTTGTAAAGAGGAATTTTGTAAGCATTTGATAAAAAGATTCCGTAAGCCGGTTGTTTCCACTTCTGCTAATATATCCGGTCAGCCTCCGGCCAAAATATTTACTGCAATAAGCGATGAAATAAAAAAAGGAGTTGACTATATCGTTGGCTACCGGCAGGAGGATACAACCATTGCCGAACCTTCCTCGGTGATCAAATGGAATGATGGCCGGGTTGAAATACTGAGGCCCTGAACCTTCATCTTATCCGTTTATCTTTGCCCTGTTTATGGAGATCAATTGCACCGATAAAGAATTGTTTTTACTGAATAAGATCACAAAGGCAGCTGATGGATTAGGTATGGAGACCTACCTGATCGGTGGTTTTGTACGGGATAAATTATTGAACCGGGAAACGAAGGATGCCGATATTGTTTGTGTGGGTGATGGTATTGCACTGGCAACCGAAGTGGCGAAACAGTTCAATCCTGTTCCCCATGTCAACTTTTTCAAAACATTCGGTACCGCACATATCAAAGTGGCCGAGGATTTTGATATTGAATTTGTCGGTGCCCGGCGGGAAAGCTACCGATCTGAATCAAGAAAACCCGAAGTGGAACCGGGTACGGTGGAAGATGACCAGAACCGCCGTGACTTTACCATCAATGCCCTGGCGATCTGCCTGAATAAAAAAGAGCATGGTAAACTGATCGATCCGTTCAACGGGGTAAAGGATCTGGAAGATAAGATTATCCGCACCCCATTGGAACCTTCACAAACATTCAGTGATGACCCGTTACGGATGATGCGGGCTATCCGGTTTGCCACTCAATTAGGATTTACTATTGAGGAAACCACCTGGCAGGGTATCATTGATAATGCAGAACGCATCCGTATCATTTCACAGGAACGAATAACGGATGAGTTGAATAAGATCGTTCTGGCAGCAAAACCTTCCATTGGGTTTGATCTCTTGTATAAAAGCAAACTGTTGCATATTATTTTTCCGCCGATGGTGGAGCTGGCCGGTGCAGAGTACAAAGATGGTCACGGGCACAAGGATAACTTTTATCATACACTGCAAGTGCTGGATAACATTTCAGTGAATACTACTGATCTCTGGTTACGCTGGGCGGCTATCCTGCATGATATTGCCAAACCGGTGACCAAGAAATTTGAAGAAGGACATGGCTGGACCTTTCACGGGCATGAAGTGGTGGGTGGAAGAATGGTGCCTAAAATATTTACCAAGCTGAAGCTGCCGCAGAATGAAAAAATGCGATTTGTCAGGAAACTGGTAGAGCTGCATTTGCGGCCGATCAGCCTGACCAAAGAAAATATCACCGATTCCGCCATACGCCGTTTATTATTTGATGCCGGGGAAGACCTGGAAGCCCTGATGATCTTATGTGATGCAGATATCACCTCAAAGAATAAACAAAAAGTAAAACGTTTCCAGGAAAATTTTCAACTGGTCAGGCAGCGTTGTAAAGAAGTGGAAGAGAGTGACCATATCCGTAACTGGCAGCCGCCCATTACCGGTGAAATGATCATGGCAACCTTTGGCCTGCCGCCTTCCAAACCAGTGGGTATTATCAAAGATGCACTGAAAGATGCTATCCTTGATGGGCTCATTCCCAATGAATATGAAGCTGCCAATTCCTTTATGATCAATAAAGCGAAAGAGATGGGTTTGGAAGTAAAGAAACCGTAATTTTGACCTATGGCAATTTTAAGATTCAGGATCTATTTAGAGGAAGATGAAAGTGTATACCGTGATGTGGTGATCAGGCATACCCAGTCATTTTTTGAATTGCATGAGGCAATTCTGAAGGCTTACGAATTTGATAATAAGCATAAGGCTACTTTTTACCGCAGTAATGATCATTGGTTGAGGGGTCGGGAGATATCTGTGGAGAAATATGATAAAGAGTATAAGGCACCGCCACTGATCATGAGTGAAACAACGATCGCTTCTGAGATCAAAGCTCCTAACCAGCGGTTCGTGTACCATTATGATTTTAATAAGAACTGGGGTTTCCTGGTCGAACTGATCAATGTGTCGAAAGAAGAAAACCCCAAAACCATTTACCCTTCCACAATCCGGACAGAAGGCATAGCTCCCAGCCAGTATGGTACCAAGGGATTATTGGGTGAGAAATTTGCAGATATTGAAGAAAAATATGATCTCAGTGCTGTGGGTGATGGCTTTGCAGAAAAAGATGAAGATGGGGAAGACCTGGGACTGGGTGAAGAAAGTACAGAAGCCGGGGAAGCAAGCGAAGGGGAAGAAGTATAATTTTTAGCGTAAAATAACAATACAAGCCCTGGCCCAGTGCCGGGGTTTTTAAATAGGTTTCATGTCAGCAGGAAGAAAAACAATGATCGTTGTGGCAGGCCCCACGGCAGTGGGAAAAACGGCTGTGGCCATTCAGCTGGCAAAGCATTTTACTACCTCTATTATTTCAGCTGACAGCCGGCAGTGTTATAAAGAACTGAATATTGGTGTGGCAAGGCCATCGGAACAGGAACTCGCAGCAGTAAATCATTATTTTATTGCCTCTCATTCCATCCAGGATGAAATAACAGCAGCCGGGTTTGAGCAGTATGCATTACAAAAGGCAACGGAGTTATTTCAGCAGCAGGATACAGTTGTCATGGTGGGCGGAACAGGTTTATACATCAAGGTCTTTTGTGAAGGACTGGATATGATACCGGCCGTTGATCCTGCCATCCGAGAACAGATCATCAGCAATTACAACAACAAAGGGTTAGTATGGTTACAGGAACAGGTGCAGCAAAAGGATCCAGCTTTTTATGAAAGTGGTGAGATACAAAACCCGCAGCGGATGATGCGGGCACTGGAAGTGCTGGAAAGTACCGGGCAGTCTGTTCTTTCCTTCCGGAAAGGGGAGAAGACGCAACGGGATTTCAATATCATAAAGATCGGGCTTGAATTACCTAAAGAAGAATTGCATCAGCGCATTCATACAAGGGTTGACCAGATGATGCAGGCAGGGCAACTGGAAGAAGTAAAAGGATTAGTCCCGTATAAACATCTCAATGCCCTGCAAACAGTGGGCTATAAAGAACTCTTTGAATATCTCGAAGAAACAATTTCCATGGAAAAGGCAGTTGAACAGATAAAGATCAATACAAGACAGTATGCCAAACGGCAGATGACCTGGTTTAAGAAAGATGAGGAGATGAAATGGTTTACGCCATTTCAAACAGATGAAATAATCAGATCAGTTGATTTGCAATAGTTCATCAGGCGATCGCCAATACTTTCGGAACACACTGCAAATTTTCCAAATGACATGCTTCCCAGGAATGATAACCGCCGGATAAATTGGACACTTTTTCAAAACCGGATTGGCGAAGTATACGCTGGGCCAGGTAGCCCCTAAGACCGGCCTCACAATAAATATAAATGGGTTTGTCAACAGGTAATTCATCCAGCCGTTGCCTGATCTCATCAACAGGTATATTAACCGCTCCTTCAATATGCCCATGCTCAAACTCTTTCACTGTTCTTACATCCAGCAATAAACTATCGGCAGGCAGACCGGCTATTTCATCCCAGTAAAAAACTTTCAATCGGTCCAGTAAAATATTCTCTGCCACAAAGCCCGCCATATTTACCGGGTCCTTGGCAGAAGAATAGGGCGGAGCATAAGCATGTTCAAATTCAGTGAGCTCATAAATAGTGCTGCCTCTTTTAATAGCAGAAGCAAGGATATCAATTCGTTTATCCACGCCATCGTATCCGGCTATTTGGGCACTCAGTAATCTCCCGTCTGCGGGGGTGAAGGCAATTTGTATGGCCATTTGTTGGGCACCGGGATAATAACCGGCATGTGAACCACTGTGATTGGTGGAAACAATATGTTCAATATTGGCAGCTCTCAAATGTTTGGAAGCCGTCCCTGCGGTGGCCACCGTCATATCAAACACTTTTACAATCGCCGTATTGATAGCACCATTATAGATCTGCTGGTTTCCCAGTACAATATTGTTGGCACAGATACGGCCTTGTTTATTTGCCGGCCCTGCGAGGTAAGTATTCATGGATTGCCCGGTAATGGGATTAGGAAATTCAATCGCATCACCCACTGCATAAATATCGGGGTTGGAAGTTTGTAAATATTCATTCACCCAAATGCCTTTGGCAGCTCCCAGTTGCAAACCCGCCATGATGGCCAGTTTGGTATCGGGGCGGACACCAATGGAAAGGATCACTACATCCGCATCTATACTACTGCCATCTTTGAGCAACACTTTAATTGTATCATTTTCTTTTTCAAAACCGGTAACGGCACTGCTCAGGCGGAGATCAACTCCTTTGGAACGGATATGTTGCTGTACTAATGCGGCGATGGGGAAATCAACGGGTGCTAAAATTTGATTGCCCATTTCAATAATGCTTACGTCCAGCCCCAACTCATGCAGGTTCTCGGCCATTTCCAAACCAATAAACCCCGCACCGATCACTACGGCTTTACCGGATGAACGTTGCCGTACATAATTTTTGATATGATCGGTATCGTTTACATTTCTTAATGTAAAGATGCCGGGTAAATTAATACCGGGCAGGGGCGGACGGATCGGTTCTGCACCGGGGGAAAGTACCAGTTTATCATAGCTTTCGGAGTATTCTTCACCGGTCAGCAGGTTTTTAGCAGTGATCTTTTTAGTGGCTGCATCAATACCTGTTACTTCTGTGGAAATACGGACATCAATGTTGAAGCGGCTCTTGAACGATGCTGCTGTTTGTACAAACAGTTTATTCCGGTCTTTGATCACATCACCGATATAGTAAGGCAGGCCGCAGTTGGCATAGGATATATATTCTCCCCTTTCGAAAATAACGATCTCCGCTTTTTCATCCAGTCTTCTTAACCGGGCGGCTGTACTGGCCCCGCCAGCCACAGCACCGATGATGATGTACTTCATATTTTTCTCTTTTGTGAAACAAAGAAAAAAAAGTTGCTGCTGAATTCTTGTAACATTAGTTACTGATTCCGGCCGGAACAAACGGGAAGGAATATGATTTTCGTCATGTTTTTTTAGGAGGATGATGGTTAATAAAAAAGCACCTGCTTTCGCAAGTGCTTCAACTATCGTTAACCAAGTAGTTTTATATCTTGAATCCAACTGTCAGCACCGCATTTCCTCCTGTGTTCTTAATTCTTGCGCCGGAGAAAGCGCTGTATTGAAGACGGTAGGCATAGTGTACATCTTTACCCATAGTGTGTACATAACTCAGGTCGATGAACATACCTTTGTTACGATAACCCAGGCCACCACTTGCAGAAAAGCGGTTTCCTTTTTCACCAGCCAGGCCTTTATAAGGGTTGCCATAATAAGCAGCACCCAGCCTGGCCATGATGGTCGTGAATTTTAATTCGCCCCCCACTTTGATATTGAAAGCACCTTTGTAAGCATCATCAATGGCAGTATTCAGTTTTTTGAAATAAGCCCTTGTTTCCTCGCTGTCATCAGCTTCCGGGTCAGTAGTAAAGGAAGAAGATTTATAATTCACATATTCGATATCGGCCGTCAGGAAACCTTTTTGTTTTCTTACATCTTCAATTTCTCTCAATACATACGAACCGCTGATCATCACACGATAGGGAGTAAAATGCCAGTAACTGATCTCGGCATCATTACCACCGGTAAATAAAGAGGAACTCTGGTTCAGCCTTCCCTGGAAACCTTCAGTGTCTGTGATAACAGTGGCATTGTATTTATCAGTAAGTCGGTAAAAAGTAGGTGTATGGAAAGCAAATCCCAACCGGACATATTCAACCGGTTTGTAAATGATACCGAGTTTAAGGTTGAGGCCTGTTCCTTTTGTACTCAGGTTCTCATTGATAGTAGCAAAGTCAAAACGGTTATTGATATCCGTCGTGGCATCTGCTTCTGAAAAACTGGATTCACGGGTATAATTCAGGAAAGGAATACCCAAGGTAGCACCGAAGTAGAATTTATCCTTGATGTTGCCCGCACCAGCTAAGGCCAGCTCCGTAATACCACCACTGCTGTTCACAATTTGTTCCTGTATCAGGCCGCCGGTGGCGAGTAAAGGTTGTGCCAGGGAAACAAAATTCCTGTTGCCACTCATATACCCATTGGCGGTGTCGATCCAGAATGTATTCATCGCTAAGCTGGTCCCGAAGGGATAATTGCTTACCGCCACATTCGCATCGGTAACATTATCATTTTGTAATTGCTCTAAAAATTTTTGTGAATAGGAACTTTGGGTATTGATACCGCGGTACAAAATATTATTATTGAAATTGGCGGTCCTGTTCACAGCAATGGCAAAAGCACTTCCAGATGATTTACTGGTACGGGTGTTTATTTCACCGGTTCCCCAGATGATTCCCGAAGTACCAAAGGATAATTGTTTTGATTTATCTTTTTCGGTTCTTCCAAAATAGCTGGATTTATTATTCAGGAAATTATAAGCCGGCGTCAGAACAAAATCACCGGTTTTAAAAAAGCCCAAACCGGCCGGGTTGACAAAAGTGGCTGATATATCTCCTCCGAGTGATGCCATGGCACCACCGATTGCCTGTTGTCTTGCCGTTCCGTTTGATGTGACCCAGCCATAGCGGAGTGCATCCGCAGGTTCCTGTGCCAGCAACCCATTGGCTGAAGCCAAACAGGCGGCTATGAAAAATATTCTTTTCATGTTATAGAGTTAAATAGGATTATCAATGATTCGTCAGTAGCTGTTGTTATAAAAAACCCTCCTGCTTTTAACAGAAGGGCTTTTTAAAAAGTTTAGAATTTTCTTACCGGTGCACTACTGCCACTTCCTGATGAACTGGAAGAACTGCTGGAACTGGAAGAAGAGGAAGAAGAACTGCTGGAGCTTTTTGTATTGGAAGAACTGTTGTTGTTATTGAAAACATTTCTCAGGAAGCTGCCGGTGTTACCATTCGTTCTTGTGCTTCCGTTGCTGCTGTTATTATACGATGAATTATTGAAGACCCTTGTTCCCCCGCTGTTGGAGTTGGCATAATTGGAGTACTTGGGATTCGAATAATTATTATTGGTCAGCGAGTTGCTGTTATAGGTATTCAGGTTAAAGGTCCTCGGGCTCCTGTACACAGGACTTTTTGGTGAAACAATAACTACGCCGGTATAATAAGGATTGAAATGACAGTTCCAGTAATTGTATGGAGACCATGGATTGTGCCAGTTATTATTCAGGTAAGAATAGTTATAGCTGTAGCGGTCGCCATAATAATACCAGTCATCCAGGTCATTCCAGCGGCGGTTATGCACCCGCATCCGGAGATAACGGTCATCATAATATTCATCCACGCCTCGGTACTTCCGGTCGTCTCTTTCTTCACGGTTTACATATTCATCATCGGGGCGAACCGGGGAATAATATACATCATCAGGTGTCTGACCGGTTTTATAGGCGGTAGTACAACTGCTGATCGCAAGGGCGGAAAAAACTGCCAGAAGTAAAATTGAGTGTTTCATGGCAAATGGTTTAAGCGGTTAAAATTGAAGTTACTATTTTTGTGCGACTTATAGGTTAAACAAACGTTTGCGTAACAAAGTTTAAAAGTTTTACCGGGATTATTGCCCGGAGTCCTGTTAAGAATTATTAAATGTTGCCGGGCTGGTTAAACCAACCACGGCAAGCAGAAACCAGAAATATGAGCAAAGAGATCACATCTAGAGCGGCCGATTATTCGCAATGGTACAATGACCTTGTTTTAAAAGGAGAACTGGCTGATTATTCAGCTGTAAGAGGTTGTATGGTCATAAAACCTTATGGCTATGCACTTTGGGAAAATATGCGGGACGCATTAGATAAAATGTTCAAGGATACCGGGCATGTGAATGCCTATTTCCCTTTGTTTGTTCCAAAAAGCTTGTTTGAAGCCGAGGAGAAAAATGCAGAAGGGTTTGCCAAGGAATGTGCTATTGTTACCCATTACCGCTTGAAAACTGATCCTAATAATAAGGGAAAGCTGATGGTGGATCCTGAGGCCAAACTGGAGGAAGAATTAATAGTCCGCCCCACCAGCGAAGCGATCATCTGGAATACCTATAAAGGATGGATACAATCTTACCGTGATCTGCCCCTGTTAATTAACCAATGGGCTAACGTGGTGCGTTGGGAAATGCGAACCCGTTTATTCCTGCGTACCGCAGAATTCTTATGGCAGGAAGGCCATACTGCCCATGCCACTAAAGCAGAAGCGATCGAGGAAACAGAAAAAATGCTCCATGTATATGCCGACTTCGTGGAGAACTGGATGGCCGTGCCCGTGATCAAAGGTGTGAAATCTGCCAATGAACGTTTTGCCGGTGCAGAAGATACCTATTGTATTGAAGCACTGATGCAGGATGGTAAAGCATTGCAGGCAGGTACTTCGCATTTCCTGGGACAGAATTTTGCCAAAGCATTTGATGTAAAATTTTCCAATAAGGAAAACCAGCTGGATTATGTTTGGGCAACCAGTTGGGGTGTAAGTACAAGACTGGTAGGTGCGCTGGTAATGGCGCATAGTGATGACCAGGGATTGATCTTGCCGCCAAGAATTGCTCCATTACAGGTCGTTATCGTTCCGATCTATAAAGGCGACGAACAAAAAGCAATGATCGGGACAAAAGCGGATGCGATCATCAAAGAATTAAAGGCGTTGGGCATACGGGTGAAATATGATGACAATGAAAATACAAGACCGGGCTGGAAATTTGCCGAGTATGAAATGAAAGGGGTACCGGTACGGTTGGCCCTGGGTGCCCGTGATATAGAGAAGAATGAGATTGAAGTGGCCCGCAGGGATACCAAGGAGAAAAGAGTGGTATCACTGGATGGTATTGCGCAGTATGTGGAGAGCCTGCTGAAAGATATTCAGCAGTATATGTACAACAAAGCATTAGTGTACCGGGATGAACATATTACCAAAGCTGACAGCTGGGATGAATTTGTAAAACTGCTGGATGAAAAAGGTGGGTTCATTTCAGCACATTGGGATGGCACCGGTGAAACAGAGGATGCGATCAAGGAAAAAACAAAAGCGACGATACGTTGTATTCCGCTGAATAATGAACCCGAGGCTGGTCAATGTATATTGACCGGTAAACCTTCCACGCAAAGAGTGTTGTTTGCAAGGGCATATTGATATTTTATTTTTTCCTGTGAATGAAGGCAAAAAATTTGCATTAGTTTTTTTCAAGGCTTATTTTTAACAATACCAAAAACCAAATCAACATGGAACAAGAGCAACAACAACCCGATAGTTTATTCAATCTCAATTTTGACCAGGCGATCAGGGCACATCTTTCAGAAGCGGCCAAATGGGGGAAATTCTTAGCCATTTTTGGATTTATTATATGTGTGCTCATTGCACTTGCCGGGTTATATATGGCTGCTAATTATAGTGAGATTACCAGTGCCGGCCGTCGCTATAGTATGTATGAAAACAGCAGTGCTTTCGACGGCCTGGGTACGATGATGGCTGTTATCTATATTATCCTTGCAGCTATTTACTTTTTTCCCTGTCTTTTCCTGCTTCGGTTTTCTAATAAAATGAAAACTGCTTTGCAGACAGATGACCAGGCAATGCTGACTGGCAGTTTCCAGAACCTGAAGGTCATGTTCCGGTTTGTGGGAATACTCACCATTATTATCATCGCTTTCTACCTGCTGGCCTTTATTGCCGGTGGAATAGCTTCGATGTAATTTTTTCGAAGTAATAAAAACAGAAAGTATACTCATAACCGTTACCCCCTGGTAGCGGTTATTTATTTTACAGACAGATAATTGTAGTCTTTCAACAAGGTATCCAGGAAATCAAAGGGTGATAAAGCTGAATCTATTTTAAGATGCGTCTTTATCTTTTCGCTGGCATTGGAAGCCATATAGAAATCGCCTTTTTTACGGGCTGTTTCCAAAATGCTTTTGATAGCATTGATATCCTTATCACTTAATTGCATAATCTGCGGAAAAGAGGGGACATAGCTGTCGGCCACTTCCTGGAAAACCGTTTCTTCAATATTGGATCTGGTATTGGTCCGGATGAGGATGGTATGCGCCAGAATATCACCGATGCGTTGCCCTTTTTTAGAGGAAACAACCAGTACCAGGTCGGTGATCAGGAAACCGAAGGCCAGGATAAAAATAAAAATGGTGACCGGGTCAGAGGATTGAAAAAGTTGAATAAAAAGGATCAGGATGATCAGCATCCAGACATCAGATACTCTCAGTAACCAGCGGATGATAAACTGGCTGATACTGGGCTTGCCCCCCAGTTCGTCCACCACCCGTAAACTCATGATCTTTTTGCCCACACTTTGCCCATTCATTAAAATTTCCAGGGTCACATGGTAGATCATAATGGGAACAAATAAGATCATGGACCAGGCCTGCTTGTCGAATTGTGCTTCGCTGTCGAGGAAAATATCATTACCGTAGGCGTTTTCAAGAATGCCAAAAGCGATTTTCAGGTAAAAAAACTCGATTGTAATATCTATGATCAGGGCCAGCATCCGCCGGTAAAATTCCGGTATCTCAAATTCCAGCTCTATATTAAAATTGGTAGGTACCTTGATAGCTCCCATTGGAACGGTTGTTTTTATCAGGACGTTAAATTACTGCTTTTTGCATATTAAACCGGGTTGCTTTATACAGGCAGTTACAAAAAATAGTATTTTACAACCCAAAGCACCGACGTTTGAGAGAAGCCCTGTTTATCAAGAAGAATAAAGACCGCTGGCTGAAGAACCAGCACCAACCTTCCGGAGACCCTGATGAAATGGCAAAGGATTTTACCCAGCTGGTGGAAGACCTGGCGTATGCGAAAACATTTTATCCTTCCGGTAAGGTCACCCGTTTTATCAACAACGAAGCGTCGAAGGTCTATCTCACTATTTATAAGAACCGGAAAGAAGAATCGAACCGGCTTGTTACGTTCTGGAAATATGACCTGCCGCTTACTTTTTATAAGCATCATGGAGTGATGCTGTTTTCTTTGATCGTTTTCCTCTTATTCTTTGCATTTGGTTTTTTTGCCTCCAGCCAGGACGAAAATTTTACCCGCAGTGTGCTGAGCAGCGGCTATGTGGATATGACAAAAGAGAATATTGAAAAAGGGAACCCCTTTGGTGTGTATGAATCTGGCAACCCCATACTAAGCTGGCTGCGCATCATGATCAATAATATTAAAGTATCTACGATTGCCTTTACGTCCGGTATCTTCTGCGGTGTTCCCACTATTTATATTCTTGTTCAAAATAGTGTGATGGTGGGTGTTTTTGATGAGATGTTCGCTTCGCAGGGATTGGGATTGGATTTCTGGCTGGTGGTTTTTGTGCATGGCACTTTAGAGATCACAGCAATAATTGTGGCGGCGGCTGCCGGCCTGGTACTTGGGAAAAGTTTTCTCTTTCCCGGCACCATCAAACGTATAGATGCTTTTAAACAAGGGGCGAAAGACGGGGTGAAAATGATCATTGGCCTAATGCCGGTATTTGCACTGGCAGCTTTTTTTGAAGGATTGATCACCCGGTTGTATAATGATCTTTCTGTGCTTACTACCCTGGTGGTTTCACTGTCTGTTATTTTTGTGATCTGGTATTTTGTTATTTATCCCATCCGGCTTGGCCGCAGGATGAAGGTTCAATTAAACGAGGAGGAAGTATAAGTGTCGTTGTTCCCATTACTATATAAGCGGGTTGTTGTAACAAAACTGTTTTTGTTGCTCTTCTGTTTTTTATTGGCTACCCAGTATATACAGGCGCAGGAAGAAGTGATGGATACAGTGGTGGCTGTTGATGAATATGATGAGGACTATGCGGAGCCCCCGGCTGAAGAAAAATCCGGGTATTTCCTGCATCGCTGGATGGAAGGATATGGTATGGATTCTTTATTGTTGCGGCAATTGCCGGACAGTTTGATCCAGGCATTGAAAAAAGACAAGGACTTCTGGTATGCTGATTCCGTTTTTAAAAACCAGCAACGCCAACAACAGGGAACGATATATGCGCCACCCAATGACAGTGGCAGGAACCGGAGAATTGAATACCGGCGGAAAAGCGATGAGGAAGAAAAAACAGGCAATCCCTTTCTGCAAACTTTATTATGGATCGTTATCATTGGTGGCTTTGTTGCCTTTCTTGTTATTTTCCTGTCCAACAGTAATGTCAGCCTGTTTCGTAAAAAAGACAGGCGTATTGCTGATGATTCAGCAGTGGAAGAGACCGAAGATATTTTTGCGATCAATTACCAGAAAGAAATTGATAAGGCGGCGGCAGCAGGTAATTACCGGGTGGCTATACGCCTGATGTTTTTACGGACACTGAAGAATATGGCCGAACGGAATATTATCCGCTATAAACCCGACCGGACCAATCTTGATTACCTGATGCAACTGAGTTCAACCACTTATTATAATGATTTTTTCAGGATCACCCGGCATTATGAATACAGCTGGTACGGGCATTTTGAAGTGAACCAGGAGAGCTATCAACTGATTAAAAAGGAATTTGAAAATTTTGAACCCTTAGTGAAATCATAAATTGAAGAAACAAGTTTTATATATCGTTTTAATTCTTGTGGCCCTTGCTGTAGCGGTGATGCTGCTGACCGGTAAGGGTGAAGAGCGAAAGAGAATACCAGACCAGCGGGTTACCCTTAATAAAAAGGATAAGAATCCCTACGGGGCTTATATAGCGTACGAGGGACTCAAACATCTTTTTCGGGAAGCTTCCATCAGTACCAGCAAAAAAGAACCTGGCGACTGGGATTCGTTGTCCAATTATGGTAAGAAGCAGGCATTGCTGATCATCTCTCCCCGGTTTTATGCCTCTGAGTACGAGATGAAAAAACTGATCCGGTTTGCAGAGAACGGAAATGATGTATTCATCAGTGCCCGGTTTCTTTCTTCGG